>JACPTS010000001.1 GCA_016192685.1 Candidatus Harrisonbacteria bacterium
TGTTTACCAACTACTTTTTTCTGACCGACAATATCACGGCAATAGGAAGTTTGCTGGGCGTTGTCTATCTTCTCTATAAATTCAAGTTCAAGCTATTTTGGATTACATCATTTTTCATCGGTGCGATTATTGTCGGCTACAGCATTGCAAGGTATGTTATCACTAATTTTTAATTACTTAATTAGCTTCAAGTGGAGTGGCTTCATTTTAAATACACCTTGAGAACCCGCAGGCCTTGCAGGACATGCAGCCCTCTGCCATCTCCAGCAAATTTCCGCATTCCGGACAGCCGGGCATCATGCCAAAATCGGCGATGGATTTTTTCTTAGAAAAAGTTTTAACAGCTGCCGGAACAGCGACCGGCATTTCTTTATTCATATGCTCTTCTAAAGTCTCTGTTTTGGCTGCTTCCAATTTTGGTATCTCCCCGCGTAAATATTTCATATGTTCTTCTAAAATCTGGCCGATGGCATCCGGCAAAGATAAAACAGTCCCCTTATTGGTCATCACCGGCATCGGACCGCGAATCCCCTTCAAATCCTGAATAATATCATCCACGCTAACGCCGGCGCGAAGCGCCAAGGAAATCAAGCGGCAAATGCCCTCGCTTTGTTCCTGGAAAAATCCGCCGCTTTTTCCGATGGTCGCGAAGATTTCAAACGGCTCGCCATTCTCATCATTATTAATAGTTACATAAAGATTTCCGTAGCCGGTTTTTACTTTGTAAGTCTGGCCCGTCAGCACTTCCGGCCGGGGTTTCGGAGAAAATTTAGGGGTTTCCTTAACCAGTTTTTCCAAAGCTTTAGCAGTTGCTTTTTCCATCCCTTCCCCAAGTTCCGTAGGCGAAATTATATTTTCGCCATTGCCAAGATTTAAAATCTGCACTGTCCGGCTTCCTTCCCGATAAACCGTGCAGCCCTTGCAGCCGCTCTTCCAGGCCAAAATATAGCCCCTAGCGACATCTTCTCTGGTGGCGCTGTTAGGAAAATTAATAGTTTTAGAAATTGAAGTATCGACGTTTTTTTGGAACGCCGCTTGAATGCCAATATGGTCTTCCGCGGACATATCCATAGAAACTACGAAAGTGTCTTTCAGAGCTTTAGGCAGCCAATCCAAATGCTGGATACTGCCGGTTTTTACCAATTCTTCTTCTAATTTTTCTAAATTAATTCCTTGCTCTCTCAGCGCCTGCCGGAAATATTTATTAAAATAATGATATTGGTGGCCATCTTTATCCTGCTTTGTATAAAGAAGCGCGAAATTCGGCTCAATCCCGCTGGAAGTGTCCAGCATCATGGAAATAGAGCCGGTTGGCGCAACTGTGGTCAGCGCGGCATTGCGGCGCTTCACGCCCCTGTCGGAAAATACGCTTAAATTATAATTCGGAAATACTCCTTTTTTTTCCGCTAATTCTTCAGACATTTTTTCCGATTCTTTCTGGATAAAAGCCATTACTTTTTCCCCAAAAACAAAACCTTCCGGAGAATTATACTTAACATTTAATTGGTAGAGTAAATCGGCGAACCCCATTATTCCCAAACCAATGCGGCGATTGGCTTTCATTGTTTCAGTAACCTTGGCTACCGGAAAATTAGAGCGGTCTATCACATTGTCCAGCATCCTGATGGCCGTCCGAGTCACAAAAGCCAAGCGATTCCAATCAATCTCCCGGCCATTGGCAAGGGCGGCTAAATTAATTGAGCCGAGATTGCAGACATCGTAAGCGCCAAGCGGCTGTTCTCCGCAAGGATTCGTAGCTTTAATGTCGCTAAATCGCGGCAAGGGATTAAATCGGTTGGCAGTATCAATAAAAAAAGTGCCGGGTTCGCCATTAGTCCAGGCGGCATCAATAATTAAATCAAATAATTCTTTAGCAGTGATATCAATTTCCTCGTAGCCGGTCACCGAGCCATTTTTAGCCCGAAGAACTTTATGCGGCTTCATTTTTTCACCCCGCCAATTCGCCAGCCATAACTCATCCGGACGATTCGCTACCGCTTCCATAAATTCGTCGGTTAACGCCACGGAAATATTAAAATTTCTGATTTTCCCTTCTACGCGCTTGCAATTAATAAAATCCAAAATATCCGGATGGTCTACCCGGAAAATCGCCATATTCGCGCCATGCCTTCCCTGCTGTTTAATCACTCCGAAAGCCTGATTATAAACTTCCAAAAAAGAAATCGGGCCGGAAGAGACCCCACGGGAACGCTTAGTCGGCATCCCGGCTGGACGAAGTTCTGAAAAAGCAAATCCTAATCCGGAGCCGGCTTGCTGAAGAAGCGCCGCGTCTTTCAAAGTTTGAAAAATGCTGTCCATGCTGTCGCGAATTGGCAAAACAATGCAGTTTGCCACAAGCGCCGTGGGAGCGCCGGCATTAGTAATGGTGCGGCCGGCTGGCGTAAATTCCTTTCTTGCCATCACTTCAAAAAAATCTTGTTCGGTTTGATGCATTGCCGCGTCGCTGGCTCCGTAGTCCCGCTCCACTTCCGCCAGCGCCCGGGAAATTCGGCGCATCATTTCTACGGGAGTTTCCTGCGAACCGTCTTCTTTTTGCAACAAAAAACGCTTCCTCATCATTTTAAGCGCGTTCTCCGAGAAGGAAGCGTTTATTTCTTGGTCGGTTAATTTGTAAGAAGAATTTTTTGCCACCATGATAATTCTATTTTACTACGGCGGCGTGGCGGCTCCAAATTTTTCTGTGGATATCTTCACAGCTATCCCTTCGGGACATAATGAATGACAATAAACCGCCATTGCTGGCGGAAAATGATTTCGGGATTTATTTTCTTTAATCGTTGTTTGATTCCGATTTGAAATAGTAGCCGACTATGAAACCGAGTGGACCGGACAAAATGCCAGAAAGTGTAACGAGCAGGTCTTTCAAGTCATTGATTCCAAGCCACCAACCTCTTATCAAAATTATGAAAACAAGAATCAGATAACCGATGACGTAGGAAAGGGCAATACTGCTTCTCGTGTCTTCTCTTTTTTCAGCCCTACTAAGAGCAGATTTTACTTCAATAGGAGCATCTTCAAGAATTTGAGGTTCTTTTTTAGACATAAATAATTTAAATTTTATCTATATCTAAATTAAAACGCCCATTACCATTCTTATCTTCTATAATAACCTTATCATCTTTTACTGTATTCAAAAGTCGTAATGCCTTAGCAATAACCGATTTCAAATCATTTTGTGGAATATTAAAACGAGTAGCTAATGATTTCAAATTAATCAATGCACCATTACGAACTACAATTTCAAGTTGTTCCTCCTTTTTTTCTTCAGGAGTAATTGGGGTATTTTTTTCTTCTGACATTTTTTTATTTTCTTAATTATATTATAATGCATTCATGAAACAAAATCAATTTCTCGCTATCTTGAAGGAGTCAATGACAACTTAAGCGAGGCTATTTTTATTAAACAAAACAACCGGTATGTTTCGTAGAGAAACTACGGAGGCGCAAAAAGATTGGTTCCCGCAAAGCGGGATTTTTGCGCCGAGGCGTAGGCGCGTTCGCTCGCTGGAAGCGAACGACGCCGGTTCTCATAGAAATATACCGGTTGGTTTGTAAAAATGACCGAGTGACTATTTCTTTTTCTTTCTTAAAAAAGCCGGAATGTCCCAGACATCGGATTTTTTATTAAGTTCCGCTTTCGGCCTGGCTGGTTTTAATTCTTCTTCCACCGGCTCCCTTTTCACCGTTAATTCCGGTTTTTTCTCCGGCGGAGCGTTAAAAAGATTAGCCAACGCCGTACCAGAAGTTTTATAAGGCGCTCCGCTGAATCCGGTAGCTACAATAGTCACTTTAATTTGGCCGGCTTTCATATTGCGGTCATGGTAAGCCCCGAAAATTATTTTGGCGGCCGGATCCACGGCTTCGGAAATAGTTCTCGCAATTTCATTGATTTCATTCATTCGTAAATCCCGCGAGCCGGAAACTCCGAAAAGCACGCCTTTGGCTCCTTCAATGGAAACCTCCAAAAGCGGTGAGTTAATTGCCTGAGCCACGGCCGTGGTGGCTCGATCCTGGCCGGAGCCAAGCCCGATGCCAACCAAGGCAGTACCGGCATTTTCCATAATTGCTTTCACGTCGGCGAAATCCACATTGACGATTCCCGGCATGGCAATAAGTTCGGCAATTCCCTGAATCGCGTAGCGCAAAATATCATCCACAATTTCAAAGGCTTTTATCAAAGTAGTGTCTTTTTCAATAACCGTAAAAATACGGTCATTAGGCACGACAATCATCGTATCCACCTTATCTTTCAATTTCACCAGCGCTTCCTGGGCAATCCGGGAACGCTGGGCGCCTTCAAAAGAAAATGGCTTGGTCACTACGGCAATAGTCAGAGCGCCGTTTTCTTTAGCTGCCTCGGCAATTACCGCGGAGGCGCCGCTGCCAGTGCCGCCCCCAAGTCCGGCGGTAATAAAAACCAAATCGGCATCCTTAATCGCTTCCACGATTTCCGCCCTGGTTTCTTCCGCGGCTTGCCGGCCGAGTTCCGGATTCATGCCGGTACCCAAACCTTTGGTCAGATTTTTGCCGATATGAATTTTAACGTCGGCATCGCAAAGCTCCAAATCCTGGGTATCCGTATTAATCGCGATAAAACCAATGCCCTTAAAAAGCTCTTTCTTCATCCGGGAAACCGCGTTGCCGCCGCCGCCGCCAACGCCGACGACTTTAATTTTTGCCATTTCATGCTTCAAATTTGAAAGGGGTTTTTTATTCATATAAATGACTTCTAAACTAAAAAATTAAGGCAATAAATTTTTAAATAATTCCTTTAACCAATTTAACGAGCTACCGCCGCCTTCCGTAAACGTCCGATCCCTGCCCCAAAGCGCCAAACCGATTGCCGAAACAAATTCCGGATCCTCTGCCTGCAAACTGACTTCGCCGCTTGGCATATCTAAAGAAGTTAAATCCGGAATGCCGATTTGAGCCGGCAAATCCAGCTCTTCCTTGGCTAAATCCACCAGGCCGGAAATTTTCGCTCCGCCGCCAACCAGCACCACGCCCACCGGCAGCTTACCGGCTCTGCCGATTAATTTAAACTCATTATTAACAAATTCAAAGATTTCCGCAAGCCGCACGGCAATGATATCGGCAATAAACCGCCGGGAAACATTATGGCGGGCATGAGAATCTATTTTTTTAAGGTCAACATTCTCTCGGCCGGAAATCCCGCGAGTGGAAGCCGAACCAAAAGTCAGTTTCACGGCTTCCGCCGCTTCTACCGAAGTTTTAAGGCCAATCGCCAGGTCATTGGTAATATTTCCGGAGCCAACAGGAAAAACCGCCGCATGGACCAGCTTATTTTCTTCATAAACGCAAAGGCTGGTGGTGCCAAAACCGATATCTACCAGCGCCACTCCCAGCTCTTTTTGATTTTTGGAAAGAACCGCCCGGCTGGCAGCCAGCGGAGAAAAAATCAATCCGCCGATTGACGCTCCGGCCATTTCCAAGCACTTAGTCACATTTTTCACCGAAGGAGAAAAAGCGTCAATAATCAAACTATTTACCTCCAACCGATTCCCGACCATTCCCAGCGGGTCCCGGATATCGCCTACTCCATCAACTACAAATTCTTTAGTGATGGCATGAAGAACCATCCGATTGGGCGACGATAAATTAACCGCCTGGGAAGCCTGAACCGCCCGATCAACATCTTCCGGCTGAATCTCGTAATCAACCCGGGAAACCGCCACAATGCCCTTGGAAGATTGGACATGGATATCCGTCCCGCCGACATTTACAAAAATATTCCCGATGGCATTCCGCGATACCTTTTTAATCTCGCTGAACATAATATTCAGCGCCCGGGTCATTTCCGCCAGATCATCAATAGAACCTTTCCGCATGCCTCCGGATGCTGTTTTCAAAATTTTAATGACCGCCAATTGGCCATCATTTTTAATCTCGCCGATAACCGCTTTTAAACTATTGGTGCCGACATCCAGGCCGGTAATATATTGTTGAGACATAAAATTTAAACAACCAGTTTAGAAAGCAACTGCCTTTCTTTCTTTTCCATCTTAATTCTATCACTCCTCTTCTCGTGGTCATAGCCTAAAATGTGCAAAACTCCATGCGCCAGCATTAGCTCAAGACTTTCTTTATGCTTCCGGATATACCAGGTATCCAAATACACCTCTCCGAGCTTAGTTCCGGGAAAACCTTTCGGCTTTTGAAACGACAAAACATTCGTCGCCTTATCTTGTCCGCGAAATTTCTTATTCAGCATTTTCATCCGCCGGCTGCCAATCAAATAAATCTCAATTGTCCCCTTTTTCGGCAAAAAACCCGCTAACTGGCGAGCTTTTTTAATCACTTCTTTCTTAAAATTTTTAACTTGGCCGTCCAATAAAATTACTTCGGCAATCATAAAACAGAGCCCCACTCACTTTTGATATTCTAAAATTATTTGCTGGGAGTCTTTTAAAATAAACTCCGCGGGGTTCTCTATTTTTTGGCCGTCTGCGGTTGCGGTTAACCGGTAACCATTTTTATCCAGCGGCTCGCCCCGCACTTGGAAAAACTGCCCCAAAGTGAAAGTTGTGCCGGCTTCCGCTGATTCAATATGAATTGTGCCGCTCGTATCATGAGTATGCATTTCTGACATGCAAGTTTTGACTTGGCCAATGTTGGCCGGAACAGCAACCAATTGGCCATCCATACTTACAGTTAACTTGAGGTGAATATGCTGGGCTAAATTTACATGGCCTTGAGGCAGGCATTTCACGCCGATTGCTTTCCAATTTTTAACTAAAGCGCGGCTCGGGTCATTTAGACGCCCCCAAACCAATAAAACTACTGCCAGCAAAACAGCGCCGCCAACCAGCATTGCCGTTGCTCTATTTTTTTTCATCAGTTAAAATTATAGCACGTATGAAATTAAAATCTAACTGGAAAAAAATAATCACCCACCTGATAGTCTGGATAATGATTATCGGCTTGCTTGGCAGTATCGCGCCGTTTTTATAACGGTTCTATATTTTAAGATACTTGCCAACAGCAATTAAGCTGGAAACTGCTCCTAAAATAATTCCAAAAAGCGCCTGATAGCCAAACAAACTCAGTAAATTACCGTAAAAATAGCTTTGCAAGCCCATTTCCGGCATCAACACTTTTACATAAGCAGAGGCAAAAGAAACCAGCGGCGCCATTAAAACTAAACTAAGAACAGCGGCAATTAAACCGTAAATAACTCCCTGCACCAAATACGGGCCGCGGATAAATTTATTGGAAGCGCCGACCAGCCGCATTAAGCCAATCTCGTCCCGGCTCGCGTAAATAGTAAGAATAATAGTGTTTAAAGTAACCAGCACGGCAATAATGGATAAAATAACAGTTAATCCTAGGCCGCTTCGCTGGACGGTTTCTATGATAGTAGTTAACCGGCTAATCACCAGCTGATTCTGATTATAAGTTACTTTATCAACCAGTTTAGAAAGATTTTCATTATTTAAATAAGAAGAAATTACCGGATAATCATTGGGGTTCTTGGCTTTAATATTCAAAGAAGCGGAAAGCGGATTTTCTTCCAGAACATTAATTGCCTGAACGATTGTTTCGTCCTCTTGGTGGCGTTCCTGGAATAAAGCCAGGGCTTGGTCGCGAGAAATGTATTCTGCGGCTTTTACTTCCGCCAAACTTTCCAGCGACCGCTTGATTTTCAAAATTTCATCTTCCGGAACATCGCCTTGAAAATAAACACTGATGTCAATTTTATCTTTTAAAATATCAAGGGCATTGGCGGTTAAAACATTAAAAATAATCAGGCTTAAAAAAACAAAAAGGGCTAGAACCATCACCGACAGCGTGGCAATAGAAAGCCAGCTGTTCCGCAGAAACCCATTAATCCCGTATTTAATTATGCGGTATAACGTTGTAATCATTTTTATTGACTATGCCAATATGTACTTTCCCCTTTCTTCATCTCTTATAATTTTACCATTATCCAGGCTGATTACCCGCCGGTGGACGGCATTAACGATATCTTTATTGTGAGAAACCAAAATAACGGTCGTCCCAAGTTCATTAATTTTTAAAAGCAATTTTACAATTTCCGCCGCGTTAATCGGGTCTAAATTTCCGGTCGGCTCATCCGCTACAATCACCGCCGGCCGATGAATCATCGCTCTCGCGATCGCCACCCGCTGTTTTTCTCCGCCGGAAAGTTCGCCGGGGAAATTATAGGCGCGGTTAGAAAGGCCAACCATATCCAAAACCTGCGGCACGAACTCTTCAATTTCCGACTGCGGACGGCCTTCCACTTCCAGGGCAAAAGCAATATTCTCATAAGCGTTTTTGGTCGGGAGCAGGCGGAAATCCTGGAAAACAATTCCAATCTGGCGCCGAAGCATCGGCAATTCCTGCGGTTTTAATTTGTTAACTTCGTATGGACCGAAGGTAATTCTCCCTTTAGACGGCTTTTCTTCGCCGATTAAAAGTTTGATAATAGTTGATTTACCGGCGCCGTTTCTGCCGACGACAGAAACAAATTCATTCGGCTTAATCGTAAAACTAACGCCGTCTAAAGCAATGGAATGGCTATTATAAATTTTGGAAACGTTTTGAAAACTAATCATCTTACCATACTATTGTAGTTCAGCGTTGATAAACTTATCAAGGTCGCCGTTTAAAACTTTATCCGGCTGATGGCTGACAGCGCCAGTGCGGTGGTCTTTCACCTGCTGGTAAGGATGAAGCACATAGGAACGGATTTGATTTCCCCATTCCGGCTTTACTTGAGTGCGGAGATTTTTTAATTCTTTTTCCTGGCGAGCTTCCATCAGCTTAAAAAGCTTAGCTTTTAAAATAGAAAGGGCTTTTTCTTTATTCTGGGATTGGCCGCGTTCCGCCTGTGATGCCGCCGCCAGGCCAGTCGGCAAATGAACTACCCGAACGGCAGTTTCTCTTTTATTGACATTTTGCCCGCCTGGCCCGCTGGAGCGCGAAAGTTCTATTTTTAAATCCTCCGGCGGAATCAGGATATTTTTCGCTTCCAATTCCGGCAGTTCCGGCAAAACTTCCACTAAAGCAAAAGAGGTATGGCGGAGCTGTTTGGAATCAAAAGGAGAAATTCTCACTAACCGATGCACTCCGGTTTCCCGCCGCAAATTTCCATAAGCATATTCTCCTTTTATATCAATTGCCCGCTCATCAATCAAAGCCACTTTCCAGCCGCGTTTTTGGGCATATTTCACATACATATTTAAAAGCATATTGGCCCAATCCTTGGCGTCTTCTCCTCCCACCCCCGGAAAAATAGAAATATGCGCGTGGCCTTTGTCATATTTATCGATTAATTCTTTAAAAGGTTTTTCCATAAATTTGTCGCCCCGCCGTTGGCGGGGCAAATTTGCTTACCGCAAATTTGAGCCAGAGGCGGGAATTGAACCCACGTTTATCGCTTACGAAGCGACTGTTCTGCCACTGAACTACTCTGGCATATTTCGATTATACTTTAAACGAGAATGAGTGAGGGACGCGCGAAAGCATTGCTCTGCCACTGAGCTAAGGAGGCGTTATGAGCGGGATACCGGAATCGAACCGGCAATTCAACCTTGGGAAGGTTGCGTATTACCACTATACTAATCCCGCGCCTGCACCGTCCATTATCAGCGTAATTTTACTCCATTATCTTCCCACTGTAAATCCGGAGTAAAAATAATGACTCTTGCCAATCCCCTTTTTTGGACCAGCCAATCACTGAAGTTTTCATTATTTAAAAACATCCGCCCCTCCAGAATTTCCCGGTAAGCCTGCGGCAGTAAAATCCTCTCCTTGAAATCCGGCCATTCCAAACCATACAAAAGTTTCGCGCCTTGCTCAACGTTATTATTATTTTGGACAAATTGGTTTATATTTTTTTCCGCGATGTCCCGAAACTCGTTCGGAAATTTAGATTGAAGTTCTTGATAGATTAAAGAATCAACAATTAATTTATCTAAAACAGCCCGCCGGATTTCTTTTCTGGATTCCGGCTTTTCTAATTGGCGGGGGTCGGAACCGGAAGCTAAAAGAGCATTTTGAAAATAGCGGAAAGCCGCGGCAGAATCCTTTTCTACGCTTTTCTTGGTAAGAATATCAAAATTAACCAGGGCAATCGGATACCAGCCATTTTGTACCGCGAAATAAGCTCCCGTCCCGAACAGCATAAAAATAACGAATAAGATAAGTGAGGTTCTAAAAGACATATTATTCAGTTTTTGAGGGAACGACAATAATCAGTTTCTCGCCCGGATTTTTATAATTAAATTTGGCCCGCAGCTCTTTTTCTAAATTCTCCGGCTCTTGAAAATAATTGAAATCCGCCTGTAAATTAAGACTTTCCATTCCTAAAGACGCTACCCTAACCGATAAATCAGAAAAGGTTTTTTGAAGCTCCCCGTGGTAGCTGTACAATTGATAAAACTGATAAATTAAGGCGGCCAATACTAAAAATAAAATTATAGTAATCAGGCGCTTCATCTTTTTATCATATCACTTCTTAAGCAATTCCTTGAACACTCGAGCCGGCACCTCAATCCTGGATTTTAAAGCCAGTTCTTTAAGCTTTTCTTTGCCGCGCCGCTGTTTTTTCCAAAGTTTCATTTTTCTGGTGCGGTCGCCACCGGTCTTTCCGAAATTACCAAGCAATTTTTTCATCGCCGGAATCGTTTCCCTGGCGATAATCCGGCCGCCAGCCACCGCCTGAATCGCTTGGGAAAATTGTTGTTTGGGCAGCAAATCTTTCAGCCGCTCAACGGTTTTCCGCGCTTCTCTTTCCATTTCTTCCCTATAGACAATCCGGGTTAAACCGCTTACTTCTTGTTCCGCCACCAAAACAGAAAGTTTGGCTACTTCGGTTTTTTGATAATCGGAAATTTCATAGCTTAGGGAAGCGTAACCGGCAGAAATTGATTTCAGCTGGTCATCAAAATCCCTGATTAAATCCGAAAGCGGCAAATTAGCAGTTACTAATAAATTATTGCCTAAACTGGCAGTGGTAACATTGCCCAAACGAAATACATTCTGAAGCCCCATTACTGCCCCTAAATAGTTCATCGGGGTTAAAATTTCCACCTTCGCTATCGGCTCCATTGCCTCCAAATAATCATCGGGGAAATCTTTAGGGTTATTAATAATCTGCCATTCGCCATTCCTCATTTTAACTTTATAAGAAACCGAGGGAAAACTATGCACCGTGGCAACTTGAAATTCTTTTTCCAAGCGTTCGGCGGTAATTTCAAAGTGAAGTTTTCCTAAAAATCCGGTTTTAAACCCCCGGCCCAAAAACTCGTTAAAATCCGCTTCAAATTTCAGCGCGGAATCGTTTAATTTCAATTTTCCAAAAGCGCTCTTCAAATTTTCATAATCGTCCGCGTCTTCGGGATAAAAAGAAACATAGACCACCGGCTGGGGCTCTTTATAGCCTGGCAGGGCCAAACTTTGACTGACGACTGACGACTGACGACTGACGACGGTATCGCCTATTTTTAAAAGTTCCGGGTCTTTCAGGCCGGTGGCGATATAACCGATTTGGCCGTTTTCTAATTGGGAATCTAATTTTAATTCCGGCGCGAAATAGCCGAGCTCTTTGATTTTAAAATCCGTATTGGTAGCAATAAGATGGATGTCTTCGCTGGATTTTATTGCGCCATTAAAAACTCTTACTGCCGCCACGATTCCTTTATGTTCATGATAAAAACTATCAAAGATTAGCGCTCGGAAAATTTTCTCTTCCCTCGCTGGAGTTGGAAAATTAGGGGACGGGATTTTTTTAATAACCGCCTCTAACAATTCTGGAACGCCCTCACCGGTTTTTCCGGAAACCCGGGAGATTTCTGCTTCGCTGACTCCTAATAATTCCGCTAAACTCTTTATGACTGAATTAATCGCTTCCTGACTTAAGCCGCTAATATCAATTTTATTGACCGCGCCGATAATCGCGAGACCGGCTCTTTTTGCGGCGTTAAAATTCGCCAGCGTTTGCGCCTGGATACCTTGGGTAACATCTACTAACAAAATTGCTCCGTCTACTGCCGCCAGAGCCCGGGAAACTTCGTAAGAAAAATCTGAATGGCCGGGAGTGTCAATTAAATTTAGCATGTAACTCACAGCATTCAGCATATAACTCATTCGGACAGGGGCCATTTTAATAGTTATTCCCCGTTCCCGCTCCAATTCCAGCTGGTCCAGGTATTGCGCCTTCATATGCCGCTTATCCACCGTGCCAGTAATTTCTAAAAATCGGTCAGCCAGGGTGCTTTTCCCGTGGTCCACATGGGCAATAATGCAAAAATTACGAATATTATCCATGGCTGGAATTCTAATCTAAGCCAGATTTTTTACAATATTGAAAATTTTGGACTTAAATTTAGTTTTAGAAAACCGCTTGGCCGATTCCCGAATGATATTAGGGTCAAAGGAAGACAACAAAAATTTTTTAACGGCGAAAGTCAGCTCATCCGCAGTTTGTTGGTGAAATAATATTCCCGTTACGCCATCCTCTATTATTTCTCTGGCCCCGCCCTGGCCATAAGCGATTACCGGCGTGCCGCACGCCTGCGCTTCCGCGGCTACCAATCCAAAATCCTCAATTTGGGGAAAAATCAGAGCTTCGGCGCCATTATATAAAGCCCGCAATTCTGATTCGCCGGCAAAAGGCAAAAAATGGATTTTGGGTGATTTGGCGATTTTCTTTAAATTTTCCAACTCCGGCCCGTCTCCGGCTATCAGAAGCGGCAAATTTAACCTATTAAAAGCTTGGATGGCTAAATCAAATTTTTTATAGTGCAAAAACCGCCCAGCCGCTAAAAAATAACCGCCCTTTTTAATTTTGGGGTCGCGATAAAATAATTTTAAATCAACTGGCGGATAAATAACTTCTGCCTGCCGGCCGTAATAATTTTTTATTTTTCCGGCAATATAGCCGGAGTTGGCTAAAATAATTTTCGGTTTTTGGCCGGCATAACGGTCCCAAAGGCGCAGATACCAGGCGGCGGGAGAAGCTGCCAACTTTAAAATCGGGTGCCAATCCAAATATTCATCAAATTCCCAGGCGTAGCGAAGCGGCGTATGGCAATAAGCAATATGAAAAGTATGGCCATTGTAACGTACTCCTTTGGCATATCCCGCGCTGGAAGATAAAACTAAATCATATTCCGAACCAAGATTAATCTGTGCGGCGGCCAGCGGCATTATCGGAATAAAGGGACGATGATTTTTAATGACTGCCGGCTGATTTAAAAAAGAAGTGCTTTTTATCCTGCCCTCAAAACGGCCGAAGGTATTTTTTTTATCATAAAAAAGCGTGTAAATGGGGGCGTCGGGAAAAATTTCCGCGAAAGTTTCTAAAACCCGCTCGGCGCCGCCATATTGATTTAAATAATCATGAACTAAAGCAACTTTCATTGATGTATAATAAGAAAGATGTACTATCAAATTATAAAGCGTTTAGTTGATATTTTAGGCACAATTTTGGGGATAACTTTTCTGCTGCCATTCTTGCCGCTGATTGCTCTTGCCATAAAATTAGACTCCCCCGGTCCGGTTTTAGTAAAATTAGACCGGGTCAGCGCCGGAAAGCGGATAAAAATTTACAAATTCCGCACCATGAAAACCAACACCCATCATTTGAAATATTCAGAACTAGCGTTGCTGAACGAACGGAGAGACGGCCCATTTTTTAAAATCAAAAATGACCCGCGCTTAACGCGAATAGGAAAAATTCTTCGGAAATTCCGTTTGGATGAATTTCCACAATTAATCAATGTTTTAAAAGGAGAGATATCTTTAATCGGCCCCCGGCCGCACGAACCGGAAGAAATCAAGCATTATCCTGAAGAATATAAAACTCTGCCGCTGGCAAAAGCCGGCGTCACCGGGCTTTCACAAGTAAGCGGCGCCTCCAGCTTGCCATTTTTAAAGGAGCTGAAATTAGACAGCTATTACGTCCAAAACCAATCGCTTTGGCTGGATTTTAAAATTCTTGCCAAAACTATTTTAATTTTACTCTTTGACCCTACGGCAATATAAGGTTGGACTCGCTACCTATCTGCCTACCGGCACCGGCGTAGCCGATCTCCAGCGGATCGGCTCGCCTACGCCTCGGCGCTAAAACTTTTGCTTCGCAAAAGGCCGAGCTTTTAGCGCCTCCGTAGTTGCCGCACGACAGACAGGTAGCTCGCTATACCGAATAATTATTCCTAAACAAGCTGTTGACATCTTAAAATAACTAAAATAATATCTATATTAGAATCCTTGGACTATAAGAAAAAATGCCTGCCAAATTGACAAACCGTGAAATCGTTAAGCGCGTAAATCGATGGATCCAAAAACCAAAAACTAAAGTGCCTACTTGCTACCACAATGAATCTCATGGACGTTTGGAAGCACGATTATGGGGTTATAAAATTCCTTACTCCTTGAAGCCAGATCCTGAACATCACGGAAAGTGGAAGCCAGACTATCGACGCGGATATTTTTATGAAAATGTCGAGGTGCTTCTCGTTTGTGCCAAATGCGATTTCAAATTGCTACCACGCAATCTCCCTCAAGCCGCTTTTAGAAAACCAGTATAAATACTGACTCGCAATTGCGAGTCTTTTTTATTTTATAAACCACCAGTATGTTTCGTAGAGAAACTACGGAAGCGCCAAAAGATTGGTGTCCCGCCCTGCGGGACTTTTGGCGCTGAGGCGTAGCGGGCTCGCGCCGCTGGAGCGCGAGAACCGCGATTCTCATAGAAATATACTGGTGGTTTATATCAAAAATATTTTTAACAGCTATGCTATAATAATTACATGCGCGGGTTTTCTTTATTAGAGGTTCTTATTTATACAGCCATCATTGGCATTGTTGGTTCGCTTTTTAGCGGAATTTTATTAAGCGTCACCCGAATCCAAAACCAGCAAAACGCCGCCGCCGAAGTCAACCAACAGCTAAATTTCGTAATCAACAATATCCAGCGGTTAATCCGCGAATCCAGTTATATAGATATCGCGGCCGGCGCCGTAACTTCCACTCTGACTTTAAAAATGCGGGATTCAGCAAAAGATCCAACCATAATTACGGTTGCTAACGGAAAAGTGACGCTTCAACAAGGAGGCGCCAGTCCGCTGGAACTTACTACTTCGGCAGTAACCGTAGACAAACTGGCTTTCTTAAAAATTACCAATTATCCAGGGCATGATTCAGTGCAGATAGATGTCACTTTAAGCCATAATACTTCCAACCCTCAAATGCAATTTACAAAATCCTTAACATCCGCCGTTGCCCGCGTCAGCGCCGCTACTTTTGATTCCGATATTGTCCCGGGGACTGACAATGCTTATGATGTCGGCCTGGGCAGCGCCCGCTGGCAGGATCTTAACTTAAGCGGCGAAATAAAAATCGGCGGCATTTCCACAGACGGCACCGGCAAAGTCGCTTGCGTAAAATCTGACGGAAATCTGGGAACTTGTTCAACCGTGCCAAACGCCAGTGGAGTTTGCACTTGCAACTAATCTAAAAAATGTTATCTTTTTGATAGAACCTGCTCACTAAAAATAAAGGGGTAGTAATGCTAAAAAAAGTATTCACCAGAGGAGATCTCTTAAATCTTTTGGAAAAAGAAGCTGAAAAATACCGCCTGCAAGCTCTTGCCTCTATTGAACGCAACCGGCATATGAATGACCTTTCCGTAGAAGATCTCGCCCAGTTAAAGAAGAATCAACAATTAACGCAAAGAGTGATTAATGCCCTGCTTGTTGATTTTATCAATGTTGTAGGAACTAGCCAGTGTTGCGATTATGGTCTTAATACCAAACAGCTGGAGTCTAAAGCAAAGTGGGTTCAGCACCACGATGATCGTCCCTGCACTGCTCGGCTCACCACTCAAGACGGGGGTCGGTGGTGCCCGAAGTGCAAACTGCATCCGGATATGCAAAGCACCTGCCTCTACCCTTATTGCCCTTCATGCGACCGCAGCTTAAAAAATATGAAATGTCCAAAATGCGGACAAATTTTCCAACGCCCCAGCTCATAACCAGCTGGGGATTTTTTTATCCTCACGTTCCATGGCATTTCTTGAACTTCTTTCCACTTCCACATGAGCAAGGATCGTTGCGGCCAACTTTTTTGTCTTGAAACTTGGAACTTGAAGCTTGAAACATATGATTATGTTTTGTGTTTAATGCTTCCTGCTTCATGCTCAATGTTTCAGGTTTCATGTTTAATGCCTCATGTTCTTTAATCCATTTCTCAAACTCCGCCAGCAATTGCTTAAACATCAAACTTCCTTCCCGGCGATATTCCACCAGCGGCTCATGCTGACCGTAGGCGCGCAAACGGACTGATTCCCGAAGCGCTTCCATGCTTTCCAGATGATTCATCCATAATAAATCCAGCATGGATAAAACTTGCGGCGCGGTATTTTCTTCCAGCATCTTCTGCCGTTTTTCATAAATCGTCAGCCGCTGTTTATTTAAAATATCATCATATTCCAGCAAATGCTTCCGGGCGTCAAAATTAAATCCCTCCACCCGCGATTGCGCCTGCGATACCGCTTTAGAAACCAAGCCAGATTCAATCGGCATATCTTCCGGCACATCCAACGTTTCCATCAAACTTTTAATCCGGTCGCCGCCAAAAATCCGCATTAAATCATCTTCCAACGAAAGGAAAAATTGGGACGAGCCGGGGTCGCCTTGCCGGCCGGAACGGCCGCGCAGCTGATTATCAATACGCCGCGCGTCATGCCTCTCCGTGCCAATCACATGCAATCCTCCTAAATCTTTCACTTTTTCGCTTTCTATTATATTTGGGGGGTTGCCGCCAAGGATAATGTCCACGCCCCGTCCTGCCATATTGGTAGCGACAGTTACTGTTCCGGTTTTGCCGGCTTGAGCAATAATCGCGCCTTCCCGCTCATTATTTTTAGCATTTAAAATTTCGTGCCGCACGCCTTCCCGATTTAAATAAGCTGATAAGGTTTCATTTTTTTCAATAGAAATCGTGCCGATTAAAACCGGCTGGCCTTTGGTCTGCCGTTCTTTTATATCTTTGGCAACCGCCCGCAATTTGGCATCAGCGGTTTTATAAATTACATCCGGCAAATTTTCCCGCATTACCGGCTTATTAGTGGGAATCGTTATTACTTGAAGCTTATAAACTTTATCAAATTCTTCCGCGGAAGTCTGCGCCGTGCCGGTCATGCCGGCCAATTTTTTATAAAGCCGGAAATAATTTTGAATGGTAATCTGGGCGTAAGTCCGGGATTCCTGCTGAACCCGCACTCCTTCTTTGGCTTCAATCGCCTGATGAAGCCCGCCGGAATACCGGCGGCCGAGCATCAAGCGGCCGGTATTCTGGTCAACAATAATAATCTCGTTATTTTTTACCACATAATCTTTATCCATTTTAAAAAGCGCCTGCGCTTTCAAGCTCTCTTCCAGATAATGGGTCAGCCGCAGATTTTCCGGAGCATAAATATTTTTAATTTTCAGCGCTTTTTCCACTTTATCAATTCCGGATTCTAAAATATCCACCGAATGGAATTTTTCATCCACCAAATAATCCTCATCTTTTATAAGAACCGCCACTAATTTTGAAAATAAGCGATAATAATCGCTGGATTCGGAATCCGGAGCCGAAATAATAAGCGGCGTCCGTGCTTCGTCAATTAAAATGCTGTCAATTTCATCTACGATAGCAAAATTGTGCCCCCTTGACTGGACTTGCTGATCTTTAGAATAAACCAAGTTGTCGCGCAAATAATCAAATCCAAATTCATGGTTGGTGCCATAAGTAATATCCGCTTTGTAAGCTTCCCGCCGGGAAATCGGGCGCAGATATTCGTCTTGCACCAAAAAACTGCCGGTGGCATCTCTTTCTTTATCCAAAAGCTGGTCGGCATTTTTAGAAATATAACTGGGGTCATAAATTAAAGCTCCTTCATGCACCAAACAAGAAACAGATAATCCCAACGCCTGATAAATCTGTCCCATCCAAACAGTATCGCGTTTTGCCAAATATTCATTCACGGTTACCACGTGCACTCCCTCCCCAACCAAAGCATTCAAATAAACCGGGGCAGTGGCGGCAAGCGTTTTGCCTTCGCCGGTAGCCATCTCGGCAATTTTACCTTCGTGAAGCGCCATGCCGCCCATTAGCTGAACGTCAAAATGCCGCTGGCCGAGCGTCCGTTTGGCCGCTTCTCGAACCAAAGCAAAAGCGCGCGGCAAAGCCTCTTCAAGTTTCAATTTAAGGTCTTGCGATGACTTTAATTTATTACTTTCCTCTTTTAATGCTTCGTCGCTTAACGCCGAAACCTCCTTTTCCAATGCGTTTATCTCCTCTACTCGCTTTTTTAAATTTTTGGTCGGGTCAAAAAGAAAATTTAAGAATTTCATAAATATTGAAAATAGGCTCTATTTGTTTGCCGTGCGGCAACTACGGAGCTCCGAAATGCTTGGCTTTTTCGCGTAGCGAAAAAATTTCGGAGCGAGGCGTAGGCGCGGTCGCCCGCAGGAGGCGACCGACGCCGGTGCCGATAGGCAAATAAATAGAGCTTATTTAATGATCAGCCGATTTTTCCTTAACTTTAAGTAAATCATTTTTCAGGCGATCCTTTAATTTCTCAATCGCGGCCTGCATTTCCTCGTTAATTTCCTCAATCCGTAAAACCTTTTGCGGCAAATCCAAATTAGCTTCGGCATACCAAACCATTCCCTTATTATGATGCTTGGTATTTTTGGCGATTTCCACCCGCAAAAGCAATTCCCGATTAGTTTCCCACTTGGCCAAAAACTTTTCTAAACTGTTAAATTTATCCTCAATTAGTTTCTGTAAAGATGGCGTAAGTTCAAAACCCGTAGCCTTAATTTGAAGTTTCATATCAATTTTAATCGCTAAATTTTTAACTAAAAACTACCGCTCATTTTTGCCAACAAAAATGCGGGCAAAAATGAGCGGTAGTGGTGACCTCCAAATGCTATTTGTATTTAGTGAGTGCTCTCCTACCGCTCAAATATATTATAAAGTATCCACAAAAAGTGTCAAAAACTAAAAGCCCCCGGAGGGGCTTTTAGCTACAAATAGCGGAGTAGTATTCCTTAATCGATATCATCGTTAAGGAATGCGGCTTCTTTTTAGGGAAGCCCTACACTCACTATATATAGTATAGCATACTTAATCTTAAAAATCAATAGTTTAAATTAAATTTTAAAAAGCTCATTTTGATACTGCTTTTTAAGTTCTTCAAAAGCCGCTTTATCTTTTTCTTTTATCGGCTCCCCGGCTGGAATTTTCTCGGCAAAAGGATTAACCAGCGATCCGAATTTATGCATCTCATAATGAAGATGCGGGCCGGTGGAAAGCCCGGTGGAACCGACATAACCGACTACCTGTCCCTGTTTTACCCGCGCTCCAACCCGAATCCCCTTTGCTAAACTCGTAAAATGTCCATAGACCGTGCTGTAAGTTTCGTTATGGCGAACTTTTACGGAAATCCCATAATAACCATTCCATCCCGCCTGTATCACTGTGCCGTCGCCAACCGTTACAGCCGGAGTGCCCTGGGGCGCCGCATAATCAATGCCGCGATGGCGGGTAAAAGTCTGCAAAATCGGATTAAAGCGGCGCAAACTATAACCGGAACTGATGTATTTATATTGGAGAGGCGCTTTTAAAAATACTTTTTGCAACGACCCCCCATTTTCATCATAATAGCCCTCTCGGCTCTCTCCGCCTTGAAAATAAAATCCCTGAAATTTCTCCTTATTATTTATAAATTCCGCCGCCAAAATCTTTCCCGGATGGTCATATCGGCCGTCCCGATATTTTTTTTCATAAATAACCTTGAAACTGTCCCCTTTTTGGATTTGAGCGGCAAAATCAATCTGCCAGGCGAACATTTCCGCGAGCGCCAGAGCTAGCCGTTCATCCAACCCTTGATTCAAAACGGTTTCGTATAAAGAGGCCTCAATAACGCCTTTGGCTTTATCAACCAGCACTTGGTATTCAATAGGAACCTTGCTCGCCTCCCAAAATTCCAGACTGGTGGTTGATTTATTTTGAACTATTAATTGGGATTCTTTATCAATTTCATAAATTAGTTTTTTTAGCGCGCCGGAGTTTTGGTCATAAACCAAAGCCAATTCCTTGCCGGCGACAATCGTGGCAAGATCATAAACAATTTTAGCGCTTGCCAAAATTGCCTCCCGCGTTGAAGTAGCCACCCCTGATTCGGAAGCCAAAAGGCTGAAAGTGGAGCCGGGCCGGATTTCTTTTTTTACCAAGATATCCGAATTTTCCCAGCGGCTAAAACCGCCGCTTAAAAATAAAACTAGGACGCCTCCTATTCCGATAAGAAGTATTAAAATTTTCTTTAAAACCGAAGGCATATTATTATAATATAGTATGAACTTAACTAAAGAATCAAAAATTGTCTGGCTAATGATTTTGGCCTATTTTATTTTCTTCAGCCTTTTCACCTCTTTCCGCCACTATAATTTCCAAACTCAAGCCTGGGATATGGCAATTTTTTCCCAAACTCTCTGGAACACAATCCATGGGAAAATAATGTTTAACAGCCTGGAAGAAATAAAAGGCCCCTATAACCACTTAGCAGTCCATATGAGGCCTTTTATGTTCCTGCTGGTTCCCGGCTATGCCTTATTCCCGAGCCCCTATTTTCTTTTAATCATCCAAACTCTGGGGCTCGCTCTTGGCGCCTGGCCGATTTATCTACTAGCTAAAAAAATATTGCCTCCCGGCAACTGGCCATTAATTTTAACGGCTGGCTATTTGCTTTACCCGCCGCTGCACTGGGTCAATACTTTTGATTTTCACGAAATTGCCTTTTTTATTCCTCTCTTTTTGACCGCTCTTTATTTTTTAGAAACAAAAAGGTGGGGCTGGATGGGGCTCTTCCTGGCGCTGGCCGCCAGTACCAAAGAAGACGCTGTTTTAATTGTTTTATTTTCCGGCCTATATCTTATTTTAAAGCCGGCGACGGACGGCTGGCGGAGTACCCAAAGAAAATTAGGTGTAGCAATTATTCTACTTTCTACTTTTTACTTTCTACTTGCCACTAAAATAATTATGCCTGCCTTAGGCGGCGGCCTCCTGCGTCTGGATCGCTATGCCGCTTTGGGCAGTACTCCATCAGAAATAATCGGCAATTTAATCCGCCATCCCGGTCTTTTTGTCCAAACAATTTTCACTCAAAATAAACTGGAGTATCTTTTTTGGATTTTTTTGCCGGTGTCCTTTCTTCCGATTTTTTCCTGGCAGTCCCTAGCCCTTATTATCCCGGGAATTTTGGAAAATACCCTGACCGGCTTTAAATCCCAATTTGCCGGCCTTTACCAATATGATGCCGTTATAATCGGAGGAATTTTCATCGGGGCTATTTATGGTTTAAAAAAAGTTTTAATCCGCTTTCCGGCTCAAAAAATTCTGGCGGAGAGAATTTTAATCGGCGCCATTGCCCTTGGTTTTTTCTTTCGCTCCCCGATTAATCCCTTGACTTTCCCGACAGCCATTTTTAAATCAAATCCGCAATGGAAAACTTTCCGGACCATGACCCGGTTGGTCCCGCCAGCAGCCAGTGTCGCCGCCCAAACTAATCTCGTCCCCCACCTTGCCAATCGGGAACAGATCTATCTGCTTGGCCGGGAACCTTTTCCGGTGGATATAGCGCTGATTGACGGAGCAGATTTAACCGGATTTGAAAGCGAAACCAATTTTCAAACTTATGCGGATAATTATATACGTTCCGGAAAATATGACTTTCAAACTATTGAGGACCGCTATTTTGTAATCTATAAAAAAGAACTGCAACTGAATTATAAATAATAACCCCCCGCAAAGCGGGGGTTTATTATTGGCTCATTTCTTATCTTCCAAAACCGCCACGGCCGCCACGGCCGCCGCCTCCAAAGGCTGGCCGGCGCTTTTTGTTACAATCGTAACAATACAAGCGTCCGTAAGTGCCATCATCTCGCTGTGTCGGTTGGAATGGCAATTCCTTTATAGCAGTGCCGCATTCAGTGCAGGTCAGGTTTAATCCTGACACATCATACATCTGACGCTGCGGCCTATTTTGCATTTCCATTTCGTTCGCCTAATTTTTAATTCTAAAACTCGTTTTTTAGGCGAACGACTAATATTAAAGCTAAAAACTTCTATCGCCTAACTTAACTAACGATAGCTTAAAGTATAGCAAATTATAAACGTGGAGTCAAGATTTTACCAAATGCCTGAAAGCATACTCAAGATTGGCGCCAACTTTTTTACCGGGATTAAAAATATTTTTCGGGTCAAAAATTCTCTTAGTTTCCTCAAAAATCTTATAAACTTCTTTCCCGTACATTTTTTCCAAATACGGACTCCGAATCAAGCCATCATTATGTTCAGCGGTGATAGAGCCTTTAAATTCCAGCACCAAATTATATACCTCATCTGAAAGTTCCTTGATAATCTCAGGCGATTTCGGATCGCTTAAGTCCATCAGCGGGATAATGTGAAAATTAGCATCGCCGACATGGCCGGCAATGGTATAAGTCAGGTCGTATTTATCCAAAATAGCGTTTAAACGCGGCAAAAATTCCGGCAGCTGCTCCACCCGAACTATAAAATCGTCAATAAACGGCGCGGTGCGTTTGCCTTTAATATGCCGGCGGAGCAGGTTAAAGCTTTCCCGGCGGATAGTCCAATACTTTTTTGCCTCTTCTTCATCTTTTGAGATTCTAAAATTGAAATTACTAATCGCCAATTCTTTTTTTAAATTTTCCAATCGGGCATTCAATTCTCCCTCGCTATCATCCGTGAATTCCGCCAAAAGTATCAGCTTAGGCGCTCCTCCGCTTAAAATCATCCAAAATTCCGGCAAAAAACTCCAGCCGAGTTTCAAAAGATTTTTCGGCTTTAAAATCTTGATTAAACCGGGCAGAAATCGAATGGCCAATTTTAAAGTATGGTCATCAAACGACTCAAAACTTTCCGGCTGATATCCCATCACTAAATGCGTCACTTCAACAAGCGGCTTCAAATCCTTTAAAAAAATTACCGCTAAACGGGAATATTTTTTCGGCCTGATTAACCGGAATTTAATTTCCGTAATAATGCCGAGAGTCCCCTGCGAACCGACTAATAATTTGGTCAAATCAAAATACTGGCCATTCCAGACATTCCATAAATAATAGCCGGCGGAGTTTTTGGAAACCTTCGGCTTGGCATTTTTTAGAATTTCCGCATTTTTAGTGATTAACTTATAAACTTTTTGATAAATTTTCCCTTCAAAATTTTCTTGCTTCAATTTCTGGCTTAATTCGCCTTTGGTCAAAGGTTTTATAAGATATTCCTGGCCGTCGCTTAAAACTGCTTTTAATTCCATCACATAATCCTCGGTTTTTCCGTAAGCTAAAGTTTTTTCGCCGCCGGAATTATTAGCCGCCATTCCGCCGACCGTACAAATATCCTTGGAAGCCGGATAAGATGGCAATAATAAATTATGCTTTAAAATTTCTTTTTCAAAATCCCGATAATAAACTCCCGGCTCAACCATCGCGTTATCCTTGCCAATCGCTTTAATTTTATTTAAGTGCTTAGTCATATCTACCACTACTGATTCGGTCAATCCCCCGCCGGTCATGTCCGTGCCGCCGGCCCGTGCCGTCAAGAAAATGCCATTTTTATCGGCAAAATTAACTAAATTCTTTATATCTTCAACGTTTTTGGGAAATACTACCGCTTCCGGCTCAACCTCAAATAAACTCGCGTCGCGGCTGTATTTTATCCTAGTTTCCTCATCTCCCAATGCCTCTCCCTTAATAACTTTCTTAAGTTCGTTGGCTAAATTCATTGCACCGCCACTTTGCCGGTTGATTTTAAGACGCCGGAAGCTGGCCAGTAAGAACTAAATTCAAAAGATTCGTCGGCGGTAAATTCCACTGACGTTATCCCGCCAGGCTTCACTGATTCAGTTTTAAATTTCGGACTGCGAAAATCCAAACCGCCATAATAAACGTTGGAGATCCGGACAATAAAATGAATTTTTACTTTGGAACCCTTGGGCACGGTTAAAATTCCGCTCGGATAAAATCCGGAATCATCAGCTTCCAATTTAAACTCATTCAAAACAGGTTCGGAAGCAGCAGGTTCTTTAACCGGTTCGAGAGGCGCCGGTTCCACTGAAGTAGCTGGCATAGGCTGGGGCAATGGTTTTTCCTCTAGGCGGCCGCACTCTCCCCGATATTTCACCGCGACGCCGGCCACTTTCGCAGTGCACTCATTAGAGTAAGTTTTGCCGTTTTCGGCGCAAACCGGTTCGTATTGCTGGGTGCAATAAATCGGTTCTTTTGACGGTACTGGCGCTAACACTGGTAGTGACGCCGGAACCGGCCGAGCTTGCAATTCTTCCGACGTGGAAGCGTCGGCATTTATGCGAGAACCTGATCGTAAGATTGGTGCCGGGGATGGCTTAGATACTGCCGCCGGGGCTGGCGCCGGCCTTGCACTCCTCAACTCCAAAGCCCTAAGCTCGGTTTCCGCTCTGACCTCGTCTTCAATAATCCGGGAAAGATTGCTTAAAAATCCTTTTACGTGACTAATGTGCAATTTCGTTCCGGCCGCGTCGCCTTTGGCAAACGCGTCTCTTGCAAACCCAAGATGCTGGCGGGCATTTTCCAAAAGCTTATACGCCTCTGGATTCTTTTCCGGCGTCAAACCGCGGGACTTTATCAGTTCTTCGTATTTAGCGAGTTTCGCTTCTAATTCTCCCAATTTTTCTTTCAATTCTTCGGGGTTTTCCTTTTTTTCTTCCCGCTCTTCCAACATTCGGAGGCCGTTTCTTGCCAGCACTTCCGCGGACCGCGCTTGCCCAAAGGCCTCCCCGTATTTTTCTTCTTCAAATGCCGCTTTGGCTTCTTTTAAGTTTTCTTGCGCTTCTATTAAAAGATTTTTCACGACAGCCGGCGCTTCTTTTGCTTCAGCTAACTTCATTTCTAATTTCTGCACCCTCTCTTCGGCATGCCTAATTTGCTCCGCGGCTTTTTCCGCAGTATACTTTTCTTCGGCTGCCGATTTTTCTAATTTTTCCGCTGCTTTTTCCAATACTTCTCTCACTCTCGCTTCGGCGCTGGCTTTTATTTCTTCAAGCAGAATGGAGCGGCGCGGCGCGTCTCCCGGCAATTCTTCTATCGCGGCGCGAACTTTTGCTGAACCATCTTTTTCTAAAGCTTTTTCAATATCTTCTTCCAAACGCTCGGAAAAATCCCGCTTCAAACGCTCCAATGACTCCCGGGTCTTTTCTGATGTTTTTTCCTGCAAACGGTCAATCAATTCCACTGACTGGACATGTTTTAAATCTCCTCCTTTGGAAGATATTAAGGCGCTTTCTAATTTGGCGGCAAATTTAGCGGGGTCATCTTTAAGGGCGCCAGCGGCTGTTGCTTCTCCCAGCCTGTCTTTCGCCGACTCCACCGCCGTTTTCACCTCTCCGGCATTTTCGAATTTTTTTGCTAATTCATCAAAAAGTTTTTGGTGTTTAACTGTCCGGTCCGTAAGCTCATTTAAAAGCCGGTCCACATTAGGATTTTTAGAAGTTTCTTTTAACGATTCCAGCCGCTCCCTAAGCCGGATTTGAGCTTCTTCGTAATTTTGGACTGCCTCGGCAACCGCCCCGGCATTTTCCGGAGCAGTTTCTTCTACCTGTTTTGCCTCCGCTGCTTTTTCATTGGCGATCCTAAGTTCCAATTCCGCTTTAGTCACCGGATTAAAAGTAAAAACGCGGCGCACTCCTCTTCCCCACTCCTTTAAGAAATAAAATGGGTTAGTGGGCAGAAGGCCGGGATTCTCAATGCCCAAGTCAGATACCGTAACCGTGTCTGCTTCCGCCGCATCTGCCGTATGCGCCAAAGCCGTCAGCGGACCACAACTGCCTGCCCAAAGACCGGTTAATAATAAAAACGGAAATAAGTATTTATTCATACTCATTATTATACCATTATTTTAAATCAAGCCGCATTCTTAATTTATATTCCCCAAACCCATGCTTTCGCCAAAATTTTATTGCCGCCTCATTTCTGGCATCAACGTTAAGCTCTATATTTTTAATTTTCTTCATCTGAAACCATTTTAATGCTTCACCAAAAAGCATCTCCGCAATTCCTTGCTGGCGATACGGCTTCAAAACAAAAACATCGTAAACAATGCCGATTTTATCGCGATCCACATAAACTGGCGCCCTTTCCACGCCCGCCCGAAAATAACCCACTAAGGCCTCGCCTTCTTCCGCGACTAAAATCAAATTATTTTTATCATCCAACCAAGATTCAATTTCATTTCTTAAATTTTTATATTTAGAAAATGGCTTATAATAACGGTCTAAGCCGCGATGATACTCAACTATTTTCGCCAAAAATTTCATTAAATCGGCGAGGTCGGATTTTTTAAGTATTCTTATAAACATAAAGATATTCTAATTGGCGGTTAATTGGCTGATAGAACCGACTAGGCAAACTTTTTGCCACGGCTGATAGATACTCTTAAAAGTTTGGGCATTAGTTTTGCCATTGGGATAAGTGACTTGATATTCTACTTCCGCATTCATTCCAAACCGCGCCTGTTCCGTGCATTTTTCTTCTCCCGGCTTCAAATCCGCGCTTAAAATATACTTAGGCGCTGGCGGCGGAATCCGGTTAAAAATTTTCGGCTCGGAAATAGCGACTTGCCGGCTGTCTTTCTGGCCGTAAAACTCAAAAACTACCTCTTCCCTCTCCACCCTTCCCTGTAAAAGAAGATAATGCCCCGTATCATTAATGAATTTCAAATCTTTTCTTGGTCCATAAACCGTGGCGTCCAGCCCGGGGCCATAGTAAGAAACAACATAGCGATGATTGCTTCTATCGGTAATCGGCAAACCGGTATTAATCGCCAACCGGAAAAGAGTCGTCGCAATCTGGCACAAACCGCCGCCAGACTCTTTAACGCTTCGATCCCCTTTAATGACAAATTCTTTTACAAAACCATCTTCTTCTCTAGTGAGACCAATCCCCTCAACAGCTGAAAATTCTTCTCCCGGCGCAATCAGCCGGCCGTTTAGTTTGGCCACACCGATAGTAATATTGCTCTTCCGGCCGGGACTGCTGCCTTTAAAACTGGTTCTGACTGTAGTTACTAATTCTCTGATATCGTAATGATTTAAGGTTTCTTTGGTAATTTTCGGCGGTTCCCGAACAATCACCAGCGGCACTTTAATAACCTGCTGTCCCAGCTTAAAATCTGCCGGAGAACCGGCGGCTAAAAATTTATCCTGTGCTTCCTTAATTTTTCCATTAAGAATTTTTTCAATCTGCTTAACCGAAACGTTATTGCCGCTTTTGCCTTTAAAAATTTCCACCAACCGGCCATTTTTAATTTCAAAACGGCTGTTTTGAGGCGGGTCATAAACCACCGGCCCGACTTTTTTATCTAAAAATTGAACCAATTGCCGCGAATCAATCCCAACCGAACCGTCTTCCTTGACAGCCAGCCAGCTGATTAAATCATTGCCGGAAAGATTCCATTGGTAGCCGCCGTAAGAAAATTCCGCCCTGGCTGATTTTGCCAAAGCTCGAGCTAAATCCAGATACGGTTCCAATTTTTCTTTAGTTACCGGCGGCAGAGAAAGTTTAGCGCTAAAAAACAGCATTCCCCCGCTTAAAGAAGATAATGATTCGGAAATAGCGCGAGCAATCCTTTCTCGGTCTATTCCTTCTCCAATAGTTTCCGGAACAATAATTATTTCACCGTCTTGAACCGAAAAAACGGCAGGGATTGGCTCTTCAAAAAAATTTTTTAATTCCCGAGTAAGTAAAGACTGAATAGCCTCCTGGTAAATATCATTCGGAAATTGAAAACTCCGGCCCCGCACCGCTAAAATCAGCTGCTCCCAGAATCTTCGCAATACTGAGCCTTGGCGGCCCATTTGATACGCATCGGCCAAAGTTTTTTCTGCCTCTGCCAAGGAAAAATATTCCACTACGGTATCCGCGGTTAATCCCTGCCTGGCAAGAGGAAGATTAATCTCTTTGGAATTGCCGTTTCGGAAAAAAACCAGAGCTAATCCCTCTTCTTGAAGGCGATCGCGGGTCTTTTGGAATTTTTCTAATACCTCGCCATAGCTTTTCCCGCCCACGGATTCTTTGCCAATAATAATATTTGGGTAAAAACGATTATAATATGTAATCTCAAACAAACCTACAAAAATAGCCAGCAAAACCAAAATTTCGGCCAGCGGCATCCGTTTCAGCCAAAGTAATTTAACGATTTTCCAAAACATTCTTATTTTTTAACCATAAATTTTTTCCGGCCCCTTCTCTGATTATCTTTATTTTACCATGTTTTAAAGAGATAATCGTGGATGGCGGAGATTTCAACTTTCCGGCGCCTGAATAAAAATCCGCTCTTGAACCAAAATATCTTTTAGCCTCTTTAATAGTTTTGGCCGGCGGGAAGCCTTCGGGATTGGCGCTGGGCGCGACCAGCGGCCCGGTTTTTTTAATAAGCCTACGGAGCCATTGCGGCTTAGGCAATCTAAAAGCCAGCGAATTAGTGCCACGATGAAGATAGGAAAATTTTGACTGCGGACAGGACAAAATTACACTAATCGGCCCAGGCCACAGATTTTCTAAAATCTTTTTAGTTTTAACATCTAGTTTAATGCTAAAACGCGA
This sequence comes from Candidatus Harrisonbacteria bacterium, assembly GCA_016192685.1. Lineage (GTDB taxonomy): Bacteria > Patescibacteriota > Minisyncoccia > UBA6257 > 02-FULL-45-10c > JACPTS01. The sequence goes on from JACPTS010000001.1 coordinate 28,698, forward strand.
TAAATTCCTAAAAGAACTAATTAAAATAATCAGCGGTTTTTTCGGATTCCGGCGCCGGACTTTATAAATCCGCGCCACTGCCTTTTTATCCAAAGCTTGCCCGACTAAACCATACAGAGTATCCGTTGGCAAAACTCCGATTCCGCCATTCTTTAAAATCACAATAAAATTGCGGCTTGGCATTGTATAATCTTATCATAAAAATAACCCCGCTTAGCGGGGCATTTTAATAAAAAATAGTTTCGGTCCGATGATGCGGTAAATTCATTTTTGCCTTCTGGCTTTTTTCCCATAAAATCCAGTCCAGTTCAAATGAATGATATTGCCCGCCATATTTTTGGAGCGCTTCTTTTAAATATTCTACGGCCCAGACAGTGGCAGAACGGATTTTTATTTCTTCTTTAGACATAGGATAAATAAGGCAGCGGTTTTTGATTAAAGCCTCTAATGCCGGTGAATATTCCATAATGCCGTAATGGTTTAAAATTTGCGGCAATTTATAATCCGGAAAAGCGGTCGGGTAATCCAAATCTTTAAAATATCCCAATCCCCTGCCGGCAAACGCCCCATAAATATCCATTGCTAAAATCTGCGCCCGTTTCCAAAAATAAATTCTTTGCCCGTTATGCCAAAAATGGTCGCTAAAAGAGAAAAGTTCCATGGCAATTTTCGGTATTAAAACGGAAAGCTTTTGGTCGGAAGATAAAATAAAATTTCTGGCACTGCCATATTTTTTAAGAATATGACAGCTTACCCGCCTTGCAATTTGCCACCGCTCTTCCAAATATAAAAGATTTTTGCCCCATTGCAGAATTCTGGAAAATTCTTTAAAGCTGACTTCCTCAAAATAATGCAAATTAGCTTTATCTGGATTTTTTTCAAAAAATTCTTTCAGGGATAGGGAGAGAGCAAAATAACCGCTGTAAGGCCGGCCCTCAAGATTGACGGCCCATTTCTCCGCGCCATGATTCCAAAAACAAAAATTCAAGCTGTCTAAAAGAATTAAATAGGTTAAAAGCTGTTCTTCATTTTCAGATTGAAAATGCTTGGCGCAGTCCCACCAAGCAACCGGCAATCCCTCTTGATTCCATCTTGCCGCCAATTCCTCAACTTTTTCCTTATTAATCCTTACCTCCGAGGCCTTTTTTAATACTTCCAGCGTTGTCTGCCGGACTGGATTTTCATCCGCCATACGCGCCTCCTTTAAAGCAGCTATTCTAGATTTTAGCCGGAAATTGCCGATTTTTCAAATCCGGCCTTGTTTTATTTTCTCCCTGATTTTTTCCACAAAAGTGTTGAAAAAATAAAGATTGTGGAAGGTGAGCAGCTTAAGCGGCGTAATTTCATTGGCACGCAAAAGATGGCAAAGATAATTTCGTTTATAAACTTGGCAAACCGGACAGCCGCAGTTTTTATCAAGCGCGCCCTTATCCTTCAAAAAAATAGTTTTCCGAAGATCCAGCCGGCCGAAACTAGTAAAGGCAATCCCCCGCCGGCCGTAGTGGGTTGGCACAGTGCAGTCAAAAGTATCAATGCCGGCTTTTATGATATTTTCCATATCTTCCAGATAGCCGATGCCTAAAAGGTGCCGCGGCTTTTTCTCATCCAGATACGGAACAGTCCAATCCAAAATTTTATTCATAATTTCCTTGTTTTCCCCCAAATCGCCGCCGATTCCAAAACCGGGGAAATCCAGAGAATTAATGAATTCCGCGCCTTCCCGGCGTAAATCTTTAAATTTAGAACCCTGCACAATGCCAAAAAGCGCTTGCCTGGTTTTCTGCGCCTTAACGCAAATTTTTGCCCATTTATGAGTTCGCTTCATTGATTCTTTGACGTATTCATAAGTGGAGAACGGCGGCGTGCATTCATCAAAAGCAAAAATAATATCCGCCCCAAGCGCTTCCTGTATCCGGATTGATTCTTTTGGCCCGATAAAAATCTCTTTGCCGTCCAGCGGCGACCGGAAATGCACTCCCTCGCTGGTTATCTTAATCTGCTTAGGCTGAGATTTTGCCTCAATCGCTTTTTCAATTTTAGTCTCGCCGGGAAAATATTTTATAACCTTTCCGACACCAAGATCGTGGCCGAATCCCAGACTGAAAACCTGAAATCCTCCGGAATCAGTCATTAGCGGCTTCGGCCAGTTCATAAATTTGTGGAGCCCGCCGGCCGATTTTACAATTTTTTCTCCCGGCTTTAAATGGAGATGGAAAGTATTGGAAATTAAAATCTGGCTTCCGGCCATTGAAACCTCTTCGCTAGTAAGCGTTTTTACTACCGCTTGAGTGGCGACGGTTACGAGCGCCGGCGTTTCCACCTCGCCGTGCGCTGTTTTTAAAATTCCCAACCGCGCCCGGCTTTTTTTGGATTTTTTTAGAATTTTAAATTCCATTAAAATTTATATATACCAAATACTTCATCCCCGCGTTTATTTTTAATAATGGTTGGTAGGCCGCGGCTTAAAACTTGAATTTCCGGTGACAGAGCCATATTAGTTTGCAGAATAAAATATTTTTCTTTAAATCCGACGCGGTCATAATAATCAAATTCTTTTTCCCGCAAGGTTTGGTAATAAGTTTCCAGGCTGATAATCGGCCAGGCATGATAAATATGAAAACGATCCAGTATCCAAAGTTTGGCGCCGCCGTCAAAATTTCCGGCATAAACAAATAAAGCCGGGTATAATTCCAGGCCTTGGCGATTGCCTTCAGCTAAGGCCCGCTCGCGCAATCGCTCTAAAAACTGATATTTCAAATCAAAAGTAATGGCCGGCATTTTCCCATTCAGTTTATTTTCCAGCCAATCATTTAATTCGTTGTAACCCCAATTATAATTTTCAAACCGGACTTTAGAAGAAAGCCACGGCGTCGGCCCAACCGGATAATAAGCAATTTGATTATTCCAGGAATAAAAAATTTCAAAGCCGAAAATTAAAATTAAAGCGCCGATAGCCAATTTAGAATGGTTTAAACGGTTGATTATAAATATCGCCGCGGCCAAAGCCAAAAATGGCGTTAGCATGGTCAGAAAACGATAAGAGGGGCCAATCAACAATAACAACAATAACAAATAACTAATAACTAATAACAAAAATTTATTATTTTCCAGCGTATTTTTAAAATTTTTAAAAAGCGAAACGAGAAAAGCAATGAAAGATAAGACCGTTAAGGATAGAAAAATCCAAGAATGAGAAGCAATGAGCCTCGGAACAAAATTTTGAATCCGAGCGGTAAACGAGCCGATTTCTTTACCGGGCTGGATTTTCCAGACTTCCGGCCGCTCGCCAAAAATATTGGAGAATTGAAAATCTAAATGGCCGACCGTCCGATAAAGCATCAGGTTATAAATAATCGTCGGGCTGACTAATAAAAGAAAAATTGTTGCCCCTTGCCAGAAATATTTGTTTTTAAAATAATCGCGTTGCCAGACTGCGAGATAAGTCAAAAAAATCGGCGCTAAAATTAAGACATTGTATTTAGCTTCCGCGCCCAAGCCAATGGCCGCGCCAACCCAAAAAAGATAGCGCGGCTCTTTTAGAGATTTTATAAAAAGATAAGACGCCAGCAAAAGGAAAAAAATCACGTACGGCTCCTGCAGGCCGGTTCGGGATATGTAAACATTATTTAAAGTAACCCCCAATAAACCCGCTGAAATCAGCCCGACCTTTTCCGAATATAAAGCCGCGCCAATTAAATAAATCAGATAAACCGAGACTACTCCTAAAATCGCCGATGGCAAACGGAAAGCAAAATTATTCTCGCCAAAAACTTTCATAAATAAATTTTGAGCCGCCGGCACTAACAGCGGATGGTCGTGAAAAGATAAATTCGTCCACCAAGGAATATTCGGGTCCCACCATTCCAGCGGCGTTGTCTGGGCGGCGGCTTCGTCAAAATCCAGCATCCCGATCCCCCGAAAAGCCATAAAAACCTCATCATTAACCGTATCGCCGCGCGAAAGACCATAAAGGCGCAATATTGCCGAAATAACCAAAATTAAAATAAGAATATTTTTCCTTGCCATTGAGTTTATTTTAAACAAAAAACCGGCCTTTGATAAGGCCGATTTTTAAAATTACCTAATTTCGTATCGGAGGGTAATTGTAACTCGCACTTCTTGTGAACCAGGCTCAATGCTTGGCGCCACAGCCGGAACAGCTCCACTAAAAGCCTCCGCTCCTAAAGATTTATAAAAAACCGGGATCGGTCCGCCCCCCTCCTCAATAGACAATAATTTTCCCAAACGAAATCCGCCGGCTTTGGCAATCGTTTTCGCTTTGGCTTTGGCTTTTTGAATTGCTTCGGCCCTTGCTTGATTTTGAATCTCCGTCTGGTCGTCAACCGTAAAAGACAGCTGGGAAACCGTGTTAGCGCCGCTTTCCACCGCATCACGCAAAAGATCGCCGATTTTAGCAAAGTCCCGGACTTTCACCGAAACAGTTTGGCTAACCGTGTAGCCGACAATTTCCGGCGGCGGGCAAGGCTTTCCGCTCTCCAACAAAACTGGTCCGCAGTTAAAATACTGGTAACGTGGCTCAACGCTGTAAGATTCAGTTTTTACATCTTTATCTTGAACGCCGGCGGCTTTTATGACACCAATCGCTCGGTTTATTTTAGTGGTATTCTCCTTCTGAAGCTCGCCTAAATTTTTACCGCCTTGAGTTAAAACGCTAAAAGTAAATTGCGCCACATCCGGAATCGCCACTGCTTTCCCCTCGCCGTTCACGGTAAAACTCCGAAAAGTTGACGGCTCAACTGACCGCGAATAAATACGGACGTAAGAAAGAACCGACAATGCCAAAGCCGACATTAAAACTAATCCCGCCCAACCCAAATAATTTTTAATTTTTGAATCCATTTTCCTTAACCTTAAGCTGCGAATTTATTATAAACCGAAGCCAACAACCAACCGCCCACAAAACCGCCAACCAGATGCATCGCCGTTATCCAAATAGCGCCGTTCCAAGTGTAAGAAAATCCCGGATGCAGGCCGCCGACGGCTTGCACGGTCTGATCTAAAACTCCGGTAGTAAGCGAAAGAGCCATTAATAAAAGCCAAGCGCCGCTCGCAAGAAGGCCGAAAGTAAGTCCCAATGCCTTAGAATTTAATTGCATAAAAAATATCAGAATCTATAATTTAAAACGACCTTTTTCTTATTTTTTATTTAAATGTTTCCAAAGAAGGGCGATGACTAAAACCAGTATTGTCCAAACTAAAAGCGTAGTAATCAAACCCGCGCCCCCGCCAGCCAGCCCATATCCTCTCCAATAGCCGCCGTCCCAGCCCATCATATTGTACATATAACGCATCATAAATTTTTATATTTATAATTTTCGACTTTAAGAAAACCATTCCTTCCAATTTCGCGGCCAGCCAATCAGCAATAGAAGCGCAAGCGGCGCGCCCCAATTAGCCCAGCGCTCCACAAAATCCAGCCAGCCTACGCCGACTAAAGGCCTGATCAACGCAGTCCAAAATCCCCAAAAAGCCATCCAAAGCAGCGCCAACCGAACTGGCCTGGCTAAAACTAAAATTGCTAAAAGCACATCCATTACTCCAATCCAAAAAAGAAGCGTGGTCGCGGTATTCGGGTCAGAAATTCCAAAATTCGCAAACCAGCCGACCCAATCCTTTTTTCCCTGAAGCGCCAGCATTCCATGCCCAATAAACTCTCCGGCCACCGCCACCCGTAAAACCCACCCTATTACTTTTTTATTTTCCATATATATTCATTATACTCTTTTTATTCTCCGTCGCCAAAAACCACGGACTTTAGTCCGTGAATGAAGGCGCGGAGAACCCTCCGAAGCCTTGGCGAAGGAGGGTTGAGGCTTTGGAGAATTCCGCTAGAAACCCCGGCCTTTAAGGCCGGGGAGCTTCATTACTGAAACCTAATCTGGAAATTATACATCCCCATAGAACAAAGTCCCCGCATCGTGCCTCGCGCCTGTTCCGGGGTAATGGCAATTTCTTCAATTCCTGATGGCTGAAGAAATTTTTGGTATGAAAGTTTTGGAATAACTAAACTGGCTGAACAATCAAAAGTCCCATTTGTCTTTACCCGCAAGGTAGTTGGCAGACCGGCTTTCGCGGAAATTAAGCGCGGCGAATAACCGCCTTTGGCGGATACATCAATAATTTGTTTGCCGCCCGCGGCAGAAACAGAAGCTGTATCTCCGGCATTAATGCCCTCGCCAGATTTACCGGAAACAAACCAGAGCGCTCCTCCTATCAGGAGTCCGCTTATTATAATAGAAATGATAATTGGCTTATCCATCCCTTTTTTATAAATTAAATAACGGATTAATAATTCCAGCCGCGGCAAGCGTGTTAGCAAGATTGAATAAAGCCAGCGCAATCACAATAATTCCGGCGGTTTTAAAAAATATTCCCTTCCACGATTTATGCGCAATGTTAAGCGCGCCAAACGAAAGAAGCGCGAGCATTGGTAAGGTGCCAAGCGCGAAGACAGCCATCGTAAGAGCGCCTTTTATAAAACTTCCAGTGGCGAGCGTGTAAAGTTGTATGGATTGCGTAAATCCGCAGGGCAGAAAGAAGGTTCCTATTCCAACCAACACCGGCGCTAAGTAATGATCGTGCTTGCTCCCGCGAACAATATGCTTTGATAGCCGCGCAGGAAGCGTAAATTGTAACCTCTTGGCAAAATGAAATATATCAAGCAAATTAATGCCGAGAATCAACATCGCCAAAGCAACCATAATACCAAGTACAATATTTGCGTTAAGCCCAAGCTGAAAAGCACTTCCGATTGTTCCGATAGCGCCTCCGAGTACAAAAAATCCACCTAATCTGCCCGCGTGAAAAAGTGTCTGCGTTCGCCAGGTGCCTCCTTCTTTCGCGGAACTTGCGGAAAGGGATAGAACCAATCCTCCAACAACCGCAAGGCAAGTAGATACCGAAGCGATAAGCCCGATGATAAATGCTGTTCCGTAACTCACATCGGAAGTAGTAATGAAATTAACCAATCCGGCTTTTTGAAGCGCAAGAAAACCCGCAATAAACAATAAAGCGATTGGAAAGGCGTAAGCGAAATCTTCCCACCGAGCGTCTTTTCTGAATTGCTCTAATGAAATAGTATAGCCGTAACTTTTTACCGACTTCGTTAAATCTTCTGCCAGGGCTTCGGGCAGGCCGGTAAAATCTCCGGTTATCGTTACCTGATTATTCGCAAGCGATGCTTTAACCTGACTGATATTGGGGAATTCTTTAAAAGTTTCTTCAATCAAAAGAGTGCAGGAGGCGCAGTGCATGCCGTTCACATGAAAAATATATGTTTTCATAACTTCTTTAATCTTAAAGAATTTAATACTACGGAAAGCGAACTAAAAGCCATTGCCGCTCCGGCAAAAATAGGATTAAGCAAAATCCCCCATACCGGCCAAAAAACTCCGGCGGCTATCGGAATTAAAAGTATATTATAAAAGAAAGCCCAAAAGAGATTTTGTTTTATATTAGCCAAAGTTTTTCTGCTGATTACGACCGCATTGGCGATTCCCAGCGGATCACCGGATACCAGCGTAATATCCGCGGATTCAATAGCAATATCCGTACCAGTGCCGATGGCAATTCCGACATCCGCCTGCGTTAACGCCGGCGCGTCATTAATCCCGTCACCAACCATTGCCACCATTTTCCCCGAAACTTGCAATTCCTTTATTTTCTCGGCTTTGTCTTGAGGCAAAACTCGCGCCATTACTTTGTCAATGCCGACAATCTGCGCAATCGCGCGCGCCGTCCGCTCATTATCGCCGGTAATAAGCCACACCTCTAAACCAAGCGAGCGCAATCGCTGAACAGCTTCTTTAGCGGTTGGTTTAATAGTATCCGCCACGGCAATAATTCCGAGAAGCGTTTGGGCATCGGCAAGAAGTAAAAGAGTTTTTCCGTCACTTTCCAATCTTTCAATCAATTCCTGCCTGGCGGAAATATCAATTTTTTTTGATTGCATCAAAGCCGCGTTTCCGAAATAAAGTTTTTTATTGCCCTTCTCCGCCGCGACATCTCCTTCAATGCCCTGTCCGGGAATAGCTTTAAAATTCGTCACCGCGTAAAGCCGCGCTTTTTCCACGGCGGCTTTCACTGCCCTATCCAAAGGATGAGACGAAAAAGAACCCAAACTGGCCGCGTAAGCCACAATTGATTGCGCGATCGGATGTTCTGATAATTTTTCCAGAGACGCGGCGTATCGCACGACTTTATTTTCACCATTCTCTAAAAATGCGATGACATCAGTTACCGACGGTTCACCCTTGGTAATAGTGCCAGTTTTATCCAAAACAACGGCATTTACTTTACCGGCTAATTCCAGCGCTTCCGCGTCGCGGATAATTACTCCGTGTTCCGCCGCCTTGCCAGTGCCAACCATAATGGAAGTCGGAGTAGCCAATCCCATAGCGCAAGGGCAAGCCACCACTAAAACCGCGATAGAATTTACTAAAGCAAACGAAAAAGCTGAATCGGTTCCTAATACCATCCAGGCCGCAAAAGTTGCAACGGAAATGAATAATACAATCGGCACAAAATAAGAAACTACTAAATCCGCCATTTTTTGAATCGGCGCGCGGCTGGCTTGAGCCGCTTCCACCATGGCGACTATTTGCGACAAAAAAGAATCTTGGCCGACCTTAGTCGCTTTCATTTTAAAGCTGGAAGTTTTATTGATAGTCGCTCCGATTACCGCGCCGCCTTCTTTTTTATCAACCGGAAGCGATTCGCCGGTAACCATTGATTCATCTAAAGTCGCCACGCCCTCAATAATAATTCCGTCCACCGGAATTTTTTCTCCCGGCTTCACAAGAAGAACATCGCCAGACACAACTTTTTCAATCGGAACTTCCATTTCGTGCCTGCCTTCATGCAAAAGATGGGCGGTTTTTGCCTGAAGTTTGAGCAATTTCTTGATTGCTTCTGATGCCGATCCCTTAGCTTTAGCTTCCAAATATTTCCCTAAAATCACTAAAGTAGTAACTACTGCCGCAACATCAAAATACACATCCAATTTTATCTGCGACTTAATTTGGGCAATCTCCAGAAAAGTCACCGCTAATCCGGAAAAATAAGCTACTCCGGTTCCTAAAACCACCAAAGTATCCATACTGACATTGAAACGCTTTAATGAAGCCCAAGAACTTACCCAAAACTGCCTGCCAACTATAAATTCAACCGGAGTCGCCAAAACCATCAATAAGAAAAATCTGGCGCTTTTAGGCAAAAAATCCGATATAAACGGAAAATAATCCGGCAGACTTAAAATTATAATCGCCGCGGATAAAACCGCTCCGGCAAAAAATTTCTTCCAAAGCTTTTTAATTTCTTCCTCTTTTAACATTTTGGCATGATCATGCTCGCCCATATCGCCAGACATCCGCATATTTACCATTTGCTCTTCCACTAATTCATAACCGGTTTTTTCCTTAACAAAACTTTGAATTTTTTGGCTATCAATATCAGTCTTACTTTCAACCACCGCTTTTTCAGTCGCATAATTCACATTAGCGGATTCTAATTCCGGCATTCCTTTTAATGCCCTCTCAATCGTTAGGGCGCAAGACGCGCAATCCATTCCTCTTACTATGAATGTCTTTTTTTGTTTCATATTATTTTTCTTTTTATTATACTCCTTTTTTAAAACTTAAAATTAAAAATAACAAAAAAATCGCCGTAGCAGTAAGGGCAGAAACCATGCAATATAAGCAAATCGCTTTAATCACAAAAACCTGCAGATAAACAAACCAAAGCGAAGCCAAAAATCCAACAATCGAAATTCGCATTAAGCCACTAAAATGTTTTTTATTTCCATTCCATAAATACCAAATCACTAAAAACAAAATCAGAAAATAATAAAACACTCCCAAAAGCGCTACCGGGATTCCCCCCAAAGTTGAATAAATACTGGCCGTAACCTTATCGCAGCCTTCTATTATTGAACAAATTACCGGCGCTCCCTGATAATGCTTAATTGCGAGATAAGATGCGTCTAAAAGACCGACTAAGCTAAGTGCCAGAATAATCCAAGCTAAATTTTTATTATTCTTAAACATAATTACTAATAATTCAGAAAACTAAAAAGCCCCCTAAGGAGCAAAATGGCGAATCTAAAATCAGCTAATAATAGCCGTTTAGAAACGCCCCATAAATAAAGCCGGGCTATTTTCCAAAAGCGAAAGCCAGGTTTGTATCGGAATAAGAAGTAAGCCGTTAGAAAACTGATTTGCTAAAAGATTTAACGGATAAAAATAGCGGTTTTCTTTCCGATTATGCGGAATAATGGAGGGGGTAAGAAAAGCGAGTAAGACGAGGCTAATAATTATTAGTAAATTTTGCGAGGCCGTAAAATTGGAAAGTACTTTTGCGGCATTAAGATGAAAATTCGCTTCGCTAAAAGGATTACTGCCGGCCGGGCATTTTGCTCCCATCATCAAAGCAGCAATGCAACCGGAAAAATGACCTGTTCCCATATCCATTGCCAGCGCCCCCAAAACCGAAAGGCTCGCAAAACTTATAACCGCCATTAATAAAATCCATCTCATAACGCTTTTATTATAGCTCATAATATACTTAAAATAAAAGAGGCGTTGACGCCTCAAACTTTTAATTGCTTTTCGGCAATTTAGGCAAAAGGAAACTGACGATGCTTCTGCCGGTCTTAAGATTTTTTTTCATTTCTTCCTGGTCAGGATTTAAGATTAAAGCCGGCATTTCTAAATTGGTCGTAATGGGTTCTCTTTCGTTATTTAAGGGGATAACCTGAAATTTAAGGCCTTTCGGATTTAATTTTATAAGTTCCACCCGCATTAAAATAACATCAATACCCTCTTTATCCGCCATTCGCAACTTAGCAATGCTCATGGCATCAATAACGGAACAAATTAACTGGTAAAAAATATCGGCTAAAGCTTTCGGCTCCTCTACTCCAAGGCATTCAGCCACGTCTTTTGCGAACATTTCCACAAAATCATGCTGAAATTTCCCCGGGTCTTCGCGGTATCCGGCTTCAACAAATTTCATTCCCTAATTTTGTTAAGGGACGCTAATTAAAGAGTAACAAAATTATTGCTAAATTTCCAGTTTATTTTATACCAATTCAAGTGTTCATAGACGCTCGCCCAATATAAACCAAAAAAGAAGGCGAATAGCAGCTCTTCCAGCGGTATTCCAAAAATTAGTTTCCCCGAAATATTAGAAAAATTCCAAACCGCTTCAACATATCCCGGATACAATAGAATTAAAATCTGAAAATAAATAAAATAGATGCCGAGAAAAATCAAGCCGCTGGCCGCCATCTTTCCTTTTAAATCCGGCCGGCAATACCAAGCCGCGAAAAAACCGAATATCAATGAAAAAATTGCGCTATAAATCGGATTCATTACATTAGCAAAAATCAAAAATACAAAAAGAAATGGCGGTAAAACTACTGCCAGCCAATGAAACCGGTGTTGTTTTCCATTCATTTCTTCAACGCTCATTTTTTCATGCCGCAATGGGAAAATCAATTCGTAAATTGCGGTCGCAATTCCGCCGATGGCAAAAGAAAAAATAAAGCTCTCCAAATCAAATCCGGTTCTTTGCGCCAAATCAAACAAGGTCGGCGGATTCCAATATTCCGGAACAAAAAGCGGTTCGGTTAAACCAAGCAAAGAAGTCCAAAAACTCATTTTCAGCATTTCTGACCGGCTCTCTTTTTCTTTGGTCAAAAAATAAACGATTACCCAGACCGCTAAAAGAATTAAACTCCAAAAAAACCAAGCATAATGCATATTTAATTTCTCAAATCACTTTATTGCCTCTAAAAACAAAAACAAAGGAATTTCTTTGCGGACGCGATCCTCCGCTTTGGCGCGCGGTCCAGATTCGCTTTTTTTATGGGAACTCCATTCTTCCAGGCGGCTCACACAAAACCCGGATTTTTCCAGCGCCTTGAAATAAAACTGAAGCGGCCGATGAAAAGAAATCGTGTATTCGCTCCGCCGACCGCGAATTTGAGCCGAAGGATGCATTTCAATTTTTGACCGCGATTCGGAAAGATAGCTGTCAATCCTCCGATACTGGATTTTATTTTTGGCATCCCATTCCCAACCGGAATATTTGGGGACCCGAAAAGCCGGGTGGTTTAACACTAAAAATAATTTTCCTTCCGGCTTTAAAACCCGGGCGCATTCCTCAAAAACCCCATTAGCATTCTCTATATTTTGAATTGTCAGAATTAACACCGCCTTATCCAAGCTTTGGTTTTTTAACATTTTTAAATCATCCGCCGAAGCGGCAAAATAAAGAACCTGGCCCGGCGGATAGCCGCGGGTATGGCTTTTGGCAGCTTCAACCAGCTCTTTAGAAATATCCACGCCGATTACCTTAGCTCCTTTTTTCAAAAATTCGGCGGCAAAAAATCCCGGCCCGCAGCCCAAATCCAAAATCACCTCGCCTTTTTTAATGTTTAACAGCCGGAGCAAATTCGGTAAAATCACTTCTTTTTGATAAGTCCTTTCTCCGCTTAATAAATTTTGGTACCATCCGGCCACTCCTCCCCAGGAGGTTTTTAACTTTTTCATAATTTATGCATCCTTTTCATCTCTAACAGTCTTTGCTATTATAATATCATTCCGGGATAGCTCAGCGGTAGAGCGGCGCGCTGTTAACGCGACGGTCGCAGGTTCGATCCCTGCTCCCGGAGCAAAGGGCGTGATTTGGGGTAGAAATCCCCGAATCGTGCCTTCACTGGGGGCTTTTCCGAGGTTCGAATATTATTTCGAGGTTCGGAGAGCTCCAACGCATGGTTGAAAGGTTCCATGAGCAATGCACCGCTAAATATGGCGGTGTTTTGCTTTGGTTCGAATTTTTTCCATGCGGGGGTAAACTTTGCGAGTATTTCAAAGGCTTTGCTGTAACCGACGGTCAGTTCACCGTCTTTTATGGTGAGCGTTGAAAACATCAGGTTCATTAAGAGTCGTTTCTCGTCTATCGTCCGTTTCGGGTTTGAGTAAATCTCTTTGGCGCGATGCGCGAGATCAATAATACTTGCCCCTAGCTCATAGTATTTGTTACCCGCATTGTCTAGCTTCTTGAGTTCCGAAAGCACTTCCTCTTTTTCTTTGGTGTATTGATCATATTTCGTTTGATAAAATTCTGGCGTGATTTTGCCGTCAATCTTATCGTCATAAATTGCTTCAAGCCGTTTCTGCACGATCTGATAGCGGCTATTGAGGTTACTCCTAACGCCTGAACTGTAGGAAATCTCGTCAGCGTGGCTATCATTCAAGGCTTTCTTGATCCACTCAATGAGCCGTTCGTTTTTAAGGTTTATCTTCTCGAAGTACGGCATCAGGTTTTCCTCTACCTTTTCTTGGCGTATAAATTTGCGCTGGGTGCAATTGCGGTACTTATTGCAATGGCCGTACCAATGTCCTTTTTGAATTTCCCATGTAACCGATCCGCCACACTCCGAACACTTGATAAGTGCTTTGAAAAGCGGCGTGTGTTTGCGATAACGCGGTGCGCCATTTCTTTTAATTTTTACCTGTACCGCATTGAATAAGTCCTCGTTGATAAGCGGTTCATGTGCGCCTGCGTGAATTGCGCCGTTGTAGCGAATCTTGCCGATATAAAAAGGGTCTGTTAGGAGTTCGGCAACGCGGGATTTATAGACCTTGCCGCCACTCGAGCTTTTCAAACCCGCGTCATACAAAACATTCACGATGGTCTTGGTTGAGTAATTGCCAGTTGCGTACATCTCAAACATTTTCTTTACGATATGCGCTTTCTCCTCATCGATGACATGAGTCTTGCGCCCTTTTTCTCCAATGCTCTTGTAGCCAAGCGGCGGTTTTGTCGGCAGCCATCCTTGCCGTAGTTTCTCGCCGAGCCCCTTTTTCACTTCCTCCGAAAGATTATCAATATAGTTTTTTGCAAAAAGAATACGAATGCCCCAGTTTAGCTTTTCTTGCGATTTTGAGTTTTTGTGGAGTATCAACGAATCCTTCACGAGGTGTACTTGTCGTTCCTCATCTTCTTCGAGCCATTCATCAATCGAGACGGCGTCTTTGAAGTTACGGGTGAGACGATCCACTTTCTCGCAGATGATGACTTTGATTCCTTGCTTAGTTACATACTCCATCATCTGCCCGAAAACCTCTCGTTGTTTCTTGCCGCTTGCAGATTCAGAGATTGAAAAAACCTTGCCGATCTGGAATGTTTTCCTTTCGGCATATTCTTTGAGGAACTTCTCTTGAGCAGGCAGAGAATAGCCTGTTTCCTCTTGGTCTTTTGATGATACTCTTGCGTAAATTACGGCTTTCATTGTGGTTAGTCTGATTATAAATGGTTAACGTTTTATATCCAGAAATTTGGGGGAAGCCCCGCCTTGTCTGGGTATTCAAGGATTAGTTGCTTAACTTTGCGCTTTAATCCCTCAATGTCGTCCAAGACTTCGACGAGACGCCGAAACCAAGCATCGAATTCTGGTTTCTTGTCGATTTTGGCCTTGCTATCAGCGGCTATCAGATCGCAGGTGCGCCAGAGGAGTTTTGTGGTGTACGCCCTGCTTAAATGATGATCTTTTCTATCGAGTTCTTGCCACAATGCTCGTGCACTAATATCAGGACGCTCTTTGAGTATTGTCCTTATTAGTTCTATGTGCAGGTTTTGTTTTTCTTTTGAGTATTTCATGGATCGTTATTATTGATTTCACCCTGCTCCATTCCGCTCTAAGGGAGTTTATATGGTTCGTGATGGATTATTATTTTTGAATCGTTGTGCTGTTTTGCACGGTTTAGGACGGGGGGTGTTGTCGACGATGGTTCGTTATGGGTTTTTTTTACAGTTCTTTAATTGTCTTTAAATTTCTTTAGGTTTCTTTACTGCGCGGAGTGTTCAGTCAGTTGAACACCTTACTTCGGAAACCGCTTATCGTAAGCCAATTTTCGCATCTGCCTTTCTAACTCTGTCGGGTCTCGCTGTTTAATTATCTGAACATCTTGTTCAGTCGGCTGAACGCCCTGTTCAATACGCTGAAGTAGTTGTTCAGCTATGTGAACACGCTCTTGATATATCCACAGATTCTTAACCCTGATTCGCTTCTCTGGCGTCCTCTCAAGAAGTCCTTTCCGAATCAGGCCACTCGTTCCCATGCTTATTTTCCCGATCGACCAACTTGCTAAATAAAGCCTTTGGATTTCTCGCAGCGATTCTTTTACTGTGGCAAAACCACTATGTCGTTTATCCCAGTCGGCGAGGCGACGATAAAGCAGCCAAAGTCGAAACTCGGTATCGTTGAGTTGCTTCTCAAGCTCGATTTCAATTCTGAACAGTTTTATGCAGCCTTTCTTTTTCATGATCGTCATTGTAATTTTTGTCCTTGAAGTCGAGCCTCATCAGATGGTCAAAGAGTCCTACGAGTCGTTGGCCAACCTCAAACACTTCCTCGGGCGGCAAATTTTGCCCGAATTCGGCCCGAAGGATTGCAGATAGGTCATTTAGGTGCTCTTTGCTCAACATGGTGTGACACGGGTCAAACAGGCTCGTACAGGCGCGTCTTTAACGCCTTGAGTTGGTCAAAATAAGCGCGAACCTCGACCTTGAGCTCACGATTCCAGAAAGTCTCAAGGAGCTGGTCGAGCTCTCGAGACTTTCGGAATACAAAGTACGCCCGCCTGCGATCGGTTTTATCTATGGCTTCAATCGGCAAAAACAAAGAGACCGCAGCAGCCAGCGCCAGATCTGCGGTTTGATAAAAATCTTTTGATTGCAGTATTTGCGTTGTCATAGTAATTTTTTTAAACGAAAAAGCAGACTTTTCTTTAAGTCTGCTCGAAAGGCCGTTGAGTCAATTACGACTCGTATTGTGTTTTAGAAATTGCGCTTGATTGTTCTATTTTCCCAAGTAAAAAGCGTATCTTTGGTGTTGATCACCTCTTTGATTCGGTTGTTTAGAGCATACATGGTGTCCTGAACTGTGCGTTTGTATTTCGCTTCCGCGATATCTTCCTGCCCGCCTGTCATCTGTCTGTAAACAGCTGACCAGTCAACTGGCTCATTTGGCCTGTATGAAAACATTGCGCGGCAGAAAAAGTGTTCATTCTTGAATGGCGGCAATGAACACTTGCGCTTGCCAACGTGAATGGTTGCTTCCTCATCATCAAAATTTATTCTTTCGTCTTTGAGGGATACTGGCTGGTTAGTTTCTAGGGCATCAATTTTACTAAGATCAAATAAGCGCTGTCGTTCTGCGAGTAATTTTTTCTCTGTAATTCTATCAAGCTTTGGTATCACGTGTTGTGTGCCACCGTTTTGAAATTCAAAGGTGCGGATAGCGCCCTTCTTTTTCAGGGTTACGAGTAAATCTTCTATCATCTTAATACTGAGCCCATTTTGCGGTAATGATGGTATCTCAAGGATGTGAAGAGAAATTTCACCACCCCTTTTGGTTGTCTCATTCTTGATAAGAATTGTATCAATTATGTCTATGAGCCGTTGATATGGGCTCTCGGAGATATTCATTGTAATTGTAATATCTAGCTTTAATGAACCTCCCCGATTTGCCTCGTTTCTCTAAAAGTTGCACAAAATCCGATAAATGTAAACCAGCCGTGCGTTATTCACTTTTGCTATCCGGCGATATATTGTGTAAACTGATGTTAAGTCGCATTTTTATGTCGAAACTGAGTAAAAAAGCCAAAGCACTGCCAGAAATCCTAACGCTCGCGCAGACGTGTGAAGTTTTAAATTGTCATCCGAATACGCTCCGTAACTGGGATCGCCGCGGAGTTTTAACAGCGATTCGCTTCGGGACACGCAAAGATCGACGTTACAAGAAGAGCGATGTTTTCAAGTTGATTGAATCTTGAAATAAAAAGGTTAAAATGACGATGAAAATTAAGGATATACCCAAAATAGAACGCCCAAGAGAAAGATTTCTCCAAAAAGGGTCAGAGGCACTTTCAAAAAGTGATCTTTTGGCGATTATACTCGGAAGTGGGATAAAGGGTAAAAATGTTCAAAAACTCGCCCAGCAAATAATCAAGCAATTCAGCGATAAGTTTTTGGATGTTACTGTGGATGATCTAAAAAATATTTCTGGAATTGGAGAAGCAAAGGCACTACAGATTGCAGCAGCTATTTCCTTAGTCAAAAGATTTTATGAAGAAGGCAAAGGAAATGAAGTTGTTATTAAAAATTCGAAAGACGCCCTCTCCCTCGTTTATGATTTGCGAGATAAAAAAAAGGAGCATCTGATTTGCCTATACTTGAATGCCAGAAATATTCTAATCAAAAAAGAAACAATTAGTATCGGGCTACTTGATAAAAGTCTTTTACATCCAAGAGAAATATTTTATCCAGCTGTTGAGTCAAATGCAGCAAGTATTATTTTGATTCATAATCATCCCTCAGGAGATCCCACTCCAAGCGAAAAAGATATTGCGGTTGTGGAAAAGATAATCCGCGCAGGCGAAATAATGGGAATATCTGTAACAGATTTTCTCATTACTGCAGGTAGCGGAAATTATAGTTTTTACGAAACCCTAAAGGATAGAGGTACTGATTTTGAGTACGTGTCCGACGGATCACAGGGCGCATTGTTCGATTTATTAGAAACTAAAAAGGCTGATTATGGAGTAGATGCGGAAAGGATACAAGAAACCTATTTTTATATCCCGCCGATGAAAAAAAATCATCTCCAATTGCAGAATCGTAGATATATTGGGAGTAAACACAAACTGATTGAATGGATTTTTTCTATCATTAATAAAGAATGTAGAGGGGGAAACTCTTTTGCCGACGTTTTTGCTGGGACAGGAGTTGTATCAGCTGTCGCGGCACGGCATTTTGATGAAATAATACTGAACGATTTTTTATATTCTAATTATGCAATCTACCAAGCCTTTTTTAGTAAAGATGTGTGGGATAAAAAGAAAATTGATGATGTCATCAAAAACTATAACAACATTAATGGTGAAGATTTAGAAAATAATTACTTTTCTGAGCACTTTGGTGGAAAATACTTCAGCCATAATTCCTCAAAGATAATCGGCTTTGTCAGAGAGAATATAGAGGAAAATAAGAATAATTTAACAAATAAAGAATATTACATTCTTATTTCTTCTTTGCTGTACTCAATCGATAAGATCGCTAATACCGTTGGTCATTATGATGCATATTTTAAGAAAGACCATATTGAAGATGGGTTTTTTATGAGGCCGATAGACCCCATTGAGGTAAAAAGGGTGACTATTTATAAAGAAGATACAAACTTATTGGCGAAGAAAATTAAAGCGGATGTGGTTTATATTGATCCGCCTTATAACTCAAGACAATACAGCCGTTTTTACCACGTGCTCGAGACTCTTACCAAATGGGACAAACCAAAGCTATACGGGACAGCACTAAAACCAGAAGAAGAAAATATGAGCGATTACTGTAAGGTACAAGCCAAAGACAGACTCGCCGAATTAATAAGAGACCTTAATGCTAAATATTTAGTAGTGTCTTACAATAATACCTATGATTCAAAAAGCAATTCATCGAAAAATAAAATTACTCTAGAGGAGATAAAAAATATTTTAACAGCAAGGGGCAAGACAAAGATTTTTGAAAAAGATTACCGACATTTTAATGCCGGAAATACTGATTTCAAAAATCATAAAGAATACCTTTTTGTAACCACCACTAATAATGCAAAATAAAATTAAAAGATCCCCGTTGTTTTACGTCGGGGATAAATACAAGTTAATGAACCAATTGATTGGTTTATTTCCACGGGAAGTGAGCAATTTTTACGAACCTTTTGTCGGCGGCGGTACGGTCTTTTTGAATGTTCAAGCGAACAAATACTATCTGAATGACAATGATAAAAATCTTATTGATATACAGAGATTTTTGATTGGTAGTTCAAGTAACCCAACCTCATTTTTTAAGAATGTTGAAAAGATAGTAAAAAGATATCATCTATCACGATCTTACAAGGAAGACGTAATCCCTTCTTCGTTAAAAAAGGAGTGGAAGAAAACCTACTTTGCCAGATTTAATAAAAGGGGTTATGAGAAATTAAGGGCTTGTGTAAATAAAAATATAAAGAATGAACCTTTGATTCTGTATATTTTGCTGATATACGGATTTAATAGAATGTTAAGATTTAATGGTGGTGGCAAGTTTAATCTGCCGGTTGGTAATGTTGATTTTAACAAAAATGTTGTTAACGCCTTAAACGGATATTTTGACTTTGTCCAAAATAAAAAAATAATCTTAAGCTCAAAAGATTTTAGAATCTATTTCGTTGGCAGGAAGTATGCAAAAAATGATTTTGTCTATCTTGACCCCCCTTATTTAATAACGGCGAGCGAATATAATAAGCGTTGGGACGAAAAAGCTGATGCTGACTTACTGAAAATTATTGATGACCTGAACGAAAAAGGTGTTAAATTTGCCTTATCAAATGTTACTTATTACAACGGCAATAAAAATAACTTGCTGATCGATTGGATGAAAAAGTATAAGACTCATAAGATTGAAAGTAATTATATTAATTACCATGATAACGGCAAAAAGCAGATCAGAGAAGTACTGATCACTAATTATTAAGATTATGAAAAAACGCGAATCAGAATATAAACCATTGTTGTTTACCACAACACTTAGAAATCCAGAACGATTAAAATGGTTTTTAGGTGTGCTTAAAGATTATGACGGACAAGTTCTCAACGATACATTGGCTGAAGAAATTGCTGGTGAAATTATTCGAGTAGGCCTTTATAAACCGATCAAAATTAGTTCGACTGTTAAGAAGAAAATAGAAACCAAAGAGCCTCTGTCTGACAGGGAAGTCCGAATAGTGCTTGCTAATAATCCCCAAAACCATAAAGAAGCCGGTTTTAGTAAGGGCTGGGCTTCTAGATTTGATACATGGTTCAAAATAGCTAAAGAGCTTGGATTCGTTTATTACCAAAATGGCAAAAAAATCAGATTCTCTGAAATAGGGCTCAGGTTGGTTGATAATGAGCACCCTGAATTTGAACAGCAGGCCTTTCTCAACGCATTCGTAAAATATCAGAGCAATAGCCCTTTCCGGAGAGTATTAAATGAAAATGCCCCTTTGATTTTATTGTTAGGTGTAATTAAGAGAATAAATGCCGATAAGAGGTTTAACGGAACCGGAATTTCAAAGTTAGAATTGCCCTTAGTAATTTTCTGGAAAGATAACAACGCAGAAAAGCTATATCAACTTATAAAGAAAATAAGAAAAGAGTACGGCTATAATCCGAGCTGGGAAGTTATCGTAGATATTTGCGTGAATCAAATAATGGGCGGCGAGTTCAAAAAATTTAACCACAAGTCCATAATGGTGGACTATCCGGATGAATTTATTAGAAAAATGCGATTGACCGGCTTGATCTCTTTAAGAGGAGCTGGTCGATTTGTTGATATAAATAAAAATGAACAAGCTAAGGTTGATTATGCTTTAGCGAATTATTCTCAATACAAAAAATACGCTTCAGAGGAAGAATATTTTGAATACATGTCAATGGTGGATGAGAATCTTCTCTCGTTCGTTGCCAAACCAGTCAGCATTGGAGAACGCGATAAATTCTTGACTAAATGGATAAGCATTTATTCTTGGCAAAAAATTACTGACGAACTGCTTATTTTAGCTAAAGACAAACTGACAAAAGATGATATTTTGAAGTATTTATCAAGTCCAGTAAGGTTAGAGTTTCTTGTTGCTTTGGCGGTAAAATCTAAATTCCCCGATGTAAAGGTTATTCCTAACTATCCTTATGACGACGAGGGTTTACCGACGTCAACGGCTGGCGGTATCGGTGATAAGGGAGATATTGAATGTTATGAGAGTGTTAATGGAGTACTGATTGAAGTGACTATGTCAGAGGGGAGAATACAAACAGTTATGGAGATCTGGCCAATCGCTAGGCATTTAGAGGAGTTCAGTAAAAAAGTTGAACATTCGATGTGTTATTTCGTTGCCCCAAGTATTTTTAGAGATTCTGTACGGCAGATCGAATTTGTAAAAGAGAAAGACAATCTTTCTATTTTACCCAAGACCATCAAAGACTTTTTGAATCATTTAGAAAGTAGCAAGTCTCTATACCCAGCATAAATAATATGTCTACGCAAAGAGGAAAAATCGTAAGTGCCGTCTTACAGATTCTAAAAGATAAACCAGAGGGCATTAGGTACTCCGAATTATTCAGAGCCGTAAAAAATACTCTCCCAGAAGCAAACGACAATACCGTTCACAGCACTATTTGGGATTTGGATAAAAAAGTTGCAGAGATAACTAAACCAGAAAGGGGAATTTTCATATTGAGGCAATATATCAAGGAGGGGGCTGAAATAAAATTACGAGAGGAAAAAATAAGTAAGGGCATAAGCGAGAGCGCTTTTTATGCTTCATTTGCGGATTATTTGGTTAAAGACTTAGGAGAGTGTACCAAGGCCGTTCCGCTTGGGGGCAATAGGTTTGGCGATAGATGGGGAACTCCTGATGTTTTTGGTGTATATAAATTTTCTGAAACTGACCGAATACGACCGCAACCAGAAATCGTGAGCGCAGAGATTAAGACTGATACAAGTCAAATTATAACAGCATTTGGGCAGGCATGTGCCTATAAACTTTTTAGCCACAAGGTCTATCTGGTTATCCCTGAAGATGCCGAACGAGATATAGAAAGGGTAGAATCGCTTTGTATGCGTTTCGGTATAGGTTTGATTTTATTTGATAAAAATAATGCTGAAAATCCTAATTGGGCTATCCGTGCTCGCGCCAATAAAAGTGAGCCTGATTTCTTCTATGTAAATAAATACCTTGAACAGCTCGGAGATGACTTGAAAAATTTATTTTAGAAATGAAAGACGTTAAAGATTTAATAAAACTCGACGACGTAAAAAAATTAAAGGTTATGAATATTTTTCAAAAAATCATTGAGGTATTAACGGAAATTTTCTTTCGAAAGGACACAGCTCCGCCAAGCGTACCAACGCAGCCGCATCAAGTTATTTCGACACCGCCGTCCCCAGATCAATCGCCAGCTCCAGTTCCTCCCTCAGTCGAACCAACAGTGACAGAATCCGCAACGCCCCTAACTCAAAATCAGGAACAGCCAGTTATTCTTAAAAATGCGGGGTTCTCCATTACTGCTGAACAATTAAAACAAATAGTACCCACGTTGTCAGATAGTAAATGCAAGGAATACTTGCCACATTTGTTTCAAACAATGACAGAGTTTGAAATAAATACGCCCATTCGTTTAGCTGCATTTATTGCTCAAACCGCACATGAATCAGCCGGATATTCCGCATTTCTTGAAAATCTAAATTATTCTGCACAAGCCCTTCTCAATACATGGCCAAACCGCTTTACGCCAGAAAGTGCTGCGATTTATGCACGACAACCAGAAAAAATCGCAAACCATGTTTATATTAATCGTTTGGGGAATGGAGATGAGGCGAGTGGTGATGGATGGCGATACCGAGGACGAGGAGTAATTCAGACCACTGGACGCATTAACTACAAAGCATGTGGAGCTGGCCTAGGACTTGATTTGATCACATCTCCAGAATTACTTGAGCAGCCCTTAAACGCTTTTCGTTCAGCTGGATTGTACTGGAAGAGTCGCAATTGTAATTCTTTTGCCGACAGCGATAATTTCACTGGGCTTACAAAGGCAATTAACGGTGGTCTAAACGGATTAGATGATCGAAAAGCTTATTATGCACGTGCAAAATCTGTGCTGGGCATTGTATAGTTAAAAAACTATGTTCAATAAAACTGATTTTGAAAACATAGTTTGGGACTTCCTGTTCACGTACAGGCAGTTTCTGCTCAACGGATATTTACATAAAAGAGTAAACCATGATGTGTATGAAGCAAATACTGCTACTTGGAATACCTTACTTCTCAGCTTAGAATCGGGCGCTTTACTTGGTCTGGCAAAATTACTCGAACGAAAAGACGATTTAGGAAGACCATTTAATGGTGGCTTAGGAAAGACATTCAATAATGAAGAATTTAATAACGAAGAATTAAATGGAATTTCCGAGAAGATAATAAATCTGAGACATGCCTATATAGCGCATGCTGATTTATCAAAGATGCGCGATATAAACTCTTTTCTTACCAAAAATCGCTTGACTGGCACCGATATTGTTAAAATGTTTGATGCCCTTAAAAGTAGATTGATACAATACCAGAAAAGCTTGAAGCTCGATGTCGATGTGCAAAAATTATTTACGGAAAGTCAAAATAGCGCACTTCACGATCTGAATAGCTGGCTAAAATCTTTTAACGCAGAGTCATAGTAGCTATTAAGAGCGTGGGGCTAACAGTCCTTGCATCTGATGCAGTGAAGTCTCGGGAAACTCAAATAATTCTTCCCAGCGGATGGTTCGAAACTCGTTGAAACGTGGGAGCTCAGAGATTATTATTCTTTTAACGAGACAGCCTGTCTACCGGCAGGCAGGTCTCAAGTTTCCTGCCCCCCTTGGAGGGAATCCCCGCTCCCGGAGCAAAAACAAAACAAAAAACGGCTCACTGGGAGCCGCTGGATTTAAACAACATCGGGACCAAGATCAATTACGATGCCGCAATGCGGACATTTAAAAAATCTTCCCTCTCCGTCCTCATCTAATGGATAGGCATCCACATGGGTCCAAACTTCATCTTCCTTTCTTTCTCCCGGAAAAGGCCGATCTTTCGTGCATTCTTTTCTTATAATAGACTTACCTTTATCCATCTTTTTTCACCTTCTTTTTAGATCGCGGCGTAGAATATGATTCAACTCGGTCAAACACATAAACCAAAAATTCTAAGGTTTCTGGAGCACGATCGCCAAAATTAACCGAGTCATACTTACAGGTTATCACGCAACCCATATCATCTATTTGAGCTCCACACTCTTTGCATACTAATATTTTCATCTCTTTTATCGGAGGCTTGTTCTTAGCTTCGGGCATCCTATTTATTTTTTAAAAAACTTCTATAAAAATATTAACAAAATTATAAAGGCCGCGCAAGCCCGAGGAAATTAAAACAACTATACCCCTAATTCGTACGAATTAGGGGTATAAGGAAAAGAAAAAACGGCTCACTGAGAGCCGCTTGGCAAATTTTTCTTCGCCTCTTCCTCTTCGAGCACTCTCAAGATCTTTTCCGCATTGGGATGGCGACTGTATTCCTCCATACCCTCAATAAATTTTTTAAATTCCTTTGAAGTCAATCCGAGAGACAAAACACGACTTCGAAGTTCATCGCTATTCTCTGGCTCAAACTCAATTATCTCTACTATTTCTCCAAGATTTTTATATTTATAGCATTGTATAAGACGTTTTAATTGCCTAATTGGACGCCTTAAAAAATGAAAGGTATGCAATAAAGGAGCAAAC
This sequence comes from Candidatus Harrisonbacteria bacterium, assembly GCA_016192685.1. Lineage (GTDB taxonomy): Bacteria > Patescibacteriota > Minisyncoccia > UBA6257 > 02-FULL-45-10c > JACPTS01. The sequence continues at coordinate 53,106 of JACPTS010000001.1, forward strand.
AAAGCTAAAAGCACCAAATACCACCATGGAAATTTATTTTGCCTTAAAAATGGTAAATCGTTAATCATTAAATACCACATAGTGACATAATGAAAAACGATAACTAATGCAACAAATGCAACAAAAATCCCAATCACGCTTGAAACCACCCAAATCAAGATTCCCATTCTAAACCCTCTCTAAACGAACTAAATATATTATAGTCTTTAAAAAATAAATAAGCAAATAAAGTAAAAAGGTCGCAAAGCGACCCACATTATTCCACAACCAACATCTCCAAAAAGAAAACTTTAAAAGGTGGTTTGCTTGTTTGTCGTACGGCAACTACGGAGCTTCATCACTCCCAACCAACAACAATATAAAGAAAAACTCGGATAAAAAAGAAGTCGGCATGCTTCATAGAGCAACTACGGAGGCGCTAAAAGCTTGTTCTTTTGCGAAGCAAAAGTTTTAGCGCCGAGGCGTAGATGCGCTCCGCAGCTAGAGCGGAGCGACATCGGTGCTCATAGAAGTATGCTGACTTCTTAAAAAATCTATCCGAGTTTTTCGCGAACCACCCCACTGATCATTTTCCCATCCGCTTTCCCCTTCAACTCTGCCATCACTGCTTTCATAACAAGTCCCTGATTGCTTTTATCCGCAAGCCCAGCTAAAACTTTTTCCACTGCCGCCACCACTTCTCCCCGAGACATTTGTTTGGGCAAATAAACTTCCAAAAGCGCCAGTTCGGATTTTTCTTTCTCCGCCAGCTCCGGACGGCCGCCTTTTTCAAAGGCTTCTACTGACTCTTTGCGTTTTTTTGCTTCCCGCAATAAAACTTGCATCACTTCCTCATCAGTCAAAACTGCGTCTTTCCCTTTAGCAATGGCTTGATTTTGCAACGCGGCATTAAGCATCCGCAAAACGCCGACTTTATCGGCATTCCCAGCTTTCATTGCGTCTTTTAAATCTTGAATAAGCTTCTGCTGAAGCATAAAATAATAATCTACAAAAGCCCAAGCTTTTTCGCTTTCTCCACTTCTTTTTGCTTTTCCACGCGATAAAGAGCCGCGATTTTTCTTTTTAATCGGTTTTTCGGACGGGCGCGAAATCGCCGCTTTTTTGCTTCTTTTAAAACTCCGCTTTGCTGAATTTTTTTAGAAAAGCGATACAAAAGCGAACCAGTTGTTTCTCCTTCTTTTTTTCGTACAAACATGTTTTATATAATAACAATTAAAAAATTATTTATCAAGACTGGGGTGCGGCAAATGATTCCCTTCATTTTTAGACCAACCGCCAAGCAAATGCAAATGCAAATGGTCAATTATCTGTCCGCCTTCCCGGCCGACATTAAAAACCAATTTATAGCCTTTTAATCCCCGCTTTTCCGCCAAGTCTTTAGCAATATAAATAAGAGCGGCCAAAATATCCCGATGATTGCCCTCTAAATGAGCAATGGACTGGATATGTTCTTTTGGCACCACTAAAATATGGACCGGAGCTGAAGGGCGGATATCCTTAAAAGCCAAGACTTGGCTATCTTCATACAAAAATTCAGTCGGCAATTCTTTTTTAGAAATTTTACAAAAAACGCACTCCATTATTTTAATCTTTTCTTCACTTCACTCACCAATTTCCTTAATGGCACAGTTTCTTGAACGCCATTTTTCAAATCCCGGATAATGATTGATTCTTCAAAAGCTTCTTTTTGGCCGAAAATAAGGGTGTAATCCGAACCCTCCTTGTTAGCGGAACGAAGCTGGGCCCCCAATGAATCTTTGCCAAGCGATTCCTTAACCGGCACTCCTTCGTCCCGCAAAGATTCAATGAGTTTCAGGCTTCTTTTTTTGGCCAGTTCACCGATATGGATAAAAAATACTCCCGGCTTTTTACGAAGGCTTAAATTAACTTTGGCCGCTTTCATTACCTCTATTAATCTTTCCAGCCCCACTGCTCCGCCTACGCCCGCGTTGGTTCTCGCTCCGAAAAGCTCCATCAGATAATCGTAGCGGCCGCCGCTAGCCAGGGCAAAATCAAATTTCCGGCCATCCTCCGAAACGGTATTGGTAAAAAATTCAAAAACGGTTTTATTGTAATAATCCAACCCCCGAACCAGCTGATTATCCAATACATAAGATAAATCCAATTCCTCCAAAAATTCCAAAACATGCTTCAGGTGCCGGCTGCAGCTGACGCAAAGATTATCCAGAATAATCGGCGCTTCGCTTTTAAACTTCTGGCAATCTTCATTTTTGCAATCAAGGAGACGAAGCGGATTTTGCTTAAGGCGGTTCCGACAATCCCGGCATAACTTAGCCGCCAGCGGCCGATAATAAGCAATCAATTTTTTCCGATAATTCGGCCGGCAAATGCGGCAGCCGATGCTGTTGATGTGGAGAGAAATATCTTTAATTTTTAAATTTTCCAGCAGCCGGAAAATCGCAAGAATGACCTGGGCATCATAGACCGCATCGCTGTCGCCGCCCATAATTTCAAATCCCGCCTGATGGAATTGCCGAAAACGTCCGGCTTGCGGCTGTTCTTTGCGGAACATCGGGCCCAAATAAAAAAGTTTTAGCGGCTGGCCAAGATGGCTTAACCCATGCTGGACATAAGCCCGGACGATTCCGGCCGTTCCCTCCGGTCGGAGCACAAACCTATCGCCGGAAGTGCTTTTTAACACAAACATCTCTTTCTCCACGATATCAGAAGTTTCGCCCAAAGATTTTTCAAAAATCTCCGCTCTTTCCATCAGCACCGTGTCAATCCTATGGAAATTGTAATAATCGGCAATATAATCAATTTCCTGGCGGATTTTATCCCACCACGGCTGATCTTGAGGCAAGATATCATGCATTCCCTTTGGGGAATGTAAATTTTGTAATTTAGATTTACTCATAAACTTTATGGACTTTATGACTTTCAACTAATACGAGAACGCTTGCGCTTTATTAATCGGCAATAGCCTTAATCTGGCTATGCCAATTATATATTTTTTATCCAGCGGCCCCCAGCTTCTTGAATCATAACTATAATTACGATTATCTCCTAACACAAAATATTCGTTATCGCTTAAAATCTTAGTAAGATTGCCGGAAGTAAGCCGCCCCGGCGACAAATAATCTTCTGGCAACGCCAAGCCGTCAGGAAATTCTTGATTAGAAATAGTAACCTTGCCCTGCTGAATAACTACTTTTTCTCCGGGCAATCCGACAATTCTCTTAATATAATAAGTAGAAGGGTTATTCGGGTACCTGAAAACTATCACCTCTCCTCTTTTCGGCTCGCGAAACTGATAAGTAACCTCATCAATAATCAGATAATTGCCGGTGCTGAAAGTCGGATCCATGCTGGCGCCGCTGACCAGAAACGGCTGGATTAAAAAAGTTCTAATCACAAAAACCGTTGCCACCGCAACTATGACTACTTCCAATACTTCCCAAACGGCTAATAAAAAAGATTTCATGGCTGAATAGCATTTATTTTACTATAATAAAAAGATGGATACAAGCAAACCGAATTTTGAGCTAATCATTGGCCTAGGAAATCCTGATAAAAAATATGAAAATACCTACCATAATGTCGGGCATCTTTTTGCAGACTACTTAAGCAGTCACATGTCACATGTCACGTGTCACATGTTAAAATCGGATGTCTACATGAACGAATCCGGAGCTTTTGTTAAAAAAATGCTTAAAAAATATGGCGCCAAACCAGAAGAGCTGCTGATTGCCCACGATGATAGTGACATTACTCTTGGAGACTATAAATTTTCTTTCGGCCGCGGAGCCGCCGGCCATCATGGCATAGAGAATATCCAAGCCGTCCTCAAAACAAAAAACTTCTGGCGGCTTCGCATTGGCATAAGACCTATAAGTCCAATAGGACTTATAAAATTAAAACGCCTCAAAGCGGGAAAATTCGTGCTTAAAAAAATCACCGCTGCCGATAAAAAAATCCTGGGAGAAATTTTTAAGCAGATAGATAGTAAACTATAACTTGAAGGTAATCGTGAAGGAGACGCTCTTATCTAAATTAGCAACAATATTGGAAAGCGGCAGAGTAACGCCCCGAAAGCCTTCTTTAATCAAGGCATTTTTAAAAGCGAGAGCCGCCGCTTCGTTGTCCGCCCGGCCGCTCAATAGCGCGCTGGCCTGCTGAGAATCCATCAAAATCCGCTCCAGCGAAATGCCGCGGCCCGCCAAAACGATAATTTTAGAAAACAACGGAGAGCGGCCAACGCTTTGTTCTTTAGCAACGGAAGCTTTATCCACTAATTGATTAAATTGCCTGGCTTTCGCCTGAAGCTCCGCCACTTCCGCTCCTCCCGGTTCTCGGACTACTACCCGCAATTGCTTCCCCAAATTAACGGAGGTTTGATAAATAACGCTGTCCGCCAAAATAAAAAGTAAAACTAAAAATCCCAGAGTGGCAATAAAAACATTACGCCAAATTTTGATAAAAAATTGAATCTGTGAATACCAGTATTCTTTTTCCGTGCCCACTGCCGTTAAACTGATTAATTTATCCTCGGAACGCGGAATTTTTCCGCGAAGCGCGCTGCCAATAACCCCAAACCAGCCAGCCTCCAAATTCGGCAGCCCCTCCAATTTAAGATCTGCCACCTCAAATTGAAAATTTTCTTTGATAAAATTGGAAATTTCGGCATTTAAAGCCTGGGTAATTAAAATTAGCCTCCCCAGCCTCCCCTCCCAATGGCTGCCGTAAAAAGTAACCACCTTTTTAATTTCTCGGATAACGGTATCTTTAAATTCCGAAAATGGTATTTCCGAACTAAGTTCTCCGTCTGCCGGAATCAGCTTCCAGGGACTAAAGTAATGGAAATATAAATTGCCGCGGCGAAGAACCATAAAATCAATGCCGTCGCTGGCAACATTAAAAACCACCTGCGGCTTTTCAATGTCAATTCCAACCGCCAGCGCTTGGATTGCCCGGCTGATTGCCAAAGCCGGAAACTCCACCGCTACGGCCGCGAATCCGGCCGATTCCAAACATTGCTGGTAATCATCAATGGCGGCGCGATCGGCAAAAGCCGCCAAAACTTCCAGTTTCCCGTCTTTTTCCTGAAGGCCGATCTCCTGCCAATCGGCATATCCAGCCCCAAGATCAATCGGAGAAATGCTTTTTAAATTCAAATTTGCCGCCTCCTCCAGGCTTTGCCCGGATAAAAGCGGCGTATTAAACACTTGAGTATAAACATTAGCCGAAGGAACGCTTAAAATAGCCAGCACTTTTTCTTTAGAACCGGCAAATTCAGCCTGCAAACGTTTTAAGCCGGCAATTAAACGGGCTTTGTCTTTAACCCGGCCGCCCCCAATAACGCCCGGCTCCAAAGTAACGGCTGCCTTTTTTAATAAGCCGTCCTGAAATTGGGCGATTCTCAAAACGGTATCTTTAATCTCCAAACCGGCAATATTAGTTTTCGGAAAAAGCAATCCCTTGCTAAATTCTAAAAATTTTTTAAATGAAAAGACCATGAATATCTTATAATGATACCTCTTTTAAAGACTCTAATCTAACTTCACCGGTAGTAGAATCAACATTTAAAATTACCTCTAAACTGCGCCTTCTGGTCTGCGCCTTACCGACAGAAATTATCTTATGCTTCCCAATCGCAATACAGGGTAATTCCCGGCAGACCGAAACATCAGCGGAATAATTCCCTACCGCCAAAGTAGTGGTAGCGCTGGTATAAGTTTTATCCCTAACCAACTTCAGGATGGCATCTGCCGCGCCGGCTTTGGCCGCCAGCATCGCATCCGCGGATAATTTATTGCCAAACTCCGATTCAATAAAAATATACGAAGTAGCTGTAATCGCAATAATGATTTCCGCCACTAAACCGCCAAGAATTAAAATCGTCGGCAAAGCCGCTACTCCCTTATTTTGACACTTGATACTTGACACTTGACACTTAAACATAATTAACGGGACCAGTTAATAATTACGTCATCAACCCGCGGCAAACTCGCGCCAGCCGCGTCAAAAAACGCCTTATACCTGAAATAACGCTTGTTATTATGGTCAGCCGAACGGACTTTCGCCTGAACATTCGGGCCAGCCGGCGCGTAATAACCTGCGCCAGAGCCATCGGAACCCAAATAATTCCACGGGCCGGAACTGCTGTTGGAAGAAGCAATCTGGAATTTCACCGCCGTTCCGGACGGCTGGTTGCCCTGCCACATAATGCTATTTAAAGCCGCGCCGCCGGAAACGCCGGTATCAAACACGCTGGAAATCAAAATACAATTGCTATCGCAACTGGCCGGGATATATTCCAACCCCTGAGGATGCTTAAACTGCCCGTTACCGGTGCCGTTAGTCCCCCACTTGGTAACAAAAATCCCGAAACCGTCAAATTTCTGGACACGGTCATTATCGCCGTCGGAAACATAAATATTATTTGCCTGATCGGCAGTCACGCTTTGCGGTTTATTAAACTGCCCGTTACCGGTGCCGTTGGTTCCCCATTTCAGAAGAAAATTACCATTGGAGTCAAATTTCTGGATTCTGTCATTCCCAAGATCGGCAACAAAAATATTGTTTAAATTATCAACGCCAACGCCTTGCGGGAATTTAAACTGCCCGTTCCCGGTGCCGTTAGTTCCCCACTTCAAAAGAAAATTCCCGCTGGAGTCAAATTTCTGGACGCGGTCATTATCACGGTCAGCGACATAAACATTATTGGCGCTATCCACTGCCACATCCTGCGGCTTTTTGAATTTTCCGTCACTGGAACCGTTAGAACCCCACTCCAGAAGAAAATTGCCGCTGGAATTGAATTTTTGAATCCGGTCATTATCTAAATCAGCGATATAAATATTATTAGCGCTGTCTATCGCAATCCCCTGGGGATGCCCAAATTCTCCGGGGTCATTTCCGCTGGTACCCCACTTCAAAAGAAAATTCCCGCTGGAGTCAAATTTCTGGACGCGGTCATTGTCTTTATCCGTAACATAAACATTATTCAGGCTGTCAATCGCCACTCCATACGGTTTTTTAAACTGCCCGTTACCGGTGCCGTTAGTCCCCCACTTGGTAACAAAAATCCCGAAACCGTCAAATTTCTGGACACGGTCATTATCGCGGTCAGCGACATAAATATTGACTAAATTATTAGTAACCGGCGTAATAGAGCCGGACGTGGTGGTAAAATCAACATTGGTCTGGGAAGTAAATTTATTATTTACTGAAGTTATCGGGCCTTCCTGTCCGGCGCCGCCGGACCAATCGGTCTGGCGGAAAACTTCATTTGGCCAGCGAGTTAAATAAACTTCTGACGTAACAATTGGCGAAGAACCGCTGATTGACCAACTCGCCGCTCCGGTAATTTTTTGGGTGGAAGGGTCATCATTTAAAGCATTATAAACCGATTCAATATTGCCGCTGGCATTCCGGGAAACATTTTCAATATAAAAATAAACCGTATAAACATTGTTATTGACGTTCGTCTGCTGGTCACCGCTCTCAATCGCCAGCTGACCGGTAGAAGTGGCGACATAATAATGATTAGCTGAACCTTTATTCAAGCCATAAAGATTTTGCCAATTCTTTCCTCCTAAAGCAGCGACATTATCAGCCATGGAATTAATCAAAGACGAAGCAATTTCATATTGCTGGGACAGCTGGCTGGAACGGAGCACTAAAAATAAAGCTCCGGAAGCAACTCCAAGCATGGTTACGCCAACGCCTAAAGCAACGACTAGCTCAATTAAAGATTGGCCGCGAACCGAATTTCTGTCCCAAGACATATTTTAATTTTATCACACTAAAAAGGGGCAGTCAGACTATTAAGAATTTTAGTTTTTTGCTGGGGAGTTAAAGTTTCTTTATGCTTGGCATTTAAAGTGGATAAAATCCGTGCTTTTTCCTCCGCGCTTAAAGCCGGCGGCGAAAAAACCGGACTGGTCCCGGCTGGACTTAAAAATCGGCCGCTGTTAAGCGAACTATACCAAATCAAAAACGCCAAAACCGCCACGGAAAAAATTATGATTAAATATTTATTATTCATAATTCAAGTTATCGAAAGCAGGAGAACGTGCAAGAACTGAAACTTTGGGCCCGACCCTGAACCGACGCGGAATTTTGGTTCTCCACACTGCAAACTTGGCCTGCAAAAGAGCTTGGTAGCATGATTCGCTCTCCGGCATTGCACTTGCATGTCGGATTATTATAAGGAAAATCTTCAGCCACCACTCCGCAAGTACCGACATAAGAGCTGCTCAGCGTGGTAAGTGCCCAGGCCGCGTTGCCGTTCACGTCCGAGGCAGTCAGCACCTTGTTTGCCTCCGGGCTTCCGCCGCGGATGCGAAGCTGGCCGTTAACGTCAAGTTTTTGCGAAGGGTCAGCCGCGCCAATGCCGACGTTGCCTGTCATCAGCAAAATAGGAGACGCATCCATCCTCAACTTTACATACCCGCCTTGATACGCTGACAGCGAGGCATCATTTGCAACTGAATCCCATGTCAGCGAGACGCGGCCATCCACGTCTGAAGCCGTCCCTTCACCCGAAGCAAATCCGCCTATGACAGATAACGTCCGATTTGGATTCGCCGTCCCAATGCCAACATTGCCGCTGGAAACAATTAAGCCGTTAACAGCGCCGCCGGTGTTTAAAATCAAGCCGCCAGTTTTAGACTGGCCGGTAGAGCCGGTATTAAGAGGCGCGGCCGCGTTGCCGCCGGGCGGAGCAACTATAAACCGATAGCAAAACCACTATGCTAAGAATGATGACTTTTAAGGAATCTTTAATTATGTAGGTCATAAATATCTTAATTATATCATATATTATTTCTCATTGGTTGCCGATCGCCATAACCGTTACCACGCCCGAGTCTAACGGATTGCCGTCATAATTGCCACAGCCGACATAGGCCTTGTCACTAGTAAAAGGATAGAAAATTGTACCTCTACCCAGCTGAAACATGATCGAAGCTGCTGCTGTATCAGTTCTCTGGCAGGCACCCGTGACAGCGTAGTTTACATTCCCGAATGGTGTCTTCCAATAGACCGAGTAGGAACCTGTACCCTCACGTATGACCCTGAGGACATTGAAAGATTCCCGGATGGCGCAATTAGTGCTTGGGCAGCCAGCGGACGTTCCGTCAAAGTTCACCCACGCCTTAAAGATATTCTCTTTTGTGATTGTATTCGCGGCAGGCGTAGCGGGCGCAGAGCCCGTGACCTTAACCGCGCCTGAAACCTCTAAGGCCTGAGTAGGATTTGTTGTCCCAATGCCAACATTGCCGCTGGAAACAATTAAGCCGTTAACAGCGCCGCCGGTGTTTAAAATCAAGCCGCCAGTTTTAGACTGGCCGGTAGAGCCGGTATTAAGAGGCGCGGCCGCGTTGCCGCCGGGCGGAGCAACTTGTCGGCTCTACCCAGCCGCCTTGCGCCAGCACTAAATAAACCGATAGCAAAACCACTATGCTAAGAATGATGACTTTTAAGGAATCTTTGATAAGGTGGAACATAAATTTAAATAATTACTAACTACCAATTCCCCTGAACACCGTACAAAACATCTTTCCAATGGACCCAGCCGACCGCCTCGGGTTCCCATGACCATCCGGAAAAATTTTTATCCGACCCAAGCTGGACGCCATAAGCATTGCTGTCTTGCGTAGTGCCATTTAAACGCAGCCATCCGCCGGACGACAAAACTTTTGCCCACCCGGTGACATTTTTCGGAAAACTGCCGGATAATCCGCCGCTGACTCTAGCCTCGCAAGTTCCCGACGGGCAACCGCTCAAATCAGAGCTGTTAAAACTGAGCCAGCCGATATTTTCCGACCAGGCATATCCGGACATTAAGCCGGAACCAAAATCCACACTCACCCCATAACTAACCGCGCCGCAACTGGAAGTATTGCCGCAATTAAAACTGAGCCAGCCGATATTTTCCGACCAAGCCCAGCCGGAAACATTATAAGCAGATGGAATAACGCTTATTTCATTGCTTAAAGCACCCACCCCGACTGCATTTTCAGCCGCTACCTTATAATAGTAAGTTGTGCCATTAGTAAGTCCGCTATTAGTATAAGTCAAAACATTTCCGGCATTGGTATAAAAAGTTTCTCCGCCGGAAGATAAACCGCGATAAACTTTATAATTGGTTATTGGGGAGCCGCCACTAAAAGCCGGCGCTTGCCAGTTTAAAGTCGCTTGATTATTGCCGGCAGCGGCAGTTAAATTAACCGGCGCGTCCGGAACCGCCAGCGCGTTAACCGTTAAATTAAAATTAGCGGTTTTCACTAAAGTGCCGCTGGTAGCCGAAACAGAAATAGCGCTGGTCCCGGCCGGCGTAGAACCGGAAGTGGCAATCGTCATTTGAGAAGAGCAAGTCGGAGTGCAGCTTACCGGACTAAACAAAGCGCCCGTTCCGGCCGGTAAATTAGATACCGAAAAATCGGACGGTTGGGAAACGCCGGACAAAAGAGAAACATTTACCGCGGCATTCACTGAACCGCCCTGATAAACCGTACCCGAATTGGGCGAAAGGGAAATAAAAAGATCCAGCGGCGGAGGCGCCACAGCCAACGATACCACCCCTTGGTTATTCAAAGTAAAATATTGCGCCGATGCTGAACCGGTTAATCCCAGAACCAGGCTATTGGCCGATGTTTCCCCGGTAACCTTAGCGAAATAAATATTCTCGGCAGTTCCCGGCGCCGGATCGGTAAATTGGATATTCGGCGGCAAGACAATAGTTTTTACGATCGTTCCGGAAGAATAATCGGCGCCGTAAAATAGCTGATAAAAATCATTGCCGGCCGCGGAAGCATCAATATGAATTCCCCATTGCTCTCCCGATTCTTGAGTAATGGATTTTTGCTGGGCATCGCGAAGATTATTCACCAATTCTTTAGCAAAAAGATCTAATTCTTTTTCGGATTTAAATCCATAAATATTTAAAGTCCCCACGCTCCCGAGAATGGCTAAGATTCCCATAATGACCATTGTTTCTAATAAGGTAAACCCGCGCATATTAAAATTATACACAATTTAAATTCCTCCAACTAATTGGTAAATCGGTACAATCACGGAAACCGCGATGGTGCCAATCATAACTCCGATAAAAAGAAGCAGTATCGGCTCTATGAAAGCCACCAGTACTTTTAAGGCTGAATCAACTTCTGATTCATAAAAAAGCGAAAGGGTTTTTAAAATTTCCTCAATATGGCCGGCTCTTTCGGAAACCGCGATTAAATTAGTCACCACCAGAGGAAATTCCGGCTCCCTGCGGAAAGCTTCACCGATAGTCAAACCCTTGGCAATTCCCTCCCGCGCGATTCGACGGAGACTATCCCGCATTTTTTCCGAACCAACGGCATCAGCGGTAATTTCCAAAGACTCAATAATCGGCAGGCCGGATTTCATTAAAGAAGCAAGGGTGCTCGTAAAACGCTGGAGCGCCAATTGCTTGGAAACATTCTTAATTACCGGCAAACGGGCGCTTAAAAAGGAAAGAGTTTTTTTCCCCAAGTAAGAATTTATAAAATACCACCCGCCTACCGCGACTGCCGCCAATAAAGGAAAAATTATCAGCGCATTGGCATTTAAAAATAAGCCGACGCCGAAAACAATCCGGGAAAAAATCGGCGGCCGGATGCCGCTGGAAATAAAAATATTGGCGATTTTCGGCAAAGCAAAAGTCACCAAAAGAATCAGCATCAAAAATGACATTACCAGCAAAATAATCGGATAGATTAACGCTCCCTGAACTTTATTCTTCAATTCTTGCTCCTTGCCGAGGGAAACGCTTAAATTATCCAGCACTTCGGTTAAATTCCCGGAGGCTTCTCCGGCCTTGATTAAATTCACAAAAGTTACGGAAAAATATTTTGGGTATTTGGCAAAAGTAGTGTAAAAAGGATTGCCCTTTTCCAGATTAGTCTTAATTTCTATCAGCAAAGCTTTTAGAATGGGCTTGTCAAAATCATTGATTAAAATATCAATCGCCCGGAAAAGGTCGGTGCCGGCTTTCAGCATTAGCGCTAAATACCGGGATAAAAAAACTTTGTCGGAAATGGAAATAGTCTGGCCAAAAACTTTAGTGCCGCCGATATCATAAGCTTTAAGGACTTTAATAGAAACCGGCCGCCAGCCTTTACCGGCTAAAAATTGCAAGACTTCCGCCGAACCCCGCGCTTCTAGCTCTCCTTCGGTTACTCTGCCGTCTGCTTGCGATGCGATGTAGTGAAATTTCATATTATTCCCTGATAACTCTTAATACTTCCTCAATGGTCGTCATTCCACGCTCTACTTTCCGAAGGCCGTCTTCAAACATGGCCAGCATGCCTTTTTGGCGGGCTGATTTTCGCAATTCATCCAAAGAAAAATCAGGAGCGGCGATATATTTTCCGATTTCCTCATCAACCGAAAGCATCTCAAAAATCCCAATCCGGCCCTTTAATCCGCTCTGGCCGCAGGAACTGCAGCCTTTGCCGCGATAAAAAATTTTCGCCGGTTTGTAAACTTCTTCCAAGCCCAATTCCTTCATTTGCTTCTTAACTAATTCTAACAAATGGCTGTCCGGTTTGTAAGACTCAATGCAATGAACGCAAATTTTTCCGACTAATCTTTGAGCAATCACCAAATTCAATACGGCAGAAATTAAAAAAGGAGGAACTTTCATATCAATAAGCCGGGGAATCGCGGTCGGGGCGTCATTAGTATGCACGGTGGAGAGGACTAAATGGCCGGTTAAAGCGGCATTAACCGAAATTTCCGCGGTCTCTTCATCTCTGATTTCTCCCACCAAAATAATATTCGGGTCCTGCCGAAGGAGCGACCGGAGAGCGCTCGCGAAAGTAATTCCCGCGGCCGGATTAATCTGGGTTTGATTTACATATTTAATGTTGTATTCCACCGGGTCCTCAACCGTCACAATGTTCACTTCCGGCTTATTTAAAGTATTCAAAACTGAATATAGCGTGGTGGTTTTGCCGGAACCGGTCGGCCCGGAAACCAGCACCATTCCAAAAGTTTTTTTGATATTGTCCTGCAAAATTTTTACGTGGTCTTCCAGCATTCCGATTTCTTCAAAAGAAGGCGGGGTTTGGCTGGCGGAAAGCAAACGCATTTCGGATTTTTCTCCGTAAAACGTCGGGATAATAGAAACCCGGATATCAATATAATCCTTGCCTAACCGCTGGCGGAAGCGGCCGTCCTGCGGGCGATTATGTTCGTCCAGCTTAAGGCCGGCCAGCAGCTTGATGCGGGCGGTAATCGCCGGATGGACTTCTTTCGGCAAACGCATAATTTCTCTTAATACTCCGTCAATCCGATACCTTGCCAAAATTCCGTCTTCTAAAATCTCCAGATGAATATCCGAAGCCCGCAAAGAACTCGCGTAAGCGACCAAATTGTCCACTACCGCCACGATCGGCAATTCCTCCGCCGCTTCTTTTTCTCCCGAAACCCGCGAACGAAGAGACGCGGAAACATTTTCTTCAATGATGCGGCGAAAATCTTCCACTTCTCCCTTGGAATAAAGCGACAATCCAACATTTAAATCTTCTTTAGAGGCCAGATAAGGCTTGATTTCCGCGCCCAAATATCTGTGCAAAAATTCAATAATTTCCAGATTGCTCGGGTCCTCCATTGCCACCCCGAAAGAGCCGTCTTCTTCTTTCTTAAAAACTACCGCCCTTTTTTCTTTTGATATTTCTTCCGGCAAAAGATGAAGAATCTTCTCATCCGCGGATTGAGAAAATAAATTGGCTTTGCCGACCCCGAAATACCTCGCCAGCAGCTCGTCAAGATAAGATTTGGTGATAATGCCTCGGGAAATTAAAGTTTGGGGCAAATCATGCCCTAAACGGGCCGCTTCCGCCACGACGACGTCAAAAGCTTCCGGCGCGATTAAGCCGTCACTGATTAAAGCTTCTTTTAATTTTTCGTTGGGAATCTGCATTAAAATTTTAAAGTTTGCCACCACGGCAATGCTGCCAGCCACTTACTTATAAGTATAGTGGAAATCGCCGCAGGCAGCCAAAAGTAATAGAATGAAATCCTATAGGACTTATCAGACTTATTGGTCCTATAAAATTTATATGTCAAATAAGAATTCCCGGCCAAAGCCGCGATTAAAAAAATAATTAAATAAAATAGCCACAGCGGGTGGCCGACAACAAAAAATGCCGTAGCCAGAAGATACGGCTCAATCGGCTCAAAAAACCGCTCTTGGTATTTTTTATTGAAATATTTCGCGGCCGCCAAAAAAACTAAAGCAGCGGCTAAAGACAAAAAATAGGGATTAAAAAACCGGGTGCGCGCGAAAAAAACAAAATAATCCCAATTCTGATAAGGCGGCAAAAATAACTTGCCTAAATCATTGCTCTTCCAAGTCAGATATTGCTGCCAAGATTGATAAACGGAAAAACCAAAAATAGCTAAAATGGGCAGGACAAGGACAAGCATACCAAAAAGCCCCCGCCTGGCAGGGGTTTTGGGGATAATCAATTGAACCGCGAAAGTAATCGCTAAAATAATTAGCGGCGCGCTCATTCTTAAAAATTAAAGGTCTAAGCCGGCATCGGTGCCAACTTCATAAATACTATCGGCATTGCCGCCATCTTTCGTATTAGTTTCTTTATCATCAGCGCCGCCAGAGGCATAGCGAGTGCTCTCCATATTGGCATTTAATTCATAGGTCTTGGCAGTATTGTCGCAAGCATAAGAATAGAAATAATTGGTATCATTAGTCGGGTCAATCGGCAAAACTGAAAGTGCCGGACCGCCTGGAACTGCTCCAAAGTTGACCGGCACCCAGCCAGTGCCGTCCACTACTCTAGCGGCAGTAGCATCAGTAACCCTAGCCGCCGCGTGGCGGCCGGCGCAGTTAGCTGACATTCCGCCGGTCTGCACAAAACACATAGTCGCGCAAGCTTTAACGCCCGGACCATCCAAGTCCGGGGAAGATAAAGTGGAAACATAAAGCGCCAGCGCGTTCCTTAACACGCCCATATCCTCAATTCTGGTGGTATCCCGAGCTTGGGCAAAAAGCTGGGCCGGATTTAATACTAAAACCGACACCGCGCCTAATACCGCGAGAATGCCGATAACAATGACTAATTCTAATAAGGTAAAACCTTTGGTTTTCATATATATAATTTTAGACCTGTTGCGACTTATTAAAATTAATTATAATACAATAACGCTTAAGCGTAAAAATACGGCTGTGGATAACTATTTTAGATATTCTTTAATCTTTTTCACCAAATCATCAATGGAAACCTGGGCTTTGACAATATATTCCACCACTCCCAGTTCCCGCCCCTTTTCAATATCAAGAGCCTGCCCCAAGTTGGAAATAATCATTACTGGAATTTTAGCTACTTGCGGGTCTGATTTTATTTCTTCCAGCACTTCAAAACCGGATTTGCCCGGCAGAATAATATCCAAAAGCACTAAATCCGGATTGCTGGCTTTTAAAAGCTTATTGGCCTCACTGCCGCTTTTTATGCCCACCAATTCAAAGCCTTCTTTTTTCAGCCGGTTCCCCAAAAGCGAAGACAAAAACGGGTCGTCTTCAATAAGTAAAATTTTCTTTGTCATGTTTTTTAAATTATATAACAGAAAAGATTTTCAGACAATTAAAAAATCCCGAATGGTCGGGATAATGATTATTAAATATTTTTCTCATTCTAAAATTTTTCCATTGCGTTTCTAAAGTCGTCCCCCACTTTTTTCCAGTCGGAAGCAAGGCGCTCTTCATCAGTTCCAAACTGTTCCTCATAAGTCTTATAGCTTGGAAAAAGGTTAAATATATTTCCCATTCCCTTAAGAAATGCCTGCCAATTAATTTTCATCTCCATTTCTTATAGCCATTAAAATACTACTTATACATTAATATAAAATATCAAAATCTTCAACTATTCAATTTTTGAGCTATTGACAAACTTTAATTGATTGGTATAATGTAATTAATGCGGTTGGGCAACGCAGGGTGTTACCCCCATCTATCCCTGAATTATTCTAGAGTAATTCAGGATCATAGATGGGGGTCTTTTTTTATTTCAAAATCCAACTCCCGCTCCACCAAAATAAAAATAAACTGATATATTTCGTAGAAAAAATAAGCGAAGATTGTTTCTTGTGCGGAAACTGTCGCAGGCAAATCGGCTTGGTGTCCCGCGAAGCGGGACCGATTTGCCGAGACAGTAGCGGTGCTTGCGAGCCGCCGGAGCGAGCGGACAACCCGGTTCCGCAAAGAAATAATCTGAGCAATTTCGTAGAAATATATCAGTTCATTTTTAAAGAAAACTTTCTAGTTATCCCAACCTTATGCGGCCCGAATTTAATCGGACAAGCAAATCGAGACTTGAGGCTCCTCGATCAAAACCTTTGCCTGCATTTTTCAATGCAGTATCGTACTCCATCAAATATAAATATTTGATTTTTGTTTAATTGATCCACGCACAGCTTCCGCTACGCGTGCCTTGTTACGACTTCTTCCATGTCACCGAATCTACCTTTATCCCGCCGAAGCGGAATTTCAGATATCCCCGGCTCCCCTGAAGTGACGGGCGGTGAGTACAGGACTCGAGAACGTATTCACCGCGGCGTGCTGATCCGCGATTACTAGCGATTCCGACTTCATGGAGGCGAGTTTCAGCCTCCAATCTGAACTGGGGCCATTTTTGATGGGATTAGCTCCGCCTTGCGGCTTGGCAACCCATTGTAATGGCCATTGTAGCACGAGTGTAGCCCAGGGCATCAGAGGGCCATGCGGATTTGACGTCATCCTCTCCTTCCTCCCCCAAAAAGAGGGCAGTCCCCGATGACACATATAACATCAGGTAAGGGTTGCGCTCGTTACCCCACTTAAGGGAACGTTTCAAAATACGAGCTGACGACAACCATGCAGCACCTGTCCAGCCGTTCCTTGAGAGAACATCCCACGTTTCTGCGGGATTTCGTCTGGATTTCAAGCCCTGGTAAGGTTTCTCGCTTACTGTCGAATTGAACCTCATGCTCCACCGCTTGTGCGAGTCCCCGTCTATTCCTTTGAGTTTTAGCCTTGCGGCCGTACTTCCCAGGCGGCCTACTTAACGCGTTAGCTTCGCCACCCCGAGGGTCGATACTCGAGATAGCCAGTAGGCATCGTTTAGGGCGTGGACTACAAGGGTATCTACAATTTTGTTGCTTCGCAAAACTTTTATACTCGCTATGCTATTCTCGCTCATACTGCTGCGCGCTGGACAAAACTAATTCGCTCATAGCGGAAATTTATCACCCTAGTCGCATTCGCTCCTGGGTATCCCGATAAATTTCCTATTCGCTCAAAGTTTTGTAACCATCGCTCCGCAACATTCGCTCAAACAGCATAACTCGTTTAATAATAGTTTTGCGTGACACAGACATTTCTGCTGTGTTCTCTGTGTTGCCATAGAGTTCGGACTATATCATTCTCGCGCTTTGAAAAACGAATATCAATCATCTTGATACTCGTAGATCAAAGAGCGAGAATCGGCGTATAGTCTCTGAGGGGTTAATTATTTTCCTTTTAATTTTTTGAGGTGTTTTTTCACGGTACGATCAACTAATTTAAACTCCGGTTCTTCCAAAATATCATGCGTTGTATATCCATATCTCTTACGGTCATTGGTTTTCCAAATTGCTTCAATAGACGGCAATCCTCTGCTTTTCAGTTCTTCATTCACGGTTTCTAGAACAGCTTTTAATTTCTTATTTGATTTGCTTGTGCAAACGATTTCTACAAACCTAAATTTTGAGTCAGGCCTTGACATCGTCCACCTCCTTTTTAAATTAACTTCCCTGCTGGTTGTCCGCACCGACGCGTTTTCACCAGCGATTTGTTTTTGAAATTTCAAAAACAAATCGCTGGTAGCGTCGGATACGCCGGATTTTCCAGCATATAGCCGATTTTACATTCCAGTGTTGCCACTGAAAGGGACCATATGCGTCTCCGGAAAATTCCGGAGTCACTTCTTTATACCCTAAAGAGAGTGAGATTATTTTTGCGAACCAATAAAATTATATTTGCTTCACTTATTTATCTATTTATCGTGCGGCAACATTTATTTTAATTTCTTGCCGAACTGCCGAGTTATCATAGAGAAACTTTATACAATCTAAACGAGCTCTGCCTGTGTTTCGTGCGGCAACTACGGAGCTCCGAAATGCTTGGCTTTCGCGAAGCGAAAATTTCGGAGCGAGGCGTAGACGCGTTTCGCCGCAGGAGCGAAACGACGCCGGTGCCGTCAGAAATACAGGCGGAGCGAGTAAAACTCATAGACAATTCGGCGGAGCGGCATTTTCAAAATGAATGCCGATGCCGGTAGACAAATAAGTGAAGCAAATGAGTTCGTAAAAATAACCGAACGATCCTTTTTGCTCCCCACGCTTTCGTGCAATGAGAGTCAGTAATGCGCCAGCCAAATGCTTTCGCCTTTGGTATTCCCCACGATATCAACGGATTTCACCCCTACACCGTGAGTTCTATTGGCCTCTCGCACACTCTAGACAAGTCCCCTCTGTACAAATGTTTCCACTAAATTGAAATCATTGATTTTGTATCAAGTTCAAGGCGCGAGGAGGAAATCGTAGGGTTACCTACCTTTCCGACTCGCAACGCAGAAATTGATCAAAATCAAGATTCCCGAAGGGTAAGGAAATTTTTGTCAGCTTCTTCGTTAGTCGTCGCTAGTGTATCTAAAGATACACTTCGCTCCTCCTGCCTTGAATTTAACTCAAAATTTCCTTATCAATTAGTGAAAATATTTGTACAGAGGGGACAGCAGTTTTTGCTGCAGCCTCGAAGTTGAGCCCCGAGATTTAACAGCAAACTTGCTGGTCCTCCTACGCACTCTTTACGCCCAATAAATCCGGATAACGCTTGGAGCCCTCGTATTACCGCGGCTGCTGGCACGAGGTTAGCAGCTCCTTATTCCTCTGGTACTATCAGCCTTGCGGCTTTCTCCCAGAGAAAAGCAGTTTACAATCCTTAGACCTTCATCCTGCACGCGGCGTCGCTCGATCAGGCTTTCGCCCATTGTCGAATATTCTCGACTGCTGCCACCCGTAGGTGTACGAGCCGTGTCTCAGTCTCGTCGTTGGGGAACACCCTCTCAGGCCCCCTACTGGTCATAGCCTTGGTAGGCCATTACCCTACCAACTAGCTGATCAGACCTAGGCCGCTCCCAAAGCCCCTTGCGGGTTTTAATCCGAATGTTGCATCGGATGCTATCGGGCATTACCCCGCCTTTCGGCGAGCTGTGCCCGTCTTTAGGGTACGTACCAAGGTGTTACTAACTCGTTCGCCGCTCGCCTTCGGCTCGGACAAATAACTTTTAACAAATAACTAATAACGAAATTGTTAATAGTTATAAGTTATTTAGTTATTAGTCCGAGCTAAAAGCTCGCACGACTTGCATGCCTTATCCACGCCGCCAGCGTTCATCCTGGACCAGGATCAAATCCTCTAAATAAAAGTCAGTTGCACAGAACCCTCGAACGAGTTCCTAGCAACTAACCTTCGTATTGGGACAACTAGAAAATTTTCTTTTTTACTTGTAATTTTACTAAATTACTAAATTTTATATATTTAGTTATCAAGCCAGCATGTATTATCTTTAATTAGTAAAAATAATACACCTATCTTGCGGTTCGTGGTTTTCACCGAGTCAAACTCGGCTTCACACCAGCGGCAAGATAGATGCATTTAGAACCTATCTAGTAATCTATGAAATTTTTAAATAAAAACTTATTTCATTAAGGTAGTTCTAATTATATTCATAAACAAAATCATGTCAAGAGCCTATCCCCATACCCCTTATTCGTACGAATAAGGGGTATGGGGCAAACAAAAAACTGACAAATGTCAGTTTTTTGTTTTGATGAAAATTCTCGAGAATTTTCTTTTAAGCTGCGTTACAAGTACCGCAGTCCTTGCAGTCAAGTTTAACCGGCACTGAAAGCGTAGCTAAGACTAAAGCGTTCCAATACCAGGCCAGCGGTTCAAGGCCTAATACTAAATTCTTCAGATAAACCGCTGTCCAGGCCATTACCAAAGACAATGCTCCGGCAGTCCAAAGCGCTTTCCAAAGCAAACATTTCGCAGAATGACTAAGTAAACTTTTCATATTTTAATAAAAATAATTTCCGACCTTTTGTTAATTTTATTATAGCATATGAAGCTCCACGGCCTTACGGCCGTGGTTTCTCAGCGGAATTCTCCGAAGCCAACCCTCCTTCGCATAAAGCTTCGGAGGGTTCTCCTCGCCTTCATCCAACGGCCTTACGGCCGTGGTTTTCGGCGAAGGAGAATAAAAAATAAAAACCTGACCGAAGTCAGGGCAAGCAAATCTCGCGAATTTCTAAAAGTTTCGGATTTTCAATTGTCTTGTCATCCGCGTTATTTTTCTTCCATTGCTCAAATTCTTGTTTAGCTTCTGCTAAACTTTGCGCCGATAAACGCTGTTCTTCCCCAAATACCACTCCTCCTCCGCCCGAAAGCAATTTTAATCTGCCAAAATGAACCCGGTAAGAAAGAATCATGGCGCTTATCCGCGGTTTACAAACATCACTATCAAAATAGTAATCCGGCTAATCCAACTTGTCAAACAAAAAAATATCCTATATAATATCTAAATATGAAAACCGATATTCACCCGCAATATTTTCCAAAAGCAAAAGTAAAATGCGCCTGCGGCACGATTTTTGAGGTTGGCTCAACCAAAGCCGAACTTCAGGTAGAAATCTGTTCTAACTGCCATCCGTTCTTTACCGGTAAAGAAAAGCTGATTGACACCGCCGGAAAAGTGGAGAAGTTCAAAGCACGCCGCGCCAAAGCCGCGGAAAAACCAAAAGCGCAGAAAAAGCCGAGAGTGAAGAAACAGAAAAAATCTTAATTTTTTCAAATAACGAATCATGAATAATGAATCATGGGAAATTTTTTATCCCTAATTCATAATTCCTAATTCATAATTCCATGATCCAGAAGATTATCTTAGAAATCCGTGCCGGCGCCGGGGGCGATGAAGCCTCAATTTTTGCCGGCGACCTGGCCAGAATGTACCAGCGCTACGCCGCCACTCGCGGCTGGAAATTTTCTATTTTAGATACCAGTCCCGGAACCATCGGCGGCTATAAAACTTTTATAAGCCGGGCGGAAGGTGAAGGAATTTATGATGCCTTAAAACAAGAATCCGGAGTGCATCGGGTGCAAAGAATTCCAGCGACCGAAAAAGCCGGCCGGGTTCACACTTCCACCGCCACCGTAGCCATTCTGCCGGTGGTAGAGCCAAAAGAAGTAAATATTAACCAGGGCGACTTGGAAATTACTTTTTCCCGCGCCGGCGGCCCGGGCGGACAGAATGTAAATAAAATTGAATCCGCAGTGCGGATTTTACATAAACCCACCGGCATTGTCGTTTCCTGCCGGCAAGAGCGAAATCAGCACGCCAACCGCGAACGGGCAATGGAAGTTCTCCGCGCGAAACTTTATGAAATCCAGCAATCAAAAGAGGTTGGCGATATTACCGCCGCCCGCCGCGAACAAGTCGGCAGTGCCGACCGCTCGGAAAAAATCCGGACTTATAATTTCCCAGACGACCGCATAACCGACCACCGATTTAACGTTAAAGTGCATAACATAGAAAAGGTTTTGGAAGGAGATCTGGACGCGCTTTTAAAGAAAATAAATAAAATCTAGCTATTAAGTATGTCTATATCTTTCTGAAATCTCTCCGCTTGCGTTACTACCCGGTCGCCGTAAGTCCACAAATAAGTCCGCCAGCGGCCGCCGGCATAATACCGCGCCGCGGCAATTCGTTCATTGGCAAGCGAAGCATTGGCCGCTCCGGAATCTTTAAGATATAAAGCTGTTCCCATAAAAGCGTCAGAATTCCGCCAGGGAGAAGGTGGGTTGCTTCCGGTCACTTCCGCGATTTTAGGCGAATAAAGTTTCCAGGTAGACGGAATAAATTGCGCCGGGCCCATGGCGCCGCCATAAAGGCCGTCGCGGTTCGGACAGGAAACTGTTACTGTTTCCGGTTTAATGCCTAATTCGCTAATTAATGCCAAAAATATTGGCACATCTCGCGTCGGGTGCATAGCTTTTTGATAGGTGCAACGGCCAACATTCTGGCCAAGCGCCGATTCTTTGTCCAATACCGCCAAAGTCAAAGCTGCCCGCACGCCGGTTGCCTGCTCGGCGAATTTGGCAAATTCATAGGCCTCCTCAAAAGTAAGTTCGCCGCCGCCTAAAAATTCAAAAATCCGGCTGCGAATTTGAGCGGCGGTTTTCTGAGTTTCTTTCAAAAGCGCTTGATATTTTTGCTCATTGCCCTTAGTGGTTTTTAGCACTTCCGCCTTATCGCCTTTGACGGAATTTAAAGCCGCGCGCTGGGAATCCTGGTAAGCTTTCAACTGTTCGGTGTCATTCTTTTTAATTGCCAGCGTTTCTTTTTTGTCCAGCAAATCCTCACGCAGCCGAACCACTTTCTCCAAAGTTACCCGCAAACTTTCCTGAATATTGATTAAATCATTAACATTGGCGAAAAAATCGGAAAGCCGCGGCTGGCGAAGCAAAATTTCCGCCATACTGATACTTTCATTTTCATAAATATTTTGAAGCGAGCGGGTGAGAACGGCTTTATTTTGTTCAATTTTTTGCTCGGTGGTTAAAATTTGACTTTTATTAACCGTGATTTCTTTATCTAATTTTTGAAGCGATAAATTAACCGCCTTAATCTGCAAGGTTAATTTATTAATTTGGGCGTTCAATCGGTTAATTTCCGATTGCAAACTTTTCCCTTGAGTTTTGTATTTATCTACCGTAGCTTGATATTCATCAATTTGTTTTTCCAGCTCCTCCAGCTGCTTTTCCAATTGCTGGCGTTCTTCATCGCTTTGAGCGGCCAGCGATAACTGATTCTGGCTGACCGGCGCCAGCGCCGAACCGAATACCAAATAAGAAAAAACGCCGAAAATAACCAGCGCTTTTGAAATAGTAATAAAAGGCAGCCGCAAAATCCGGTTTTGGTTAAGATTAACTATTTTGTTCAAATTTAAAAGCCGGCCCCGGCTCCCTATTGAATACAAATCCCGCAAAACTTTAGGCTTTGGTCTCATATAATAATTATAACTTAAAGCTCTGCCTCTCTGCCTACCGGCATCGGAGTCCGCTTGCCGCTGGAGCGAGCGAACCGCGGTTCTCATAGAAATATACTGGCTGGTTTTCTAAATTATTTTTTAGATTGTTCTTTAGCAGTAGTCTTGGAAGCTTCTTTTGCTGGCGCGGATTTTGCTTCGGCGGCCGGAGTGGCTGCTTCGCCAGTGGCCGCTTTCCCAGCTTCCCTTTCAGCTTTCTTTTCTTCCGTCTCCACTTTCAAACCTTCCACTCCGGCGGTAGCGGCTTGCTGCATCGCCAGCTCTTCTTCTTCAGTAACTTTCGCAGTCGCAGTCACAACCACGGTTTCCGGATTAACCAAAACTTTCACGCCAGCCGGCACGGCTAAATCTTTTACATAAATACTCTGGCCGATATCCGCCAATTTAGAAATATCCACGGTGAGATGGTGCGGCAAATCAACGGGTAAAGCTTCCACTTCTAATTCCTGAAGCGCTTTTACCAAAAGCCCGTTTTTTTCTTTCACTGCCGGCGCCACGCCGACAAATTCCATCGGCACTTTCACTTTTAATTTTTCGTCCATCCGCACCTGATATAAATCCACGCTCTGCATTTCATCGGTAACCGGATCATAAGAAACATCCTGTATTAAAACCGGATGTTTTTTGCCTTCCAATAAAACTTGCACCACGGTATTTTCTCCGGCAGCTTTAAAAACTTTCCGGAATTCTTTTAATGGCACGCTTAAATGAAGATTTTCCAATCCCCTGCCATAAAGCTCCGCCGGCACTAAACCATCATTCCGAAGCGCTTTCACGCCGCGGCCCAATTTTCCCCGTTTTTGTACACTAAGTTCCATAAAGAATATTGAATAATAATAACAAATCTGCCCGATAAGTCAATAATTAGTAAGTAATTAAAGAACGGATGGGATAATCTCTCAGCTGTTTCCGGCCGCCCAATCCGCCAATTTCCAGCAAAAATCCCAGGCCGACTATCTCACCGCCAAGCTGATTTACCATCCGGACTGCCGCGCCAGCAGTGCCGCCGGTTGCCAAAACATCATCAATAATAATAACCCGCTCTCCCTTTTTAATAGCGTCAATATGTATTTCCATTTTGGTTCTTCCGTATTCTAAATCAAATTCTTCAACAATAGTTTGGTGAGGCAATTTCCCTTTTTTTCTCATAATTGCTTGTCCGGCTCCCAGAAGATAAGCTACCGGCGCCGCCAGCAAAAAACCCCTGGCATCAATGCCCACTACTTTATCAACTTTTTCATCTTTAAAAAAAGCCGTTAACTCGTCAATAATTTCTCTGAATGCCTTCTGGTCTTCCAGCAATGGCGTGATATCCCTGAATTTCACCCCTGGGATAGGAAAATTATCCACCTCTCGGATTTTAGCTTTGTATTTATTTAAATCCATCACCTTTTATTTCTTATTAAAAAGCTTCAATCTAGTTTTTACTGCCTCTTTAACGTCTAAAACCGATTTTGCCAATAATCTATACGGCGCAATTTCTTCGGGATTTTCTTTTAATTCTTGCTCTAAACCATTTCTCCAAGCCACCCGAAGTTCAGTGCTGATATGAATAATACTCACCCCGGCATCAATCGCCGCCAGAAAATCTTCATCAGTATTTCCGGAGCCGCCGTGTAAAACTAATGGCACGCCAGCCGCTTTCCGGATGGCACGGATTCTTTCAATATCTAATCGCGGCTCTGGAGCATCTTTAAACATACCATGCAGGTTCCCTACTGCCGGCGCCAGCATATCCACGCCGGTTTCTTTCACGAACCACGCCGCATCTTCCGGCTTAGTTAAGTCCTCGGGTTTAATTGCCGCGCCTTTTGGCAATTCTTTTCTAATTATTGAACCACTGCCGATATTGCCAAGCTCGCCCTCAACTAAAATTTTCGGGTTTTTAGATTTTACGTACTGAACCACCTTTTTAGTCTGTTTGATATTTTCTGCAAGCGGCAAAGTACCGCCGTCAAAAAGAATAGCGTCATAGCCGGTAGCCACGGCTTTTTTTATTTCCTCAAAAGATTTGGTATGGTCAGAATTCAAAAAAATCGGAAATTTATATTCCTCCCGCAGACTTTTCACCAACGCTACCGCTTGTTTCCGGCCTAAAAATCCAGCCTCGCCTTCCGAAGTACCAATAATTACCGGTACACCTAAATCTTTGGCCACCTCAAAAATCGCCTTTAATTGCGATGTCTCGGCAACATTAAAATGCCCGATTGCTACTTTCTTTTTTTCTGTTTCTTTTAAAAGTTTTTTCAAAGTTTTCATATCGTTAATAATAACAAAATTATCCGCATTATTAAAATAAGTAATTATTTTTTATTTCTATCAGAAATATCTTTTATAATTTTTCGTAAAGATTTTTCCGCGGCTTCCAATTCTTTCATAATTTTCCTCAACAAATCCCTTTCTTCATCAACCAGCATGCGGTTAAGAGTTAATTCTTCCAATCTTTCAAATTGCTTTTCAAAAGTTTCGCTTAAATCATCGAAAATTTTATCCGCCTGCTTTTCCGCTTCTAAAACTTTATGCTGGATTTTTCTCCTTGTTTGATTCCAAATTATAAACGCAAAAAGGATTAAAATTACAGCCATCGCTATTGCGATTCTTAAGTAATTCCAGTGCCGGGATTTTATAATCAAAAGATCGCTTACTTCAATTGAATTACCAGCCCTATCAAAAACTTTTACGATAATTTGATGCTCTCCGGTCGGCTGCGGCGGCAAGACATAAAAACCTTTATTCTGTTTTAATTTTTGGGCATTAAAGAAATTTCCTTCGTCTATTTTTATTTCATAGCGGTCAACTCCGCAAAGAGCGTCCGTAGTTGAAAAACCGATGCGCGGCTCTGATTCAAAAGTTTCCCGGCCATCCGGAAATTGAATTATAAAAGATTCCGGCGGTACCGTATCAATTTGAACGCGATAATGCCCCGCCTTCCCCCAGCCTCGCGCGTTTCTAAACTGAACGTGAAAATACCATACGCCGTCCTGGACGCCGCCAAGCTCTCTTTCAAAAATCGGAGGTTCATAAACTAAAATCGGCTGGGTATCTGAAAACTGGTCATAAAGCACCTTTACCGCAGTCACGTCTTTGGGAAGTTCCCAGATGAATTTCGGATTATTATTTGAATACCAAGAATTTTGATCCGGATGAGTTAAGGAAGTAATGGCTGGCTTGATTGGCAAAGCCAGCGGCGCCAGTGCCGGTTTTGACGGTAAAATAGGCGGAATAAATCTCCAATTGGCGCCTAAAGCGCCGCCAAAAATATTGGTTCCCAAACCATCGGCAAGAAGAATTCTCGCGCTGCTGAAATTTAAAGCTCCCTCCCCTGCCTGTTTTACGTGAAAAGTAACAGATAAAACTTCGCCTTGCGAGCCGGAAAAAGGAGTGGTGTTGCCGCCGGCAAAAGTAATAAGGCCCTTTGAATTATCAAAAGCCGGCTCTACCGGCCAAAGCGAAAATATGGAACCGGACCTCGCAATGGAAGCCACCCGCAAATAGGATGCCGGAAAATTAATGGTCGCTTCCGCCGCGTTAATGGCATTGCCTCCGGAATGGACATAAACCGAAGTTTTAATAGTTTGTCCCACGCTGAATTCGCCGCTAGCCGGCGATATGCTATAGGTGCCGCCGGCGGCCAAAACCATTTCAAAAATTAAAAGGAAGGATGTTGCTGAAAAAATCAATTTTTTCATAATTTGCGGACAATAAAAATTGCTGCCAAAATAACTAAGAAAATAATCAAGTAAAATAAGTATGGGCTTTCAATTTGCACCGCGGCTTCTCCAATGGTTTCATTACCGGCCTTATCTATTGCTTTTACTTGTATTAAAATATCGCCTTTTTGATTTTCCAATACATAAGGACTGGTAACAATTTTCCAGCCCCCCGCCTTCCCATCTGCTATTTCCCGCAATTCATAACGCTCCAACCCCGATTCGCGGTCTTCAGTTAAAAAAGACACGAAATATTTTCCGTCAAAAGCCAACGGGGTCCGGCTGATAATGGGTGAAAAGGCGTCCGGCGGGGCAACATCTTTCGGAAGCGCGAAAATTTTTGGTTTTGTTCCAACTGGCGCCAAATTTATTTTAAAAGTAAGAGCTTTCAAACTAAGCTCCGCTTCGTCTCCAGACCCATTATTTAAAAGCATTTTTGAAGTGGAAAGAAATTTTAAAGTCGCTTCGCCGATATTTTTTGCCCTAAAATATATTTTAGTAATAAGGCCGTTTTGACCCTGAAATCCTGGATTAGGCAGTCCTCCTGCCATAGAAATAGTTCCCAAGACATTGGAAAATGACGGTTCTTTCGGCCACAAACTTAAAATTGAACCGACTTTATCAAATGTGACAACCTCCAATAAATTAGCTGGGAAATTAAGGTCCGCTTGAACCGCGTTAATTGCTTCGCCGAAACTTCTAATTCGGATTTCCGCTGGGAAAACATCATTTTGGTAAATTGGCTGGCTGGGCAACTGAATATAAAGCTCCGCGGCTTGAACTAAATTTAAACCAAAAGCGGCAGAGAAAAACATAATTAAAAATTGTATTTTCATATTTTTCATGATTTTAACCGGTCCACCAATAAAGCATTATGCTGAAATCTATTAAATCCACCTTTCCGTCTTTATTAAAATCTGTCGCCGGATTTTTTGGAATCCCCCAGTTAAATAATAAAATACTAAAATCTGTAAGGTCCACGCGACCATCCGAATTTAAATTACCAACTCTTCTTGAAATTGCTGGCGATGGCACTATCGGAAAAAGCCCGCCATCTCCTCCACCACCACCTCCTCCGCCAGATGGCGCTGGAGCCGGCGCGGGAGCAGGGGCCGGCGCGGTCGGAGCTGGTTTTTTCGCGGAAACCTCTATCGGCGCAATGATTGCCACCATAGCATCATCTTCGTCTAAAGTTGCGTTAGAACTATTTTTTGTAGTAACGCGAATTTTGTAAGACCCCGCGGAAGCTGAATTGGTAATTTGCTTATCGCCGGTTACTCCAAATACAGCGTTAGTTCCGATTCGCACAATAATGGAACTGCCTCCGGAAATCGCATCACTGTCGTTTAAGACATAGGTCAACGAACCGCTGGTTCCGGAAACCGCCGTAAATCCAATGGCACTGCCGGCGCCTGACCCGGCGGACGCGGCAAGAGTTTTTTGAGAATTATTAATGAGCAAATCAACATCAGTAAAATCAAGGCCAGGAGGAATATTGAAAGCTCCGGATTGCGGAGTAATAATTATTTTTCCGGAAACCGGAACAACTGTTATGGTTGTAAATTTAATAGTGTGATTGGCGGCGATTCCCGGTCCGGAATCAAACAATGTATCACTGACTAAATTAAGAGTAGCGGCTTTTACCGCGGCAGTTAAAAATAATAACGCTATTATTAAAATTTTTTTAAGATTCATCCTTTATTCTATGCCGATAATCCAAATAAAAGTTTAAAAGAACCAGCGCCAATATAATTCCCCCGCCGATAAAAATTTGCTTATCCATTTCCGCTTCTTTTTTAAGAAGCTTAGTTTCTTTTTCCTGCAGTTGCTTATTAAGCGTATTGATTGGGTTTGGGGGTATATCAGTATTTACCCCCACAGCGCTTGCCTTAGAAAATAAAATTAATAAACCGGCTAATATCAGCAATAAATAATTTTTCATGCAAAAAGTAAAAATAACAGCGTCAATAAAAGCAAAATCAGCATAAGAAGCGTTATTAAAGCGAACGCCGGCAATAAAGCGGATGATTTTTTATCGCGATTTACCGGAATGCTGCCGGTATTTTTAATAATTTGCCGAACTCTTTTTCTCACTTGAAAACGGATAAATAAGATTACGCCGATAATCATCGCCAGCAGGGCTCCAAAAACCGGCAAAATAATATTTAAAGGAACAATCCAAAAAGTTGTCTCATCAGAAAGGCTCTGCCGGCCTTCTTCGCCGTAAGTCAAGCTAAGAATAGCTTTATAATTCCCAAACAGCAATTTATCGCTTTCCCAAAGAATTCTAAATTCCCGGATAGTTTTAGGGAATACTGAAGCGGATTCTTCATTAACATTTAATGCCGCTTCTTGCCGGCCAAGAGGGTCAATGATTTCCAAAATACCGTGCGGCCTGACTAAAACATTCCCAAGATTTTCTATTTTGGCGGAAAAATTCACTTTCGGCCGGATATAAATTAATTTATCCAGAGAAAAACCTCTTAACTGCGCTTCTTCAAAAATTTCTCCGGAAACTCTAAAATTAATAATGGTGCCAACTTGATAACCAATGCCGATGCCGGTTGTTTCCGGACGCTTAGGCGCGAGAGCCACAAAAATTCCTCCGAAATGGCCTCCGGGAGGAGCATTGGGCGGAACAACAATCGCAAAAGGAATTTCTTTGGTCTGGCCGGCGCCAAGATTTATAGATTTATCAGTTATTTTAATCCAGGAACTTATTTCAAAACCAGTCGGTTCGCCTTCTACGGCAAATATCGGGGATCCTTGCTCGGAAAGGGACTTGATATCACGGGTAATTACGTAAAAAGTTTTATTCTCCGAACTTAAATTAGTTACTTTAATTTTAGAATTAAAAGTTTGGCCCGGGTCAATTCTCTGTTCAATTATTGCCGGCTGGATTTTTACGCCCGAAACCTCTTGCGCCTTTACAAATGAAAATTCTGGCAGGTGAAAACCTGCCAGAATTAACGCCGCCAGAAAGAAAATCTTAGAAGGTCGGCGTAGCAATATAATTAAGCGCTTGAGTATAATCATCGGCTGCTTCTTGTAAGGTGGAAATTTCTATCTTAAAGCCAATCTTAGTTCTGCCTTTATCAATAGTAGTGCCGTTAGCCGGTCCGGTATGAGCGAATATCTCAATCGGGGCGGACTGGCTGCCGATTCCGCTGTATAAAGCGGTGCCGAAAGTATCCCCGGCGGTTAAAGTGCTGTCCTCGCTGGTAATACCTTGCCAGCCCCAAGTGTTCTCATCATCAATATCAGCTGTCGGCGAAGACCAGGCAACCGCGGTGGAAGTGGCGGTTTGCTGGAAATTATCAATATCCGAACCGTCACCGCTGGTCAAATTCTGGTCTTTCCAGATAGTTACGGAGAAGCCGTTTTTGGCATTAGTGCTGACGGTCAAATCTTGACGCGCCCGTTTAGCAGTATCAATAGTTAATTCTCCCCAGGGAATAGCGGTAGCGGTGGTAGTGACATCAGTTGTTCCACCTTCGCCGTTAGCTGTCGTTGTTGCCGAAGCAACACCAGCCACAGTAAAGGTGAAGTTGGTTGCGACCGTGGCAGTTACCGTAACATCAGGAACAATGGCAACTCGGGTACTCGCGGAATCAGCAGCCGGGGCAGTAATGCTGATAACATAAGAACCGGAACTAGGAGGATTTACCAATTGGCTGTCGCCGGTCCCGCCAATTGTGGCATTAGTGCCGATTTTTACCGTAATCGGGGCGCTGGCCGCGACTGCCGCCGTGCCATTGCAATGGGTAAAAGTGAAAACATTGCTAGTAGAAGTGGAGGTAATTTCAAAACCGGCGGTAGCGCCTGTTCCCGGACAAGCTCCAGCGGCAAAAAGATTGAGGTCAGTGGTGGAAGATGCTATATCATAATCAGTCGCGTCAGTTGTGGAAAAAACCGGGGTGCTGGTCCCCTGAAATTGGTCAGCAAAATCAATTACTATCGTTGAGCTCGCGGTAATCGGACTTTTAAGAGTAAATTTAATCGTGTGATTGGCTTTGACTGCCGGCTCAGAATCGCTTAAAGTATCAGAAACTGACGTTAATTTGGCCGCCAAAGCGTAATTAACCAATAAAACTAAAGTTAAAGTTACTAAGATAAACAGCCAGTTTTTAGAATATCCCGATACCTTAAACTTAAACATACTTTTATTATAGCAGGTTAAGTTTTAGTCCTAAGAGACGGCTGTGGATAACTTTTTTATTAAGGAATTGCTCCCAACGATTTTAATGCCAATTTAAAACCATCAAAACTCGCGCTTATTACCAAATATTCATTAAAGAGACCATAATTAAAAGCTGAACCGGGACGGGAACCAATGGCATATCGAGTTTTTATGCCCAAAACCGATCCGTCTTTAAATTCGCCGAGGGTTTCCGGCGAAATGTAAAATCTTGCGGCATAATTTTCTAAAATCGGCGCGATAACCGGAGCCAAAACCTGGGAATCTTTGATTTTCGCGACATAACCGGGCCAAGAGCCGTTGGCGTCATAATATCGGAAAGCGGTAAAATCATCATTAAAAGTTTGGCTCAAAAAATCTTTATCAAAAACCGGCAAAAACCGCCGGAATAATTCCGGTAAAGACATTTGCCCGCCGTCTTCTTTTAAAATTTCCACTTCATTAAAACGATTGTCAGTTTCCGACGCGGAAAGGAAATAAGTTTGGTGGATTATTGAAGCGGTTTGTTTTAGCGCCAATTCCGGAGCGCCAACAAATAATGATTTGCGCGATTCTACCGCGTATCTTACTCCTGCGCCGGCGCTGACCGACAATAAGCCAATTACCATTATTATCATTAATGGATTCCAAGCGGAAATCACGGGAACTGGCTGATAATTTTTCACCGGAGGCAAATCGGAAACAGGAAATTCTCCTTCCATAACTTTATGGACATAAGCCCTAATGGTTTTTCCGGCAAAAAATAAGAAAAGCGGCAATAAAAATAAAAGGCTTATAATTCCAAAAATAAAATTAATCGGCATTATCCAAAAATAAGTTTCCTTAACGATATTTTGAGCCGGATTCCCAAAAGTTAAAACTGCCGCCGCTTTGTATCTTCCCATTCCGCTTCCGGATTTTTCCCTCTCCCAATTAAAAATAAATTCACGGCTTTTACCCGGTAAAACCGCTAACGCTTCAGCCGATAAAATAATATCCCCTTTTTCTTCGCCTTGATAATTAAAAATTTTAATTTTACCCGATGGATTTAAATTTACATTGCCGGTATTTTCAAAATTAAGCGAAAATTTGACTTTCAACTCACGGTAAAAATTATTTTCCGCGATAAAAGATTTAATGGCGCCGCCAACCCGTTTTTCTCCGCTGACCCGCACCGATAAAATTGAAGAAATAAATCCGGCGGATTTTAATTCTTGAGTTTTTCCGCTTAACGGCTGGGTGCCGATAAGAATCGCGGCCGCGTGGCTACCCGGCGGAGCGTCAGCCGGCAATTGCAAAGAAAATGGCAGAAATACGCTTTGCTTCCCCAATATCGTTACTGCGTTATCCTTGAATTTTACCCATTTAGCCAGCGAATGTCCGTAAATTTCCGAATCCTCATTTAAAATCGGAACCGATTTATCGCTTAAATTAACGGCTGAAACATAAACCGTCAGGTCAGTTGAATTATTGTTGAAGATTTTTAACCCGCTGTTCCAATTTTCTCCGGGACTAAGATTAATTTCCAATAAAGAAGGCGTAACCGTAAAAGCAATCGATTCGCTTCCAAGAGTTAAAGAGACGGAAAAAATTCCAAGCAAAGCTGCGAAAATAACTATTTCATTTATTTTAAAAATAAATAGATTGTTAAAATTGTCATGGCGCATATAATTAAAATTAATCCCGCCAAGATCGGCCGGGAAATTACCCAGAAAAAAGCCGTATCTTGAACCACTTGTCCGTTTTCGGATTTCAAAGATAAAATCGCTTTATATCTTCCGAAATCTTTATTAAATTCCGACAAATTTGCCAGAGCGCCAGCCAAGTCTGACTTGGCGCCGCCGAAATTCCTTGATTCCCGATGGGGAGAAACCGCCAACTGACCGCTGAATTTTTCCGCGTTTATTTCGCTAATCGGCACCAATCCCGCTTCTTCGCCTCTCCGATTAAAAATCATCAGCTCTCCCTTGAGTTTTATCGGCTTAACTCCGCTATTTTCCAATTCATAAGTAAAAGAAACCGGAAATCCCAATGAAAAAGTTTTATCGGCCGCGAACTTTTTTAAACGCAAAAATTCATCATTCTTTTCCGCGATTTCCACATTGACCAAAACCTCCGGCCCGGCCATTCTTTTTTCCGCTTCTATTCTATCCGATCCTTCATAAAAAGCAATGCTGGCGTGATAAATTCCCGGCACTGCTCTTGGCCCCGCTTTAATCAAAAAATCAATGCTTTTTTTCTCTCCCGGCAGAAGCTGAATCACTCCCCTGTTAATTTCAATCCAATTTGCTAGTGATTTGGTGAGGTCCGCCTGCGCCGGGCCGTAAAATTCCTGCTCTCCTTCTTTTGTGTCTAAATTATGCACGGTGGCATAAATATTTGTTTTATAATTTGCATCGTTAGTTAAAATTATGGTTTCCTCAAAAATTTCTCTTGGATTTCCTTTCTCGTCTATAATTGCCGGTTCAATTTTTAAATAGCCGGCATGAATATTGGCAAAAACTAAAAACAATCCGGCAACAATAAGAACCAATCTTAAATTAATTTTTAATGGATTAAACATTTTAAAAAACCGGAACAATAATATACCCGACACTGCTTTGATAATCCTCCGGCGGCTGTTCCGGCCCAATCTGGGCTTTAAAAATTATATCCACTGATTCATTGGCTACCGGGGTAGGGCTAAAAGCCGTTTCTTTTGGGGAATTTTCCAGCTTGGCATAAGTATCATTGGCGGCAAAACGGCCGGCATTTCCAGAAAGGGTGTCGTCTCCGGAATGATAACCATAACATCCCATATCCAATACCGGACAAGCAGCCGACCAATTTAAAGGAGTTTCATTAGTGCTATTAATCGGCGCGATTTCCGAACCACCGTCTCCTAATAATCCTTGTCTTTGAAATATAAAAATCCGGTAGCCATCCGTCCCATTAGTGGTAACGGTTAATCTTTGCGCCACTTCCGTCTCTAATCCTGGATTTAATGAACTAAAAGAAATATTTAACGGCGTGGTTGCCGCGTCGGTAATTATGCCTTCAGTCGCAGTTCCGGAAGGCAAACCGCTGATTGAAAAAGTTAGTTTTGCCGCTTCTGTTGCCAGACTGGGATAAGATGCGCCGGGCTTAAGTACAACCGGTTTATTATTTCCAAGATCAAAAACCCGGAAAAAATACACGGCATTGGCCCTTGCTCCGGCATGTTTAACGGTAAATTCATATTCCGAAGCCGCATTCCTGATATATATAAAGGTAGAAGTACTGGACCCAAATTCATTATGAGTGCCGCAGCCATTTCCTATTCCGCTAAGACAAGAATCGGCATCAGATAAAGTTTTATTTTGAATTAAAGCATTATCTGATCCGGCGCCGTCCGCGTAACACCAAAGCGAATTATCCGCGCAATCCGACGTTTCCACCACATCCTGGACATCGCGGGAAAAATCCGAATACTCGGAAAACTGAAGTCGGAATTTAGTATTTTTATTTCCTATGCCGCCTAATTCCTTAATAGTTAAACGGAGTTTTATAATATTTTGATTTACGATATTAATAGGCGCGGCATTTTCATTCGCGAGCGCGACACCGGGAGTTTCATTGGTTTCATCGTCATACCAGCGCCAGTTTTGGCTGGCCGGAGTAAAATCGTTGAAATATAAAAATCCGGATAATACTACGAAATTTGTGCTGGTTGATTCTCCGAGAGCGTTTTGGCCGCCGACAATTCCCTGCTGAAAACTGCTGGAGGTGGCAACTCCGCCAAATACGTCAATAACCGGATCCCGAAAAATAAAATTCGGGCTGGTAAAATCCGCGGCAAAAACTAAAGCCGCGGAAAATAAAATCGCCGGTAAAATTAGATTAATTAGAATTTTGAGTCGTAGTTGCATTTTTATTAATTACAAAATTCGTTGTTGTTGAATTACTGACTGAAATATTTTCGCAGGTTCCCAAAACTTTTTTCCATTCTCCATTTTCCAGCCAAGTGCAATAAAATTCATTGGTAGCTTGGTCACGCAATTGAATTTTTTCTGAAATATCCAAATTCTGGATTCGCGCTGATTTGATAATCGCTTTTTCCGCGATAAATTCCTGAAACTTAGCAATTCCATTTTCAATAAATAAACCGAGTGAATTTAATGTCTGTCTTATTATGTCGCCTAGACCGCTGTCTGGCACTTCCGCGGTTTGAATTTCGCTAATAGGATTATCTTCGCTTGTCGTTGCCATTTCTCCGCTTGTTCCCTCCGGCGGGTCGTCAATCCAAACCTTAATAGATTCTACGTCCAGATTTTTTACCGCATCGGCGGTTGTTATTAAAGCGTTACCGACTGAAAATCCTAAATCGGCAGTAGGAATATTTAAACTGATTGTAGCAACTAAAACGCCGCCAATAAAAAAGCGGGTGTTAACGCTGCCATTTATTTCAACGCGAAGTTCCTGAAAATTCGCGGTAGAAATCGCAACACCGGTATCAACAACTGAACCAACTTCTGAACCGCCGGCGCGGTTTACCGCTATCCAATTTGACGAAGCAGGTGTGGCGCGAAAATATACTCCGTTGGTATCGGCCGCTATATCGCCGTTTAACGCCCTGACAGCAAACCCCGCTTCAATTCGGTGATTGGTCAAAGTTAGCGGCATTACCCTTGCTTCCATTACCGGATTATTATCCCTGTTCATCGGCAACGGGCCGCCAGACCCCAAAATCGCCCCCTCCCCAACCGCTAAACTTCCGGCAGTGCTTGCCCGGAGCCGAATCGCGGAACTACCGGCAACTTTTGCTATAACTGCTCCGTCAGCGTCTTCGTCAAAAACTAATCCGCAAATATCGGCTGTATCAGCGACTATAACGGCTAATGGAGCGCAGGTTGCCAGCCATTCTCTTTGATAACCCCGCCAGGAACTGTTAATCCGGCCATAAACATAAAGCTGGTCCTCCTTAGTTGGCCCGCCGACTGTTACTCTGGAAAAATCAAGATTGCCGATTCCGCTTTGCGTAATTGAAAAAAGAGTGGCGGTTGAAGAACCAACCACAAAAGCCGGCCCGTTTATTCCGTCAGGATTCACCGAAAGAAGCCCCAGAGGGGAAGTGGTGCCAATGCCCACGTTGCCATTATTAAAAATAATCTTATCATCTTGGAACTCGGCAGCTGTTACTTCCCCGGATGGACCGGCAGTGCCGGTGTTAGCCCGAATTTGAACAACGCCATTTGATGTCCTGTTGGCCAATGCTACAATGTCACTTCCCGGGAAGATAAGGCCGAACCTTCTCTTGCTGGCTGAATCAAGATATTGTATTCCCTCGCTTGCGCCGCCAGCAGTGCCAATAAAGGATATGATAGACCCTGCCCCGCCAATACCGACTTTCGTCCCCGGATCCGCCGTCCCGATGCCGATGTCGCCGCTTCCCTGCTGAACCACAAACTGCGACGCTCCAACCGTAAACCCCTGGCCGCTGGCGATAGTAGAAGTTCCGGAAGCGCCGATTAAAGATAAATTACCGGTAGCCGTGATATCCGCCACCGAAGTGATATTTCCCAAAAACAAAGCATTTCCATGCACGGAAAGCAATTGAGAAGGAGAAGTGGTGCCAATACCGACAAATCCGCTTAAAGGATTTAAAAGCAGATTTCCGCTAAGAGCATTTCCCTGAATCGTTAACGAATTTGAGGAAGTGGCGTTAATCTGCGGCGTCAATGCTCCTAAAAACAAATTTCCGCCGGTTAAAACCGGAATCTGATTTCCGCTTGCCGACGGCGCGGCATGAAAACCATCCAAAGTATCGGAATTAATTGAATAGCCGGACGAAACAACGCGCTGCCGTGGAGATAAATTTTCAAAAACTTCCGCCCCGTCGCCCGGCGCGCAAGTCACGCCGACTTTTTGGGCAACTTCCGTATTTACGTATATTTCATCCTGCGATTGGAAATCAAAATCTAAAATATCTCCTCCGCTTAAAGTATCGCCTATTCCGGCATCAAAAACGCCATTTTTAACTAAAACTGTCATTGTTGATGGAGCGCCAGCCGGCCAAAGTTTATTATCCGGAGCCCCGACTGCCGCGTCATCATAAAAAGAAAATTTAAAACAAAATTCTGTTCCGGATTCGCCCAGCAAAATCCCAGAAGCGTCCAGCAATCTTCCTTGGTAATTTAAAATTCTGGGGACGCCGGCTGCGGCAAAAATTTTAGTACCGGCAATTAATCCCAGCGCCACCATTAAAATTTTTAGAAACGTCTTCTTCATAAAAATTGAACATAAAAAAAATCCCCCCGAATCCGGTAGGCCGTAGAACTACCTAAATCTCCTTATTATATTTAATATAACGAAAAATTCATTGGAATAAAATGATTGTAAAAAAAATCTAAAATTTATAATTTTCAACTAATATCTCGGGCACTTTTTCTCCGGATTTTAAAATTATTTTTATTAAAAGAAGTTTTTTGCAATGCTGGCAATACATTACAAAAGAAATGCCCGAACCTTCTTGACTGGGCTCCAAACTTTTTATAATAACTCCTCTGCAATTCGGGCAATGAACTATCGCCCCATCGCCTTTGTGAACATATTTATCCATACAATTTTATCCATACAATTTAATATACCATTTAAATTTCAAAATATCCCTGAAGCAAATACTCTTTAGAAAATTTTTCCAGTTCTTCGCGATTGAAATATTCCGTAAAAATTTTGTTCCAAAGCGCTTCCTGATGGTGATAAAGATATTTAATAAGCTCTTTTTGCTTCACCAAGCTCATAACCGTATCCACTAAATCAAAACTAACCAATATGTCGTTCCCGACCTCATCCTTAAAATAATCGCCTACCCAGCCTAAATTATGCCAAAACTCCAATTCCTTATTTAATTGGGGATATAAGCCGCTTAATTTAATTAAATCTTCTTCGGCTTTTAACCAATGCAGGGCTTCCGGATTGATCCGGGGGACAAAAAGCCGCCAATCATTTTCATCATCTTTGGCAAGGTAACGCTGGACCACCAAAAAAAGCGCCCGTTCATTTTCCGGCAGATGCCGCTCCATCACATCGCCGCGCAAAAGAGAGATTAAATTTTCCGAAAAAGTTTCCGGCACTTCCGCGATTTTCTTAAAAATATCGGAATAAAACGGCACCTCGTGCAAGTAATGCGCCACCAAACTCATCATCCGCAAAAGTTCTCCGGATATTCCAAGCGAAATCGGAATAACAAAGACCACTCCCAATTCCTTAAGGTGGCTGATATTATGCCACTTTTTCATCACGAATTTCTTCGTTATCTCATTCCATTTTTCACTCAAAGCATGGACTACAATCTTCCTTTTTTCAAAATCATCCGGCGTCAAATCTTCATATTGCTTAAAAAACACGTCATTTAACCACTCATTTCCCTCAAGAAAACGGAGAGCGCTATAAACTTCCAAAAGATTTTCTTTCGCAAGCATCTCATCAATAGAGCTATATCCTAAAAATTCCATCACTTTTTTCGGCGGTTCTTTTTTTAATAATTGCTTCGCGACTTCCTGTTTTAAAAAGAAACCGTGATTTATTTCCGCAACTTTTTTTATCGTTTCCAGAATATTACGGCAGTCCTTTTGGCTATTGCAGACTCTGCCGCCAAGGGCATTAAAAATTAAATTATCATCGGCTTCTATCTTAGAAATTAAGGCGTCATATACCTCCTTAGCGGTGGCAGCGCGGGAAATTCCGAGAGTCAACAAAACTTCTTTAACCTTAGTTTCGTTTTCTTCGGCTATTTTTTCAAAAATGCCGCTTTTTCCGGTTACATGATTTAATCGGTCTTCAATTTTATAAAGAGCGTTTTTGTCTGCCCTCAATATTTTTGCCAATTTATCGGTTGCCAGTCTTTCCATATTTATAATTTTTTAATTTCTATTTTAAATTTATGCCATCTCGGATTTTCAAATTCACGCTTAGTTAAAATGCCCTCCGTGGCGCCGATATGTTCCACTACTGAAGTCGCATTGGCGCTGGCCAATCTTATCGCGTATTTAATCGCCTCAGACGAATAAGTCCTATCAGTCCTATCAGACTTATCTGTCCTATTGGGCTTATCCGCCCGACTCATCAAGCCA
Source organism: Candidatus Harrisonbacteria bacterium (assembly GCA_016192685.1). Taxonomy (GTDB): domain Bacteria; phylum Patescibacteriota; class Minisyncoccia; order UBA6257; family 02-FULL-45-10c; genus JACPTS01. The sequence continues at coordinate 92,225 of JACPTS010000001.1, forward strand.
GCCACAAATCCGGAGCCGAAAGAATCACCGGCGCCGGTGCGGTCCGCAACTCGTCTTTCTTTAAAAATTCCGGCTTTATATAAATATTTTCCGTCAGAAACCGTAACGCCATTCGGGCCGTCGGTCACCGCCACAATGCCGGGAGTTAATTTATCCAGTTTTTTAAAAACTTCTTTTTCTTTATTAAATGGAATCCCGACCAAATCCGCGGCTTCACCGGCGTTTAAAACCAAAAAAGCCAGATCTTTTAAATGAGCAAGAATTTCTTTTCTTTTATGCTGAATATGATGCCCGCTCGGGTTAAAAGCCACCTTAATTTTATTTTTTCGCGCAAAAGCAAGGAGGATTCCTAAAAGTTTATCCGACTCGCCGGCCAGCGATAAATACCACCAGCTAGCTTTTAATTTGCTCCAGGGAATATCTTCTTTAATCAGAGTATCGGAAGCGCCATGGTGCCCCAAAATCGTCCGTTCGCCTTTTTCCAATAAAAGAACCGAATAGGCAGTGGACTTTTCTTTTGACTTAGAAAATAACGACTGGACTTTTTCTTTTTTTAATCTTTCCGCGATTTCCCTGCCGGCCAAATCCTCTCCAACTTTTCCAAAACAAGCGGTTCGCAAATCTTGCCTCGCAAAAGTAACGCTGGCATTGGCAGAATTGCCGCCGATAGTTGAATAAACTTTTTTTACTTCCAGCTTTTCACCGAATGGCAAAGCTATGGCTTTTCCGGAAGGCGCGCCGGAGTCATTGATAATCGGAAAATCCGATTCTAAAAAATTATCTCTGGTTACTGAACCAATAGTTATTACATCAAACATAGTCTAATAATAACACAAATAAAAAATCCGCTTTATTATAAGCGGACGCCAGTTAAGGCAAAAAACAGCATTCTAACTAAAGGAATAATCGGCAGGAGCGGTAAAATTATAAAGAGCAGCGCCATATAAAGCAGCGCGTTCGCCTCAATCTGCCAACGGACATTTTCCGGCAGCCATATGCCCCAAATCCTCCAGCCATCAAGCGGCGGAACCGGCAATAAGTTAAATACCCCAAGCATAAGATTAATAAAAACAATGTAGGTAATCACTGCCGGAAGATATCCGCTCCCTAACGGCAAAAGCCTGAGCGCCAAACCGGCAGCCGTCGCCATCAGAAAATTAACCGCCACTCCCGCCAAGCTTACATAAATAGTTTCTTTTTCATTCAATCTATCAAAATCCACCGGCACCGGCTTTGCCCAGCCGATAATCATTCCTCCCAGCAACATTCCCATTACCGGAATTAAAATTGAACCGATAAGGTCAATGTGCGGAAGAGGATTTAAAGTCAAACGGCCGGCTCTTTGCGCGGTATCGTCGCCGAATTTCAAAGCCATCAATCCATGCGCCACCTCATGAAGAACAATTGAGAAAATAAAAATCGGAAGCAGAACCAGCATTCTGGCCCCTTATTCAATTTTGCAATAGCTATAAAAAGCTTAAATTTTTAACCGCCGATTGTCAAACCCCGTCAAACTACTTCTTTCTTTTTAAAACTTTTTTTACCGCGGCTTTTATATCTTTCACTCCCATGCCGTATTTTTCTATCAAATCCTTCGGCGGCCCGGATTCGCCAAAAATATTCTGCAGGCCGATAAATTCCATCGGCACGGGTAAATTTTTCGCCAGCAGCTCGGCAACGGCGCCGCCAAGCCCTCCCAAAACCTGATGCTCCTCCACCGTAACTGCCGCGCCGCAAGTTTCCGCAACTTCCAAAATAGTTTTTTCGTCTAAAGGTTTAATCGTATGGCAATTAACCACATAAGCGCCGATTCCTTCTTCATCCAGTTCTTTTGCGGCCAGAAGCGCGTAATGCACTAACGAACCGCAGCCGATTATCGCCACTTGCGGATTTTTCTTACGGCTGCCCTTTCCGGCCGACTCCCAAAAAATTTCCGCTTTTCCCGGCGTAAAAGGCGTTTCTTCCGTAGTAAGTACCGGCATTTTCTCGCGGCCGAATCGCAGATAAACCGGACCCCAAATTTTAGCGGCGGCCATAGTGGCTTTTTTCGCTTCAATCGCGTCGCAAGGAACAATTACTTTCATATTCGCCATCACCCGCATCGTGGCAATATCCTCAATCGCCTGATGAGTGGCTCCATCCGGGCCAACGGAAATTCCGGCATGGGCGCCGGCAATTTTCACATTAGAATCGTTGTAGGAAATAGTAGTCCGAATCTGTTCCCAGTTCCGGCCAGGGGAAAAAGTCGCGTAAGAAGAAATAAACGGAATTTTCCCGCTTACTCCCAAACCAGAAGCAATCGTCGCCAAATTTTGTTCCGCGACTCCGACTTCAAAAAACCGTTCGGGAAATTTTTTAGAAAAAGCTTCCGAACGGGTAGATTCAGTTAAATCTGCGCAAAGCACTACTACATTAGAATTTTGGTCTCCGGCAATTACTAAACCTTCGCCATAACCGTCACGAGTCGCCCGCTGTTCAATATCTTTATCAAAAATTTTAGAACTTAACTTTACTTTAGAATTAAGCATGCTCAAAAATTTACTCATAGGTCCAATAAGACTTATCAGACCTATTATGAAAATTCTCGAGAATTAGGAATCTATTTTAATAATAATTCCCTAACGCGATACTAGCCAATTTTGGCTAGGACAAGGCGCAAGGAGGAAATCGCAGCTTAAGCTGCCTTTCCGACGAGCAACGCAGTCATAGACAAAATTGGCTGTATCCCTTTGGGTTGTCGCTAAAATGAATTATCTCTGTGTCGTTCCTCCTCGAGGTAGCTATGGCTACGATCTCGTCGTCACTCCTTGAGCTAATTCATTTTAGCTGACAACGCGTTGGTGAATTTTTATTAAAATAGATTCCCCCTACATTCCTCCTTTTTCTTCTGCCGAACACATTCCGCAGTTGCCGCAATGGGATTTTTTACCTAAAGCAAGGACGCCCAAAACTAAAGCGTTCCAATACCAGGCAAGCGGCTCAAGGCCCCAAACTAAATTTTTCTGCCATACTGCTAACCAAGCCAGCGCAAGTGATGCCGCCGCCGCCAGCCATAAAACATGGCCAAGAAGCGGCCGCCAGCAGCAATGCCAGTGCCATTTTCCGTGATTCATCATAAAAAAATTATAAAATCTTAATTTTTACGACCTTTTTCGTCAACAAAATAACTAATTATTATTATAACAAATCTGCTTTATTGATGCTCGCTTTTAATCTGCCCGCCAAGCGTCCGCAATTCCACCAGCGCCTTTTTTGCCTCATCTGGTGTTGGCGGTTTGCCATGCCATTCAAAACGATTTTCCATAAAACTGACTCCTTTCCCGGGAACTGTATGCGCGATAATCACGGTTGGTTTTTCATAAATGGCTTTTGCTTCATTCACTGCGGAAATAAAAGCGGCAATGTCATGACCGCCAACTTCAATCACGTGCCAATTAAAAGATTCATATTTTTCCCGCAATGGCTCAAGCGGCATTACTTCTTCGGTAAAACCGTCAATCTGGATATTATTCCGGTCCATAATTACGGTAAGATTATTTAATTTGGATTTTTGCTTGCCGGCAAACATAATCGCTTCCCAAGTATTACCCTCTTCATGTTCACCGTCAGAAGTAAGGCAATACACGCGGGATTTTTTCTTATCCAGCCGAGCGGCGAGCGCCATACCGATAGCTTGCGAAATCCCGGAGCCGAGCGGCCCGGAAGTAGTTTCCAAACCTGGTAGAGAATTTCGGTGGGGGTGCCCCTGCAGCCGAGAATTTATTTTCCGAAGCGTAAAAAGTTCTTCCATCGGAAAATATCCGGCATTGGCAAGCGCCGCGTAAAGCACCGGGCAAATATGGCCGTTGGAAACCACTACTCTGTCCCTATCCGGCCAGCCGGGGTTTTTCGGGTCGTGATTTAAAATATGAAAGTAAAGCGCGGTAAAAATATCCGCCATCCCAAGCGGTCCGGCTGAATGCCCGGATTTTGCCTCAACCAGCATCTCAATAATATCTTGTCTAATCTTGTTAGACATCTCCTCTAAAAACTGCAATTTTTTCTCGTGAAGCTCCATTAAATATTTTTTAATTTAAGATACGCCTCTTTTGGATTTTTACTCCCCCAAATATACGACGCTGAAACTAATATATCCGCACCCACTTCTTTTATCTTTAAAGCATTTTCTAAATTCACTCCGCCGTCTACTTCTATTTTAACATCTGGGAATTTTTGCCGCAAAGCTCTTATTTTTTCCAACTGATTTTCCTTAAATTTTTGGCCGGCCAGTCCCGGATTCACCGCTAAAATTAAAAAGCCGCTGGCATCGCCGGCATAACTAAACAAGCGCTCCACCGGCGTGTCCGGCTTAATCGCAAGAAAAAGTTCCGTGCCAAAAGCCACGCATTTCATTTTCATAACATCTAAATCTCTCACTGATTCCAAATGAACAATAGCTCGTTTAACTTTAGCATCCAGCCACGCATCCAAAACCTCATCCGGATTTTGAACCATTAAATGAACTTCAAAATTTAGCTTGTAGCTTGAAGCTTGTAGCTCTTTAGAGTTATTCCACAGCTGATTTCGCGTAAATTGGCCGTTGGAAACATCAAGATGAGCCCATTCCGCGCCAAAATCCTGCGCAGTTTTTATTCTTTTCTCCACTTCTTTAAAATCGGTTTCGTTGATTGCTGGGATTACTTGCATAAATAAATTTTAACATAAAAGCGGGTAACTATCTTTCGTACGGCAACTACGGAGCTCCGAAAAGATTGGTTTTTCGCGAAGCGAAAATTTTCGGAGCGAGGCGTAGGAGCCGCTTGCCGCTGGAGCAAGCGGACTCCGGTGCCGATAGGAAGATGGTTACCCGCTTTTTTATAGCAAATAAAAAACCCCGCAATTGCGGGATTAATAAAAAACTTTATTTGTAAATTCCAGCTTGGCGTCTCCAAAGCAATTCATCGTATAAACCGTTACCGAAGAATTCCGGGGGTTATTATGTTCAATCTCGTAATTAGCGCGCTCATAATCCCAACCTTCCAAAAGATACCGCAAGCCAATAATTGCCCGGCCATGGGAAACCACCGCAATTTTCACCGGCCCCAATTCACAGGGGAGTTCTCGAACTTTTTTTAAAAATAAACTCAATCTCCCTTCGGCTATCTGCAGAATGCTTTCGCCGCCAATCGGCACTCGTTCTAAAATCGGCGCCCAATGCCAATATTCCAAAAACCAAGGAAAATTTTGGCGGATTTCCGCTTCAATCAAATTATGGCAATAGCCGGAATCCCGCTCGCGAATTAGTAATTCTTCCTTTATTGACATTAATTTAACCTCCTCCGGGTTGTAGGCGCCTAAAATATCATTCATGGTATCTTTCGCCCGTACATAAGGAGAATAAAAAAAATAATCCGGAACGCCATACCTTTTCTTCAAAGCCCTGCCGGTCTTGCGTGCCTGCCGCCGGCCTTTCTCCGTAAGCGGAACCAAGCAATCCCGCATCAAACCGACTTTATCTCTTTCCTGATTATTCTTATAAAAAGTTCCGGTTTCTACAACATTCCTGAGCGATTCCGCGTGCCGAATCAAAATCAGAGTTTTTAATGACACCCGACCTCCTTATAGAATTTTCAAGTTTCAGCTTTAATAATAAAATAACACGGATAAAAGGAATGCTCAATTCCTTTCTTCTATATCCTCTATTTTTCTTAACCGGCGCTGATGCCGCTCCTCTCCGGAAAACGAAGTGGCGAGCCAGACCGAAAGAATTTTTTTGGCGTCCTCTTCATTAAGATAATCGGCGGCCAAACTTAAAACATTAGCATTGTCGTCGCTCCGGGAAGTCGCTGCTTGCTCAGTATTAAAAGCGAGGGCCGAACGGACATTTTTAAATTTATTGGCCGCCACATCCACGCCCACGCCGGAACCGCAAATTAAAATTCCCCGGGAATTTTCCGAATCCAAACTGATTTTCCGCGCTGCCAAAGCCGCGAAGTCCGGATAATCATCTGTTGGCACGTATTTATCATTTCCAACATCCACTACTTCATAACCGCTCTCTTTTAAATAATTTTTAAGGGATTCTTTAAGCTGAAATCCCCGATGGTCTGCGCCAATATAAATAAGCATATTTAATTCAAAATTTAAAAATCAAAATGCAAAATTTTTGAATTTGTTTTTAACAAAATTTTAAAAGAATTTTTTAATTTTGAATTATCATTTTTCATTTTGATATTTACATTTTACATTTACAAAGTTTCTGCCGCTTTTAAAACATGCCCAACTAAAGTCGCCACATACCCGGCTTCATTGTCGTACCAAGAAAACACGCTTACCAAATCGCCATCCACTACTTGAGTAAATTTCAAATCTACAATCGCGCCATGGAGATCGCCAATTATATCCGAGGAAACCAGCTGATCTTCAGTAACCTTTAAAATTCCCTGCCAGCGTTTTTCTTTAGCCGCTTTTCTAAAAATTTTATTGACTTCTTCAACGCTGGTTTTTCTTTTGGTAAGAAAAGTAATAACCCCCATGGAACCGCTGACAATCGGCACCCGCAGCGCCACGCCGTCAAATTTTCCCTCCAATTCCGGCAACGCCCGCACCACGGAAATCGCCGCCCCGGTAAAAGACGGCGCAATGTTCTGCGCCGCCGCCCGGCCGCGCCGGAAATCCTTTCCTCTAGTCGGGCCGTCAACTAAATTTTGGGTGGCGGTATAGCCATGAACCGTATTTAAAAACGCTTTTTTAATCCCGACAGTTTCCGACATTACCGCTACCACCGGCGAAGTGGCATTAGTGGTGCAGGAGCCGTTAGAGGTAATTTTACAAACTTTAAATTCCTCTTCATTTACGCCAAGCAAAACTGTTTTCGCGTCTTTCCGTTCCGCGTCTTTTGCCGGCGCGGTAATGACCACCTTTTTGGCACCGGCAGTCAGATGCACCGAAGCTTTTTCAAAAGATTCAAACGCGCCGGTGGATTCCACCGCAATATCAATTTTCATTTCTTTCCAGGGTAATTTAACCGGGTCTTTCTCCTGAAACACCCTTACTCGTTTTCCGTCTATTACCAACTCATTATTTTTCACCTTTACTTCGTTGCCAAACTGCCGATAAACCGTGTCGTATTTCAAAAGATAAGCGAGATTTTCAATATCGCCCAAGTCATTAACAGCGACAATGTCCAAATTTTTATTATTCCAAACCTGCCGGAAAAATAGCCGGCCAATCCGCCCAAAACCATTAATTGCGATTCGCGTTTTTGCCATAAAAAATTATTCTTTTAATTATACAACTTTCTTGTGCTGATTTAAATGAATGAATACCAGAAGTCCCGCTGCCATCATCACCGCTCCGTAAAGAATAGCCACGTCAGAGCCAAATTTAGTCCAAATCAGGCCGCCGATTACTCCGGCAAAAAGCGAGGAAATTCCGACTGCCGCATTCAAAAATCCTTGTCCGCTCGCCAGTCTGCCGGCCGGCACCAGCCTGGAAGCCAGCGCCCGCTCTATTCCGTCGGTCATTGCTGAATATAAACCCAAAATAATAAAACCAAAAACTGTTCCGATAATAGTTGATAGAAAATAAAGATTAGCATAAGCGATAATGGCCGCGAGAAATCCGCCAGCCAGCACTTTTTTCTCGCCAATCCAGTCGGCTAACTTTCCAGCCGGAATCGCAAAAATTACAAAAGAAAGATTATAGATAAAATACATAAGAGGGATGGAAAATCCGTTCAGACCGACTTCTTGAGATTTTAAAAGCATCAGCGGAACCGGCATAAATCCCAATCCAAAAAGAAAAACTGCCAAAATATATTCTTTAAAAGCAGTACTGTATCCGCTAAGCGAAAAAGTAAACGGCGGCTTAACCGCTGTTTCTTGACCAGTCGTTTCTTTCTTAACGTCTTTTACAAAAACAAAAGTTACCACCGCTAAAATTCCAGCCGCAAAGCCAATTTTAAAAATCGCGCGATAGTCATTCAGAAAAACCGGCAAAAGCGCCACTGCCGCCAGCGGCCCCAGAGTGGCGCCAACGGTATCCATGGCCCGGTGATAACCAAAAGATTTTCCAAGCTCGCCGGATTCCACTGATTCGGAAATCAGCGCGTCCCGCGGCGAATCCCGCAAGCCCTTGCCAACCCTGTCAATCGCCCGCAACGCAAACACCTGCCAAAAACCAGTCACTAACGCCAAAAACCAGCGGGTGGAAACGGAAAGCGCGTAACCGGTCACTGCCAGAATTTTCCGCTTGCCGATTTTATCGGAAAACCAGCCAAAATAAATTTTTAAAACGCTGGCCAGCGCGTCGGCAAAACCCTCAATCAATCCTACCAAAACCGGCGGCGCGCCAAGAGTAATAGTTAAAAAAGCCGGCATCACCGACTGAATCATCTCGGATGAAAAATCATTCAATAAGCTTACTAAACCGAGAAAAAATACATTCCGCCGCAGGCCAAAAATTCTTCGTTCGTTTCCCATTAATATAATAATACCCTATCGCCGATTTTCAGTCCCATTTTTTTAACTAGCCCGGCATTGATTTCCAAAACTTTGTCCGCTGGCGCGGGCGGGCTATAAAATGGATAATCGCTTCCACTGGCAGTCGGCAAATTTTCCGAAAAACCAATAATCTCATCACTGCGAATCCAAACGATATCCAAAGAAAATTTCATGCCAGACATCCAAAAACTTAGGACGGCAGCGTCAGGAAAAATAAAAAACATTCCTTGATTTTCCGGCAAATTTTTCCGCCCCGATAAGCCCCGGGAGTGTTCCGACGGCTCATCGGCAATTTCCACCAAAAATTTATTTTGCCCCACCTCTAAAATTTGAGTGGCTGACAATGGGAGCGGGGGCATTAATAAAAATCTAGTCAGTCCCCCAAAAGCCAGCAAAATTATAAAAACTCCCAAACTAACAAAAATTCTTTTAAAATTATTTCGCATAGAGAAAATGAAAGGTGACTATGCCAAAGGCTACCGCCACATTAAGCGATTCTTTCTTGCCCCGCATCGGAATTTCCAAAATCTTGTCCGCCTTTTTCAAAATCGCCCTTGATATTCCACTTACCTCATTACCAAAAACAAGGGCGATTTTGTCCTGAGCTGGTCGAAGGATTACCTTATAATATGGAATCGCCTTTTTATCCTGCTCCACGGCCCAAATTTCATATCCTTCTTTTTTTAATTTATCCATCAATCTGCCGGCAGATTTTGCCTTTTCCCAGGCAACGGTTTTTTCCGCCCCCAGCGAAACCTTGACAAACTGCTGGCGCGGCCGGCCAAAGCGGTCAAAGGGGTCCGGCGTAATGCCGGCAAGATAAATTTTCGCGATACCCGCCGCATCCGCCGTCCGAAAAATTGAACCGGTGTTATGAAGGCTGCGGATATTGTCTAAAATGACAACCATTAATACAATATAGACAGAAAATAAAAAATAAACTAGTATATATTTACAATCAGAGAGAATCCCAATCGGATAGAGGGAAAAATGAACCTTAAAAATTTATCGTATCTGCCAATAGCTTTTTTGCCATTTTTCATTAATGGCTGCGTCTCTATGGCGGCAAGAAAAGTTAATGAGCCATTAATAGAAATTATCTGGGCTGAAGTTAAAAAAATGACAAATTTAGACCCAAACCAGCCTCTGCCAGCCATCAATTATTCAAAAAATTGTTATGAATATAACAATACCCAATGTTACGGCAAAGAACTTTGTGACCCGGAAGCAGAATGGAAAAGAGTTGAAGAATTAAAGAAAAGCAATAAAAAAGAGTGGAATAAATGCCGTAAAAAGATAAAAACCACTGCCTTAGGAATCTATTATTATCACTGCCAAACTATCTGGATTTGTCTTAACAATACAAATAAGTATCATTGGGAATGGACATCGGGCTCTGGCGGTTTATCCTTGGGCCTAAAAGAAAAAGAGGCGGCTTTCTATAACACTATTGCCCATGAATTGCTCCATCATGCTTTATTTCTTAAAGGAATCAAAAGGGAAAATCACCGAATAATGAAAGAAGAGGGGTATCTGGAAAAAGTTATTGACGTAATCAGCCGCCATCTTGATTTGCCGCTTAATGGGCTTCAGAAAGAAATCAGCATGGAAAGCCTGGAACGAGGCATCCAACTGGATAGAGACAATAATTATAAAACTCTGGAAAGGGAAGGCCCTTTTATAGTGAAATGCGGCGCAGGTAACGATGAAATCGTATACCATGAGAATTACGGTAATTTTTATATAAAATGCGATTAATAAATAAAGCGCCTGCTAAAGGCGCTTTTTTAAAAGAGAAATGGATTGGTGAACGAAAAATATTAACAATCCTGCTCTATATACAATATCGCCCGGGCTTAAAAAATAATTTCCAATCAATATGATGTCGGCCAAAAAAATTAATTTGGTATTGCCATTAATAAATTTGTGCTCCGGGCCTTCAAGGGCTTCGCCAGTTATCGGCATTGCGCCGCCATTGGCTATCATTACAGAAAAATTCATTAGTATCCCAATAATCGCGGCATTTAACCCCGCTTGCTTCCAATTCAAGGTTAAAAGCCAAAGCAAAACCAAAAATTGCAATACCAATTTCGTCACAGCGTCGATTCCTAAATAATTACAGGCGGAATTAACTAAAATGCCGAATAAAAGCGGGGAATATTTTTGAATCCATTTCGACAAGCTATCAAGATTAAAAAAGTGAAATAAGACGCCAACCACGAAACAAAATGTTGCTCCGCTTCTTAAAAATTCCATCAGCCGCTCCAGCATTGGCTTCTCTTATAAAATGTCCAGATGCTAATTAAATTATAACAAAAAATTGATAATTTGTCCAATAAAAAACCACCGTTAAGACGGTCGGTGATTTTTTCTTAAATGCCAGATAATTGAAATCAAAACCGTATTCATAAATATGCCGGCAATATTTAAAGCCACCATCCATTGATTATTAATTTCCAATCCGTAAAAAATCCAAACAATTCCGGAAACAATAACCAAAATAATGCGCGGAAGCGATAGCTCGTCCGAATATCCTTTTTCCAAAATTAATTTTATCTGGTGCGCCATTCCAACGATTAAACAAATCAAACTTAAAAGCGGCGCTAGTTTCGCGAGCAAACTTCCTCCTTTTCAATTTTCAAATAACTTAATTAGTTTAACAAAAATTAAAGAATAAAAGTATCTAAGGCGCCAGGCCGATTTTAAAATACCAATCCGAAAAAGAATCCGGATAAGGAATAGTAAAATCGCAATAGCTGTCGCAGAGGCCGCTGTTCCCCTTTCCGGCCTGGCCGCCGTCATAAAGGTCAGTGCCGGTATTAATCGCGTTCTGCCATTGATTTCGGAAAAATCCGGTATTACCGCTGCTGTAATTTTTAACGTCCAAAACCAGCCAATAAATTTCTCCATCGGATAAAGAAACTGCTTCGTCAAAATTAAAAGATAGGTCGGCGCCGGAATCCGGATTGATTAAATTGAGAATGGTTTTTTCAGCAAGTAAAAAATCAAAATCCGGCAAACCGCCGTTATCCGGATAAATTGAAAGCCGGACATCCGCCGTATCGCTGACCGTCTCCTGCTTCAGCCTTAAAACAACCGTATTAAAATCAAAATCCCCAACCACCTCAAGGCTTTGCAGGCTGGCAGTATCCGGACAAGACGGGCAGTTGGGATTTTTTACGCCAAAACTGCTGCTCCAGCCGTTTGCCTCGGTTTGGCTTATATAAAATGTAGTGGGCGGATAAGACCAGCTGGTGGTGGCGACGGAAGAATAATTTCCAAAATCATCTTTGGCCCGAACGCCGATTAAAAAGCTGTCGCCGGCAGAAACCGCCTTATTGGCAGTTATGGAACTGCTGTTATTCTGCCACGCCCAATCCGCCAATTCAGTAGTGGTAGAATAATTAATCTCATAGTTAATCAAATTTTCTAAAGTATCAGAGTCACTAGCATTCTGCCAATTCAAATTCAATTCTGACTGGCTTGCGTCAAAATTTATTTCCAAACTGCCGTTAAAAATCGGGGCCTGATGAGTAGGCGCGCTTGCCTGAAAATAATATTTCGTCCGATCCAGCGCCGCTAATTTAAATTTCTGGTCTCCGCCGCCGGACTGATAAAAAGAATACAGCCCGACCGCCACAAAATCCGAGTTCGTGAAAGTAACGCCATCCGTAGTGGTTGCCAATTCTAATAATAAATGCGGGTCTTCAAGATTGCTGAATTGCAAAGCCGAATTTTCTACCCCGCCGCCATTACTGCAACGCGCTGCGGTGTCCGGAAGAATCAAAGAATAGCGCTCGGGATTTCCGCCGGCGCAACTGGGATATTTTATTTGTAAAACTCCGTTAATAACTGACGATTGCCAATTATTAGCCGCATTTAATTCTAATTCTGCCGGCGCTTCCTGATTTAAATAAAAAACCAAAATTTTCCAAGTGCTTTGCGCGCCATTTTGATAAATATCAGGAACAAACGGATAATTGACGTAAGAAAAATCCAAAAGATATTTTTGGCTGGTGGTGCTGCGAGTATCTTTATAGAAATATAAATTAGTAAGCGGCGAAGTAACGCTAAGATTTTTGCTGGTGGTACTGCCGGTTAAACCGTCGCGGTCTCTCGGAGTAATAGAAAATAAATAGGTGGTGCCCAATTCTTCTCCAACAAATTTATAACTGCTGGTAGCGCTCAAAGCCGCTAAATCTTTCAAGGAATTGGTGGAGGTGGCGTACCGCAAAAAATAAGTGATGGTAGAAGTAGCGGCATAATCCTGCGACTCACTCCAATTTAAAATCAGCTCCATCGTGCTGGAGCTGAAGCTGGCATTCAAAGTCTGAATGGCAGTCGGAGCGTTTCGCGGCTCCGGGAAACTATGGCTGTTTTGGGGATTGGAAGTTGCCCGAATTTCAAAATCACTGCTATTACTATTAGTATCGCAGCCATTGCCAAGATATTCCCCGCTGCCTGATGCGGAAACACAGCCACCGCTATAGGCTTTTCGTTCCAGGCTTTGATTGGCGCCGGGATTGCTGGCAAAAACCGTTCCTTCCAGAAAAACATTTTGCGCTTCTCCCCAACCGACACTATCAATAATCGTTCCCGTATCTATTGCGCCTTGCCGAAGCGCCACGGCATTATCATCGGCAATGGTTGCCGTGGTAGTCGCGTCCGGCGTTACAGCAATACTGACATAATTGCTATTTGCCCAAAGATAAAATCCTTTAGCTGGAACAAAAGCATCACTGGTCCAGGATTTAATGCTCGTATCAGTTGTTCCAGTTTTAGTACGCTTCACCAGCCGATAGCCGTTTAAATTTATTGACGAGTCGGTAGGATTATAAAGTTCAATAAAATCATTGGTAGTCTGTCCGGTGCCGCCAGTGATTTGAACTTCACTGATTACCAAGTGAGAAGTCCCGTCGGAAACGCTTGGGGTGGGAGTGGAGCTGGTGCCGCCGGAAGAACCGGAATCCATTTCCGAACTAACAACGAAACTATTTTCCTTTTTCGGCGTTCCGAAAATATTATTTTCGCCGTTGCCGCTATAAGTATGCCAGCTTAAATCCGAGGAACGTTCCATGGTTTTTCTTGCTGTGCTTTCTCCAGCCGGCCAATCCAGATTAGCCATCGCTTCATCAACAAGCGCGCAATTTTTATCAAAAAGACGCAGTCCTTCATCAGTATTAGAAAGCGCTCCTGCGTATATAGCATCCGCTACCACGCCCGGAACCGAATCATCATCTGTCCGTTCCAAAAGCAGAAAAGCGCCTGCTCCTAATTTAGTTCCGGCCGGAAAAGTAATTTTAATCTGCTCACTTTTATCCAAAATCTGCCAACCGGAAATATCCAACTGTCCGCCGGAAATATTTTTGACCTCAATCCATTCATCATTAGCGCTTGCCGTCCCGCCCATCCAAGCCACCTCGTTAATTAAAAATTTCTGGTGATTTGGCGATTGAACAGTTTCATATTTACAAACCGGAAAAGTTGCTTCCCCTTGTCCGGCGCCAGCCGCGCCAATCGAAACTGATACTGTTTGCGCAGTCGCGGCCGCCGAATTTAAAGTCGCCGATCGTTGGTCGTTAGTTAATGATTGTCGCGCAACGCGCTCCGCCACATCCTCATCTTGATTATCAGCTAAAATAGTCCCATCAATCTTATCCGCCCTATCGGAATTATTTTCCCCATCAGCCCCGACTGCCGCATTCTGAACACTCACGCCATCGCCATTGTTATTGTTCAGCGGAATCTCCGCCACCAGCGCCAAACCGCTGGTATCTGCCTCCTTTCTCAAAAATTTACTGAAAAAATCTCCGACAGTTTCCGAAACTTGCGCTAACATTGACCCGGATCCATCAGTAACACGTTCCCCGAGATTAGCAATAAATTTATTAGCGCCAACCACCGCATTACCTCCCGCGCCGGCAATTGGGTCAGCAACCGCCAAAACTGCTCCCATCGCTTTATGCGCGAGCGTTAGCTCTGGCGGATCAATACATAATTTTTGTCCATCCTGAATATTATTTTCTGACAATTTATTAAGTGACGCCTGGATATCAGAAATAATTCTGCCGCCTCGGTATTTTAAATACACATCAGAAAAACTATGTCCCAATGAATCATCGCCGCTTTGCAATTCAATATGAGTATTCGAAGTCATAATGTTTTTAAAAGGCGTGCGAGCCGCTATGCCGGCAATAATCGTATCCGTGTCAGAAGTAAGCCATTTCCCATCTCCGGCAACCCGGCTGGCAGGCGTAGCAACGCCATACACGCCGATTGATTCTTTCGGAACGCCGCCAACCTTGTCCGCGACTACATCATAAAAACTATTGGCATAAAAATTGCCCTGCGAATGGGCAACAAGAAGCAATTTTTGGGTGCGAACCTGCTCGCTGGCGGTTTTCAGCATTTCCACCAAGTCATAATCCTCAACTTTGCTAGAATCAAAAACTTTTTGATAAACAGCTACTGCAATATCCCCAAGACCTCCAAGGTGGGAGGGATTGAGAAGATAATCAATGGTGAGAGGTTCATTGCTGTGCGTGTCAGGCAATATACGTTTCAAATTATCTCTATTTTTAATAGCACCGTCTTCATCAGTAAACACTCCATTTATCGTAGCAACAGTATAGCCCGTAGATGAACAAAATCTATTATTTGTTTGAGCTAATGTTGTAAGAGGAATTAAAGTTGTAACTACGACAACTAAAACTATTTGAGATTTTATTAAAAAATACCTCATATAAATTTAATTAGGTAATGTCGAAGAATCAATATCACATTTATCGTTTGTTGATTCACTATAACTTCCAAGGTTTTTAAGAAAATCTTTTCGCGCTCTATTTCGGACATCGGTATTCAATTGTTTATTTTTAACAAAATTAACGTATACATCAATTTTTTCTATATCAGAATAATTCCTTGAAGATTCGGGGCTTTTTCTGGGCACAAGTATATCCGCAAGACAAGTATCTGCTCTACTCTGCTCTGTCACTACTTCGGTTACTGTCTCTTTATTCACAAACGACTGCACTACTTCCATCTGCAACGCTAACGCGTATTGCAAAAGCACCGCGCGGGTTTTGGCGGAATTCGGATATTCTTTAAAAATCGCGAGCTCCACGTCATCACGAATACCGTTTTGGTTGGCATCAACGCCTTCAATGGTTGCGTCAGCAAGCGCGCCCGGATCTGGCGGCAAATTAACACCCATCACATCATCCAGCGCAAGCTTGGTCGCGTGAATCTTTGCCACCTGTTCCTCGGTTTTTCTTAAATTATAAAAATGCGGAATCCGAATCAGCACCACCGCGACATAAAAAACAGCGACAATCGCCGCTCCCCACTTCAATATTTTTTTAAAAATACTCAAAAAATTCCGCGAAAACATATTGCTGACAATTGTAATTCAACCTCAAAAATCCGTCAATAGCAATAGCAAATTATTTATTTTTATTAAGGTGGTCGTAAATATTCAGCACGGCCTTAACGGCATCGCCGGCGGAAATGTTGTTTTGTTTATATAAAACATCGGACACGTCGCCGGCGGCCCAAATGCCGGAGAAAGAAGTCATTTGAGTTTTATGGTCAACAATAATCTGGCCGCGTTCATCAAGCTCCACTAAATCTTTCACTAAATCAGAGTTCGGGGCAGAACCGATTTCCACAAACACGCCATCTAATTTTAATTCTTCGGTTTGATTTTTAGCTTTATCCAAATACCTTACGCCGGTGACCAGCTGCTCGCCTAAAATTTCCCGCACTTCTACTTGATATTTAATTTCTAATTTGGGATTAGCTTTTATTTCTTCCAAAGTAACCGGGTCGCCTTTCATGGCATCGCCGCGGACCAAGAGATAAATTTTATCGGCGTAAGCAAAAAGGTCGCGTACCGCCTCTAAACCGGCATTTCCCGCCCCAACTACAGCAACAGTTTTGCCGCCGAAAAGCGGGGCGTCGCAGGTAGAACAATAAACCACACCCCTGCCGTTTAATTTGTCTTCTCCGGGAACACCGAGTTTTTTATGATGGCTGCCGGAGCAAACTAAAACCGTTTTGGCTTCAAAATTTTTTCCGCTTTCAGTAACTGCCTTAAAACTTTTGCCTTTTGACTTTTCCACTTTAGCAACAAAGTCGCCGTCTAAAATCTCAATCTCTTCCTGGGCGCGCAAATGCTCTTCCAGATTTTTTGCCAAATCAAAACCGGAAATTGATTTGGCGCCAATCCAATTCTGAATATCGGCGGAAGCCAAAGACTGCCCGCCGAATTCTTTGGCTATCAAAAGAGTTTTAATTTTCTTGCGGGCGGCATAAACGCCGGCCGCCACGCCTGCCGGCCCGCCGCCTACTATAATAAGATCGTACATAAGTCTAATAGGACTTAATAAGTCCAATAGGAAGAGAAAGTTTTATTTCAGGCCAAGCGCTCTTTCCAATTCTGACCGATTAAAACCAACGTGAATTTCGCCGTTAATATCAATTACCGGAACGCCAAGCTGATGGGATTTCTGAACCATCTCTTCGCGCGCCGCATCATCTTCCGCCACATTATGTTCGGTATATTGAATATTATTTTTATGAAAAAACTCCTTTGCCATCCGGCAATAAACGCAAGTGGGAGTGGAATAAATAGTTACTTTAGACATAAACCTGCTTTACTAAATTATATCACTTTGCCAATTCCTGCTCAATCGCGGCCTTAAACTGATTATAAGGCAAAGCGCCTTCCAGTTTCCGGCCATTTACGAAAACCGTCGGGGTGGCTTGAACGCCGGCCTGTTGAGCGACATTATAATCATTTTCCACTTTTTTCGCGTATTTATTGCTATCCAAACAGGAAGCAAAGTCATTTTTATTCAAACCGATTTTATCAGCTAGCTTTAAGAAAGTTGTCCGGTTTAAATTACCATTATATTCTTGGCCGTCCAAAATTTCTTCCTTAAAAATCTCATCATGATACAGCCAGAATTTTCCTTCATCTTTAGCGCACTCGGCGGCATTGGCGGCGGCCGCTGATTCCGGCCCAAGAAAAGCGAAGTGACGATAAACAAATTTAACCTTGCCGGCTTTCACGTAATCCTCCCGAATTTGCGGCTCGGATTGCGAGAAAAACCGGCCGCAAAAAGGGCATTGAAAATCGCTGTATTCAACTAATGTGACCGGAGCGGTTAATTCTCCTAAAACCACGTCATCCTTGGTCAAATCCAATTCCTGGCCAGCCGCTTCTGAAATAGCCGCTAACTTATCATTCTGAACAGGTTGATTTTTAAGGCCGGTGCTATAAAGAACCGAACCGGCAATGAGAACGCCGGCAACTAATATGCTAACTGGCAAAAGATACTCCTGTTTCATAATTTAGGTTATATTATATATAACATTTTAACATATCTATGGATAGCTTGTCCAAATTAAAACAGATTATTTTAGCCATTGGCGACGTAATTATTTTATACCTTGCCCTGACTTTGACGCTCTGGCTCCGCTACGGAAGCTTATTTTACGCAAAATTTTTTAACCAGCACATAGAACCATTCACGATAGTTTTTATAATTTGGATTGCTGTTTATTATATTGCCGGCCTTTATGACTTGCCGCTTCTTAAAAATAATCTGGAATTTAAGAAGAAATTTGGGGCAACCAATTTAATCAACACAGCCATTGCGGCGCTCTTTTTTTACGGCGTCCTTTCTTATTTTTCCATTTCCCCAAGAGCTAATCTCGCTATTTTTCTTTCAATCTTCGGTACGGCTGATTATCTCTGGCGCCATTTTTACAACTGGCTAATGGCTAAAACTGACCCGGAAAGCCGGCTGCTACTAGTCGGAGCAAATAAAACTGCCGAAGAAATTGCGGATTTTCTTGAAAAAAATCCCCAGCTTGGCTATCAGACAAATTATTGGATGAAAGAAGGTCTGGCGGATAAAGAATTCGCGCATCTGGCGCAAATTATCCTTGCCAATCGCATCAATATCATTGTTATTCCGGCTCACCTGAAAAAAGATTCCAAGGCCGCCAAAATAATTTATCAAACTCTCAGTCTGGGAGTGGAAGTAATTGATTTAGCCTCTCTTTACGAATCGCTCTTTCAAAAAGTGCCGCTGGCCGAGCTGGAAGAAGTCTGGTTTTTGGAAAATATCACGAAAAACCACAAAATTTATGAAATAATCAGCGGTCCGCTGGAATTTTTATTGGCGTTTTTCTTAACCATATTGCTTTTGCCGCTGGCTATTTTAATCGCTATCTTAATCAAGATTACCTCCCCGGGATCAGCTTTCTTTACCCAGCGCCGGATCGGCAAAAATAATAAGGAATTTACTATGTGGAAATTTAGGACTATGCGGGCGGATGCGGAAAAAGACGGGCCTAAATGGGCAAACTACCATAAGGATGACCGGGTGACAAAAATCGGAAAATTCCTGCGCTGGTCGCATTTGGATGAACTGCCGCAACTTTACAACATCCTTCGCGGCGAACTTTCTTTTGTCGGTCCCCGGCCGGAACAGCCGGAATTCGTAAAGAAACTCCGCCAAGAACTGCCTTACTACGACCTTCGGCATTTAACCAAGCCAGGCATCACCGGCTGGGCCCAAATCAATTACCGCTACGCCGCCTCTACTGCCGACTCTTATCAAAAACTCCAATACGACATTTATTACATAAAAAATAACTCTCCGCTCATTGATTTTTTAATTATTTTAAAAACCATTAAATTTTTGATTACTAATCACAGTTAAATAACACGAACGTCACGAACAAAATACTAACACCGCGAATAAATTAAGTTCGTGGTGTTCGCCTAAAATTCGCATTGTTCGTATTATGTACGCTAATGTTCCAAAAATTAAAATTTTTTCTTTTTGAAAATCAAGGCTTAAAGCAAAAAATCGCCAAGAATACTTTTTGGCTTTTTTTCGGCCAGATTTTCGGCCGATTAATCCGGGTGGCTATTGTTGTTTATGCCGCCAGAATCCTAGGGCCGGCCAGTTGGGGAGCTTTTTCTTATGCCATGAGCTTTGCCGCTTTCATGTCCATTTTTTCCGATGTCGGCGTCAATGCTATTGTCACTAAAGAATCCAGCCGCAATCCAGAATTGGCTAATCATTATTTTTCCACCGCGCTCGGCATAAAATTACTGCTATTAACAGCCGGAATGATCTTGGTGATTTTCGGGGCGCCGTTCATCACTAAAATTGAAGAAGCAAAAATCCTCCTGCCGATTATTGCTCTAGTGATTCTTTTTGACAGCCTGCGGAATTTCGGTTTTGCCATCAGCCGCGCTAAAGAAAAAATGGAGTTAGAGGGATTGAATGAAATAATCACTAATTTTTTTATTTCTTCATTAGGATTTCTTGCGCTCCAAACCAGCAAATCCAGCTACGCCCTGACTATCGGCTATGCCATTGCCGTAGCCATCGGCTTTGGCTTGATTGCTTTTCAATTAAGACATTATTTCCGAAATTTTTTTAGCTATTTTGACTGGACGCTGATAAAACCAATACTCAAGACTGCCTGGCCATTTGCCCTTGCCAGCTCTTTGGGGGCAATCATGATCAATACAGACACCCTCATTCTCGGCTGGCTCAAAACTGCGGAGGCCGTCGGCTGGTATTCAGCGGCCCAACGGCCAGTCCAATTATTGTACGTGCTTCCAACTTTATTTGCCGTAAGCCTATTTCCAAACCTTAGCCGACTGGCTAAAAACGATCCAAAACGCTTCAAGGCGGTGTTCCTCGGCTCTTTAAAAATTGCTCTTGCCGCTGCTTTACCGATTACTGTCGTTGGCATAATTTTTGGCCAAGAAATCATCAATCTGCTTTTCGGATTAGAATACCAAAATGCTGTTCTGCCATTTCAAATCTTAATGGCGACAATTTTAATAATTTTTCCGTCGGCCATCGTTACTAACGCAAGCTTAGCTGCCGATCAGCAAAAAAATTTCATTATTTTCTCCCTGCTCGGCGCTTTCGGAAACGTCATTTTAGACATTATTTTAATCCCGAAATACGGCTTGGCTGGCTGTGCTGCCGCCACCGTCTTCACCCAAATCATCGCCAATTCTTTTATTTGGTATAAACTGAAACGGGAATTGAAACTTTAAACTGCTGCTAGAGATTACAAATAGTATGAAATCACCGGCGATTGGCATTCTAGGAGTAGGCTGGGTCGGCCAACAGCTTAAAAAATATTTTGAGGAATTAAAAGGATATCAGGCCGGAAATAATCTTCTACTATACGATATCAAACCGGAAAAATGCGCCGGGAATATTAATAACGCCGAGATAATTTTTGTCACTCTTCCTACGCCGCGAAATCCCAAAGACGGTTCTTGCGATCTATCTATTATTGAAGGGGCGATTGCTAAAATCAGCGAGGAAAAAATAATTGTCCTAAAATCTACCGTACCGCCAGGCACTACTGAAGCTTTTCAAGAAAAATATCCCCAGCATAAATTCTTATTTAATCCGGAATTTCTAACTGAAAGCCGCGCCTGGGAAGACATGATTAGGCCGGATCGCCAAATTGTCGGCTTTACAGAAAAAAGTTTAGAAGCGGCGTATCTGGTATTGAGTCTTTTGCCTAAAGCTCCTTTTATGTCCCCCTGGGGATTAAATACTTATAGCCGTGTTCGAATTAACGCTACCGAAGCAGAATTAATAAAATATGCCGGCAACATCCATTTTGTCCGAAAAGTAAATTGGGCGAATGCCCTTTCTAAAATATCGGAAAAAATAGGCGCGGATTATGAAAATGTGAGGCAAGGAATGGCGGCGGACCACCGGATCGGAGATTCTCATTTAGACGTGAATCATGGCGGTTATCGCGGCTGGGGCGGCGCTTGTTTCCCAAAAGATTTGGACGCTTTTATCCAATTTACTAAAAATGCTGGGGTTAACGAAGTTACTAATCTACTCCAAGAAGATCATGATTTTAATGAAAATTTATTGAAAACCCAGGGCTTAACTCTAGAAGAAGTCAGCCAGCATATTGACACTTTGGAAAAAAAATTAAAAAAGAAAAAATAATCCCTCGATACATCGGGGGATTATTTTTTTACTGAGATTTAGTTCCGTAAACTTCTTCTAATTTAGCTCTAGTTTTAGGACCTAAACGGCCGTTGCCCGGGTCATTGGCGTTTTGAATTACGCCATGTTTCAGCTGGAAGCGCCGGACTGCCCCTTCAGTTAATTTTCCATAAAAACCAGTAGCTAATCCTTCCGGATAAACTTCTTTATCAGAAGCCAGCAATTGCTGAACTCGCTTTACTTCATCATTGCGAGCGCCGCTTTGTAAATCTTGATTAAAGACCGGAGAAACTGCTTGGACGACCGGAGAAGGCTGGGCAACTGACGGTGCAGTTGGAACTGCTTTAGGCGCACCAAACACCTCCGCTAACTTCGCTCTAGTTTTTGGACCTAATCGGCCGGCACCCGGTTCATCTCCGCTTTTCACCACCCCATGCTTCAACTGGAATTTAAGCACAGCTTTTTGAGTAAGTGATCCGTAAAACCCGGTGGCTAATCCTTCCGGATAAACTTCTTTATCCGAAGCTAAGAGCTGCTGGACTCTTTTTACATCGTCATTGCGAGCGCCGCTTTGTAAATCTTGATTAAAGACCGGAGAAACTGCTTGGACGACCGGAGAAGGCTGGGCAACTGATGGAGCTTTCGGCACTGCTACTGGCGCTTGAGCAAGCGACGCAATTGGTGTTGGCGAAGTACCATAATTATAAGAAGCAAAACCTCCTCCGCCACCGCCTCCTCCGCCGCCAGCGCCGCCGCCGGAATCAGAAATTTGAACTTTTGCATTTACATCGCCGGAAGCAGTGGATTCAGATGTTCCGCTGGATTTATAAGCTGATACCTTATAAAAGAAAGTAGTTCCGTTAGTGGCGCTGGTGTCCGCGTAACTGGAAACATTACCAGCATCCGCCAAAAGCGCGAAACTGCCGCCAGAAGTAGTATCCCGATAAATATAGTAACCAGTGGCGCCGCTGACCGCTGTCCAGCTAACAGTGATAGTTTTGCTTCCGGCCGCGCCGGCGGCAGCCGCTACGCCAGAAGGAGTAGAAGGGGCATCACCATCTGTTGGACTGGAAAGAGCGTAATTAGAAAAGTGAGTGCCAAGGGCGGTAAAAGTTACCGTGGAAACATCAGAAAGATTTGAGGCAGGCGAAGCTACTACATTACTGGAAGAATCAAGATAAGTGGCAGTCGTGCTTAAAGATTCCCATTCTTTTTTATCTTCGCTATAAGATACCACTTTTAAATTAGCAACTTCGGTCGTAGTATCAATACCGCTGGAAGCTAATTCCGCTTTGGTATAAGTCAATTGAACAGTAGCGCTTTTGCCCGACTCTAAATTCTGTTTCTGCGAGCCGCCGGAAAACGCGTCAATATCTATGGCTTTGCTCGCAACAATATTAACGCTGACCGAATCCACATAATTACTGGTCTGTTTAGCAGTTAAATAAGAACTATTTCCGGAAGAACCAAGGGCATTGGTATCCAAATCTACTTTTACATTTACCGTAGAATCGCTTAACGATCCGGCAGAACTATCCGTAAAAGTATTAGAAGTCGCAAGTTTAGATTGAAGCGAAGAAGTAGTAGTAAGAGCGATATTAATGCTGGATTGGGAAGCGCTGACAGTAAGCGGATTAGAGCTATAACCGGATTTAGAATAGCCGTCCGCTGCCGCAAATACCCGCCAGGTGCCGCTAGTTACGTATAAAGTATAATTGCCGCTTGTATCCGTGGTAGTCACAGCTTGGCCGCCGCCAACTTTTTCCGCAAAGACAAAAGCGCCGCTGGCCGCTGATCCGCCGGTAGTCACTTGGCCGGCAATCGTAAGAGAAGCAGAAGTTAAAACAAAGTTCTGGGTGGTGGTGCCGGAAACCGTAACCGTGGTCGGCGAACCGATATAGCCAGGCTTGGAAACCAAAACTTTATAAGTGCCGTTAGCCGCTTTAATGCTGTAAGCGCCGGAGGTAGTAGCCGTAGTTCCAAAATGAACTCCATTGGATTCATCCACAAATTGGATCCAGGCATCGGTTAATTCATTGCCGGCAGTCGCGGCAGTGTGATAAACCGTTCCGGAAACCAAACTAAGAGCCGCGGTATTGGTGTTAACGGTGATTTTCACGGTTTCAGTGCTGTTATCAATGGTTAAGGCGCCGGCCGAAGAAACAGAAGTGCCGGTGGAATCAGAGCCAACGGAAACATTCGCCGGCGGCACTCCCTGAACAAAAGCGCGGATAATCGGCGTAGTGCCGGTAGCATACTGCAAAGAAGTAGTGGTGGCATTACTAATTTCTATATAGGTGGATTGCTTGGTGGAGGTAGAAAATAATTCCACAAACGCTTTAGTAACCTGGAGGGCATTGCTGTTGGAATCTTTTACATTAATAACCACCGTATTTCTCTTGGGAATTTTTATGTAATTGTTGCTGGACGAAGCAGTGAGATTCAAAGTGCCAATGGCATTGCCGTTATTATTCAAAGCGGCAATTCGGCCATAACCGGGTTTAAAAATATCCGTAATAGTGTAGCCGCTTCCAGCCGGCACTCGGACGGAAAATTCTCCGTTAGAAGAAACTGCTTCATTAACACCGCTCGCGCCGGACAAACGAATAATTGCTCCGCTAATGCCCTCGGTGCTGGTGGCAAAAGCGCTATTACTGTCCGCGTCTTCATAAATATAGCCGGAGTAAATACTGAAAGTCGCGGAAGAAGACGGCGCGAAATTAATATCCGATTGATTGGCTCCGCTAATTATGACAGTTTGCTCGCTCATTGGTCCGAATCCCGGAATAAAAGCGCTGACTTTCCAAGTGCCATTATCAACATAAATCGTATAATTGCCGGTGGAAGAATCGGATAAAGCATCAACGTGTCCGGGAGCATCAGTCCTGTAAGCAAACACTGAAGCGTTTCCAACCGCGTTAGTACCGTCCGTCACCTTGCCGGTAATCTTATAGCTTGGTTTAGCCATTTTCAAAGTAAAAGGATTAGCGCCGGAACTGCCGGTGGAAACAGTTGGAGAACCATCCACAAAAACATTTCCGGAAGAATCTACCACCACTGAAACCTCCCGAGATTGGCCCATGCCCGGATTAAAAGCGCCAACCACATAAGCGCCGCTTGTTACTTTAATGGAAAACGCGCCTGAAGCCGAAGTTTGAGAATGATTGCCGGTACCGCCGCTCGCCGAATAAGCAAATACCATAGCGCTGGAAATAGCGTTTCCCGAACCATCTTTCAAAACTCCGCTAATGGTTTTATCAGCTACGGAAATTGAAAAAGTATAAGAAGAGGCCACGCTATTATCAATCTTGGCAACACAAGCCGACGGACAGCCGGAAACTTCCACATTCACTGGCTTAGGCATTGACCAGGTTGGCGCTGACGGCGGGCCGCTAAACCCGGCATTTCCCTTTGGCATGGGCGGGCCGATGCCAATGCCCCAAGAACCATTAGTTTGCGGTATAGGAATAGTAGTAAGAACAGTACTGGCAGTCAAAGCCGCGGTGCCAGGCGTTACGGTTCTCACGATAAACTGGCCGGGTCCGCCGGCAAAAATATCAATTTGTTCCGTGGCAGTAAAAGTATTAGCAGTGGTGCTCGCTTTCACATTAAAATTAATTGCCGAAGAGGTCGCGGTTAAAGAAAAATTGCGCGTCAAAAGACTGGTGGAAGTGGCACGGACCGGCGCGGGCATAGTTTCTCCAAAAAAAGCCGTAGTGGTTCCAGTCGGAGTAATAAAAGGATCAGTAAAAAGATAATATTCTCCGCCACCACCAAAATTATTACTTAAAAATTGGGAATTGATTGGTATATTAGTAAATTGATAAAGGCCGTTACTATCGGAACTGGCGTCTAAGGGGCCGGTTTGGGGGGACATTAAATGAATCGCCACGCCATTAAGATTCGCGCCATTCCCGCTTACCACTCCTTGAATGGTGGTAGTGGCTCCGCCGCCCAAAGATCCGCCATTAATAAATACCGGGTTAGCATTGAAAGATTCCAAAAGATTGCCGCTGTCATCTTTGGATTTGATATCCAAAACATAACCGGAGCTGTCAAAACCTTTTGGCACGGACGGATTCTTAATATCCGCCACGGCAAATTTCAAAAAGTCATGGACATCGCCGCTTTCTGATCTGGTCGCGGTATCCAACTTCAAAGTAATAGTTTTGGCCGTAGTATTTTTAGTAATTTGGCTAATACCAATAGTAAGGCTGTCACCGGGGCCGTTGATATCCTTATTTAAATCTTTAACTAAGGGATTATTAGCGCTAGTGGTAGCGGCGCAGCAAAACCCGAAATCTGAAGTAGAAGGAAAAGTAACTACAATAGTGCCGTTCGCCGGAATTCGCTTGGCAATCGGCAACTCAAAAATATAGGTGCTGGAAGCGCTGACAAAAGTGCTAAGCGGCCGCACGCTGACCGGCGGCATAAATCCAATGCCGCTGGAACTGAAATCTTTCACATCTCCAAAAGTTGACCCGCTAAACGAGCCGGGACCGGTAAATCCGCCGGAAGCCGCGAAAGAGGCAATAGTGCCGGTAAAAGAACTGGAGCCGGACATTAAGTTGCTGGAGATATCTTTAATATTTTGAGCGGCAATCACAAAAGTTGAGCCGGAAGCCAATCGCACTCCTTCTAATTTTGCCGTCCGGGTAGTCGCGTCATAGGTTAACTTATGTCCGGCCAGAGCGCTTAAAGTTTGCGCTGTGCCACCAACAGTTAAAGTATAATTAGCCAAAGTAGTCGCGTCCGTGGAATTCACTGCTTCATCAAAAGTAATTGCCAAGCTAAAATCATCGCCATTGGCAAAAAGCATAGTTGGTCCGGCGCTGTCGGTATTAGAAGATTCCACGGTCCAGCTTCGAGTTACGTTAGTGCCGAGATACACTCCGGAAACATTTTTCAACGAAGCGCCCTTCAGTGTTAAAGTTAAAGTTTCTCCGGTTGGCAAAACATTACTCGGCGTAAAATGGCCTTCTTTGGAAACCGTATTGTAAAAAACCGAACCAGGAAGATTAATCCCTCCGCCCTTGCTTAAAGTTACGGCGCCGGAAGTAGCAGTCGTAACATCAATAACATCGTCAAAAGTAAATAAAAAATCATTGGTATTCGCGGAAATAGTAGTTCCCGGCGTAGGCAAGGCGGCAGTTAACGCGGGCGCGGTCGCATCGCTTTGGCCTCCGACAGTAAAAACTGAAGTATAAACAGCCGGTAAACCAATGCCGCTCAAATTTTTAACACCGCTTCCAACAGTTAAAGTATAAGTGGCATTAACAGTAAGAGTACTGCCAACAGTCATAATAAGGGCATTCCGGCCAGTGGAAGTGCTGAAAGTAAAACCGGAAAGAGTAATCCCGCCGCTAAGAGTGACATTGGTGGAGTTAAGTGTAGTCGTATCCATATCCGCCTGGCTAAATTCCGCCACAATTTTGGAAATATTAGTCGGAACATTTAAACTGCCGGGGAAAGGATCAGTACCCACCACTCGCGGCGGCGTAATATTAGCAGTGGTTTGGCTTGCTCCGCCGGTAGTAAAAGTAGCAGTATAATTCTGATTTCCGGCAGTAAAAGTATTTTGATCTAATTGATTTCCGGAAAGGTCCTGGACATCGCTGGTAACGGTGAAAGTATAAGAGGTGCTTCCTGACAAAGAATTCGCGAGCAAAACGCATTTTGCTTCCGGTTCATAATTACCGTGGAAAGGATTATAAGTGACGCTGGTGCAAAGATTAGAACCGGTTCCGCCGGCTTTTAAAGTAACCGTAGTGGTAGCGCTGGCTGATACAATAGTAGCGTTCGCTACTGGTTTGTTAAAATTAAAACCAATATAGGATAAATCCTTTGGCGCATTGATCATTTGGTCGCCCGGGAAAGAACCGCTCACTTGTAATTTAGAGGTGTCCTGATTGCCGCCGCCAAAAGGAAATTCAGTCGCGCTAGCATTATTTTGAGGTTGCGGAGTAGTTCGGGAAGCAAATTCCACGGAGTTCATATTTTTATCAAACCCATTTCCTTTAGTCGCGTCAGCTCCGCCAACAGCCATCGTAACCGCGGTGGAAGTGGCATTGGGATAACCCTGCGCTAATCTTTCAAGAGATGTCCCGTCATCCGCCAAGGCCGGAGCGCAAGGCGTAGTGCTTCCCTCGCCGTTTTCACAATTAGCAGTCGGCTGAAGGCCAAAACCAATCATATCAATTTTGGAACTGGTGGCTTGGGTTGTCGCGGAGGAAGTAGCAATGGAAAATCCGCCATGCAACGATAAAATGCTGGAGGTGGCATTATAAACCGCGTCCAAAGGAACCGAACCGCTGTAACCGACTTGAGAACCAATTAAAAAATAACCGTGGCTGGGTATTACTTTTTTAAAATAATAAGTAAGCGCTACCGGCGTAGAACTGCCGTTCGGATAAAAAGCATGCAGGCGCAAGGGCAAATCCTCTAAATTAATATCCGCTTCCCCGGAATTATAAAGTTCAATAAACTCATCGGCTGAATTGCCAGTTGAACCGGCTTTTACTTCGCTAATTTTTAAAGTAGCTGATTGATTAAGAGTTACTTTTTTGCCCGGATTGAAAGCACTACCGATTCCGCCGGAAGTGGTACTGGCAAAATTATTCTGCATCCGGACGTCAAACCCATGGCTATTAGTAATGCCGCTAGCGGCCGTAGTAGAAGCAACCACATAAAATTCCGTAGAAACAGCGCCGACAGAAGCCGCGGTGCTCGGCGTCAAAACAATCAATGTCCCGTCAGCCAACGGGCTGGTAGAAGCGGCGCCGGCAATAAAAGTATCTTCGCTAATTTGAAAATCGGGATGAGCGCCGGATTCTTTCCATAAAGAAATTCTGGAAATCTCTCCCTGGCTCATTGTTGAAGAAGCAAAAATTTGAACCCCAACTTTGCTCAAAGTATCAGAGCCGCTGGCTTGAACCAAACGAAATCTAACCATCGGGATAATCGCGCCGCCGCCAACCGTGACGTTCTCAAAAAGCGCGTCAATCGGCGGAGCGTCCACGGTAATAGCTGCCTGGGCGGGCGCCACTAACAAAAAAACGGCTCCGAAAGCCGCCAAAACATATCCCAAACGTTTTGGAAAAGAAATAAAAGAAAAAAATGAAAAAACGCCAGTAGTCATTTAAAATATATTGAATTTATTATAACAAAACAAAATGGATTTAAAAAAATCGGTTGTGGATAACTTTTCCACTCGCTATAACTATTTGTCTACCGGCACCGGAGTCCGCTTGCTCCTGCGGCAAGCGGCTCTTACGCCTCGCTCCGAAATTCGCCTTCGGCGATCCAAGCATTTCGGAGCTCCGTAGTTGCCGCACAACAAATAGTTATAGCTCGCTCTATGATATTTTACTTCCTTTAAAAATAACCGAGCACATAATATTATGTGCTCGGTTATTTCTCAAGATTTTATAATCTTATCTTTTTAGTAAGGCTTCCAAGGCTTTTTTGGCCGCGTCAAGCTGGGACTGAAGAGCAGATTTAGAAGTAGAAGGGGCTGGGGCTGGAGTCGGTGCTGGAGCCGGCGCCGGAGCTGGTTTTGATTTCAACAAATTCTGCAATGCCTCTTTAGCCGCGTCAAGCTGGGATTGAAGAGCAGATTTAGAAGTAGCAGGAGCTGAAGCAGGTGCTGGAGTTGGAGCCGGAACAGCTGGTTTTTTTATTCTGTCTAATAAAGCTTTAAGCTGGCTGGCGGCTGCGTCAAGTTGGGAGCGCAATCTAGACGGAGTGGATGGCGCTGAAACTGGAGCCGCAACAGGCGCTGGGACTCCTCTTACTTTATTTAGAAGATTTTGAAGTTGTTGTTTCAAATTTTCTAAAAGAGAAGCAGTTGGAGAAAGTGGTCTAGCAGGAGTTAATTGACCAGCTGGAGTTAATTGAGCTGTTGGAGCTAATGTTGTGCCAGTTCCGCCTCCACCTCCACCACCGCCGCCTCCTCCACCACCACCGCCGCCGCCTCCGCCGCCAAGACCAGAGCAAGTTTCTGTAGTAGAAGGAGTAATAGTAACCGTAACTGTGCCGGAATCCTGGGCGGCAAAAACAGTAACGGATGATTCAGAAGACGTACAGCTGGATTCTTGTTGGATGGCGCCAGTAGCAGAAACCGCGAATTTTCTCCGGTCAGTTGAACTCATACCAAAAGATTTGGAAGGGCTCAAAACAACATCCATACTGGCCGTATCCACGGTAATAGAATCAATAACCCGATCAACGGCAGTTACCAAGAAGGTATAACTGCCAATCACTATTTCCGTATTGCCGCCGCCAGTCAAGGTAAGATCATTCGCGGCAAAAGCAAACAAAGGCAAAAGCAAAGCTGACAAGATTTTTAAATAAATCTTTTTTTTCATAAATTAATGTTGTCAATCCCCCACCTAATTTATGTGGGGGATAAATGCTCAAGTTTATTGACAAGTTCCAGTTACCCAAACGGCAAAGAATCCTGATTTGCCGCTTGCAGCTGTAGCAGTCGCGAAAGCGCCTGGATCAGCAGGACCGATATACAATATATAATTTGTTCCATTAGAACCTCTCATTTGTATGCAACTGCCTTCAGGATTGGAATCTGCCTGTAAGACAATAGTAGTTGTAGCACTGCTGGTAGCTGTTACTAAACTATTACTAAATAGAGTCGTGCCGCCAACGCTCAAAGTGCTGGAAGCGCTAAGAGGACCAGTAACATTCAACTGGGCAGCCACAGTGGAAGAAGAAGTCGTGACGAACCCGGCTAAGGTTGACAAGCTATTGACGGTTAAGGTGCCTTGAGTGGCAAAAGCTCCGGTAGAGGCAGTCGTGGTAGCTGTGCCGTTAACCCTCACATCGCCATAAAGGAAAGAGGTGCTGGTAACCGCTAAAGTGCTGGAGGCATTTAATTGGCCGGAGGCGGTAAGCTGAGCCACGCTGGAAGAAGCATTGGAAATAAATCCGCCAGTCAGAGTGGAAAGGCTATTAACTAATAACGTTGAAGAAGCGCTAAGAGGGCCGGTAACATTTAACTGGACAACAGCAGTGGAAGAAGCAGTCGTGATGAACCCGGCTAAGGTTGACAAGCTATTGACGGTTAAGGTGCCTTGAGTGGCAAAAGCTCCGGTAGAGGCAGTCGTGGTAGCTGTGCCGTTAACATTAAGGTTGTCATACAACGAAGTAATGCCAGTAACTGCCAATGTGCTGGAGGCGAACAAAGAGCCGCGAGTGGTGAAATTACCGCTAGCCGCAGTCGTGGTAGCTGTGCCGTTAACATTAAGATTATTATATAACGTAGAAATACCGCCAACTGACAATGTTGAAGAAGCGCTAAGAGAGCCATTAACATGCAATTGGGCATTAGCAGTGGAAGAAGAAGTAGTGATATATCCGGCTAAGGTTGACAAGCTATTGACGGTTAGAGTGCCTCGAGTAGCTAAATTACCCGAAGCAGCCGTAACCGTGGCAGTGCCGTTGATATTTACATCGCCATAAAGAAAAGAAGTGCTGGTAACCGCTAAAGTGCTGGAGGCATTTAATTGGCCGGAGGCGGTAAGCCGAGCTACGCTGGAAGAAGCATTGGAAATAAATCCGCCAGTCAGAGTGGAAAGGCCGTTAGCTAATAAAGTGCTGGAGGCATTGAATGGACCGGATACTTCCAACTGGGCATTTACAGTTGAAGAAGCTTTAGTAACAGAACCGCCAGTCATAGTAACCAAACCCGTGAGAGTAGAAGTATCAGTAACGCTCAAAGTACCGCCGGTGCTTAAATTAACACCGATTGTGGTAGCGGCAGTGGCTACTAACCAAACGACCAAACTGGAAAGAACAACAGCAGTAAATACAGCAAAATATTGCTGCTTTCTGCTTAACGCATAACTTTTATTCATAATCCTTTATTTTGAGAACCTAACCCTTTATAAAGATAGATTCTAAAATTATATTATTTTTACGACCTTAATTTTTAATTTTAATTTGTAATGAAATTAAGTATAAATAAATCAGCAATTGGTGAAAAGGGGTGGGCTGTGGATAACTTTTTCATCGCTTATCGCTACTTTTGCTTTTTAATTTCCTTAATAAGATTTTCTCCTTCGGTTTTAAATTCCGGGAAATCTTTTATGGCTTGTTCTAAAGCTTGGGTGGCGGAAGCTTTTTGATTAGCCAAAAGATGAGCGCCGCTTAAGCTTTTCCGGTATTCAAGATTTTTCGGTTCTAATTTAACAAAAGCCCCCCAGATGCCGGCTAAACGTTTATAATTTTGAACCCGCGAATAAACTTGCACTAAAATCTGATCGGCAACATCCGCCGTACCAAATCCTTCCTGTAATAATTTTTCCGCTTCCCTTTGTTGATTATTTAATATGTAGGCGGCGGCTAAATTAATTCGTCCGTTATTAAATTCTGAATCAAGTTTAAAAGATTTTTCCAAGACCGCGACGGCATTTTTATAATCCCCTTTTTGAATATAAACATCAGCAATTTCAAAATAAATCTGCTGTTTTTGAGGAGATAAATCCGAAGCTTTTTTAAAAACTTCTAAAGCTAAGTCTAAAAGGCCCACCTTATTGTAAATAGTTCCTAGAAAAAGATAAGGGCGGGGATCTAATGCATTTTCAACAACGCTTTTATCGGCTTCTTCAATCGCCTTACGGAGCATTCTGTCCCGAAAATCCGGGACGAGTTCCGGAAGGCCGCCGGCGCTAATGGCAAATCTTATCAATTGTTCCCCGATTTCTTGATTGCCCAAAGTATTATAAGACAAAGCTTTATTGAATTTTTCAAAAGCCAGCGGAATATTCTGACCCTGAATTGCTAAAGCATCCAAAAGATTCAAATTGGCCTGAAGAGGCTTAATATTAATAAAATAGATTGCTAAAACCAGCGGCGCGGCCAAAAGGCCGGCCGCTACCGGCCAATCGCCCCCCCTGCCTCCGCCAGCCGGCGGACTGACGCCGGGAACCGCGGTAGCGGCAGAGATACTATTAATATACGCGAGCACGGCAAAAAAACCGATATAAGTGGCAATCTGGTCAAACACAAAAAAGTTTTCCGCTAAATAAACCGCTAAAAATGTGGTGAATAAAAGCGTATTTTCCAAAGTAAAATTGCCCTTGCGGTAATGGCTCCAAAGCAAATAAATCGCGACCGCAAAAATACTGAAATAAGATAAAGCGCCCAAAATTCCGGCATTAATCAGCCAATCAAAAACAATGTTATGAGATCGGTCAAACCACGGCTCCTGACGCCAAAGCTCCGATTTAAAATACTTGGAAAAAACCACGCCGTAATTATCCGGCCCCCAGCCTAAAATAGGCCGCTCCTTAAACCCTTCCCAGCCCATTCCCCAAATCGTGAAACGAGACCTGATAGTTCGTTCACTAAAAGAAAGAGAAGTCAGTCTAGCGAGAGTGGGGTTATTTTTTACAAACGGCTGATCTTTGGTTAAAAAAATTCCAAGGGGAATTATCAAAGCAATCAGCAGCCAAGCAAGAATAATTTCTTTTTTCACCAACTCCGCGTGATTTTCGGTCTTTTTAAAAATTAAATATAAAATGCCGAAAACAAAAATACCGATGATCAGGCCCAAAATCGCGCCGCGGGTGCCGGTAAAATAAATAGTTGCCAACGCCCAAACCGCCATCAAACCGTAAAAATACTTCTGCCATTTTTCCTTCGCCTCCAGCCAAAGAAACAGACAAAACCATAAAATAAATGTCAAATAAGCGGCTAAATAAGTCGGATTGCCGATGGTGCCGTCCACCCGATAAGAGCCGCCTTGAATAGCGGGCAGAAATTCCATCCTTTGAAGAAAGGCGTAGGTATTTTCATAAATACTGGAAACGATAAAAAGGGTGAAAAAAATTTTCCAGTCGGATTTCCGGAAAACATGGGTCAAAACCAAAAAATAAGCAAAAAGGTGCAAATAAGCCACCAATCCCTCCATCCGCTCATAATTAGACCAAAAACTTTTTGCCGGATTAACTCCGAAAATCGTCGCCAAGGCCACCACGGCAATAAAAATCGCCAGAGCGATTAAAAGCGGAGATTTCTTTGGCCGATACTCTTTATAGTAAATCGCTAAAAATACCCAGGCCGCAAAAACAACTTCTACGATTATCCGAAAAATAAAAGCTTTCCCGGTAATATAAGGAAAAAATAAAACTCGGGAAACATAAAGCGGAATAAACGGAACAATAAAAAGCCCCCCCTTAATAATCCATAAAATCGCTGATGGCATTATTCAATAATAGCTCTCATAAATTACTTGTCAAATAAAACCTATCGTTTAATAGCGCGAAAAACTATTTTTTTCATTCTTTTATGCAAAAACGACAGGAAAAATGCCGCCAGCCGGTCCAACTTATGCTTCCATCCGTAAAAACGCAAAGCATCAGCTCCTTTGTAATCTGCCACCGCAAATCCGTTTCTTTCCAATAGCTCCTTCATTTCCTCAAAATCAAAAAAGCGGTCGTCTACCGGCTGAATATTTTTCCGCGCTTTGATATACCGATCAAATAAAATCCAATTTTTATTCGGGACGGTGACAATAAATATTCCGCTGGGACGCAACACACGCCTTACTTCTTCCAAAGCTTTATCAAAATCTAAAAGATACGGGAAGACATCCACCATTACCACAAAATCAAACGAGTTATCGGGAAAAGGCATCTGTTCAATATCCGCTTTTAAAATCTTGGCTTCGGGCACTAAGCTTTTTGCCATAGCAATCAGCCGCTCGGATAAATCAATGCCGGTTAAACTTCTGATATTTCTGCCGCCTCGTTTTTGAATATTTTTTAACACCACTCCCTGCCCCACTCCGGCTTCTAAAATATCGCCGTGCCAATCCGGCTCAATATCCAAAACTTCATTATAAAATTCCTCCGGCAAACGCATTTTCTCGGCAATCGCATCATAACCTTCTCCGATATCTTTTTTAGTGACAATAGAACGGTCAATTGGCATGCTTTTTATTATAGAAATCCAAAATTAATTTTTCAAAAGTTCTCTCGTAATTTTCCATGGTGTATGATTTAACCATTTCCACGCCGGCTTTTCCCATTCTCTCTCTCGCCGCGCCATCGCGAAGCAAAATTAAAATTTTATCCGCCAGTTCCGCGGAATTTGCCGGCGGCACCGCAAAACCGGTTTCCCCATTCTTCACAAAAATCGGAATGTCCCCGATCGTAGTGGACACTACCGGCTTTCCAAAACTCAATGCTTCCATAATCACAAAAGGCATATCGGTCCTAGTAGACGGATCAACGAAAATATCCGCAATCGGCAAAATATTTTCAATGTCCGATTTGCCAAGAAATAATCCGGGAAATAAAACTCTATCTTCCAACTTGAGACTTGAGACTTGAGACTTGAGACTTTCTTCCAGCGGCCCCCAACCGACTATTAAAAAATAAGCATTTGGAAATTTTTCCAAAACCAGCTTAGCGGCATCAATCAGATATTTATGCCCCTTTTCCGGAACCAATCGGCTGATCGTCAAAACAACCATAGCATCCTTTGGCAATTCTAAATCCTTGCGGATTAAATCCGGATTTCTCCCCTTAGATTTATCCACAAAAGACGGCGCGTACATGGTTATAAATTTTTCCAAAGGAATTTTTTCCTGCTTAACGGTAAAAAATTTAGCCGCGTCCGAATCCGTGATTATTTTGTCAGTCCATTTGGACAAAATCCAATCCATCCAAATCTGCCAGCGATGCTTATCTTCATATATATTATGCTCGTGAATGATAATCACCGGAACTCTCATGATTATCGCGGCCAGACGAACAATCAAATTAGCGGAAAAAAGCGCGGTAACTGCCACGTCAAATTTCTCTTTCCGCAAAAAAATGAATAATTTTGTCCAGGCGGCTAAATCAAACAAGGATCGAAAATTCAGCCGCTTCCAATAATCATCCGGCAAAACAATTTTTTCCTCAAAAGTGGCGCTTGGTTTCTCAGGAAACAAAGTTAAAAGATACGGCTCAAATTTTCCCCTATCCACAACGGGCAATTGATTTACCAATAATTTTTCCGCCCCGCCAACCGATAGACGGCCAATGGCAAAAAGTATTTTCTTACGCATAAAGATTTCCGGTTCTACCGGTAATAGTAAAGTTATCATCTATGTCTTGGAGAGCGGTTTTCCTACTATTATATATGCCGGAATAACCGAGCGCCATTAAAATCCGCTGTTCTTTAAGTATTTCTTCGGCTGTTATGGAAGTCGGTTTTTTGCGGGCAAGAGACTCCCGCAATTCCGATATCGCCGTAATTGTTCCGCTTAATCCCTTTTTGATTTTAATATTTCTGATTTTTCCGTTATTATCTTTAAGGCGCAAACTTCTGCCGTCAGACATTATCCAGATCTCTCCTCTTTCGCAAATAAGCCCGGTGTTTCTGCCGTCCCTGTCGGTTATTAATCCGGAAACTCCGTTTTTAAATTTTACCAATCCAAAATCCAAAACCGGGTCCAAATCAATTTTTTTATTATTAACATCCTTTTTATTAAATTTAAAAGAAGATTGCGCGTAAGCAACTTCCGAATTATCAGCAAAGTAATTTACTAAATCTACCGAGTGGGGATGAGTCCACATTAACGATGACTTCCCGAATTCAATAATTATCCTATTTAATTTTCCCAAGCGCCCGGATTGGATTATTTTTTTTGTTTGTTGGTAAACCGACGAATAACGCCGAACAGCCCCGTAAGAAATTGCTACCCGATTTTTCTGAAGTGCCCTTACCGCTTTTTTGGCATCAGCCAAATTAATGGCTAATGGCTTTTCAATATGCATTCCTTTAATCCCATGATTGGCCGCGTAGATAATTATATCCGGCCGTTCGGCGGTTCTGGTGGCAATCGTAATAATATCCGGCGATTGCTCGGCAATCATCTTTTTAAAATCAGTATAGATATTTTTAACTTTATGCGATTGGCCCGCTTTTTGGGCCAATTCCAAATTAAGATCGCAAACCGCGATTAATTCCACTCCGGGAGCCGCGCGAATCGCCGCGCAGTGATTTACCGGAAATTCACTGGCCGGTGAAATTTCTCCCGCAACTCTTTTAGTGAAAGCCCCGATGCGGCCGCAGCCGATAACCGCGGCTTTAATGCTTTTTTGTTTTCCCATACGATAATTTCCGCCAATCTAATAAATAAGTGACTGCCTTCCCATTTCTGGATAATAGTTTCTGATAAGCGCGCGTTATTTGATCAGCCGGATAGATTCCTGATATTAAATAGTTAGGATTTAATTTCTTTTTGGAAATATCGTTGAGGATTTTTCGGCAATTTTTTTGCAAAGTCTTAAACTCCGGTTCGCGTTGACCGGGATTATTTCCCAAGTCCGCGGAAATAATATTGATTTTCCTCGCATAAAAATATCGCGGGTCTAAAGGATTAAATTTAGGAGCCCCCTCGGTCCTCCCGGGAAAACCAAGAACCGAAATAATACCGTTTTTCCGCGGGAGCCGCAAAGCGATTTTCCAATCCGACCAGGTATTGGATGTGGTTACGACAATATCAGCTCCTTTCCCGTTAAAATATTTTTTGACCTTTTGCTCAATATCTTTATCGGTTTTCAACAAGGCGCTGTGAGCGCCTAATTTTTTTGCCAAACGCAATTTTGATTTGCTCGCCGATAATGCCGCGATACGGGCATTAAATAATTTAGCCTGCGCTACGGCGGTTAGTCCAAGCGTTCCAAGCCCGATAACCGCCACTTTGAAATCTTTTTTAATTTTCCCATTAGTAAGCGCAACGCGGCCAAGATTATAAAGATAAGCAAGCGCCGCCTGTTCCGGAGCAACCGAATTTGGAACGCGCGCTAAAATTTCAGAAGCTGGCATTTTAAAGACACTGCGATGCGACTGATCCGTAAGTATCAAATCTCCAGGTTTAAAATCCGCAACTTTTTTTCCAACATATAAAATTTTAGCCGCATTGCAATAGCCGAGCAAGCGCGGATATATTTTACCCGGACGAAGCGGTGAATCGCCCTTATACGCGGCCACTTCCGTTCCCGGAGAAATAGCGGTTATTACGGTTTGGGCAATAATTTCCGAAGGTTTTAATTTATCGCTATCTATAACAACGGGATGGAAAAATATTTTTTTTGGCTTTTTAAGTTCTACAAATGAACCGAAAAATTTCATACCCATATCATTGAAGTTTTGGCCATTTTTCAAATCTTTCAAAAGATTGGACAGATTCCCTGCCGTTTATCATTTCTTGCTCATAGCATAAGCGCATTTTATTTTCCTTATCAGCTTTATTTATTTCAACTGATTTATCAGCTACGAAAGGACGGATACCTAATTCAGTCGTTCCTGGCACTTCAAACATCCATACTTCCTTGGGAGTGATAGTTCTGTATGGCCGGCAAGCCACCATGACCGCCTCGGAAACCAACCTATGATCTTTGTTCAAATCCCCGATAAAATTCGTATAAACAATATCGGGTTTATGCTTTTGCACCGCGGCTTCAGCGATGCTTATAAGTTTTTTTATCGGAAGAGCATCTAACTCTTGATCGGCCAGATTTTCATTGGCATATTCAGCATTTAATAAATTAGCCAGCTTTTTCATCCCCTCAAACTGTTTTTCGTCCCGGCCTCCGGTGAACCACTGAAAATTGATTTTATCTCCAGCCTCTGAGTGTTTAAGCAGAACTCCTAAACATCCAAACGCCTCATCGTCAGGATGAGCGGAAATAACCAAAACACTTTTCTTATTTTCTTTCATTATTTTTTTAAATCTTTTTTTGTAATATTGCCTTCAAAAATTATCTTCGGACTATTCGGACCCTCATTCAACAGCAAATCCCAAAGACTCATATATGGAACAAAATCCCCCCAAAGTTGGTTATAAGCCGGGTGCTTATAATCTTGAAAATATAATCCTATGTTGTCCCGCTTAAATGCCTCAGCATCAATATAATCCCGGCCCAATCCGCCGGAAACATAAAGATTGCTTTTCAATCCCTTGCAAATATCCAATACCAGCTCATTTTTTTTGCTTTCATATTTTGGCAAATCCGAAGCTTTGATTATTTTTGTATCTATCCCCAGCGCCGAGTTAAACATCAAAAGCTGTTCATAGCATAAATCAGAAATATATTTAAAATCTTTTTTATAAAAATCATCAATAATCGGGGAAAATTCATTCCAATATTTCGCTTTTTTATAATTCAGTTCCAGGGCCTTTTGGTGTTTTTTTTTCCAGGATTGGTCCGCGATTTCTATATCTTTAATCGGCTTGTCAAAATGGCCTTTTAATTTTACCGGCACCGTAAGCCAAACCGGGCCATTGGCGGTTTTAATTTTATTCCTATTTATAAAACTATTTTTCTCAAACTGCGTGGTGTCAAAAAATACGAAAGTATCCGACAGCCCGATTTTATGGAAATAACCAAGCCAAGGCGAATAAGCCGGCTGATGAATTGATAAAATCATAAGGATTTCCTGGCCAAAATTATAAATTCATCATATTCCATAAATTTACCTTTTATATTCTTTAAAGAATGGCGCATTATATTTTCTAATCTGAATTTTTTAAATAATTCATTAATTTCACCAAGGTTAAAAAAATGCGCTAAGCCGGCGCGATAAAAGCTGCCTTCTTTAAAATTATTATAAGTATTTTTTCCTATTTTTTTACCGTATTTCTTATCCGGGTGATATTGGCTATAGGCAAAACTTATGAACAATCCGCCGGGCTTAAGCGATCTAAACACCTCATTCAATGCAACTACAATATCTGGTAAACAATTGGCGTAAATGCTTTCCCGGTCAATAATAATGTCAAAAAAATTATCAGGATAAGGCAAATTAAGAAAATCTCCTTGCAAAAAATCACCTTTTAAATGCCATTTTGAAAATCTTTCCTTACAAGCTCTGACAGCGGAATCTGACCCGTCCAGGCCAAAAACTTTAAAGCCGCTCTCGGCTAAAAATTTGGAGTTGTTGCCGGCCCCGCAGCCCAGATCTAAAACTTTTATTTTGGATCTTTTTTCTCGCGGGATGGAAAAAAAATTCCTTGCTACGATACTTACCAAAATGTCATAAGGATAAAAATTAAGCTGGCGGCCCTTTGAATACACTTTCTTTTCCCAAACCTGTTGGTTAGATTTTTTTATCATGTTTAAAATATTTATATAAGACAGCTCTAATATATTTAATCTGCTTCCCTGATAAGCTTGGGTAAATTGGCAAAGACAGGGTTGTTTTGGCCATTTCTTCGCTTACCGGATAATTTTTAGAAGGTAATCCTAAATAATTATGCAGTAATTCATATCTTTCTATGGGGACAATTGTTTTAATTTTATTTTTTAAAAAATAATTTTGCAGCCGGCGGGGATTGCTTATTTTTAATATAAAACGGAAAAAATTGGGTTTAGTTAAACTATTTTTCTTAGGAAATATAATTTCGGGCGTATTCTTTGAATATGCATAGGCAATTTTCTGTCTTTTTTTTAAAAAAAATGGAAGTTTTTTAAGCTGAGCCCTGCCTATAGCGGCCTGCAGATCGGACATCTGGAAATTAAATCTCGGTTTATAATTCCTGCGGCAATCAAACTCCCGATAATCTTTAATTTTCGCTATTAAATTTTTATTTTGGGAAAACACCATTCCCCCATAGCCGGTAGTCATCATCTTGGACGCGTAAAAAGAAAAAATCGCGATATCGCCGAATGTACCGACATATTTATTATTAAATTTAGAACCCAGCGCTTGAGCGCAATCTTCAATTATCGGTATTCCCAAATTTAGAAACTTGCGCGTATCAGCCGGATAACCGAAAGTATGGGTAATTATTATCGCTTTAGTTCTTCTGTTAACTTTTTTTACCGTCTCAAAATAAGAAAGATTTAAATTTTCAATATCAACTAAAACCGGTCTGGCTCCAGCCATAAAAATCGCGTTAAGAACCGCCGAGCAAACATAAGTCGGTAAAATGACTTCGTCTCCCTTGCCGATACCCAAAGAAATCAGTGCCAGATAAAGAGCCGCTGTCCCGCTGGAAACCGCTGCCGCCTGCCCGGGCTTTTTAAATAAAAATCCGCTGAACTCATCTTCAAACTTTTTTACTTCGCTTCCCTGCGCTACCCAGCCGGATTTTATAACTCTAGCCGCAGCATCTATTTCTTCTTTGCCTAAAGTCGGTTTATTGTGAGGAATCATTTTTATAGTAACCCTCTTTTATAACAGGCGGATTTCCTATCACCAATGAATAAGGAGGGATTTCGCACGGCTTGGTGATAATTGTTCCGGCCGCCACAACGGTATGATGACCGATATGGACGCCGCCGCCGATAAAACAATGGGAACCGATAAAAACATCATTATCAATGGCAATCTTTCTCCTTTCAATTTCTTTTGCTAAGCCGACAGCCTTTTTATGCGAATCAGCTACATTAATACTGACAAACGAAGCAATGTCGCAATTATCCCCTATTTTTACCAAGGATTCTTGGGCATTAACTTCGGAAAAAAGCCCGATATAAACATTTTTCCCGAATTCCGGCTGGCCGCCAATATAAACCAAGGGATGAAATTGATTAGCGGGCATCTTAATTAATTTAGCGATAATTTTATAAAATACGTTCATAATGTTCATAAATCTCCCTTCCTAATTATATCGCCCTTTTTGAAATTTCTTTTTGCTATTTTGCCTATAACCTTCGGCAAATATTTCGGCGGCAATCCTGTCCCCGGCCTTTTTACTTCCAAATCCTGGACTTTAATTTTTTCTCCTTTTTTAACCGGATTGGCAAACATAATGCTTCTCCGGGCGATTTTTTTCATTTCCAGTTCTTGCCGGGATAATTTAAATTCCGAACTTCCCGGCATTTGCTCCGCTTCCCTGACTTGCTTAACCAAAAAGTCCAGTTCTTTCGGATCAGCCGCGAACCAATGATCCGGTCCGGGCAGATTCTTATCCAGAGTAAAATGCTTTTCAATCATTTTTGCTCCCAGAATTACGGCGATGACGGCCGCGGCACTGCCCTCGGTATGATCAGAATAACCGATAACGCAATCTTTATAAATCTTTTGCAAAGTTTTAATCTGCGTTAAATTCGCTTCTTTTGGCGGAGTAGGATATAAAGAAGCGCATTTTAAAATAACTATCTTATTATTATATTTTTTTATTGTGTTTACTGCGTCTTTTATTTCTTCCAAAGCGCTCATCCCCGTAGAAATAATCATCGGCTTTTTCTTTTGGGCATAATACGCCAGCATCGGAAGATTGGTCAGGTCGTCGGAACCGACCTTAATGGCCGGCATTCCGATTTCTTTACCGCAGAGATAATCAACTGTTTTAAAACTATTGTCTTGCGGAGTGGAGAATATGATTATTCCGATTTTCTTGGCATATCCGAATAAATCCTTTTGCTTTTTTTTATTTAATTCATTCCTTTTAAACATCCCGTATTGGGACTCGGTAATTTTTCTTCCTTGGCTTTTATAGGTATACATTAAATTCTTGTCGCCGACGAAATCTTCCGTGACAAAGGATTGCAATTTAACGGCATCAGCGCCGGCTTTCTTGGCAGCCGCTATCATTTTTTTAGCCAGGTTTAAATTGCCGTTATGATTGATGCCCAATTCCGCCACTATAAAAGTTTTATTCCTGCCGCCTATTTTTTTATTGCCGATTTTTATCTCCGTCATTTGAATTGGTAAGTGCCGTTTTTAATTTGCCTCACTCCTTGTTTTTCTAATTTAATTCTTTCTTTCATCGCTCTGCTTTTACGGGCCCGGGTAATAATTTTACGCCAAGCTTCCGGCTCATACTCCATAACGATATCTTCGGCCGATTTTATTTTTAACTTTGATAAGTTAAGCATTTTTTTTAACGGCCGCAAATCAGCAACATATTTTATCATTGCCAGAATGCGCGGCAAATGATGTTCATTTGAAATTACAACAGCGCTACGAAATACTCCTCCTTTAAGTATCTTTTGTAATTCTTTCAACTGCTGATAGGTAGTGCCGGATTTTTCTTCTTTAATTATATTTTTTGCCGGAATGCCAAGTTTAACCAATTCTTCTTTTATCACGCTGGCTAAAGTAATTTTTCCGGGTAAAACATCCTTTAGCTGGCCCTTGCCGCCAGAGGCAATAATTAATTGCTTCGGATTTTCTTTGTATAAAAAACCGGCAGCTATCACTCTTAATCTGTCTCCGCTAATGCCGAAATTATCGCCTGTATCGTCAAAAGTAGTAGTGCGCCAGCGACCGCCTTCTTTTACCAAACCGCCGCCAAAAATTACCAAGACATCTAAATTCTTCATTATTATATAGAACAAAAAATTGGGGCGGCAGTAACAAATCAAGTAACAATTAGATCAACTTCTTCCCCGTTTTTAATATAAAGCGCATTTGCTTCATCAGTATCCAGATGAACCCGAAAATCAAAATTTGGGCTCACCCGAACCAGCACTTTATCCAATCGGCCGGCCCGGACGCCGCCTTTTTGAATAGCCACTTCATCGCCGTCTTTTAATCCGAGTTCCTGGGCTTGGCGGTCAGAAATATGCAGATGCCGCAATGTTACGGCATATCCGGTTTCTTTATTTCTTTTCCATTTTGGCGCTGTATCGCGGCCAAAACGCTTAATCCAATCAGTTAAAGACAATTCAAATTGGTCCTCCGATCGGCAAGGCATAATCACCCGAAAATCCTCCATTCCGTCGTTATAATATTCTTTACTCGCCCATTGTTCCGGCTGGGATAAATCTTTCAGCTTAGTCAATTTCAAACCGGATTTTTTTAAAGTTTCCTCGGTTAAATGACAATGCT
The DNA here is from genome assembly GCA_016192685.1 of Candidatus Harrisonbacteria bacterium. GTDB lineage: Bacteria > Patescibacteriota > Minisyncoccia > UBA6257 > 02-FULL-45-10c > JACPTS01. The sequence goes on from JACPTS010000001.1 coordinate 135,522, forward strand.
TATTGGAAACCTCGCAGATTACTTTCATAATTTATTTTCAAACTTGGTGCAAATCCGCTTCTTCTACCAAACGCAACAATTCACTTAGATCTAATTTAGGAGCGTGTTCGGAAGAAAATTGAATTCCCTTAACTCCCTTAACCGTTGAAGGATAAACCTTAGCGTATTCCCTATTATTTACTTTCTCATGGGGAGTTAAAATATACATGTCCTCGGTTTCTAAAACTTTGTCCACCTCATGATTGGCTAAAAGCTGTTCATGAAATTTTTCTCCATCCCGCGCCCCAATAACTTTAATCTTTACGTCTTCCTTTTTTTTACCGGCCAAAGGAGCGTAATAATGCACGGCCGCGTCAATTAAATCTCCCAACCGAACCGAGGGCATCTTCAAAATAAAAATTTCCTGGCCCTGGCTTAAGTTTGCCGCCCGCAAAACCAAATTAACAGCCTGGGGAATGGTCATGACAAACCTGGTCATGTCCGGAGCCGTAATTGTTATTTCTTTATTGCCAAAAATCTGTTTCCTTAAAAGCGGAAGGAGGCTGCCGCGGCTGCCCAAAACATTGCCGAAACGGACGCAAGAAAACTTAGTCCTTTTACCGCCTCCATAATAATAGGTGGCTAAAAAAAGTTTTTCAGCCATCAGTTTGGAAACACCCAAAACGCCCTGCGGTTCGGCAACTTTATCGGTGGAAATCCCGATTACTTGTTCCACATTTTCTTCCCGCGCCGCCTCAATTACATTTTGAACACCGATAATATTAGTTTTTACGGCTTCAAAAGGATTATATTCGCAGATTGGAACTTGTTTTAGGGCGGCGGCATGAAAAACAATATCCACGCCATCCATTGCCATTCGCAAACGATCTTTATCTCGAACATCTCCCACTATAAATCTAAGCGTTGAATTACCCAAACCAAAATCATGCATCAAATGATAATGGCGGTCTTCATGCCGGGCAAAAATTCGGATTGCCTTGGGATTATATTTAAGAAGCTGACGGACAATCTCTAAGCCGATAGAACCTGTGCCGCCGGTCACTAAAATTGTTTTACCTTCAAATTGATTTTTCATTGTTTTTTAATAGTAGAGATTAATTTTTCGCAAATATATTTGATGTCTGATTCTTTTAAACCAATATAAAAAGGCAACGCCACTGCTTTATTGCTAACATTTTCAGAAATTGGAAAGTCACCTTCTTTATAACCAAACAAGTTCTTGTAAAAACTAAACAAATGTATAGAAGGCAAATACGGCTTCGTGCTAATTCCTTCCGCTGCTAATTTTTCAATCAGCTGATTCCGGTTTATTTTTTTATTTTTAAGCGAAACTACATAGACAAACCAGGTGTGGATATTAGCTGGAGCAATAACGGGAACCTGAATGAAATCGGAATGCGGCTTTAAATATTTTGTATACATTTCAGCAACCTTTCTTCGTTCTGATAAAAGAAAATCAATCTTCTCAATCTGGGCCAATCCGGCAGCCGCGCTTAATTCATCCATCCGATAGTTATAGCCAAGCCGCTCATGATCCAGCCATTGCATATTTTCCGCCCGGCCCTGATTCCGAAGACTGCGGAATAGTTGGTCTGATTTTTTATCATTAGTGACAATCATCCCGCCCTCGCCGGTGGTCATTTGCTTATTGGGATAAAAAGCGAAAACCGCTGATTCGCCAAAAGTGCCAACTTTCCTCCCCTTATAAGTAGCGCCAATGCTTTCGCAGACATCTTCAATGATTTTTAATTTGTATTTTTTGGCGATTTTCATTATCGGATCCATATCAGTCGCTTGGCCGAAAATATGCACCGCTAAAATCGCTTTGGTTTTTTTGGTAATCTTTTCTTCAATTTTTGCCGGGTTCATATTATAGGTAACCGGATCAATATCAACAAAAACCGGCTTAGCGCCGACATATAAAATAGAATTCGCCGAAGCGACAAAAGAAAATGGGGTAGTAATCACTTCATCGCCCGGACCGATGCCGGCGGCAATCATGGTTAAATGCAACCCAGCCGTGCCGCTGGAAACCGCGCAAGCATATTTAACTCCCATAAAATCAGCGAATTTCTTTTCAAATAATTCTATTTTAGGGCCAATGCTCAAAATCCCGGAGCGCAAAACTTCTAGAACGTATTGTTCTTCTTTTTTGGTAATATAAGGTTTTGCTATTGAATATTTCTTTTTTGTTTTTTTCATTTTAAATGCGTTACTGCTATCTATATAAAACCAAAAAATAAGCCTAAAAGTTTTTAATGAAAATCCACGCAATGGCGTGGATTTTGTGTAAAGATTATTCTTTATTTTTTCCTCCGTTTTCTCAATTTTTCCGAATATTCTTCTGTGGTCATTAAAAATCTGGCCGGTGAACCAGCCCAAACTTCATTAGGCGGCAAATCTTTATTTACAAAACTCTGCGCTCCGACAATGGTATTTTCACCAACAGTAATGCCCGGCATCACGATGCTATGCGAACCGATTCGGCAATTCTTTTTAAGAACCACCAACCCTTGTTTATCATCAATAGTAGAGGCTGAATAAAGGGTGCAATGGGAGCCTATTTGTACTTCATCTTCAATCGTCACGCCATGGTGCGCGAAAATCGCGGTAAATGCTCCGATATCTGTTTTTTTACCAAGCTTAAAATTCTCCGGACGATAAACTACCCAATTCCATTTGGTAAGTTTTCCGTGCTCAATTTTTGGCAGTTGCCAATTTTTAAATCGATTATTCATAAATTAATTATTTAATTTTAAAAAGTTTCTTAGCTAATTCAAGGTCTTCAAAAGTATCTATGTCAACACTTCTTTCAAATGGTATCACGTATTTGCCCAAATCTTTTCCATAATATTTTTTCTCTTTCAAAAAATTAGCAACCTTCACCCAGCGCACCGCTCCCGAGGGGCAATAGACTTTGGGCAATTTTTTTGAATCAACCAAATATTTTTTCCCAAAAAAGAAATCCAGACGCCCATTTTTTTCTTCCAGTGCCCAAAACGGATACAGCCAATAGTAATCAACCACGCTCATTAAGCAATTTTTCTTTAATTTCCGTAAAATTTCGTAGGATTTCTTGACGTCTTCCGAATTTCGCAAGGGGCAATTCGGCATCAGCAGGCATAAATAATCAAATTTTGTTTTAACATTTTTCAACAAATGCGCGGTCACGTCTTCTAATGACGCCTTATCGCCGGAAATTTCCGCCGGGCGAAGAATCTTTTTAACGCCTTTATAAGAATCGGCCGCGTTTAATATTTCCTCTGAATCAGAAGAAATATAAATACTATCGCCAAAAAGCCCTGATTTTATAGCCGCTTCAATTGTATGGGCAATCATCGGCTTGCCGTGAAAATCAACAATATTCTTTTTGGGAATTCTTTTTGAACCGCCCCTGGCCGGAATAAGACAAATATTTTTCATATTGTTTTGAATTCAATCGCCAGAGCCGTGGCTTCGGCCTGGGCAATATGAGTCATATGAGTTCTTTTGCTCTCAATTTCCCGAATACGAGAAAGCATGCCAACAAGACCCTGACGATGATACGCGCCAAGAATAACTTTACCCATTTCATCGGCATTGCGGCTCTCGGCAAACTCAATCATGCCGTCAGTAAATAAAAGCAAAGTCTTTAATTCTTTCAGCGGTAAAGTTGTTTTATACCAGCTATTTTCCGCTCCTGACTGGCCATTAAGAACAACTGCCTTTTTATCTAAATTTTTATTTACTCTTTCAATCCGCAATTTAGCGGAGATAGGCATATATTCAAGCCAGGCTCTATTGCGATCGCCGTGGTATTTTTTAATAATGTTATTAATAATATTGATACACTCTTCTTCATTAAGAATATTTTGATTTGATGTTGCTCCTATTTCCCCGTTAGTTTTTTCCCATACCGCATAGCAATCGCCCCCCTGCAAAATTTGGATGCCGTCTTCTCCTATTTTTACAAAAGCAAAAGCCATTCCCGGCAATAAGTCCGCGCGATTCATATCAATCCCCTGCGATTCAGAAAATTCCCGAAGTCGGGCATTTGCTTTTTTTACAACCGCGATCAATTCGTCGCTATCGTTCGCTTGAGTAAAAACCTCATCCACTATTTCAACGGCCTTTTGCCCGCCGGATTTGCCGCCAAAAAGCCTTGGCCCGACTGCCGGGTCATAAAGTCCGCTTACTCCATCCAGCACTCCAAAAAACGGCGGGTGAAAAACAAGTCTATCTTCCAAAATCTTTGCCGTTCCCGAATCATAAAGAGTTTTTACCCGAAAATCCATAATATTTTAAAAGTCAGAATATTTTAATATCGTATTTTTAACCAAATCCCGTTTAGCTCTTTTTCCAAGCACCTTAGCCATTTCCGAAGAAGGAATTCCGGTCCCGGGCCTTTTGACTCCCAGCAGATCCTCGGTTATTTTGGTTCCCTTTGAAATATTTACATTGGCAACCAGACTGCGCCGGAAAGCTTTCCGCATTTCTTTTTCTCTCGCCCCGGGCGCGATATTTTTTTCATTGGAATTAACAGCTTTATCAAAAAATCTGATTTGCTCAGCCATCTTTTTAAATTCCGCCGGGTCAGCCGAACTTGGCTGGTCCGGGCCGGGCATGTTTTTATCCAAAGTAAAATGCTTTTCAATTATTTTAGCTCCCAAAGCAACCGCAGCAACCGGCGCGAAAATATCCAGAGTATGGTCAGAATAACCGATAATGTGTTCGGGGAAAGCTCTTTTTAAAATTCCAATTCTTTGCAAATTCAATTCTTCGGCTTTAGGCGGATACAGCGAAACACAGTGTAAAATCCCCAGATTCTTTTTCCGGTCTTTTAAAATTTGGACTGCTTCTTCTATTTCTTCCATATCTCCCAAGCCAACTGAAATAATTATCGGTTTTTTTGTTTTAACAACTTCCTTCAATAAAAAATGGTTATTTAAATCGCAAGAAGCAATTTTAAAAAGCGGGGCGCCGATTTTCTCCAGCATTGCGATTGACCGCTTTCCGAAAACCGACGCGAAAAAAATAATTCCTTCCTTTTTGGCAAAATCAGCCAATTTAACATAGTCATCGCCGGATAATTCCCAGCCCTTTAACATTTCAAAAAAACTCTGCCCGCCCTTAACATGCTCCGCTTTCCGCGCTTCCTCAATAATCAACTCTTCGGTTTTAAAGGCCTGAAATTTTACCGCGTCAGCACCGCAGGCTTTTGCCGCGGTAATCAGTTTTTTAGCGGTCTCAAAATCACCGTTATGGTTAATACCGGCTTCGGCAATGATAAAAACGGAGTCTTTTTTAAACATATTATTAAGATGGATTCTAATATAGAACCTTTATTAAGATGGCGCTGTTTCCAGCTCGGAAAGAATCAGCCGCGAAAGATTTTTAATGTTTTCTTCCTTGCTTATTCCGGAAAGTTCTTTTCCAACTAAATCAAAATAGGCCTGGACACTGGATTGATCCAGGGCCGCCAAGTAATTAAACATTAACTCGGGGCTAACCCCGAATCCTTGCCGGATTCTCCAAATGGCATCTTTGCAACTTTCAACATTATTAACTTTGAAAACGCCGGAACATTCCTTATACCAGGGAAAACCAAAAACTAAAACCGGTTTTGCCCTCATTAACGCCTCCCAGCCCGCGGTTCCGCTCACCGTAGCCAATACCTGGCAATTTCTGATTAATTCATGGGTGCCGGTGGCCATTGGCACGAGGCGTACATTTGGCAATCGGGCAATAGATTTATAAAAACCTCGGTAACGGCAATTAAAAAAATTAAGCCCGCGAGGCAGCCACTGCGACGGGTGCTCTTTTACATAAATCAGCCAATCAGAAGGAACGCTAGCGGCTAAAATCTCAATCATTAAAATTTGATTAACAAATACGCCGCCTTGAGGGCTGGAAGTCCGCTCCGGTTGATAATTCAGAGGGACGTAAATAAACGGTTTGGTAAAATCAGCGGGCAAGGCTACGCTTTCATATTCAGTTTTCAGGTTTTCGCGAAAAATTTTTGAAATAAAATTAAACGTTTTTCCAAAAAAAGTGAGGTTAACGAGGCTGTCCCTGATCATTTTAATTTTGGTAAAAATAGCTTTCTTCCCGATATAATTCTTTTTTAATTTTTGGATGTTCCGCGGAACCATATCGGATAATTGCTCTTGATAATGCCGCCGCATATCTTCCCGCAGATCCGCTAAAACAAATTTCCGGCCCCGATTATCTTGCAATGCTTTCTCTAAAGATCGGCTGCCGATTCGATAATCATTCATTAATAACATCCGGTCAAATTGGACAATTCTTTCAAATATAATATTTTTTATATTTAACAATTCACATATGGAAAAAATAATAAAATCATAAACAGTATGGGGAATATCATTGTGGATGACAACATCCGGTTTCAAAGTTTGGATAACTCCGTACCAATACCGCACCAAGTCAAAATAAATTTGCTTCCGTTCGGAAACGCCGATATCTTTATATTTTTTATTCATCATGCTCAAAACTGCTGATTCGGCTTCATACAACTTTGCGATTAAATCCTCTCCCGGGGGGAAAAAATTAGAAGTGTTTATCTCCTTTGCGGGAAGGCCCGCCACAGCATCTTCATGAGAGTGCCAGATGACTCCGGAAAATTCTTTGCTGTCGGCGATTTTTCCTATACCAGTTCCAGCCCAAGTCCAATAAACAATTTTATGCGATTGTTTCTGAAGTTCTTTGGCAACTTCCACCAATCCAAGACCGTCATCAACAGACCAGCCAATTATAAATATCCGTTTCATAATTTTGGCAATTCCGCCGCTATAAAATCAGCGATATTTTTCATGCTTTCCGATTGAGATAAATCAGAACCCTCGCCGGCCGAAGGCGCCCGATAACCCCGAATCCCTGCTTTTCCCAAGCTTTTCAAATAATTAATTGTTAGTTGGGGGTCAACTTTAAAGCCATTGACAATTTTATTGACGGCGTCCCGGCAAGAAGAAACATCCCGAACGAGAAAAATTCCCGGACAATCCAAATACCAAGGATAACCGAAAATAATCGCCGGCTTGGACCAGAGCGTCGCTTCCCAACCGGGAGCGCCGGAGGCCGTCGCCACTGCCTGGGATTCTTTAATTAATCGGTAGGAATTCGTTTCCACTGGAATAATTTTAACATTTTTAATTTCGGAAATTTTTTGATAATAGCCGCGATTTTTATAATTGGAAAATCCCAAACCGAAACGAAGCCATTGAAGCGGATGTTCTTTCACGTAAATAATCCAATTTTCCGGCAAAGCGGCGGACAATGTTTCCAGCATCAGAATCTGGTCAACAAAAACATCGCCTTGCGGAGCAGTGGAACATTCCGGCTGAACCTGTAACGCGACATAAATAAATTTCTTGGAAAAATCCGGAGCAGACTCAAAACTCCGGTATTCTTTTTTTAAATTATCCTGAACCGCGTAAGAAATGTTAAAAAATAATTTTTTAATCCAGCGCCGATAATTCCTACTCCCCCACTTCCACCGTAAATAACCAAAAGATTTCCAAAAAATAGTTCCGTCTTGGATACTCGCTCTTACTTTTGAAATAAACAGCGGGTCTACCAAAGAATATTTCTTTTTTAGAAACCTCAGATTCCCCGGCATTTCATTGAAATCCTTTTTTGTCGTTCTTAAATAATACTTCCGGATATCCTCCGGCAAATCATCAACGCTGAAGTTTTTCTCCCGATTGAACTCCAATTCTTTTTGAAGCCGCTCACTGCCCAGCCAAAAATCTTTTAACGGCAATAATCGGCCGGGAATCCTGGTATCAACAAAAGTAAGAACCTTAATTCCCAGAAGTTTAGCTAGGGAATAAAGAACAAAATCGTAAGAATTATGAGGAATATAGGAAAGAATCACGGCTTCCGGCTGATATTTTTTTAACACGCCGAACCAATATTGAACCAGATGATAATAAAAATGCTTGCGCCTGTTAACCTCGTCTTTAAAAACCAAATTCATCGGTACTAAATTATTAAGCATGGTTAAAGTTAAAGATTCGGTTCTATAAAGTTTCTCAATTAAATCAGTTCCCGGCGGCAAAAAATCAGACATATCAATACCAGCGGCTGGCCTGCCGTTCATCGCGTCTCCAAAAAAATGAAATATCGCTTCCGGCGGCTTAAATTCATCCGCGCCCTCGGAACCGACAAAATAAACAATTTCGTGATTATGTTTTTTAAGCTCCGAGATAAGATGGATGAATTGCTGGCCCTTGTCCGGCCAAACCAAAATTAGTTTCATAGATTTGAATTTTTATTTAAATGGTATATTTGATAAAAATAAGATTGCGGCTGTCGCAAAAGTTCCTGCGGCGCGCCGCTTTCCACAATGCGGCCTCCATCCAATACCAAAATCCTGTCAAATTCCCTAACCGTAGAAAGCCGGTGCGCGATCGCAAAAACCGTAATTTTGCCGCGCAAATCCGCGATTGCTTTCTGAATAAGCGCTTCTGATTCATTATCCAAAGCGCTGGTGGCCTCGTCAAGAATTAAAATCTCGGGTTTTCGCGCCAAAACTCTGGCTAGCGCGATTCTTTGTTTCTCTCCGCCGGAAAGACGGACTCCTCTTTCACCAACTATAGTTTCAAATTGCTCGGGAAGATTTTTAATAAATTCATAAATATTGGCCATTTTTGCCGCTTCAATAATATCCTCTTTATTCATCGCGGGGTCGTAAAATTTAATATTATTCAAAATAGTATCGTTAGTTAAAAAAACATCTTGAGACACATAGCCGATATTTGTTCTCCATTCCCGCAAACTGATGTCAGCCGCGTCTTCTCCGTCCAACAAAATTACTCCGCTCTTTGGTTTAAACAAACGCAAAAGCAAATCAACAATCGTGGTCTTGCCGGCGCCGGAAGAGCCGACTAATCCCAATAATTCTCCCTTTTTAATATAAAAATTGTTATGGGACAATATTTCCTTCTGGCCGTCATAATCAAAACCGACATCCTTAAATTCCAAGCTATGGCGGAAAGAAAAATTTTTTCTTCCGGAATCCGTTTCTTTATTGCTCGCGGCCTCTTCGCGGTAAGCCAAAACGCTGGCAAGCGACGGAATCAAAGAATTCCACACATATACTTCCGATTGGGCCGCCTGAATACCGGCAAAAACCCTGTTAATCGCGTAAACCGCCACCGCGAAAGAACCGAGATTAAACGCGCCGCTTTTATAAAAAAAAGTAAATACGCCGACAATAAACAAAATGCCTACCGGCTGGAGCATCGCGGTATTAAAACTGCCGAGTTCTCCGATTTTAATTTGTAAATTCTTTATATCGTCAAAATATGCTTCGCCTTTTCGCAATGCCCGCTCCTCGGCAAACATTGATTTAATGGATTTCATCCCGATAATATTCTCATTCACGTAATGGGCCAAATCTTTGGATCTTTGGACCATTTTCTGGGACAGGTTTCTGGTTTTATTGAATAACGGCTTAAATAAAAATAATATTGCCCCGCCAAAAACAATAGCCAATACCGCGACCCAAAAAGAAACATTTACCACCAATAAACTATAAATGGCGATATTAACCGCTATTAAAAATGCGGAACTGATATGAGCCAGTAAGGCCGAACTATCTTTGACATTGGCCACTAAAATCTGATCCAAATGCCCGACTTTTTGCTTAGAAAGATAAGACCAATCGCCGGCAAAAGTTAATTTTAAAAGCTCCAGCCGGGTTTTTTTCTGGTAATCTCCGATAATAACATTGGTAATATATTGGCCGGCAAATAACAAAATAGCCTTAATAAAAAATAACAGCAAAATAAAAATAAGCAGGTATTGAATCGTAAAATTTATATTGGAATAAATAAAAAAACTCTCTATCGCTCTGGAAATAACATCGTTTGCCGGAACGTTATTTTTATCGGCAAAAGAAAGCAGGGGGATAATCGCGTTTATCCCGAAACCTTCCAGAATTCCGCTAAAAAAAGTCAGAACTGCCATAATCGCAATCTGCGATTTATACTGCCCGAAAGCTTCTTTTAATAATCGCAACCATTCCGAAAATTTATATTTTTTATTGACCATATACTTCAATATAACCCTAAAAAATAAAAATGAGTTACCCGCTTTGGCACTCATTTTCATTATCTCCTGTTTAAAAGATTATTAATCTGTAATGCTCCAGTTATAATCGCCTTTGCTGGCGCGATAGAGTTTGCATTTTTTAATGTCCGCGGAAGAAAGACTAAGCGCTTCACAATCTAAATTAGAATTAAAATCAATAGTTGTCAGCGTGCTTCTGGAAAGATTAATAGTGCTGCCAAGAGCGTAATTATCCGAAGAGCTGGGATTGCTAGCGGTATTAGCGGATTGCGACGCCGGTTGAATAATATTGCCGTTAACATCCACTAAAGCGCCATTTGGCAAACGAAAAGTTCCTGATGGCAAAGATGGGGCTGGAGATGGAGTGGGCGGAGCCGGTGAAGCTTTTTTCAACGCTTCCAAAAATTGGGCGGTTTGCGCCAATTTCTCTTCTATTTCCGTTTTTTTGGTTTTTGCCGTGGTCTGAACAACTGATTTTTCTTCTTTTTCCGGCTGACTAATGGCCGCTTCCTGAACTATCTCCTGACTGCTGGTTGCGGCGACCGGCGCTTCGAAAACCCCGCTTTGTGGGGCTAAAGGCGCGGAAACCAAACCAACCGCCACTAAAATCGTTACGGCAACGGACGCTATTTTATTAAAAACTGCGCTTAAAAATCCCCACATATTTTAATTATAGCAAATTCGTTTATTAAAATTTCAAAATATGCCCCTGAACAGTTAAAATCAGCTCTACAATTTCCCGAACCGCGTGCTGCCCGCCCTTGGCTGCCGCGACATAATCAACAATGGATCTTATTCTCGGATGGGCATCGGCAACCGTGATTGATACTCCAACCACATTAAAAACCGCTTCATCATTTAAATCATCGCCAATATAAGCCGCTTCTTTTTGAGAAAATCCGTACTCCGACATAATCCTTTTTAAAATTTCCGCTTTTCCGCCGGCATCGGCTACGCCTTGCGAACATTTAATATTCCAAGTTTTACAACGGGCAGCCACTACCGGATTAATTGTTTTAGAAATGACGTAGGGTGTGATGCCAAACCGTTTCAGCATTTCAATGCTTAAACCATCTTTACGGCTGCAACGCACGGTTTCTTTCCCGTTTTGGTCAATATAAACAAATCCATCGGTTAGCACGCCGTCAAAATCCATTGCCAATAACTTAACATTTTTTAACTTTTCGGCTAATTCTTGATTAGAAAACCAGATCGCCCTCCTGGGAAAAATAATTCTTACCATCGCCCAAGACTTATCATCAAATAACACGAAAGCCAGTAAAAAAATCAGTGTGCCGAACGCCTTAAAAAAAGTCGCCGGCTCGCCAAAAAACAAAACTCCAAAAATCATCGTCATAATCAAATAACTGCTGTTCATTACCAAATTTTTAAAAGCGATAAAAGCGCCAAATTTATAACTTAAAAGATTGAAAATCAAGGCGCCGACAAAAAATACGCTGGTACCGGCCGCTGCTAACCAAAACTTCCGCATTGACAAAGAAAAATCAGCTAATAACTCAACCTGATTTAACCAAAATAATCCTCCCAAAGAAACCAAAATCGTTGCTAAACCTCCCCAAAAACTCAATGTCAAAGGATGAGATTCTTTAATCCATTGGGCAATCCCTTGAATAACCGCCAAAAGCAGCATCACCGCAAAAGACAATTCAATCCAAAGCGGCAAATTAGAAATCTCCGCCAAAGACGGATAACCGAGAACTGTATATCCGGCTGCTGCGGCAAACACAATGCCTAAAATCTTCCGAAAATTTAAGGTATTGCCGAAAAGAAAATAACCAATCAGCGCTCCGGGAACTATGGATAAAGTAACAATTAAAGTATTGACGCCTACATCTCCGCCGCTAGCAAAAACCAAAAAAGTGAGGATAGTGGCAACTGAAAAAATAATCCCATATAAAATTGCTCCGAAAATATGTTTTGGGGCATCCAGAATACTGCCTAAAGATTTATCAGTAAGTCCCCGGCTGACAGCATAAATAACCTGAAACAAACCAATAACTAAAGTAGCGGCATAAGCATGGCCAAAAGTAACGCTGAGCTGGCCGACGGATTTCTGAAATAACTTAGCTCCAGTTTTAAAAACCGCTTCCAGCAAAATCCATTTCATCCAGGACTCACCGGCCATCTTTCTGCCATCCCAAAATATCTTTAAAAAATTATTTGCCATGATTAACTAACTCCTCACAAATCTTTTTTGCAACCGCATATTGAGTTTCCGGAGTAAAAGTAGCAATATGCGGCATGGCAATAACTTTCGGGTGAGAAATCAAACGCTTAAGAATTTCATTATTAAACGGCGGCTCTTCGGAAAATACGTCCAAAGCAACGCCGGCAACCCACCCGGATTCAACCGCCGCCAGCAACGCCTTTTCATCTGTCACTTCTCCGCGCGAAGTATTAATTACATAGGCTCCTGGTTTTAATAAAGATAATAATTTTTCATTAACTATTTGCTTGGTAAGGTCAGTCAATGGCACATGGAAAGTAATAAAATCGCTTTTTTGAAGCAAGGTTTCCAATTCTGATTTTTCCACGCCAATACTCTTTAAAAAATCTTCATCATAGACTATATCATTTGCCAGCACCCGCATCCCTAAATTTCGCGCCATTTTCGCAACCTCTTTGCCGATATTTCCCAAACCGACGATTCCAAGAGTTTTCCCGGAAACTTGCGTTGCCGATGTCCGTTTCCACTTGCCTTCTCTCATGTCATTGGCAAACGGCACGATATTGCGAGCCAAAGTAAAAATAAAAGCCATGGTCAGCTCGGCAACCGAATGTTTATTAATGCCGGGAAAAAACTTTAACGCAATTCCCCGCTCTTCCAGCGCCGGAATATCAATATGTTCTAACCCCACTCCAAATGGCATTACCACTTTAAGATTGGGAAATAGCGAAAATTCTTTTTTGCCAACCGGCAATAAAGCTCCGGCTACCATCGCCGCCACCTCTTCGGGATTAAAAGAAAATGGCGGGTTAAGCCGCTCATCTAGCACAACGCGCCAACTATGCTCATCTAAAAATTCCGCCAGGTCAGGAGAACGGACAATAGTATTAGAAAATGACGGAGTGGTGGTAAGAACTATTTTGGCCATGGATGCTGTTTCAAGGCTTTTTCATTTATTTCCGTGCCCCAGCCTGGTCCTTTCGGAAGTTCCATCTGGCCGTTAATAATCTTCGGAACATTGGTAACCACCTCATCCCGCCACGGCACATCTTCCACATCCAATTCCATAATCCGAAGATTGGGAATCACCGCAGAAAGCTGGGCGCTGATAAAAGTCGCCAAATGCCCGTTATGGTTATGAGGCGCAAAATTCATTTCCTGTAATTCCGCCAAGGCCGCGATTTCTTTAGCGCGGATAAATCCATTCCAGGTCGGATTGGAAATAACAATATCCATGGCATGGCGTTCCAAATAAGGACGATATTGCCTCGCGCCGTAAAGGTCTTCACCGGAAGCAATTGGAATTTTTACTGAATCCCTAATCAACCGAAGCGCGCCTGGATCATAAGAATCCAGTTCCAGCCACATCAAATTGTATTTTTCCAGCATCCGGCCAATTTTAATAAAGCCCTCGGTTTTAAAATTAAAATTAAGGTCTAAAATAATATCTATATCATCGCCGGCAGCATCGCGAAGCGCGCTTGCCCACTTATCAATCGCTTTCAATTTATAATTATCAACATTCAGTTCTGGCCAGCCATCGCTTTTAGCAAAGCCCGCCATATAAATTTCCGGCTTCTCGCCAAAAAATGCGACTTTCGGCTTAATCACTTTAAAACCGGAGGATTTTACCTCTTTAATTAACTCTTTTAACTCGCTAAGCGACTGCATCTGCGGTTTGCCGATCGCGGCCGCGTCCCGAACCCGGGAAGTGGCAAAATGCGACCAGTATAAAGGAATGGTCTCGCGGACTGGCCCACCAAATAATTCGTAAACCGGAACGCTTAAAGCTTTTGCTTTAATATCTAAAAGCGCGTTTTCAATGCCGCCAATGGCTTTTTGAATAATACTGCCCGGACTCTGCCGAGTCCGCGAATACATCAGCCAGTATAATTTTTCCACCAAACGCGGGTCCTGACCAACTAAAAGCGAACTTAAATCTTTAATAACTCCCTCAAGTCCGCGCGGCGAGCCATGGGAATCAGAGCATTCGCTCCAGCCAACCAAACCTTCATCTGTGGAAATTTTAACAAAAGTCCACGGCCGCCAGCCCGCATCACAATATAAAGCTTCTACTTTAGTAATAACCATTTTATTATTTATTTAAATTATTCTTTAAATATTCGGCCACCATAAAATCCACTTCCGAATCAATGTCCACTGACCGGTCTTGTGGAACAATATAAGGCCGAATCCGCTCTCCGGTAATGGAATTATACTTGGAAAGTATATGGGGACGAAAAGCGACTAAATTAGCGCGAAAATAGGCCTTGGCATATCCTTGCCTAAGCAGAGGCGCCGCGTCTTTCGGGTCACCGCTGATATAGCCAACCACTAATTCTCCTCCCTTACCGTCCGGGACCAATTTTAAAGCTTTTGCCGGATGCTGGCTTGCCAGTGCCATTACAATAGAAGAGTCTGCTTCCGGATCATTTAAAAGCGCTTCCACGGCGCCGTCAAAATCGCCAGGCTGCTGAAAAGGCACGGTCGGCATTCCGCGCACCACTAAATCCGGCTCATAACTTTCATTTTCCCGAAGCCAATTTACCGCGTGATTCACATAATCAAAATCAGTGGATTTATCGCCGGAAAATTCTGCCGGCCGCAAAAATGGCGTTTCCGCGCCATAATCTCTTGCCACTTTGGCATATTCTTCTGAATCAGTGGAAATAATCACCCGATTAACATATTTTGATTTTTTCGCCGCCTCAATAACCCAAGCCAACAGCGGCTTTCCGCCAAGCAATTTTATATTTTTATTCGGAACGCCTTTTGAGCCGGAACGGGCGCCGATCAAAGCCAAAACCGTCATTGATATTACAACCTAAAATATAGCCACTGGGTTAACTGGCGAGCCAGTGGCATTTTTAAGCCGCAAAGGATTAATAGAAATCAAAAATTCCCAGCGTTTTTTTTCCTTGCAAACTTTAGCTAACTCTTCAAGATTAGCATTATCTAAAATCCAAAGACCCATACTTACCAATGAAATCACATGGAATGGATTGTTAATATTGGGATATAAATTGCTTTTATGACTATTTGCAGTATCTGAACCAATAATGGAAACTTCTCGCTCGCGAAGCCATGGCATAGCGGCGGCGCTTAATCCTGGTTCTTTTGCAATTTCAATATTTTCTTTTGTTTCTAAAATTCTTTTATAATTGCCAGTCCGCACTAATAATACATCACCCGATTCAACTTTCACTCCAACAATTTTTTCTGCCGCTTCCAAATCCGCAACCGTTACTGCTTCTCCCGATTCCAACCATTTTTTATTTTTTATAGCGGCAACATCCAATAACACGCCTCGTGTGATAATACCGTTTCTCAAAACCTCCACATCATTGACTTGCGCGCCTTCCCGAGAACTGACCAAATCTGCCGGCCGGTTATTATACATCTTGCCTTTCCAAAAATAATGGGCCGGGCTGTCTATGTGGGTAATGCTGTTGCCATGAAAAACCATTCCAATGTATTCCAATCCCGCTCGCCGACCTTCGCCGCTGTCAATCTCTTTACGCAACGCTTGCGTTTTAAGATCCGGCTCCGGAGAACTCTCTATCGGTCTTGCGCAAGTAACTGAAACTCCATCCCGTACCAAAGCCAAAGATTTTTTGACTTTCTTCGGATTTATAAAATTAATCGTTCCCAGCTCATCTTCTTTTCCCCAGCGTTCCCAATTGCTTAAAGAATCCAAATAACTTAAAACTTCTTTTTCGCTAAAATTATCATTCATAATATCGTAATTATATAACCCGCAAACAATACAAATAGTAATAAAAAAATACCCGTATTCTACAGGTATTTTATAAAATTTCCACTCCTTCTAAATTTCCTTCCAAAACATTCACTACATTCCGCGTAACTTTCAAAACAATTTCTTGTTCCGTGCTTTTAGTTAACGAGGCGCTATGAGGAGATAAAATAATATTGCCGCCATTTTTTCCATACTCTATCAGTTTTTTCATAAACAGCTGATCAAACGGCGGCTCGCTGGAAAAAACATCCAGCGCGGCTCCGCCAATTTTTTTAGCCATTACTAATTCGGCCAGGACTTCTTCATCAACAACTGCGCCGCGGGAAATATTTACCAAAAACGCATCAGGCCTCATCAATGAAAGCAAATTCTTACCAATCAAGTTAGTGGTTTCCGGAGTGAGTAAAACTGATACTACTACGGCATCACTGGCAGACATCACTTGGGGAAGCTCTACCAATTTTAATCCGTATTTATCTGCTATTTCTAACACTTCTGGCCGCCGCGATTGATTCCAACCAATAAGATTTCCGACACCTAACGCATGCAACTTCTCTGCCAAGAGACGCCCAATAGAACCAACCCCTACGATTCCTACGGTCATTTCTGATAAAGATTTGCCTCGGCTTTTCTGCCATATACCCCCAAGCATATTGCTATGCATCGGTACAATATTTCTAGAAAGCGCTAAAATAAGGCCCAAAACAAATTCGCTGACTGGCTTAGCATTTAAGCCGGAAACACGGGTAACCCTAATTCCTTTAAGCCGAGCGGCAGCAAGATCTACGTTGTTATAGCCAGTTCCATTTCTGGCAATCGTCTTTAAATTTGGAAAAAGGCGCATAACCTCATCACCGCATTCTTTATCACCCAATACCAAAGCAATCACTCTCTCCGCCATATCCACTGACAATTTAAAATCATCAGTTCGGATTAATTCAAATCGATCCTGAAAAACTTCCTGATTTGCTAACCCTCTCTCATTCCAAAAACCGCGCGCTGCTATTAGAATTACTGGTTTTTGATTCATTGCTGTACCCTCTTACGGAGCATGGTAATGCGAGTCGCATCTTCTTCCGCCGCGTGAGTATGCAAACGGGATTTATTTTCCAGCCACAAAAGCTCCAGCTGATGCGCGCTCCTAACTGCCTCATCAAAAGATTCCAATCCCCGCTTAGCGTCAAATACCACCTTTCTGGTTTCAAAACGATCCAGTAAATTATTGGCAACCAAATTTTCAATCAGCGGGCGGCTGCCAGATTCAATGCTTCCGCCAAGCATTGTGCCAAACCCATGTTCTCGCGCCCCCCTGAAAATAGCAGTTACCCTTTCCGACATTAATGGAGAATCAATATCTTTACGAGTAAGTCCAAAAGATCCCGTAAGATCCACGCGGCCAATGGTGATGTGCTTAAGTCCATAAGCCGACGCAAGTTTCAGCATGGCATTTAAATCTTCATAAGCTTTCGCGGTTTCAATCATAAATATAATTGCGGTATCTTCCCGCTCATCTTCCGGCAAATGCTTATTAACCGCATCAATAAATTTACTAAGCGCGTAAACGCTTTCAATCATCGGGGCGACAATGCCGGAAACGCCAATCCGGCGCGCTTGCAAAATTCCCCAGACATCTTCCGGACCGCCAATTTTAAGAGTAAGATGCACGCCGGAACGCGATACAATATCTTTCAAACGCAATAATTCTTCAAAACGGGTGCCTTCCGATTCAAATTCCGCTTTCAAACCAACTACTCCATATTCATCGCGCATTCTCGTAAGCAAAGCTACGATTTCTTTTTCTTTTATGTTCATCATATCTCCTTTTATATTAGAACTATAAAAGATAACAAAATTTCCCGCATATCAGTCACTGCGTCATAAACGAGCTACCTATCTGCCATGCGGCCTGCCTGCCGGCAGGCAGGCAACTACGGAGAAAAATCAACGCATTATCGCTCCGCCATCAACAAAAAGTATTTGCCCGGTAATGTTTTTCGCCTCGTCAGAGCCGAGAAAAACCGCCGCCATCCCGATGTCTTCCGGAGTTTGCTCTCGCTGAAGCGGCACTAATTCTTTCATGCGCTTTTCAAAAATGGCGCGCGGTTCCATATTTTGATATTTCTCCGGAAATAATTCTTTTAAATTTTCGGCAATATGTTCCCAAAGCGGCGTCCAAACCAATCCCGGCGCGATGGCATTCACCGTAACGCCATACGGAGCGAATTCGTGGGCAAGAATTTGGGTAAAAGTGGCGACTCCCATCTTGGCCACGCTATACGGCGGTTTCATGCGGCCGGGCATGAATGCCGCGATAGATGAAAGATTAATAATTCTTCCGGATTTGCGTTCCTGAAAATGCGGCGCGATTGCTTTAGCGGCATAAAAAACTGGTTTCATATTAAATTTCCACGCCTCATCCCAATCTTCTTCGGTATTCCGAGTGAACGGCAGTCCGGGCCGGCATTCTTTTCCGACATTATTAACTAAAATATCTATTCCGCCGAATTTTTCAATCACTTTCCTGAAAAAATCATTTATCTCTTTTTCTTGAGTAACATCTAATTTTACCGCCGACACCTTTGCCCCGGACTTGGATAATTCCGATGCCGCGTTTTCCGCTTGTTCTAAATTAATATCAGCAATAACCGCGATTGCTCCTTCTTTTGCCATGCAAGAGACAATTCCCTTTCCAATGCCGCTGGCGCCGCCGGTCACAACTGCTACTTTATTTTTGAGTCTCATAAATATTTTAATTATTAATTTTAACGCATCACTGCGCCGCCGTCCACGAATAATATTTGTCCGGTGATATTTTTTGCTTCATCAGAGGCAAGAAAAACCGCCGCCATCCCGATGTCTTCCGGAGTTTGTTCTCTTTTTAAAGGAATCAAATCGCTTACATGCTTATTAAAAATCTGCCGCGGAGACATTTTTTTATATTTTTCCGGCCATCGCTCAACCAGCTGAGGCGCGAACCCTTCCCATAAAGGCGTCCAAACCAATCCCGGCGCGATGGCATTCACCGTAACGCCATACGGAGCGAATTCGTGGGCAAGAATTTGGGTAAAAGTCGCTATGCCGACCTTGGAAACGCTGTAATGGGGTTTAGTAAGTCCGGGCATAAATCCGGCAATAGAAGACATATTAATAATCCTACCTGATTTACGTTCCTGAAAATGCGGCGCGATTGCTTTAGCGGCATAAAAAACCGGCTTCACGTTAACATCCCAGACCAAATCCCAATCTTCTTCAGTATTATTAGTAAATGGCATTCCCAACTTTCCGGTAACACCAACGTTATTCACCAAAATATCAATTCCGCTAAAATCATCAATAACTCTCTTAATCGCTTTCCGCGTTTCTTGTTCTTTAGTAACGTCCACTTGTAATGCCAGTCCGCGAGTACCATAAGAATCCGCGCAAAATTTCATAACCTCTTCCGCTTGTTTTATATCACGGTCAGCAATAATCGCGATTGCCCCCTCTTTTGCCATACAATTCACAATGCCTTTTCCAATGCCGTTGGCGCCGCCGGTTATAATTGCTACTTTATTTTTGAGTCTCATTATAATTATTTTACTTGCTTTTCTTCGCAATGCGCGTTCATTAAGGCAAATTTCGGATTTTCATCTAAATATGTAAGCACCTCCAGAACGCTGATAATCTGCCCTCCGCCCTTATAAAATTTTTTATAGATCAATTCCATTAGCTCAAAATCTTCCGGAAAATCCACGGTCAGGCGATAATTCCGCGCGTATTTCGGCGGAGCAATAACTATCGGACCGATTTTAAATTCTCCTTTTTTATTGTCCATAATATAAGGATCTACATGCTCTTTGTCGTAAGCCGAAGTCGCTTCCCGAAACGCTTTCTCAATCGCCCGGAAAGAAAATATCTCGCAGTCAAGGCCGCGCGGAAAAGTTCTCTCGCCGGAAAATACATTACTGATGTAATCATAATTATCTTTTTTAAACGCCTCTAAACATAAATCAATAATTTTAGGGTCAATTAACGGGCAATCAGCAGTGATGCGAACAACAGTATCACCGGCAGTAGCGCCATATTTTTTTGCCGTTTCATAATAACGCTCCAGAACATTTTCCACCGATCCCCGAAAATATAAAAAATTATTTTCCCGGCAAAATTTTTCCGTTGCGTCATCTTCCGGCGCAATCGTGGTGGCTACTATAACTTTATCTATATAACGAGAACGCCTTACCCGGTTAACCACGTGCCAGAGCTGGGGCTTGCCCGCTAAATCTTTTAAGATCTTTCCCGGCAGGCGGGTAGAACCCATCCGAGCCTGAATAATAGCTAAAATCATTAAAAAGTTTTAATTATTTCAATCAACTTTTTAACAATAAATTTCTGGTCTTTGGATTTTAAATCGGGAAAAATCGGCAAAGAAATCGCGGCTTCATAATACGCTTCAGCTTTTGGACACAGGCCTTTTTTAAATCCCAAAGATTGATAATAGGGATGCCAATAAACCGGCAGATAATGAACCTGGACTCCGATGCCCGCCTCTCTTAATTTTTTAAAAATGCCGGAACGTTTTTTCACCAACGCGCCTTTTAATCTGATTACATAAATATGCCAAGATGAAGAAAAATCTTTATTGTCTGACGGAAGTTCTAATTTATCAGAAAATTTCTTGAAAGCTTTGTTATAAGCTGCGGCAATTTTTTTTCTTGCTTTTATAAATTTATCCAATCTTTTAAGCTGGGAAATTCCCAGCGCCGCCTGAATATCGGTAATCCGGTAGTTATATCCCAGTTCCTGCATCTCGTGATACCAATCTCCATGGGATTTCATTTTGAATTTCTCCGGGTCGCGGACAATTCCATGATGCCGGAAAACTTTCATTTTTTCATAATAATCTTTGTTATCGGTAAGCACCGCTCCTCCTTCCCCGGTAGTAATGGATTTTACCGGATGAAAACTAAATGCCGTCATGTCAGCCACAGAGCCGATTTTTTTTCCTTTATAACTTGCTCCTAACGCGTGACAGCCGTCTTCCACTAAAACTAAATTATGTTCACGCGCGATTTTTTTAAATTCTTCTAATTTCGCCGGCAAACCGGCAAAATCCACCACAGAAATAATTCTGGTTTTAGAATTTATTTTTTTTACCGCTTCCTTGGGATCCAGATTCAAATCTTCCGCAATATCGGCAAAAACCGGCTTAGCGCCTAAATAAAGACCGGGATTGGCAGTGGCGGCAAAAGTCAGTGGAGTAGTTATGAATTCGTCTCCAGATTTTAATCCGGCGGCGAAATAAGCGGCGTGAAGCGCGGCCGTGCCGCTGGAAAAAATCACGGCATATTTAGCGCCGCAATATTTGGCCAAAGCCTCCTCAAATTCGGCTATTTTGGGACCTTGGCTTAACCAATCCGATTTCAAAACTTTCGTAACTGCTTCAATATCCGATTTATCAATTGACTGATGACCGTAAGGTATCATTTTAAAAAAATATTATACAAAATTAGCAAGGTCTTCCTTAGTCAATTCCCTTGCTGCATTGCTGGCATAATTAAAATTTTCAGGAACATTAGGAAAATCTTTAAAATGCGATTTATCCCACCAATCATGGCTCGGTTCAACTAGATAATATTTGCCAATGTCCCTCGCTCTCCGCGCCTCATCTTCGGTAAGAAGCATTTCATGCAATTTTTCCCCGGGCCTAGCGCCGATAATTTTAACTTTGCAATTGGGGACCAAAACCGAAATTAAATTCTTAACTTTCATTGCCGATAATTTTGGCACAACGATCTCTCCGCCCTTCATTAAGCGTAAAGTATCCAAAACAAGATCTACTCCTTGATCCAAAGTAATCCAAAATCTAGTCATATCTTCGTGAGTGAGAGTAACTTCGCCATTTTTTTTCTGTTCTTGTAAAACTTCGGTGATACTTCCGCGGCTGCCGACTACGTTTCCGTAACGCACTGCGCTAAAAATCGGTTTTTTCTCTATTCCGCTGTAAGAATTGGCCGCGATTAAAAGCTTTTCCGCGCAAAGCTTAGTGGCGCCGTAAAGATTTATCGGATTTACCGCTTTATCAGTGGAAACCAGCACAACTTTTTTCACCCCATTATCCAAAGCCGCGTCAATGACATTTTGCGTGCCCAAAACATTGGTTTTAACCGCTTCCAACGGATTAAACTCCAGCATCGGAACCTGTTTAAGGGCGGCCGCGTGGACTACCACATCCACCCCCCGAAAAGCTCGCTGTAATCTGGCAAGGTCGCGGACGTCTCCTAAAAAAAATCTTAATTTATTTCCCGGATTGCCGAATTTCCTCTGCATGGCATGCTGTTTAAATTCATCGCGGCTAAAAACAATAACCCGCTTGCAATCGCCGTCTTTCAAAAGAAACTCAACAAATTTTTGGCCGAAAGAACCGGTACCGCCGGTAACAAGCACGGACTTATCTTTCAAAAAATTTATATCCATAAATAATACACGATATATAACTAATCGGAGACTTATCTAGTAACAATCTAAATAAATATAACTTGTTCTTAATTTACTAACAATATAAGATATTCATATATGCAATGCGGCATTTGCAAAAAAAATTCCAATCCAATATTTAAAGAAAAAAGCGGGAATTATTCTCTATATGAATGCCCGCTCTGCGGCGGCCAATTTTGGAACCCGATGAAAAATCCGGGGGCGGAGTGGTATGAAAAAGATATCCGGTATTCTTTCCGGAATAAAAATCCACTGAAAACTCCGGAGGTCAACCATCGGGAATTTCTGCGCGATTTGCCAGCGTCCAAAGGAAAACTTTTAGATATCGGAATGGGTACGGGTAATTTTCTGGCCGCGGCAGTAGCCAATGGCTATGACGGCTATGGAACTGATTTTGACAATGATGCCATTGAAACGGCCAAAGAATTTTTCGGCCTCCAAAATGTTTTCCCGCTGAATACCGAAGAGGCAATCAAAAAATTCGGTCCGGGATATTTTGACGTCATTACGCTCTTTGAAGTTCTGGAACACCTGGAAGACCCCTCCGAATCCCTGGAAAAAATAAAGGTTCTTTTGAAAAAAGGCGGGTATCTGGCAATCAGTGTGCCTTACCGCGGATCTTCAAAATTATTTAAAGCCCACGACATACCGCCGCGCCATCTGACCAGATGGAGCGAAAAATCCATGGAAAACTTTTTAAACTCGCATCAATTTTCCGTAACGCGGATGAAAGTCATTCCGGTTCCCTTTTCTTATTTAATCACCAAATATCATTTTTGGTACGAGGGCATTTTCAGTTTCGGCGCGGTAGAAAAACTTACCTCGCCGAAAAAAACGCAAAAGGGAGAAACTATTGCCAATAATTTCAAAAAAAACTACAGGAAAATCAAGATGCTGCAATCGCTGGCGCGTCTGAAAGATTATCTGCTTTTTTCCATCCCCGCGGCAATTTTATACCTGCGCCTGCTATTGAATAAAAAGGCGGGACTTGACCTTTATGTTCTTGCGCAATTTAAAGATTAAACTCTTCGGATAGTTTTCTGCCAAACTTTCATTCCTTCTAAATAAGATGAAATATAATTTTTCTGATGTTCATCCAATTTTTTATCTTGCGACAAAAATTTTTCTAAGCCGAAAATAAGCTCTCCATAGCAATCCCCGTAATTTTTTCCCTTCATTTTTATTTTCTGAAGCCAATCGCAAAAAAGATCGCTCAAAATCATCCCGTCCCGCTCTTTATCAAAATCCTTAAAATAATTATGCGGGTTGCGGTCTTGATAAACCAACGGATTGCCAAAAGAAATGTAGTGCCCCAAATAATCGGCAATCGCCTTAATTACGTAAGCCGCCCAAATATCATCATACCTTCCGACCATCGGGCTTAAAAAATAAGCCGGAATAATTTCCCGCGCCAGCGCCGTATTTTGGGAATTAAAAGGCGACCAGGTGCCTTTTCCCAAAGCAAAATTTTCTTTTCGCTTATAACTCAGAACATTAATCGGATTTGTTAATCTGGTGACCGCGTCAATATCCGGGTCCCCAAGCCAAAATCCGGCATTAACCACGATTTTTCCTTTTTTCTTTTTAACGGAAAGCTTTTCTTTCAGCCAGCGCTTCCCCATCGGAAAACCGCGATGATAAAAAGGCGCATTTTTTTCTTCTTTTAAAAAACCGCAGACATTCAGCCAGCCGGTGGAAGAACGGATAAAATCCATTTTTTGTTCCGTGCCCACAATGCTGTTCTGGCCGACAAAATCCCCGCTGGCAAAAAAATTGTCGTCATCAATAGTGATTATCAATTCCGCGCCCTGTTCATAAGCAAATAAAATCCCTATATTCCTCCGCTGGATGGAATTAAATACCAGATGCTTTTCCAGCTCCGGATATTTTTTCAGATAAACCGCCTGATCGGCGACATTAAAAAAATGGATTGGGACATCAGTTTTTCTACTAAGTTCTTTACAGAATATTTTTGCTTCCAAAGGAGTTTTTTTATCTCCGACAACAATGCATTCTGTATCTTTATGCCCATGCTTTTTAAAATTATTGATATAATCTTTTAAAAGGACTGGAACATTTATCGTGGTTGTGACTATCGCTGTTTTCATCTCGTTAGAAAAATAATCAAATTCTTTTTTTAGCCATTTCTAAAACTCGACTCATGCCCTCTTCCAAACTGACTTTCGGTTTCCATCCCAAACTATAAATTTTCTTGGGATCGGCATATCTGGATTGGACGCCGACCGGTTTATCTAAAAGCTGTTTTATAGTTGGATTATAACCTTCTATTTTTGCCAATATTTTTATAATTTCATTAAAACTTCTCAATTCGCCGGTGCCGATATTCACCCCGCTGCCATCGGAAATTTTATCCAAGACAACAAACATCGCCTCAACGCAATCGTCTATATAAACAAAATCTCTGCCCTGCTCGCCGGTTCCCCAAACCGTTATAGGATTTTCTCTTTTAGCAATGCGCGCGGCAATGGCCGGGACCGGATAAGTCAAATCCTGGTCTTCGCCGTAACCGGAAAATGGCCGGACGCAGGCCACGTGTAGGCCGTAATGTTTTGCCGCCAAAGTGCTTAAATATTCTCCCGATAACTTGCTCCAGCCATAAGTCATATCCGGCTGGCCAAGATTCCCGCCAAAAGAAATCACTTCTTCCGGCAAAGCAATATGCTTTTCTTTAGATTGCAGATTAACCGGATAGGCGGCGCTGGAACTCGCGTACATAATTCTGGAAATTTTATCTTTATTCCGCGTTGCCCAGACAAAAAATAATGAATCAATCGCGAAGTCAGTCGCCACCAGCACGGGATCGCCATCAATTAATAATCTGCCGCCGACAATAGATGCCAAATGAAAAACATCGGAAAATTCCGGTAACTTTATTTGAGAGCGGCTTTTTAATTGATCTAAGAAAAAATCCAACGCGTCTTTTTCTATAAATACCAGTTCTTGGCCGCCTTTTTTATAAACCGAATATTCCGGCTCCATTGTTTTTTCAAATTCCAAAAGCCATTTATCCGGATGCCAGCCGGTAAATAGGTTATCCACCACCCAAACCGACTCGCCGCGATTTAAAAGATATTTAATTAAATGTCGGCCGACAAATCCGCAACCACCGGTAACTAAAACTGGATTTTTCATAAATTTTCTTTTTTAGATAATAACACTTTAAAAGCTATTTTAAAATACTTAAAATTGGCAAAAAAAGTATTCTGAGATTCGCCTTCCTTGCGGGCATGCCACTGGCAAGGAATTTCTTTTATCCGGGCGCCGAGCCGAAGCGGCTTTAAAATGGTTTCCAGTAAAAACGGATGGCGCAATTCTTCCCAGCGAATTTTTTGGACTAAATCAGTTTTAAAAATTCGGAATCCATAAGTTAAATCGGAAAGATTCGTCCAATATAACCATTGGAAAAATTTCTGAAAAATAAAATTCAAAAAGAATTTTATCGGATTATAAGAACGAAATCCTCCGGCACCTCCCATCCAGCGAGATGCCGTGACAATATCGTAATTTCCAGTATTGGCTTCGTTGATAAGATTTTTAACGACATGCGGATCGGTCTCCAAATCACTTGCCATCATAAGAACCCATTTGCCGCTTGCTAAACCAAAAGCATCTCTCATTGCCCCGCCAAGATAAGGCAATTTTTGCCGGTAATCCTTAATGAAATCGCCGTATTGCAATTTTAATTTACCGATTGTCTGCCGGCTTTTCAGTGAAGTTTTATCCGCCGTCATAATCAAAATTTCTAAAATAAAATCTTTATTTTCATCCATCAAAATTTTTACCGTTTCTTCCAAAGAAAAGGTTTCGTTAATTACCGGCAAAATTATAGAAACATTTTTAGTATTCATAGTTCATAAACAGCTAGATTACTTCCGCCATAATTTCCTTCCGTCGGGAAACCGCTTACATCCAACTTTTTCAAACGCTCTATCGGATTATCAATCCCCAAAAAAGATTTATAGCGGTAAGTCAAAGCAATTTCATAATCAATAATATAATTGATGTTTGATTTTTGAAAAAATTCCCATAAACGATTCTCTTTCATCGCCTCGTACGCCTGCTGATTTACCAACCCATCCGCGTTCAGCACAAAACGGCCGCTGAAATATCCCATAATTCCGCTGTTAAACGACGCCATTCTCGCGTTTTCCGGCAGATGATTCCTTGCCCACACCGCCAGACGGTACATATCAGCTTGATTCGCCTGCTGGAAAAAAATATCCTTGGCGTAAAATCCGTAAGAAATTAAATAAAAAATCAGAAAAAAAACCGAAATTCGTTTTTGGTAAAAAGAAAATGGCTCTTCGCTGATCAATAGAACGGCGAATAAAATCGCGACTATCGGAAAAATGGAAAAATACCAGGGTCGGTTAGACCAACGAATTCCGCCGTGAACTAAAGCCAAAGACAAAAATCCCAAAAAGAAAATTGCAAATATAGTCCAGCCGGCTGATTTTAAAAATCCAAGACCTTTTCTTTTCCATAAATAAATAACCGGACTGGCCAAAAAACCCGCGAACAACAACAGCCAGGCAGCTGATCTTGCCCACGCCTCAATCGCGTAACGCGACATCGGCAAACCGATAGTCTGCAAAGAAAAAGCCAAAGCTCCGCCAAAATTATAAATTGACCAGAGAATAATCCTTGCTAAGCTGCGGCTCTTGTAAAAAAATAATCGATGATTAATCAGGGTATAGGCCAAACCACTGGTCGGGAAAAATGAACCAAAATAAATCTTATTGTATAAAAACCACGGTCCGGCCAGCAGCGCCGCCGGCAAACAAAACCAAGTCAGCTTCTGCCAATCCGATCCTCTTTTCCAAATAATCGCCAAAACCGTAAAAGCGGCAAATAATCCGTAATCCAAACGGGCCAAAATCAAAAGTCCGGAAATTATACCCGCCAAAATAAAATTTTTATCGCTGTCTTGGCCGGAAAAAATTTCCAAACAAATTAAAATGAGCCAGCTGAAAAATAAAAGTGATAGCGGCGTTTCCAAACCGTTTAAATAAAAAGTTAAATTCCAGGGATTCAAAACATAAGCGCCAAGCAGAATATACTGAACAATCCGATCTTTTATAAAAAAGTTTATTATTCTCCAAACAATTAATGCGGTAAAAAAATATAAAACCGCCGAAAGCCCCAAAATAACTTTAACTGCCAAAATCTTATCCGCCGGAATGAAATAATAAATCAACGCCAATAGCCCCATCCAAAGCGGATGATAGCCGTTGGTAAAATGCTCGCCGTCAAAAGTCGGCCCCAATCCCTTTGCTATATTAGAAGCGATTTTAAAATAATAAAAAGCGTCGTCAATAACAAAATAAGACAATATCTTTTCTATCGGCAAAAAAACCGTAGAAAAATAGGCCGCGAAAAGCAAGAATAAAAACATCGCGAAGATTTTATTTTCTTTCAAAAGCTGGACCATAATACGGACAATAAATTTATTTTACCTCCGAATCGGTTAAAAATAAACCCGAAACCCGACATTTCTGTTATATTGTATATCATGAAAGCTTGTTTATTTTTGCACAGAAGATACACCCAAATCGGCCACGCGCTGGCTGTTAATCTTAAAAAATTGGGGGTTGCGGAATTTTGCGCCTACGTCAGTTTCCGTCCTCCTTACGATTTTTTGATTTCCCAAAAAGACATCAAATATACCGCCTTGCTTTTAGACCAAGACTTGCAAAACCAATCCGAAAAAGAAATTTTAGATCCGGAATTTCTTAAAAATCTGGAAAAAAAATACGGGATTCCCAACCTTTGGCCGTATCTTTACAACGATCGGACAATAATGATGGGAGTTCCGCCGCGAGAATACCAATGGAGCCCCAAACCGCCGTTTTCCCACGAGAAAATGATGAAAGCCATTCAGGCGCGGGCAAAAGCCATTATTGCGATGCTGGAAAAAGAAAAGCCTAATTTTATTTTTATGGCAGTAGTCAACAATTTGGGGCCGACCCTTCTTTATCACATCGCCAAAAAAATGGGCATCCGGACTATCTTGTTAAGCCCGACTCGGATTGGCATAAGACAAAATTTAAGCGATGATTATAAAACTTTTACCGAAACCAATAAAATTTTTGAGGATTATCAAAATGGCATCCGCAAAAATAATCACCGCGAAGAAGCCATAAAATTTCTTGAAACCTTTCGTGCCAATCCCAGCCCGTATTTTAAAAGATATATTCCCCAATACGGTTATACAAAAATATTCAAATCATTTTTCTGGCTGATTAAAAGCAATCTGAAATATATTTTTAAAAAAAATAAAGGCTTTGACGATGAAATTCCCTGGCTAACCTTCTGGAATAAGACCCAAATAAAAATGCGGAATCTTTACGGTTTCAGCGATTTTTATTCCGAACCAAATTATGAAGAAGATTATGCTTTTTACACTCTGCATGAAGAACCGGAAATGGCCACGCTGCTTTTTGCTCCGCATTATACTGATCAAATACACGTCATTAAGCAGATTGCCCGTTCTTTGCCGTTACATTACAAGCTCTATGTAAAAGAACATCCTTATATGGTCGGTTACCGGCCAAGGGCTTACTATAAAGAATTATTAAAAATTCCCAATGTCTGCCTTATTAATCCGAACCTAAAAAGTTTTAAACTTACAAGCAACGCCAAAATAGTCTTTGGAATTACCGCTACCGCGAATTGGGAAGCAATTCTTCTTAAAAAACCGGCTATCAGTTTCGGCGAGGCATTTTACAATAAACTTTCCATGATAAAACGCTGCTCAAGCTATGAAAATCTCCCCCTTTTAACAAAACAACAGCTTGAAAATTTCCAACACAACGAAGAGGAGCTGATAAACTTTGTTTCCGCTATTCTGGAAGATTCAGTGGAAGCTGATATTGTTAATCTTTGGGAAGGGCCGATGATAACCAATGAAGAAATGTATGAAAACGAAGGAATCGTCAAACTGGCCGCCTTTTTGGCAAAATATTTAAAAATTTCCTAATTCTATCCAGCGCGATAAATCTTCTGCTTTTAAACACATAAGTGTATTCCTCCCCCTCGCGGCTGCCGAAAAACATTTTAAAATTAGCTACATTAGCTTTCTGGGGAGTTGAATAATTAATGGAACCTAATCCGACAAATTCATATCCTTTTTCTTTGGCATATTTACAAATCTCAAAAATCAATCTTCTGGTAGCCGAACCGATAAGCTTATAAAGCTCTTTATTTCTCTCGCCCATTCCCATTCTTTTTGAACACATAGCTCTTACCTGAAGATAAGGAAATAAATCGTAGCAAGGCACGGAGGCAATCAACTCATCTTTATAATAAGCATTAAAAAGCAAGGTGTTTTGAAAACTGTCTATTTTCCAGGGCTTTCTCCCCTGCGCCCGCTCAAATTCTTTATAAAGATTATAAGTTTTTTTTAAATCATCGTTGGCAAGCCGGAATTCAAGATTGGAAATCTTGTAAGTCCCCAAAACCTCCTGCCTGGTTCTTCTCGCGAATCTGTCTAAAATTTCCTCAATTGTCCCGCCTAAATGAATATTGGCCAGTTTTTTACGCACCAAGCCATAACCTTCTTTTTCCAGGCTTAAATCATTATAAGAAATTACGGTTATATAATCGTATTTATTCTTATCAAGCAATTCCCTAAGATTTTCTCCTTGATATAAAACCCTCAAAGAATGCAGAAAAAATTTGTTTTTTTTAAAAATCATTTTTGAGCGATATAAATCGGAAATTTATCCAAAAAAGCCAGCGCGAATTCCGGCGCGATTAATAATTTTCTTCCGTTCCCGATTATTTTAACATCTTTAAAACCCGATCTCAAAAGAGATTTCTTTTCTCCCCAAAGATTATTATAATATTGGGTTACTTTTCCAAAATCATACCTCTCAATTCTCCAGTGCGGACCGATTTTTAATCTGCCGATATTATTCAAAAATATCCTCCGGCTGGTTTTTGTTCTGGGGATGCAAAGACCGTTGTGGCTGGAATAAATTAAAACTCCGCCGGGCCTCAAAACTCTCTTCATTTCTTTTATGGCATTTTCCCTTTCTTCCAAAGAAGGCAGATTATCTATTCCATTGAACGAAAAAAATACGGCATCAAAACTATTGTCTTTAAAATCCAGCTTTCTGGCGTCCATCGCCCTGAAATCAATGCTTGGATAGTCTTTTTGGGCTTGCTCAATTAAAGGGAGAGAAATATCAACGCCAATAACCCCGCACCCGTTTTTAAAAATATAATAAGTAGTCCTGCCGGCTCCGCATCCGACATCCAATACCCGGGAACCGGCCGGCATATATTTTTTAATTACATATTCTTCGCCCGGACGCAAATATTTTTTTGAATATTCCTTAACTGAAAGTTCGGAAGAAAAAGAACGGGTATTTTCCAGGCCGATTTCAGTTATCTGATTTTTGGAAATTCGTTCAATAAAAGCCAGAATGCTTTCCACTCTTTTTTGCCAGGTATATTTTTTAACATCAATCAAAGCTTGGGCAACAAGGCCTTCTGAAAAATCGCGGTTTTCAAAAATTTTGATTATAGCCGCGGCCAGATCTGATGGACTGTTCGGAGAAATTAATACGGAATTATGATTATTAAAAATCTCTTTGAGCGAGGGTAAATTAGTGGTAATAATCGGCCGGCCGGAAGCCATATATTCAAAAACTTTAAGCGGCGACATATAAAAATTATAATGTTCGTTTTCCGGAAAAGGGGCGATCAAAACATCAAAGGCCCTTAAATATAACGGAATCAAATCGTGTTTTACCATGCCGACAAAAATAATTCTGTCTTCTAAATTTCTTGTTTTGGCCTCATTTTTATAAAATTTTATGTCGTCTTCGTGACCTCCCACTAAAACCATAAGAATATCCCGGTGATTTCTTAAATCAGCAAGAGCCCCAATAGCCGTATCAATGCCTTTTTCCATACCCAAAGTTTTTAACATTCCCGCGTAACCGATGATTTTTTTATCCAATGGCAGATTTAATTTCTTTCGGCATTCATCCTTGGTCAAATTAATATTAAATTTTTCCAAATCCACCGCATCAGGCGCAACCAAAATCTTATCAGGAGCTATTCCCAATTTTACCAATCGCTCTTTTATAAAACTGGTTAAAACAACCAGAGCCTTGGCGCGTCTCATAACCAGCAAATAAAAATTACCGGCGCCCCTGGACAAAGAATGAACCTCTAAAACAACGCCGCTAAAAAATATCCCGGCGGCCGGCTCTCTGGAATAAAGCAAGTCGTAGTTGGAGAATAAAAGTCTTAATCTGGAAATCAATAAAAAACTGTATAGCTGTATAAAAAACGCTATCCGGCTGCCCATAAACCATGGGAAAAGATCCAGACAAAATATTTTTTTTATTAAAAAATTTTTCTTTATTCCATAATGGTCAAAAGGGTCCTGTTCTTTCTCTATTCTCCTGGGAACCCAAAGCTCAACTTCACAGCCATTTTCCGCGAAAGCCGAGCACATCTGCATCACTTGAAAACCATGCGCCAAATTGGTGGGCAATCTTGAATTAGAAATATAAATCAGCTTTTTCATATCTATTTAACCATCCTGAAAGATGAGTGGTTTTTATGCCCAATTAAACGGTTCTAAATAAAACCACCGCATCCTCGCAGACTGTCCCGCCGCCAGACTGTCGTGTCTTCCTTCGTCCATACTATTAAAAATAAAATATTTTTTAAAAAAAACATTATAAAGTTTAGGCAGAATCATTGGAAAATCCTCAAGCATCCTTTTTCTTTCCCATATTTCAGTGATTTTATGGGTATTTTTAAAACGGCCTTGAATCATGTCTCCAATTCCATCAAATACGCAACAATCATGTATCTCAACTATTATATGGCAGGTATTGAGTTTTGGAATTATAAAATTATCCAAAAGAATTGCTTCCGCTCCCTCTATATCCATGATAATCAAACATTTTTTATTATTCGGTATGCTTTCGGTTAAAGACTTGGCGTCGCACAATCCATAAACTTTTATCCTATCAAAGACACCATTGATTCTGGCCATTTTCTCTATGGAATCCCTGCCATTTTTATCCGCCTCAAAAGCAATAATTCCGGCCTTAGGATTTTTCATAGCCATGCCAACGGCATAATATCCTTCCGCCGCCCCGACATCAATAATAACCTCAAATGATTTTTCAAATGTCTTTCTTATTGTCGGAGCTATTTCCAATTCATAGGTTCCCAGAAGCTTTGGCAGAAAACGGCTTCCTACGCTCTCATCAACATACTTCATGCCCAAAAAGGGGCCTGAAATTACTGTATTATTAATTTTCCGCTTAAAAAAATAGGTAACGTATTTCCGGGTGATAAATCTTTCTAAATACCGATTTAAAATACGAAATAGCTTCATTAAAAAATTATTTAATTACTTTGAAAATTAAATTGTTTTCCACGGCGGCCGCTAATTCCAAAAAAGGATAATTCATAAATTCTTTCTCTAAATAGCCGTATTCGCTATCGTCCCTATCCAATAAAATATAATCAGCGGAATATTGCTTCAAAGATTTTTCAAATCCAAGTTCTCTGTAAAAATCAATTTTTTTTAAAATTCTATCAACATATTCTTTCGGAACCAATGTGCTCGGCCTGGTCTTAACCTTAAAAAGACCCAAAATCTTGTTGCGAATCACTTCATTTTGGTATCTTTCTATAAATTTATTGGTCCAAATATTCATATTTTCTCCCTCAATATATCCGCCATCAATTCCCTTTTTGAAAAAGTTTTGCGCAATCCATCGATTTTCCAATTCATCGTCAGAAATCAGAAATCGGCCGACATCGGGATTCCAAAAAACATTGTTGGAAGTATAAATAGGAATAAACCAGCCATAATTTTTTCCAAGCGAATAAACAGCGGAATTTTTCGGGGAATTATCATTAAACCAATCCGCCACGCCGGAAAGCTTTTGCCAATCCTTCAATGCGGAAATATTCGCAGGCATTATAAACCAAGAAGAGCCGAATTCAATTCCCTTTCTCTCCCGATAAAATAAAAAGCTTAAAAGAAGCAATATTAAAATAACCGCTAAATAACTTTTAGCGTTTAAAATATTGCTTTTATAATTCTTCCAAATTATTGAAGCGCAAAAAGCGAAAATTAAGAACAAAAACAATACCACAATCGGATAATAATGCGTTGAAAAAGAAAGCGCCTTGCCAGTCAGAACATTTTGCCAATTCAATGCCGTGCCGCCCAAAACCAAACTATAAACAAAAATATTTTTTTTGTAATCGGCGCCTTTGCCAATAAAATACCAAATCACCAAACCAGCGACGATAAGCGAAACATTAAAATAGGCAGCCGGGTAATGATTCAATAAAAATCCAAAGCGGAACCAAATATCAATATAATCAGGATATGATTCCGCTTTCTTCAAATTCAAAAAATATGGAATAACAAATAACGCGGCGGGAATGATAAAAAGCAAAAAATTCTTAAAGTGATAAACTATTCTTTTCTCCTTAATAGCTAAAAAAAGCAGGGTTAGGCAATAAACGGCCAGAATAGCCGCCCAACAATAAGGATAAATATATAAAACCGCGCTGGAAACCATAGCCAAAATAAAATTCAATATTGCCAGCTGCTTCCAAGTTTTTTCTTTATCGCTGATAATTTTCAAAACCAATAACAAACCTAAAAACAAAAAAATAAAGCTGAATTGCGGATTAATGGGCCTATTAAAATAGAAAATAAATAATAAATAATAAAAAGCGGAAAAAATACTGGCCATAACCCTAGACTCAACCAATTGCAATATCAAAAAATAGAGAATTGCCACGCCCATAAAGGGCAATAAAAAATCATTTATCGCCGCCGCGGCCGGAACAGATAAATTAATAAATTTCGCTTCAAAAGCCAAAATAATTTCTGCCAATGACGGAGTTATGTAGGGTTCGTCTTTATGTTCTTTTAAATAAACATTTCCAAAATTATAATGACCGTCATAAGCCTCCTTAGTCATGGCTATATAATGAGTCTCGTCATTATTAAACATCGGGAAAATACCCTTAAAATCAGGTCCAATTTTGCTGATAACAGAAATGGTCGGGAAAACAATCAATACTCCTATTGTAAAAGCAAATAAAAAAATAAAGCCGTGCTGTTTTAGGAATTGCTTCATACAAAAAAATATATCATACGAATATCTTATGCCGCAACCAAAAATAAAATCCGCTTAGCTTAAAAACAAATTTAAATAATGAAGTATTCGCGTAGATATCCGTGCGATTATTTAAAACCCTTGCGCCTCTCTCGTTCAAAAAGGAGGTGATTAGCTGATTTCCGGCTCCTTTTGGAAAAACAAAAACATCGGGATAACTATTTTCCTTAAAATTTTCTTTAATAAAATTTTCGGATTTTTTATACTCCAAAACAATTTCAGCCTCGGTTAATTCTGAAAAAGATTTATGGGAATAGCCATGATTGGCTATGGCCGCGCCGCTCTTTTCCAAACTCTTAAGATCCGGAAGGGAGCAAATGCTTCTCTGTTTATCTTTTTCCTTCGTGGCAAAAACAGCCTTTTTCCCCAATAAAGCCGGGTTAATAAAAACAACTGCCGGAAAATTATATTTTTTCAAAATCGGCATGGCATTTATAAATATATCTTTAAAAGCGTCATCAAAAGTGATAAGAACGTTTCTGCCTTTCAATTTTAATAATCCGTTTTTGAAATCTAAAAAATCTTGCAAGCTTATGACTTTCGCCCCGCTTTTATCCAAAAAGGCCATCTGCTTTTCAAAGTTGCCGCTGGATACGGAAATCGGCGTTTCTCCGTCAGAGACCGAATGGTAAATTAATACCGCCGGAGACGCAAAAAATAACTTATCTATTTTAATTAATAAAAAATTAAAAATCGGTAAAAAAATCATTTTATCAATAAAACAACTGGTTCCGAATTAAGGTTATATATAAGTATAACGCATGAGAATCACTTTTTTAACAACCCAAATCAATCTTAAAACCGGAGGCGGATCTAACCTTACCCCCCATTTAAAAGCTTCCTCAATGCGAAAACTCGGCTATGAAGTAAGAATGATTACGTTTTTTCCGGAAAAAAATGCTTTTCTGGAAAAACCGCCTTATTTCGTGATAGAATCGCCGACTAAGTTCAAAAATTGGCTGATGCTCCAATTAAAAATATTTTTCGTTCTTAAAAAATACGAAAATACTTGCGATGTTTTTGCTTTTGAGGGCGAACATTTTATTTGGGGTGCCGGCCTTTATCGCTTGTTAAACGGCAAAACGCCGATTCTTTTGCATTTTAACGGCCCAATTTTTTCCATCTACGAAAATGGCACAACCTATAAAGCCGAATATCTTCCCAAAAAATCAATAAAGGCAAAAATATCGTTCTGGTTAAGAATAATATTTGAAAAAAATATCGGATTACTCTGGGCAAATAATATTGACATTTTTACCGCTGATTCTCCGTTAATTAAAAATTGGCATGAAAATTTCGGATTTGATAAAAATAAAATTGTGGTCTTACCGGAATTCGTGGATTTAGAATCGTACTTTAAAAAATCAGCGGCTGAAAGCGCGGCCAAAAAAGATAAAATAAACCTTATCTATGTCGGAAGACTGGCTCCGGAAAAAGGCGTTGATACTCTTTTAACCGCGATAAAAGAAATGAAAAATAAAACGGATGTTTTAGTCCGCATAGTCGGCGACGGACGCCAAAAAGAAGAACTGATAAAACTCGCGCGCGAGTATAAAATAGAAAATACTGTTATTTTTTATCCATGGGCTGATAAAAAAACTCTGGCTGACTTATATCATTGTTCTGATATATTCGTGCATCCGGCGCGATGGGCCGAACCTTTTGGCGTAACTATAGTTGAAGCAATGGCCTCCGGTCTGCCCGTAATCACGCCGAAAATCAGCGGGTCATCCTGGGCTGCCGGAGAAGGGGGCCTTACGTTTGAAAACGGCGATTCCGAAGATTTAAAAAACAAAATAGAAAAATTAGTTAATGATGAAAATCTTAGAAAAAAACTGGCTGGGAAAGCGAAAAAACGGGCAGAACAATTTGATTACAGAAATTACATAAAAACATTGGAAAATCTGATTAAAAAAATAGCGATAACTTAAGATTTGCGCGCAAAAACCCCTATAATACCGCTCTTTCCGGCCGCCAACGCGCTAATAAACAAAAAAACAGAAATAATCGCCGCGGGCATAATAACAATCAGGTTAACCGCTAAATCCTTAAAATGCTTTTTATAAACATCACGCCAGGCAATCTTATGATTTAAAAAATCAAAAAGCAGATTTTTTCTTTTAGTCAAAACATTTAAAATACTTTGCACATAGCCGAAAAACTCATAAATAAAACTCCCGGGGAAAACTTTAATTTCAGAAAATCCAATCTCTTTAAGAAGTAAGTTTATTCCTTTTGGGGAAAAATGGAATAAGTGGCGAGGCACGTCCAAATGAAACCAATTTTCTTTGAAAATTTTTGCCTGCAATGATTGAAAATTTGGAACTTCTATAATTAGAACGCCTTCCGGCCGTAAAATTCTTTTAATTTCAACTAAATACCCCCGCAAATCGCTAAGGTGCTCTAAAGAATGCCACATAGTAACCGCATTAAAAAAATTGTTTGCAAATTTTTGGCCCCCAAGATCTCCCTTATAAATAAAACTCTCTGCCCCGATCAATAGATGCTCCGGCGGCGCCATTTCCGTCCCTACCGCTGACCAGCCGCGCGCGCGCATGCTCATCAAAAAAGTTCCGTTGCCGCAACCGATGTCCAATAAAAAAGGCGGGGCGGTTTTTTCTTTTGCAAATTTCATTACTTCCCTTTCTCGGCTATAATTTATAAATTTTTCCACAAAAGATTTTCTGCGGCCATAATACCTTTCATTATAATATTCAGCAATGCTCTTGCCGGGCGATTGCAATTTAATAACGGCAGAACCGCAATGAGAACATTCATAAACCGCGAAGGGCTCTAAAGAAATATAATCCCTGGCCTCAAAAGAACGACTCAAAATCGCATTTTTGCACACGGGGCAAATAAAATCAGAATTTTCCATAAATTTCATAACCATCAATTCTTACGGCCTTTGAATAATAATTTTTCAGGGCTATAATTTCCGCCTCTGAAAACTCTTGTCCCGAAGCAAATACCAAAACATCCGGAAAGTGATTAATTAAAAAAGAATTATTGCCTATCGCCGGAATCCCGGCCAAAGTAATTGCCTGATATCGCTTGTCAGTCCGCAAAAGAACCGAGAGTTTCGGAGAATCAAGAATTCCAACTGATTTCTGCGAAAAATTATCATTAATATAGGATGCCGTTTTAATTTCTGAAACAGAATGGAAAATCTGGGCGCCGGTAAATAATCGGGCAAATTGAATTACGATTAAAAATCCTGAGGTAATAATAACCGCTTGCTCATTATTAATTTTAAGTTTAGAAATAAATTTTCCGAATCTTAAAAAAATTTCCGATAAAGTCCAGGGCAATAAAATAAATATTAAAAGCTCGGCTATTAAAATATATCTCAGCCAGCCCGGGCTTCGCAAATAATAAATAAAAGCTAAAAGACAATAAAAAACAACAAAATTATAAAGGGACTTTATTTTTTTGTCTTCCGCGTAATACCAGCCGAATAAAATCAAAATAAATAAAACGCCAAAATAAATAAGCGTGGGAGAATGTAAAAAATTCAACAAATTATTAGTGACATTGGCGGTTATTTCGGAACTATAAGGATTTCTATAAAAATTAAACAAGCCAAACCAAATGTCTTTTAAAAAAGGGTTCTGCGGAACTAAAAATATCCAGCCGATAGCCGCCGGCGCCATCCCTAAAATGATTTTTAATAACCTCTGAAAAAAAATCTCCCCCTCTAAAAAGAAAGCGAAAATAATTGCCGGAAATGCCAACAAAAATACCGCTGGCTTTGTGACTATTGCCAGCCCAAGAAATAAGCCGCTCCAATAATAAGCGCTCTTATTCAACCAAAAATAAATAGCTGAAAGCAAAAAAATAAATCCCGGTATTTCTCCCACCGCCGTCCGGCCGCTTCCATAAAATGAAGCAAATGAGGCTATCAAAATAACGGATAATAAAGATTTATTTTTACCGAATAAACTTTTTCCGAAAAAATAAACAGCCAATAAAGCAATAACCATTAACAACAGCATAAAAATTCTAACCGCCGTAAAATTATAGCCGAAAAATTTAAAGATTAATGCCAAAGCAATCGTTAAAGGGTAGCCTGTTGATTGTAAAAACTGGGGAAATCCCGAAAATTTATCCGGCGCGATTTGGATGTCCAAAATTCCCAATCTTGAAAAACCGCGCGCCAGTTCTAAAGTAACCGTTTCATCAATCCAGATTCGCGGTTTAGTCGTTAGCGTAGAAATAGAAAAAGACAAGACGAAAAAAATAATAACGCCTAAAAATACCCGCGCGTAATATTGTTCAAGAAAATTTTTCCACCCTGCTAAATTGGACATAATTTTTAATACCAAATCTAAACAATAAATATCTCAATAAAACCGCTAAAATCGCGAAACCATATTTTATACTTCTCATAAACCCAATCATGGAAGCCTCCGGAAAATATCTGGTAATAATCGGGACCTCCCTTATCTTCGCTCCGGCAATTTTCATTTGAACTATAATTTCCGTATCAAAAACAAAATCGTCGGAATTCAATTCCAGCGGCAATTCTAAAACTTTTCTGCTATACGCGCGGAATCCGGAATGATATTCGCTTAAATTCGTACCGACAACTAAATTTTCAAATTTGGTTAAAAAAATATTGGCGATAAATTTCCAATAAGGCATTCCTCCGGCCAAAGCATCTCTAGGAAAAACCATACGCGAACCAATAACCGCGTCCGCGCCGCCATCAGCTATCAAAGCAACCATTTTAGGAATATAGGTCGGGTCATATTGAAAATCCGGATGAACCATCACCGCGATATCAGCTCCTAATTTCAACGCTTCCGCGTAACAAGTTTTTTGGTTGCCGCCATAGCCGAGATTTTTTTTATGGATAATAGTTTTTAATCCTAATTTTTTAGAAACTTCGGCGGTATTATCCTGACTGGCATCATCAACTAAAATAATATCATCTACCCAATCTTTAGGAATGGCAAAGAGGGTCTTTTCCAAAGTTTTAGCGGCATTATAAGCGGGTAAAACAACGATAATTTTTTTATCAGACACCATCTTACTCATAAAATAATAATA
The DNA here is from genome assembly GCA_016192685.1 of Candidatus Harrisonbacteria bacterium. Classification (GTDB taxonomy): domain Bacteria; phylum Patescibacteriota; class Minisyncoccia; order UBA6257; family 02-FULL-45-10c; genus JACPTS01. The sequence goes on from JACPTS010000001.1 coordinate 175,267, forward strand.
CCCCAAAACTCTTATTTTACCTCTCTCAAGCTATTTTAGAAGCGCCTGACTAATCCGGTTGAAAACACAAAAGGCATTTCATATTTTTATAGTATATAGTACTATATTAAAAAACAAAATAATAGGCAAAATAAAGCCTTGTTCCTTTTTGGAATTCCAAAGAGTTATAATATAAACGATAATTTATGACCAACCAAGAAATCTTTAAAAGAGATATTGATTCTATTATTACTTCAATTGAAAAAGAAGCGGTCAATTTTTCCGGAAAAACTATTTTAATGTCCGGCGGCGCCGGATTTCTTGGCAACTACATTATTTCTGCCCTTTTACGGCTTAATGATAGCCTGCTTAAAACCAATCCTTGTAAAGTGATAGCTATGGACAATTTTATAACCGGGTCAAGTTTGTCCGAAAACCTTACCAAAAATCCTAATTTCCAATTTATTGAACACGACGTCCGAAAACCGCTCCCGGAAGATTTAAATGCTGATTTTCTGATTCACGCGGCCGGCCTTGCTTCTCCTTATTATTACCGCAAATTCCCGCTGGAAACTATTGAAGTGGCAGTTAACGGCACAAAAAATTTTTTAGAATTTGCTAAAAATAAAAAAGTCCAGAGCTTATTATATTTCAGCTCTAGCGAGATATATGGCGACCCGGAGCCGCGCTTTATCCCTACGCCAGAAACCTACTGGGGCAATGTTTCCGCTATCGGGCCTCGCGCCTGCTATGACGAATCAAAGCGGCTCGGCGAAACGCTTTGCATGACCTATTATCAGCTCTATAAAGTACCGGTAAAAATCGTGCGTCCATTCAACGTCTATGGCCCAGGAATGAAAGCCAATGATTACCGGGTAATCCCGACTTTTATGGTGAAAGCAATAAAAGAAGAACCTCTTCCGGTGCATGACCGAGGAAACCAAACTCGGACTTTTTGCTATATTACCGATGCCACCCAAGGATTCCTGAAAGTACTGGCTTCCAATAAGAATGGGGAGGTTTATAATGTCGGTAAAAATGAAGAAGAAATTAATATGATGAGTTTAGCGGCAATAATCAGCAATTTGGCTAATAACAAAGCCCAAGCCCAATTAATCGCTTATCCGGAATCTTACCCGGCTGGCGAACCGCAGCGCCGCTGTCCGGATTTAACTAAAATTAAAAAAGAATTGAGCTATAATCCCAGCATTGACTTAAAAACTGGCCTCGCTCGCACTTTAGCTTGGTATAAAAATCTAATTAATCAACAAAACGAGTCTTAATAACCGTCCATAAAATCAAAAAGCCGTGTTTCCAACTAATTTTTTTGCCTTGTTCATAATCGCGCGGGTAGTAACGAATCGGCACATCCACTATTTTATAGCCGCGCTTTAAAATTTTGCAGATAAGCTCGTTATCATAATCAAAATTATTAGTTTCCACCTCAACTGAATCAGCGAGTTTTTTAGTAATCGCCTTATAACAGCCTTCGTATTCTTCGGCATTATTCCAATAAAGCCAATTAGTGGCCCAAGTAATCGCGCTATTGCCAAACCAATGCAGCCAATAAGAAAGCGTGGTCCGGCGAGAATCATTTGGCGGTTGGATGCGTACACCATTAGTAACTTCAGCCTCACCTCGCAAAATCGGGGCAATCATCACTGAATAATCGTTAGGGTCATATTCCAAATCCGCATCCTGGGGAATCAACAAATCTCCGGTGGCGGCTTTAAAACCGGTTTTCATTGCTCCGCCCTTGCCAAGATTCTTTTCGTGGAAAATGTAACGGATACCTGAAATTTTCTTTATAATATCCCTGGTTCCGTCATTAGAACCGTCATCAACCACAATAATTTCCTTTTCTACGCCAACTAAATTTACTGCCTTAATGCGGCGAATAATTTCCTCAATAGTGTTTTTTTCATTATAAGCGGGTATAATAATTGAAAGTTTAAGCATAAAAAGATTATACCAATATTAGTGAAAATTATTTTTCAAGAATTCCGGCAGCAATAAGATTCGCGCGCAAAAGCGAATCAAAAGTGCCGGCATCAGTCCATTCTGATTCTAAAATCTTATAGGACATTAAATTTCTTTTTATATAATAATTATTAACGTCGGTTATTTCCAGTTCTCCCCGCTTTGACGGCTTAATTTTTTTAATAATTTCAAATACCTCATTGTCATAAAGATACATCCCGGTAACCGCTAGGTCAGATTTCGGCTTTAACGGCTTCTCTTCCACCTTAACCACTCTGCCCCTAGAAATCTCAGCAACTCCAAAACGGTTGGCATCCGAAACGGACTTTAAAAAAATTTTTGCCCCCCTTTTTTGTCTTGCAAACTCCCGAACTCCCCTTTGAATCTCCTTAGAATCCATAAAAATATTGTCTCCAAGAATAACGGCGATTTTACCGTTATCAGAAAAATCATCGGCAATATCTAGGGCATGAGCAATTCCCCCGGCATTTTCTTGTACCTCATAGGATAAATTCACTCCGAATTTTTTGCCGGAACCAAGCAAATTAACAAAGTGCCCGGCATGTCCCCGGCCGGAAATAATCAAGATGTTTTTAATGCCGCATTGGATTAAAGTCTCCAACGGCCAATAAATCATCGGTTTTTTATATACCGGCAAAAGATGTTTATTGGTTACTAAGGTCAACGGACTTAACCTGGTTCCATTTCCGCCAGCTAAAATTACTCCTTTAAGCATAAAAATTTATAAATTATTAATATTACCGCTCTTTTTTAAAACATTCCGGACTCAGTCAAGGTTTTCTTGTGACTAATAAGATAAATCCCTGATTCTTTCTATAATCCGCTCCCAATTTCTTAATATATCAAAAACGGCATTTGTCAGCAGCAACAATGCTAAATACAGAGCCGGCTTCCAAGAAATGCGCTTAGCTAAAAATTCACTTAATCCGTAACCGGCAAAAACCGCAAAAAACGGGTAAGCTAGCATCCGATATCTGGTTTCTATTATAATACCGACTACCGCAAGCGGCATCATTACCAGCATTGCCAAAAAAATTTTGGCGAGGGTTTTTTCTTTGGCTTCTAAATTTCTAATCTGCCAGATTCCCCAAAATCCAAGAATAAAAAGCAAAACTGAATAAACCGCCGATGAAGTTAAAGTAACTGCCTTACTCCAACCAGAAAGATGGAACCAAAAACCAGTTGGCCGGGCAAAACTGAAATAAATAGAAATCCTATAAATGGTCAGTTTTAAAAATTCCCAAGGATTACTCAAGATAAATTTTATGGCATCATTAGTAGCCAATTTATTAACCTGAACTCCATTTAATCCCGATGGATAACGATCTAAAACCGAAAAATCTCCTTGTTCGCCGCTTGCTCCCGGATGGTTGCCAGTCAACAAATTAAATCCGGCGGCCGCGTTAGTTGGCGCAAAAACTCCGTAAATTTGATAATTTCTGGCAATCCAAGGCAAAAATAAGGCCAAAATAGCAATGCCTGCCAAAAATAAATGTTTCCAATTTTTAGCTGTTAAAAAATAAACGGCAATCGGGAAAAATAAAAATGCCGCCGGAGTGCGCACTAAAGCTGCAGACCCGACAGCCAGTCCCAGCCACAAAGCCAAAACCGGGGATTTTTCCGCCGCATTATAATATCGGCAAAATAAATAAGATGTCAGGATAATTAAAAAAATCCCTAAAGTTTCCGTCATTAACATACCCTGCATAGTAATCAAATCCGGAGAAAAACCGATTAAAACCGCGGCAGTTAATCCAATAAAATAATTCCAGCGGGTTTGAAAAATTTCCTTAGTAATTAAAAAAATCAATAAAGCTGATAATGCGCTTAATAAAGCTTGAATAATCCAAACTGCTTCATAGTTATGGCCAAAAATATAATAAATCAACGCTAAGAAAATTTCGTATCCCGGGCCGATTCTGATAATGGAATTATCTTGCTGGATAGTAGTATCCAATGTTTCCCGATAGCCATTTCCCAAAACAATATTCCAAGCAATGTTATCGTAAGCCCCGGCATCTACCGCCGGAGAAATCTGGAAATAAAAAGAATAAGATAAAGAAATAAAAAAAATCGCAACTAAAAATATTAATAACCAAATCTCTTGTTTTCTATTTAAAAAATAATCCATTAAACTATATTATCAACGTCATCGGTAGAAGCGTGGTTAGTTTTTATCTCTAAAAAACCAAGGCCGGTTTCTTTGGCAACAAGATTTTTAACGGCAATACGCTGACGGTTAATATCTCGAATTAAAATCGCGCGCCGGCCGACTTCTTCCAGTCCCAATATTCCCTCTTTGCCTTGCCGAATGTCCGCCTCTAAATCCCAACAATTGCCATTAATTTTATGAAGTTGGTCTATCCAATCCTGTTTTACCGATACTCCCTTCATACGGTAGTTATCTATGGCTTTTTCATAAGCTAAAAATTCCTTTTCCAAAAGGGGTTCAAATTTTTTTTGCTCTAAATTTAATCTTTCTAATTTTAACTTCAAAATAGTATAACGGTCAATTAAATCTGCGAGTGATATTTCCATAAATATGGCGCTAATCTTAATAATATATAACTATATTCCAAATAAATTTATTTGTATACAAAAAATTATCTAATTTAAACCCAAAATCTTTTTATATAATAAAAAATTTTCTTTAGCATAACTTTCCCAAGTGAAAATTGCCGCCCGCCTTAAGCCTTTTTCTATCATTTTCTTTCTAAAATCATTGTCGGTCATTACTTTAACCATTGCCTCCATTATTTCCTCAACTTTATAGGGGTCTACCAATAATGCCGCGCCTCCGGCAACCTCCGGCAAAGAAGTCAAATTAGAAGTAATTACCGGAGTGCCGCAACCCATTGCTTCCGCCACCGGCAAACCAAAGCCCTCATTCAAAGAAGGGAAAACTAAAGCAGTTGCTCCGCGATAAAAAGCGGGCGAATCCTCCAATGGTACATAATTGATGAATAAAATATCATTTTTATATTTTGAATTCTGCGCCGTTCTCCGAACCTCATCGCCTCCATAAGAACCCTTGCCAATAAGAATTAATTTTTCTTCAATTGGCCGGGAATCGCGCAACATAATATAGGCCTCAACTAACCGCTTAACATTTTTGTGAGTTTGCATTCCCCCCAAATAAAGGAAGTATTTTTCAAAATTAACATTGTATTTTTTAAGCGTTTGGCGCACAATTTCTTCCGGCAATGGCTTATAAATCGGATCAATACCGTTATAAATCGTGAAAACTTTTTCCGGCAAAAGACGAAAATCATAAATCGCCTCTTTATTGCCGTATTCCGAAACCGCGATGGCCACGTCAATATAATTGTTAAAATGGCGCATATAAAAGTTAAAAAAGAAATTCGGAATCGTAAAAATATGAGGCGCCCGCTCGCCCGTTCCTCCATGAACGGTCACTACCGTCTTTTTTGCCGGCACCCGCCAGAAAAAAGGATAAGGCCGCGGCATAAGCCAATGAACAATATCAAATTTTTCTTTGGTAGTCAGACAAAACCAGATAAAAGAAAAAAAATGGGATGCCCAGGGAAGACGCAATAAAGGTATTAAAATTTCATGCGCTTTTTCATAAAGCGGGTCATCCGGCATTTTTTTATAATGGATTAAATAGATTTCCAATTCCGGATACTTAAGCAAATTTTCAACTAACCGCCTCGCAAAGACCGAGCGTTCCGGCCGCCGATCCATCACATCGGATATAATGGCGATTTTAATCTTTTGATTAATTTTCATATCACGGCTTTTTAAATATTAAAAGCATATTTTTACCGTCTTTGGGATAAAAAAATCCCAGAATTTTATTCAAAAGGACAATAAAAGGATTTTTATAATGTTCAACAAATACCCAATATAGATGATTATAAGTTTCAAAAAATATTAACTCAAAATTTAAATATTGATTAATGTCTTTAATGGTAAATCCCCTGATATTATAATATTCAACTATATTATCAATTTTCAATCTGGTAAGCCTTTGATTAATTAAACCCTCTGCCAAAAGGCTATTATTTATTTTGGCTGTTAATTCATCTTCCTGATTTCCCTGCTTCAAAATTGTTTTATCATACTCTAAAAATCCCCTTTTTCTCAAAATATCAAAAATAGACTTAGGGTGGTATAACACATACAAAATTCTATATAACGTCCAAATAATCCAATTTTTATAAAAAAGCGCGTTGGCCTCATGGCCGATAATCAAATATCCCCCTTTTTTTAAAACACGGCTAACTTCTTTTAAAAAAAATCCGGTATCGGGAATATGATGCAGTACTGAATTCATGGTTATCACGTCCGCGGAATAATTCTCTAACGGGAGACATGTGCCGTCATAAATTTTATATGACAGATTACAATCAAATTTCTTTTGTCCCAATTTTGTCCGGCATTGATTTAATATTTCCCGAGAAATATCGGCGCAAATCATCTCATCGTCACGTTTTAGATAAGGGCAAATAACACTGGGGACAAAGCCTGTTCCACAGCCTACATCCAAAACTATTCTTTTCTTTTCTGAATTTTTCAAAAATAATTCCGCGATCTTTTTCCACCGCGGGACTTCCAATACAATAATTTCATCGTGGGAATGATCATAGGATTCACCGCCTAAATTATAAAAAAGCTCATTGGTCCTGCGAACTAATTCATCTGAATATTGAATCATAAATTTACTTATTTTTAATATAACTCCACGCCGATAAACGCTGTTTCTACCTAATTAATTCCGTAAATTTATTTATGGCATTAAGAATATCATAACGCTTAACCCAATCCTTTAAAGATTGTTTTATTTTCTCCAATTCTTCCGGTTTCTTAGAAAGAATTTCCGCTATTTTTAAGGAAAATTTTTCTGTATCGTTGGCTTTGACCAAGTAGTTATGCATTAGAGGCGGGATGATATCACGAACCGCGCCAACATCGGTCGCAACAAATGGCACGCCGGTAGCCATTGACTCTAAAATAACATGAGGGAATCCTTCCTCGTCTGACGGCATAATAAAAACATCCGCAATGGCAAAATACCGCAACACTTCATTTTGCGGAATCCAACCCAACATCCGAACCTTATCCCGTAATTCATAATTCCTGATTCCTAATTCTATATTTTCACGTTCTGGCCCGTCGCCGATTATAAGAATAACAAATGATGAATTATGAATAATGAAATTTAATTTTTTTGCGATTTCCGGCAAATAATGCGCCCCTTTTCGTTTTGACAACCGATGCGCAAACAAAATCACTTTTTTATCATTATCAATTTGCAGTTTCTTTCTCAATTCACCGCTTGTCGCTTGCCGCATGTCGCTTGTCACTTGCTCAATATTTATCCAATTAGGCATTATTTTTATTTTTTTAATCGGGATACCGTAATATTCAGAATAATTTTTAGCTAACGACTCGGTGCCGGTCACAAAAAAACTTATTGATTTATAAACGGCTCTTTCAAAACTTTCCCTGAAAATATTTCTTTTATATTTCCATGGTTCACCGCAATTCCAATAAAATACCCGCCCGCCGAAAACCTTTACTGCCAAAGACGCCATAAAAGCTCCTAAAAAAGAATAATGGACATAAAAGTCTTTATATCCGCGAAAACGCGCGTATAACAGATTACCCAGCATCCTAATGAATCGTATCGGCCAAAAATCATAGAAAAAAACCTGGGTTTTCTCCGTAATTAAATAAATATTAAAATTTTTTTTAAGCTCATTTAGAAAATTGCCTAGGTAAGCAAAATGGGTGTGGTCGTTTTTTTTAAATTCCCGCACCAGATAACACAATTTGATTCTTCCCGTAAAATCTTTTTTCATAATAAATTCAATGCTTGAGACTATTTTCTGAAACGCAAAGCGAAAGCTACCCTTAAGGATTCAAAAATATCCTCTAAAGAACTCTTGGAGGCGCCGCCGCCCCGTTCTAAAAATTTGATCTGAATCTCTTTTATTTTCGCGTCGTTCCGGTACATTTCATATAATAAATGAATTTTATACGCGTGCCGCCTGGATAAAATCCTGTTTTCATCCAATGGCAATTTTTCAAAAAATCCTTCTGCGCGCGATAATTTCAAACCGGAAGTATTATCATTGGTCGGAAGCCGTAAAACCCATTTTATAAATAAACTGCCAAATCGGCTTAAAAGCTTCCTGTGCCAGGCCCATTCTTGCGGTATGCTTCCCCCGAGAACGTAGCGGGAACCGATCACATAATCATAGCCATTATCTAACTCCGCGATCAGCCGCTTTATGTCTTTAGGGTCATGCTGAAAATCGCCGTCAAATTCAATAAAGGCGCCGGCTTTTAAATCCTTAACCGCGTAATTTATGCCGGTAATATAAGCCATGCCCAACCCCCGCTTTTCTTTTTCCACTATTAAATCAATGTTTTTATAAATTCCCTTCTTTTGATTCACTGCTTCAGCCGTACCGTCCGGAGAATTTCCGTCCACGATTAAAATCCCCATCTCATGATTCGGAATATTCTTGAATTCTTCCTCTAGGGCATCAATCAAATTAGAAATGGTTTCCCGCTCATTATAAGTTGGAATAATAACTACAATTTTCATGGTAATTTATATAACGCTACCGGCGGGCCGAATTCTTTAATTTTAAACAAATTAAAGGGATTTCCTAAAAGCTGGCCTATATACGGCGAATACCTCTCCTGAAATTCCCCAAAGGATTCCAATAATGCCCCGCGGGAGGCAATACTTTGAATCCGATTGAAATGCGCTGGATTTTTCTCAAAATCTATCTGGCTGGTCAAAAGATATTGATATTTTTGCTTTTTGGCATAATTCTCCAGGCCGGAATAAAATTCCTGATTTTGAATTGTATATAAATTTAAAGCATGAAAACTCGGCTGCTTGGGAAAATTTTCTTCCGCCAAATCTACTTTTCTTAATGACCCGGAATCAATAATTCTTTGTTCTTTAATAGCTTCCGGAGTGGCCGGCAAACGAGTTAGCCGCGCGTAAACCAAAATTTTAGAGCCGGAAGGGATATTAGCTTGAGTCCATTCTATTAAATGATTGCGTGAATCATTCTGATACAATAAATAGCTTAATCGTAAAGAAAAAACTGCCGGCATAGCCAAGATCAGAATCAAAATAGCAATCAGAATACGACTATTAATCCTTTTATAAGACTCCGCCACGCCATAAGCAGCCATTATCGCTAATATCGGGAAAACCGGCAGAGTAAAACGATGCTCGTAACGGAAAAATAAATAAAAAATCGCGCTATATGCGTATATAAAAAGAAATACCGGCCAAAAAAGATTACGCCTGTGAAAAACGGTAAATAATAATCCCAAAACGGCAAAAAATGCCAAAATCGGTTCAGATAATACTACTGGCTTCAAAAAAATAAACAAACTCGTGACAATTCCCAAAATAGATTTTGTTTCCTGAAAAGTTAAATCGCCGCGAAATCCAAAACTTTGAGGATATAAAGCTCCGGGTAGAATTGCCAGCCAAGCAAAAATAACTAAACTGCCGTAAAAATATTTTTCTTTAATAAGAGCCGATAAATTTCTTTGTTCGTAAAATAAGTACCAAACGGCAATTAATATTAATAAAAGCACATTAATCGGACTGACACCTACCCCAACTCCAACCGCTAAAACCGCCGCCAAATACCTTTTCCCTAAATCCCGCATAGCGGGATCGGGCGTCCCGCTTCGCGGGATTAGTCGAAATTCCCAATCTAAATTTAAAATCCACAACACTAAAATCGTAAAAAAAGACACTGGCAGCCAATGCCGGCCGTTAGTCGACATAAGAATATGGAATAAGCTGGTAGTCAAAAAGAATGCAGCTAGTAAAGCCGGGGCTTCCTGTCTTAAAATATTTTTTGCAACTCTATACAAGAGATAAACTGAAACAACCCCCATTAAAACATTAAAAAAACGGGCAATTAGAAAAAATTGGGATAAATCACTGGTAAGATAATAAATAAATTGCTCCCGGCCGCCGCTAAAAAGCAGATATTTTATGCCAAGTAAAATGGAAAATGGTAAAAGATATAAGTAAGAAAGATAGGGCGGATAATACAAAACCGTCCTAAATTCTTCTAAATAAGACGCCGGCAGCAAAGTTTTCAGCTGGATCATTTTTAGGGCCGCCAAAGTAAATGGCGGCTCGTCATCAATCAGCCAAAGCGGCAAACCATAATTGATACCCGCCACCCTAACCAAAAAAGCAAAAACTAATATATAGATAAGAAGCCATTTTGGACTAAACATATGAGCTTATTTTAACATCATTAGAGAATCTCTGTATTTTTCCAAATATTCTTTTTTAACAGGCCATTTTTCCAGTAATTTTAAGCTGTTTTGCTTAAATTCTTCTCTTTTTGGCGGCCTGCCTGCCGGTAGGCAGGAATTTTCCATTAGTTCCAAAATCGCTTTTGCAAGCGCTTTTTGGTCTCCTATCGGAACTACTTTGCCGTCCAAATCATCAATCAAAAGCTCCCCCGCTATACCCACATCAGTCATGACCACCGGCAATCCGGCCGCCATTGCCTCAACCACCGTGCGGCCATAACCCTCATAATTAGAAGTCAATAAAAATAAATCCGCGGTTTTATAATAGGAAAATAATGTTTGAGAATCAACGACAGATTCAAATTGAACATTATTTTCCAACTTATAACTTTTAACTAATAACTTATAACTTTTTAATTCCGGTCCGTCGCCGACAATCAGCAACAAAAGATTCCTGATTCCTGATTCCTGATTCCTAATTCTATTAAATGCCTCAATCGCCATTCCGATATTTTTTTCCTTTGTCAGGCGCGAAGCCATTAAAATTATAAAATCATGTTCAGGATATTTATTATGAAGATCAGTTTTTACTTTGGCAGATTGAATTTTTTTAATATCAACGAAAATTGGCAAAACTACTGGTTCAGCTTTTAGCTTTAAGCTTTTAGCTTTTAGTGATTGTTTTATTCGCTCCGAAACAACGCGAATACCATCGGCGCGGGGTAATAAGAATTTAGCAAGCAATACGCGCAATCTATTAAGTAAGGATTCATTTTTAAAATACGGACTAAAAACATCGGTATGGATTTGGAATTGAAGCGGCAATTTATAACGCAATTTTAATAGCCAGCCGACAAAACCGGTTTCAAAAGGGTCCTGGCAAGTTATAACTGATAACTTATGACTAATAACTAATGACTTTGCAATTTGATAAGCATCCCATAAATATAATATTTTTAAACGGCTATTGGTCGGATAAACCCAAATATTGTTGTCAATTGTTGTCTGTTGTCTGTTGTCTGTTGTCTGTTTTTTTGTGAAAACAACAATATGCAGCTCCTCAAAAAGCGTTCCGTATTCCACCATCCGTTTTTGCGTCCCCGAACCATTGTCTAAAGCAGTGCGGTCAGTTGAAAACATTAAAACTTTAATCATAACTTTTTCAATAAATCCATTAATTCTCTAAGCATTTTTTCTTTAGAAAAATTCTTGGCGGTATTTCTAGCCGTTTCGCTTAACTTTTCCCGCAACCGGCTATCTGTCATCAATTTTTTCAATGCCAAACTAAACGACTGGATATTATTATATTCTGCCAACAAACCGTTTTTGCCGCTCTCAATAACTTCCGAATTTCCTCCGACTTTAGTGGTTAAAACCGGCAAGCCCGCCCCCATCGCCTCAATTATCTGATGAGAAAATCCTTCATAGCCGGTATTTAAAGCAAAAATACTGGCCCGGCTTAAATAAGCATTTAATTCACTTTTTGATAAAGCCCCGGTAAAAATAACCTTATCTAAAACTTTCAACTTTTCACTTTTAACTTTTAACTTATTAAGTTCCGGACCATCGCCAATAATAACTAATTTCCAATCCGGAAAATCTTTTATTAAACCGGAAAAAACTTCCAAGAGTATTTCAAAGCCTTTCCAGGGCACCAGCCGGCCAACCGAAATAATAAGCTTTTCCCGAACGCTTGATTTTAATTCCGGCAGATCAATACCATTATAAATAACTCTAATCTTATAGCTTTCTACTCCCCACCCTAAAACTATTTTTTTTAAATACTCACTGGGAACAATCAATAAATCGGCGTTTTTAGCGGTAAATTGCTGGAAAAAACGGAGTATTTTCACCGGCAGTCCATAACGCTTTTTCTGAAATTCATCCGGCAACTCCTTAACCCCGAATCGCTGAACCCCCTGCTCCCAGGCATAGTCGCCGACTATTTTAAGGACAAATTTTTTCTTTGATAATTTAGCCGCGAGCATCGCCGGCAAGCCGGCGCTGATCGGATCCTGAGCAAAAATAATATCCGCATTCCGCCCTAACTGAATAGCTTTTATAAAATAAATAAGATGCCTCAATCCTTTTGGTAATCTTCGAGATACTCTAAAAACCCTGTCAGCATCTCCGGCCGGCGCTTCGCCATAAGTTAGCACTTTAGCCAAAAAATCTTCGGGTAATTTTTCTAAAAGCAATTTAGTATAGGTAGCCGGACCGCCGATTTCCGGCGGGAAAATTCCTGTGGCTATTAAAATTCGCATGTTAAGTATTAATTAATTTATCAAAAATATTTTTAAATAATCCGGCGATTCTGTCCCAAGAATAGTTTTCTTGAACAAGCAACTGGCCATTTTTTATAATATTTTTCCTAAGTTCCGGGTTCATTAAAAGCCGGTGGATTTTTTCCGCTAAATCCTTCGGGTTATTCACTTTGGCGAAAAGGCCGGTTGCCTGCCCTGAGCTCGTCGAAGGGTCTTTCAAAAAGTCAGTAATTCCACCGACCGGCGTTCCAATTACCGGCAAGCCGGCGGCCATAGCTTCCAAAAAAGAACTTCCCAATCCTTCAGATCGGGACGGCCGGACAAAAATATCAGAAACTTTAAGATAAAGCGGAATATCCCGCTGCGAAATCTGACCTAAAAATAAAACATTATTTTCTAACTTGAGACTTGAGACTTTGGACTTGAGATTTTTATATTCCGGGCCATCGCCTATTATCAAACATTTCATATTCAACATTTTACTTTTACAAATAGCAATCGCTTCTATCAAAGTATCAATCCCATTTTTATAAACCAGCCGTGAAGTGGTAACAATCACGTATTCATCTTGTAAACCTAAATTTGCCCGCGCGGCTTTTAATTCCGCGTTGGTATATCCTGTTCCGAATAATTCCAAATCTACGCCATTGGGAATAATTTCAATTGGCGCTTTTGCTCCCCGCCGCTTAACAAAATCCTTCAAATAACTGCTGATAGCCTGAATATAATCGGCTTTTTTAATAATCATTCCTCCAAAAAATCCAACTAAACCGAATTTTCCTAAAACCATATGTTTTTCTGAATCACCCTCCTGAATAGTCAATAAAAACGGGATTCCCGGATGGTTTAATTTAAAAAAAAGCGCGGCGATTCCGCCGTAGGAAGCCATAATGGCCCAGATCGCCTGAAAACGTTTCTGCCGATGCAATCGCTCCGCCTCTTGCCAGGCGCTAAAAATGTAAAAAATTTTATTCCAGACTCGGCCGTATCTTTTGCCTTTATTACTGCCCTTCCCAAACCGAATAATTTCAACGTTTTCCTGCCTTTCTTTAGACAGCCAGCGAGAATCAAATTTATAAGTAAAAACCGTGAAATTTAACCCCTTTTGTCGTTTAATAACCTCCCGGGCGGCTATCTCCGCCCCGCCCTCAAAGGGGGCATAAGCTAGAGAAAAAACCGCTATATTAGACTTATTCATAATCATAAAAGTTATAATTAAGTATAACTAAAGTTATGAAACAAAAAGTACTCTATATAATCACTAAAGCCGATATCGGCGGCGCCCAGAAATACGTTAACGATCTATCTACTGGCATTGACAAAAACGTTTTCGAACCGAAAATTCTTTACGGCGGCCGCGATATCCACTGGTTAATCCGCGATGCTAAACCTTGGCTATTTTTTCTTCCTGACTGGCTAGCTATTATAGAATTGATAAAAATTTATAAACGCGAACGGCCGCAAATTATCCATCTAAATAGCTCCAAAGCCGGATTTCTTGGCTCAATTGCCGCAAAATTATACTCATTAACTCTACGACCTACGACCTACGACCTACGACCTAAAATCATTTTCACCGCCCATGGCTGGGTATTCAACCCAACCAATGCCATCTCTCTGCCAATCCGTTGGTTTTATATTCTCCTCCATAAAATCGCCGCGTTGTTTCAAGATAAAATTATTTGTGTTTCAGAATATGACTACAATCTCGCGTTATCCCGCGGGATAACGCCAAAAGAAAAATTAGTTACAATTTATAACGGCATTGACCCGAATATTAAATTTTTAGATAAAGAAACAGCTAAAAACGAAATAACAAAAAAACTTACGACTTACGACTTGCGACTTACGACTAATTGGCCGTGGATTGGATCAATTGGGAGACTCGTTAAAGAAAAAAATTATGAAACCTTATTAGCGGCAGCGAAATTTATTCCTAATGCTTATTTTTTTATTATTGGCTCAGGGCCAGAGTCAAATAGTCTAAAAGTCAAAAGTCAAAATTCAAATGTCAATAATCGGTTTTTCTTTATTGAACCGACTGGCAATGATGCCCAATATTTAAAAGCTTTTGATATTTTTGTAATGTCCTCCATTAAAGAAGGTTTACCCTACATATTATTGGAAGCGATGGCGGCCGAATTGCCAATTGTGATAACCGAAGCTGGCGGCATGCCGGAAATAATTAAAAATCATGAAAATGGCTTGATGGTATCGCAAAAGAATCCGGAAATGCTCGCTAAGGGCATTCAAGGATTATTATTTAATAAAAATATCGCCGCGGAACTTGGAAAATCAGCTGGTTTAATAGTCCGAGAAAAATTCGGTTTGAATAAAATGATATCGGAAACTTCCTCACTTTATTTTGATATATAATCTTCTAAAGCAGATTTAAGCCTTAAATTATCAGGATTAGCCATCAACCCTTGCAATAAAATACTTTCTGTCTGATTAGATTTTTCCTTATAAACCGATTCATAAATAGTCGCCAAGTCTAAATAAGCTTGGATGTTTTGCGGATTATTTTGAATAGATTTAAGATAATTTTCTTCGCTTTTGGGATAATCTTTTATATAAAACCCGTACAAATCTCCCAAATTATGATAGCCGATATAATCTTTAGGGCGAATCAAAGCTCCAAAAGCCCAGGCCTCAGCCGCGCCGCTATAATCACCGATCACCCGACGATAAGCTCCCAAATCATACCAAGCGTAAATCGTGTCGTAATCAGATCTTATTAAATCGGAAATTTCTTTTATTTTTGCCTCTGCCCGTTTTCTATCAATTTCCGCAAGCGGCGCGCTAACCATAACTGGCCGGGAAATAATTTCGGCGGCCATCGCCCTTAAAACTTCTTTATTATCTTTTTTAACAATTTCTTCTACTGGCGGCTTTTCTTCAATTTTTGAAGCCGTTGATAAATTTTCCGGCAGCTTAATTTCCGGAACTAAAGCGCTGCCCCGCTTCGGGCTAAAATACCAACCAGCAACACCAAGAACCGCTACTGCCAATAAAATTAAAAGTAATTTTTTTATCATAAATAATCCGATAAAAAATATTATATATCAAAAATGGTGAATTTGTAAACCCTAAACATCGGCAGCCCGTTTTTCCCATAAATAATCTTTTCCGGTTGAAGCCCTTTGCTTAATAAATAACTTTCAAATTTTAAGGCGATAGTTTTATCCTTTTTAAAAGGGTTTAAAATCGTATTTTCCGTGCTTTGCACGAAATAAAATTGGAATTTGCCGTAATCCTGGCCGCTATTTAACGCCTTATAAAAATTTTCTAAATAAAGCGCCGGCGTGCTGTGATAAAAAAATCTGCGATAAAATATCCATTCTAAAGTCGGTAAAGCAACATTATCATTATAGACAATCATACGAAGCTCTCTATCGGCGTTTTTAGATTTCCGAAGGGCAAATTTATAAGTTAGGTCATTTAAATGCGAGTTATCCGATTCCGGAATAACCGCGGATTCTTTTCCGGCGAATTCCTCTTCAAAATAGCGATCTAATTTTGCCATTCCGTAGTCTGGATATCGGATAAAATTGGTATTAATAGAATGAATAATTTCCCAAGCAAAAAAACCGATCATCAACGCTTTTAGCGCATAACTCCATTTCGATTTTTTAAAACTCCATAAAGCAGCCGAAAGAAAACCGACAAAAACAGCGAAGGCCGGGCCGTAAAGAGTTAAAAATCTGTGCGCTGATCCAATTTTCACCAAAAGTAAAGTAAGGAAAAAAATATACAGCCAGAAAAATAAAATTCCTTTTGAACGATTCTTGGCAAAAACAAAAATAGAATAAACTATTCCGGCCAAAATCGCCAGCATCGCCGAAATTCCATAATAACCCACGGGGAAAATAGAATTAGTTTTCGCATCCCATCTTTGAACCGCCAAATTTCTCCAAAGATCGGGGAACGGCGCCTGAGTTTTACCGACAGAACCAGTCCATTCCGGCGTCTCCTGACCAAAAACATAGGCGAACTGAAGGTCAAAATGGCCGGTAGTTTGATAAAGATAAAAATTATATACCAAAACCGGGGAAAACATTAATAAAGCTAAAATTAAAGCGGCAAATAAATAGGCCCAATCAGTCCTAATAGTCTTATAAGTCCAATAAGTTAGATAAACCGGCACGATAAACACGCCGGTATATTTGGTAAGCGCTACCAACCCCAAAGATATTCCCCAAAGCCACCATTTCCGCTTATTTTCTAAAAATTGAAGAAATAAATGTATATTTAAAAGAATAAAAAACAGCAAAATCGGCTCCAGCATACTAAGGCGAAAAACCCACACCAAAGCCCCATTAACCGCGAAAAATAAGGCGGAAAATAAAGCTAAGGCCTCATCTTCAAATAATTTTTTCACAATTAAATAAAGAAGATAAGCGGATAAAACGCCGACAATTATCGCCGGCAAACGGGCTACCAAAAGCGAATCGCCGAAAACCCGGAAAAAAAAGTTCATAATCAGAATCCCAAGCGGCGGCAAATCATGAAAAGAAAGTTTAGACCACCAAGGCAACGGCTGACTTTTATACCATTCCAGAGGTGTAGTCTGAAAACTAGTGCCTAAATAATCTACATAACCAATAGCTCTAAAAGCATCTACCGCCTCATCGCCAAATAAATCCTGGCCCCAAACACCCCAAAACCGCAGTAAAAAAGCCAATATCAAAATCCCAAACAAAATTATACGAATTTTCCGCATATTCGTATTATTTTCGTATTTCGCAATCATTAAAAGGCAGTAATTTGAGGTCCGACAATCGGGAAAGAATTATTTTTAGTAATCGTAGCTACGCGGTTAAGGTCATTATAGTCGTAAGCCGAAACATCCAAGACAGATTCAATATCTAACCGAACATATGGTTTTTCCGCTCCGTAACTATAAGTAACAAAATACCCCAATACATAATAACTATTTCCGGAGACGATTAGCCCCTTATTTTCTTTAGTTTCATTGGGAATAAGCTTAAATTCAACAACTCCACTTTGAGAAATATCCGCTTCCGCCAATACCGGACCACTATCCGCGTTAGCTAATAATTTAAATTTCGTAAGATAAAGATTATTAAAAGTGCCTTTATTTTTAAAGCGAATTTGGGTAATAGCGATTTTTTCGTCCGCGGAAACTTTAAAAGCGGTTAAAGTTTTTTCTCCGTAACTGCTTAGGGTTATTGATGGATAGGTTGTTTCAATCTTGAGCGTGCTTTCAAAAGGATTGGGTAAGATTACTGCCGGGGTTGTAGTGGCAACAGCTTCTTCTAAAACTGGTTTAGGCTCTGGCATTGATGCTGGCTCCGGCGCTTGGGTCGGTGCCGGAGCTGGAGCTGAAACCGCTGCCGGTGCTTGCCCTGAGCTTGCCGAAGGGCCGCCCATTTTCGCCCGAGTTCTCGGACCAAAATATCCGGCTGCCGGAGAAACTCCGTTCGCGGCCTGCCATTTGGCAAGAGCTTTCTTGGTTAGAGAACCGAAGGTTTCGGTTTCATTGCCAGGAGAGCCTGCGCCGCTAAGAGGTAAGGGGGGTGGGAGCTGCTAATTGAGTTTGCAAGTTAGCGATTTGCGCTAACAAGGCTGCAATTTGCTCTTCCAAAGTTGCTCCGTGGACGACTGTCAATACGCCAACGCCAGAAAGCGAAACAATTGTAGCCGCTAATAATAATTTCTTTTTCATTATTTTAATTATAACTTAAATTTATAAACCGTAAACATTAAAAGATTATCATAGCCATAGATTGTTTTTACAGGGCTTAGGCGCAATTCTTGATTCAAAAATAATTCCAAATCTTCAGCGGCATTAGAATGAAATATCGGATTCAAATACGTCTTCCGGCTTGCTTTGGCAAAATAAATATCATAGCCGTCAAATCGGCTAGCGCCGTCTTTTAAAAAATTTTTAAATTGAGTTACCGTAAAACTTGGGAAGCCGGAATAATACGTGCGCCTGGTAAAAACCCAAAGCCGCGGCGACAAAGCTATATTTTCATCATAAATAATAATGGTTGATTTTTCGCTGGCCGGAATCCGCCGGGCGTTCATTTTAAGAAGGCGGTCTAAATGCGGATTGGAAGAAGCCGGAATGGCCAATGACCGTTTCTGGCCCAATTCAACATCAAAATAATGGTCTAAAGCAGCTATCCCAAAATCCGGAAAGGTCAGAAAAATATCAATCGCAAAAAATAATTCGTAAGCCAAAAAGGTAACCAATAAAATCTTAAATAGAACTTCTTTGTGGAATTTAGAATATAAATAATCAAAAAAGTAAGCAATAAGCATAGCCGCGGGCGCGGCATATAAAACGATAAAGCGGAATGCCGAGCCGATTTTAATAAGCATTAGAGTAATAAAAATAAAATTAAGCAGCCAAAAAATTAAATAATTCTCATTGGTCTTATTAGTCCTATAGGACTTATAGGTCCGATAAGCCGCCCAACCGATCCCAGTTAAGGCCGCCAAAAGAAACGGAATAGAATACATCAATGTCAAATTAGAAATAATCTCCGAAAAGGGGTCTTGAATTTTTCCTAATGACGCCCGCCATTCAGGAGTTGGCTGATTAAATACATACGCAAACTGCAAATCAAAATGGCCAACCGTCTGCCAAAGATAAAAATTGTAAATCAAAACTGGACTAAACAATAAAAACGCTAAACCGAAAGCGGAGAACAAATAGGCCCAATCAGTCCTATCAGACCTATTGGTCCAGTAAGTCTTATAAGTCCAATAAGTTAGATAAACCGGCACCAAGAAAATACTCGTGTATTTTGTTAAAAAAGCAAGGCCGAGCGTCATGCCGAATAGCCACCAATCTTTGGAGGTTCGACCTCCATTGGAGGTCGAACCTCCCCAAAGTTTAAAAAAATAATAAATGTTTAAAAGGATGAAAAAAATCTGGACTGATTCAAATAAACTGGAACGGGAAATCCAGATATGAATCAAACTGAGAGAAAGCAGCAGAGGCGCGAAAAATTTTGACAATGAATTTATGAAAACTCTCTCTGATAATAGATAAACCAAATAAATTGATAAAATGCCGGCAATCGCCGACGGCAAACGGGCGACAAAAAGCGAATTTCCAAAAATTTTAAAAAATAGATTCTGGATTAAAAAAAAGAGCGGAGGATGGTCATGAAAGGAAAGATGCGTCCACCAAGGCAAGACCGCTGCGTCTTTAAACCATTGGATCGGCGCGGTTTGGTCGTCATTTTGGATATAATCCAGATAGCCGATGGAACGAAATGCGGTAAAGCCCTCGTCGTGGTAAAATTCCGAAGAACCAAGCCCCCAAAATCGCAAAAGCGCGGCTAAAAAAAGAATCGCGATTAAGACCTGTTTTTCGGTAATTTTATATCCAAAGATAGTAAACATATAAATAATATAAGTCCAATGGCCCCCAAAATCAAAACCCCCCGCAAAGCGGGGGGTTTTGTAATCTCTAGATTATCTCAAGTAATTTAGAAACTATTTAGACAAAGTGGTAGCGGTCATGTTCGTTGCCGGTAATCCAGTCACGCCATAACCATTGGTCCAGTCCAGATTGTACTGGTACTGAAGATTAGATTCATTGGATGAAGTGGATCGCGGCGACCAAATAAAGTCGTTTTGACCGTCACTGTTTATCGTGCTAGCTGAACCAAGAGTACCAGCAGTTACGCCACCACTGCCAACATATTGGCCAGGAGTCAAAGTCGGATAAGCCGAGTCGCCTTCCAACTGAACGCTAAGGTTTTCAGCAGTTCCAGAAGGAGCGAGTGTGCCAACCGAACCTCTTAATTCAAACCAGCGGGATTCGCCGGAAGGAATCTTCATAGTAGTGGTGCCTAAGGCACAACCAGTTTTGTCCGGGAAGATTTCCACAAGCGCGGAGCCTGTTCCAAGATTTCCGCCAGTAGCAGCTGATGCGCCAGATGTCCTGCCATTGTAGCAATTCCCAGCGTTAATCAAACCGCCAGCATTGTTCGCTCCGCTAAAATCACCGTCTGGAGAACTATATCCGGAATCAGTGAAAGCGTAAAGCGAAAACTTAGTGGTAGTAGCATTGGAACTTGCCGCTGTTGACGAAGATACGCTGAAAGAAAGCTTAAACAAGTTAATGTCTCCTTGTTTAGCAGTTATCTTAAAGCGATAGAGCGGCAAGCCATCCTGCGCTTGAAGGGTCTTGTTCGCAAGAGTGCCAGCTTCAAACGTCGGATAAGCTCTCATAATCCTAACACCGGTGGAAGAGGCAAGAGCGCTGGTCGGAGTAATTGTCTGACCAGAAGAAAGGCCGGTTCCATAGTTAGAAGTGAGGCCGCCGCCGCCGTCATAGTCAACTTTCAATAAATCGCCAGATTTAACGAGCGGACCAGAAGCGGAAATTCCAGCAAGAGTTCCTTTGACAGTCAAAACTTTAGAACCGTCTTTTGGAACTGTGAAGCCGGTAATGGTCGTAGAAGTAGCATTGTCGTTACTGGAGAAAGTGGCAGTGCCAAGCTTGGTAGCTCCATCCCACAAAGTAACTTCTTGGTTAACTAAGTCAACCGGAGTGTTAGAAGCGCCATCGCTCAATATCAGAGTCAATTGTTTGATGGAAACATCTTCATTAGTAGCGCTGTACTTCAAACGGGACAACGTTACTGTTTCGCCAGGAGAAGCAACTAGATAATTCTCTGTAGCTTCCAAGGTAACCGCGAAACTGCCATTGGTTGTCGCCGACATCAATTGGCCCATATTATCGTTTTCCGTTACAGTGGCGCTCTGTCCGGATACCAAACCAGTTGGCGACGGAGAAGAATCGCTATCATAACCCCAACGATAAGAACCAGTGGCCGCGGATTTCAAATCGCACTTCAAAGACAATTGCTTGGTAGCTCCCTTGGTAAGGGTCAAGCCAGTGCCGTCAAAAGTAAACGAAGTGGAAGAACCGCGAGCCGAAGGATTGACCACGTTACCGCCAGTGGTAAGCAAGGTCGCGCCATCATAAAGTTTGCAGTTAGTTAAATCAGTCGCGCTGCCGCTCGGAATATTATATTCCAATGGAAGCGAAGTTAACCGCAAATCTTCACCGGATGCCGCCGTATCCAAGATATACTTGGCAAACTCAAACTGCTGAACGCCAGCAATAACAGTCTGCGCGATTGGCACAGACGAAACACTGACAGTCATTGCCGGACCTTTGGCAGTCATAGTCTGGCCCGAAACTTTAGAAGTCGGGCTAGGAGTAACTGTAACGCCAGTAGCTTGGCCAGTTACCGTACCCCAGTCACTGGAAGGAGTAGTAGAAGCCACAATCGTGTCGTTATTTTCAAACGCAGTTGTGCCAGCTGCTAATTTACCAACCATTTTAAGTTTGGTAACGCCAACCGGGAAGGTAATCGTATCAGTGAAAGTCAAGTTGGCTGTTCCAGCAGTATCCAAAGCTGTTGAGCTCGGATCAACCGGACCGGCAAGAGTCTTGCCAGTAGCCGCATCAATAAGCTTTACATTATCTAAGTCATCTAGACCAAGACCGGTAGTACCGGAGCTTTGCGTAAGCGTAATGTGCATTTTTATACTGCCAACAGAAATCTGTTCACCTTTAACATCAACTGACCATCCGCCTAACGGCTGATCAGCCAAGTTAATGGCGATATTTTGAGCCGCCACGGTGTTATCCGCGCTAACGGTCATAGTTCCGGTAGAAACCAAGACCTGAGCCGCGTCATACCATGGGTCTTCTGTGTTGCTGAAAGCGGCCGTATCATCGGTCGGATCAGTTGACCCGGTTTGCGGAGGAATAATGCCATAGCCATAGGTTTCGCCTACGACAAAGAGATCAGTCCTTTTCGCAAGATCAAAGTCAATTGTCCTGGATGATCCGCTGACAACGTCACCTTTGAGATTGACTTCTTTATTAAAGCCCTTGTCAATCAAGATACCGCTGCCTGGGAAAACTGATGAATAATACTTCCCATCAGAACTTATAGTAGTGTCGTAGGAAGTACCATCAACAACGGTTTTCACATTGCCCAAATCCGAAGATCCGGCAGAACCGGTTTGATTCCAACGGATAGACTTCAAATAGACTTTTTCGGCAGAGCCGGCAGTAACTTTAACCGAAGAAAAGGTGTAACTCGTGGTACCAATTTCTTTGGTTTGGCTAGCGCCTGGATCTAACGGGCCACGAGCCATAGTAACGCTACCAATTGTTAAGGTTTCGTTAATGGTATGAGTGGTTCCAGTAAGAGGCAAAGCGCCATTTACGGCTGCTGAGGTATTAACCGCAGTTACCCGCAAAGCCAAAGTCTGGCCTCCATAAGAGCCGCCGACAGCTGCGCGATTTGCCGCAACCGTTACAACTTTAGTGGTACCGGCTGCTACTTTCATTGACTCGCCAACTGTGGCTTTATGCTCGGAACTTAAAGTCTTTTTAAGGCCAAGCTGGTTGCCAGCATCATCTAATAAGAGAACGCTGTCCAAAGCCGCGTCAGCAGCTAAACCAGTTCTTTCTACTGTTAATCCGGTAACAGTTACATCGCCGTCAGCAGAAGCAGTCAAGTAAACCTTAGTAAAAGGAATTCTTGCCGCATCGCCAGGAGCGAGAGTCGCTGTTGGCTGGTCTGGAGCTAACGTTACCGTTAATCCAGTGCCTTGCGGTGTTACTACCACCACTGGAGCTGGCGTTGTACCGCCAGTTGTTGGAGCTGGTGCTGGAGCCGCTGCCGCGCCGCCCATTTTCGCCCGAGTTCTCGGACCAAAATATCCGGCTGCCGGAGAAACTCCGTTCGCGGCCTGCCATTTGGCAAGAGCTTTCTTGGTTAGAGAACCGAAGGTTTCGGTTTCATTGCCAGGAGAGCCTGCGCCGCTATATTGCTGTAAGGCCTTGACTGCCGCTCCTTTGCTGCCGAGGGTGAGGTCCCCAGAAGAGGTAAGGGTAGCGGAAGCAGTGCCTGTTCCAGCTGATTCTTGAGCTGCTAATTGAGTTTGCAAGTTAGCGATTTGCGCTAACAAGGCTGCAATTTGCTCTTCCAAAGTTGCTCCGTGAGCAGCCATTGGAAGCAAAGTTCCTGCTCCGGAAAGGGAAATAACTGTCGCAATTGATACGACAGCTGTAGAAACTTTGTTAATTAATTTATTTTTCATAATCTTTTTTTGACCTTTCCTCTTGAACTAAATTTATCGACGATTTAACCCAAGAAGAAATTTTTTAGTTATTAATTTGTTAATTTTACGTTTCAAAAATTATCCCTTTTTACTGTCCCCGCTAAGCGGAGCCGACCCCAGTAAAAGAATAATCTGATATCTAAATGAAAAATCTCGCTTTTGAGCGAGACTGAATTCATTAACTGACAACTAACGACCGACGACAAACAACTTTAAAAGTCGTTAGTCGTAAGTTATTAAGTCGTAAGTCAATTTTTCGATCCAGCCTCACTCTGAATCTCTACTTTTTTAGTATATAACTTTTAGCCTAAAATCTCAAAGCTAAATTGTGTATAATAGGAGACTTTTGGGCTTCAGAATATATAACGATATTGGAGCTAATTTATTACGCTTTGAACAGCTGCCTTATAATAGCTTGCCGGTCCCCCATTGCCTACTCTTTCAATTACCCCTTGTTCACATAATCTTTGCAGGTCATATCTTAGGGTTCGTTCGCTAACATCCGGAAATTCAACCAATAAATCCTTAAAGCGGCAACCATTGCCGGATTTTATCCTATTTATGATTGCCGATTGCCGAATTGCCGCATTTAAACCATTGTTGTTTACTTTTGATTCTGAATCTAAGGACTCTTCTTTCTTATTATTTTCTTCTGGCACTTCTGGTAATCTAGCTCTAAAAAATGTCTCTAAATCAGGCAATACTTCGTTTAAATTGCCGGATTGCCGAATTGCCGCATTAAGGCTATCTAATTCCCTAACTAAAATCGTGGCGTTGACCGGCTCTATTTCATAAATAGAATGGCCAAGGCGGACTAAGCCGTCTAGAACTGAAATTGTAGCCAGTGCCTTGTTAGCGTTATCCAGACTGCTATCCGCGCTTACCCGGCTGGAATTTTCTAAAAGTTCCACTGCCAGGGCTTCCAATCGCGAACGCAAATCCTCTCTCTTCACGTACCAAGCTACCCTGATTAAGGCATAAGATATTTCGCGGGCCTTATCTCTAATAAATTGCGCGGACATAGAAATAATTCTATATCTACCGCGAAAGAAAAGTCAACTTAAAAATTTAAATGGTTAATGCCCAACTGGAACTCCAAAAAATAAGCCCAGCTAAAATTAAAAAGAAAACCAAGTGCTGGATTAAAAATTCCCGAGAGATGCCGCCGGTAAAATGTTTAAAAAGAAAATCCGCCAGCGCAAAAGTAAAAAGCAGCATTAAATTAGCCGAACTGATAAAACCGACCGGCAAAAGCGCCGCTGCCCAAAGAAGCTGGGCCACCAGGAAGGCGGCAACGCCGGCCGCCAAAAGCTCGCGTTTCGGAAAACTAAAAGCGGAAATAAGTTTCAGCCATTCTCGAAAAAGCAAAAAAGAGGCAAAAATTGCGGCGCCGTATTTCAATAAAAACCACTCGGATTTATCCGACAGGAAAAATTCAATATAAATAGAATAAAAAATCAAAATGGCGGCTAGATAATATAACCTGCTTCTTTTTATAAAATGATAATTTTTAATTCCCGCCAAAAGATAAAAAATAAAGGCGTATAAAAAAATGCCAGGCCAAAATAAAATAGATTTTTCCAAAATCCGCATTCCCAAAATCGCCGCCGGCAATAAAACCAAAAAAGCGTAGCCAGTGGAATAATTTTGAAAAAGCGGCCTGGCGTAAATCGCCGTACTACCCAAAATAAATAAAAATAACGGGAAAAGACTGAAATCCCAAACCGCTGTCCAGGCCAGCAAAGTGCCGAAAATAATACTTTTAAGAAGTAGCAATAACCGGTTCTGGTGCGCCTGCCACTGATTTTGTAAGGCTGATTTTAGCTTTTCCGCCATGTTTTAATTCGCCCTTAATAATCTTATCCGCCATTTTATCTATAATCACTTTTTGAATCAAACGCCGGAGCGGCCGGGCACCGTATTCCGGGCTATAACCATTTTCTATTAAATAATTTTTTAATGAAGCATCAATAACCAACTTCATTCCTTTTTCTTCAATCCTCTGCCTTACTTCTGCCAGCTGTTTCTCAACAATCGCTTCAATATCTTTTTTCTTAAGCGGATTAAAAATGATAATTTCGTCAATCCGGTTCAAAAATTCCGGCTTAAAACTGTTTTTTAGCTCTTCCTGGATTTTTTCCTTAAAAACCCGACCACGCTCTTCCTGCTCGCCATCGCCGCCGCTAATGGCATTAGCGGAAAAACCCAAATTAGCCATTTCTTTTAAGTAATGGCTGCCGACATTGGAAGTCATGATAATAATAGAATTTTTAAAATTCACTATCCGCCCCTTGCCGTCGGTAAGGCGCCCGTTATCCAAAACCTGAAGCAAAATATTAAAAACTTCCGGATGGGCTTTTTCAATTTCATCAAACAAAATCAAACTATACGGGCGGTGCCGGACAATTTCCGTCAGCTGGCCGCCTTCTTCATAACCGACATAGCCGGGCGGCGAGCCAATCATCCGGGAAACCGCGTGCTTCTCCATATATTCGGACATATCAATCCGCACCAGCGACTTTTCGTCATTAAACATAAATTCCGCCAGCGCTTTTGCCAGTTCGGTTTTACCGACCCCGGTCGGGCCGAGAAACATAAATGACCCAAGCGGACGATTTTCATCCGAAAGTCCCGCTCTGGCGCGCCGCAAAGCGCTGGATACCGCGCTGATTCCTTCTTTTTGGCCGATGACTCTGCCGGATAAAACCTCTTCAATTTTTACTAATTTTTCCCCTTCGGATTCCAGCATTTTCGTTACCGGAATACCGGTCCAGCGGGAAACCACCAGCGCCACATCTTCTTCATCAACGCTTTCTTTTAAAAACCGCTCAGCCCTATCAGCCCTATCAGACTTATCAGACTTATCAGACTTATTAACCTTATTAGACTTATCAGTCCTATTAGACCAACCAGACTTATAATTCCGATTCTCAAAATTCTTGAAGTTTTTCTCGGCCAGCGGCAATTGGCCGTAAAGAATCTGGGCGACCCTTTCTAAATTGCCTTCCCGCTCGGCCACTTCCGCTTCCCGCTTTAAATCTTCAATTTTCTTCCGCAAATTATGCAAATTTTCAAAAGCGATTTTTTCCGCGTGCCATTTCGCCGATAAATCGTCATTTTTTTCTTTTAGCTCCGCGATTTCTTTTTCTACTTCTTTAATCCGCTTTTTGCTTTCGGCTCCGGTTTCTTTCAAAAGCGCTGACCGCTCCACTTCCAGGCGAGTAAGCGCCCGGCGGACTTTATCAATCTCACCGGGCAGGCTTTCCGTTTCTAAACGCCGCGCCGCGGCCGCTTCGTCCACCAAATCAACCGCTTTATCCGGCAAAAACCGGTCGGCGATGTATCTCGCGGATAAATTCACTGCCGCCAGCAAAGCCTCATCGCTGATCCTAAGGCCGTGATGAATTTCATATTTTTCTTTAAGGCCGCGCAAAATCGTCAAACTGTCTTCCAGATTCGGCTCTTCCACTAAAATCGGCTGAAACCGCCGTTCCAAGGCCGGGTCCTTTTCAATATGCTTTTGAAATTCTTTTAAAGTAGTGGCGCCGATCGCGTGCAGTTCGCCGCGGGCTAAAGCCGGCTTTAATAAATTAGAAGCGTCCACCGCGCCCTCTGCCGCTCCGGCGCCTACTATCATATGTATTTCATCAATAAAAAGAATGAGCCGGCCAGCCGCGTTTTGAATTTCTTTTATAAAAGCTTTTAAGCGGTCTTCAAACTCGCCGCGGAATTTCGTGCCGGCAATCAAAGAACCGATATCCAGCATTATAATTTCTTTATCCTTTAGGGGCTCGGGAACATCTCCGGAAACAATTCTTTGCGCCAATCCCTCAACAATCGCGGTTTTTCCAACGCCCGGCTCGCCGATTAAAATCGGATTATTTTTTGTCCGTCGGGAAAGAACTTGGATTACCCGCCTTAGCTCTTCATCGCGGCCGATTACCGGGTCTAATTTTCCATCGCGGGCTTTGTCCGTAAGATTGATGGCGTATTTATCCAAAACTTGAAATTTGCTTTCCGGCGTCTCATCGGTAACCCGCGTAGAGCCGCGAAGCTGGGCAAGAATCCGAAGCGCCGCCTCTCGTTTAAAACCGGCCCGCTCCAGTAAAATCTGGGCGGCGGAAGCCGTCTCTAAAATTCCGAGCAGCAAATGCTCACAGGAAATAAATTCGTCTTTTTGGGCCTGGGCAATTTTGGCGGCTTTATCCAAAACCTGCATCAATTCCTGCGACAAATACAGCTGGCCGACATTGGAAGCGGTAAAAATTTTCGGCAGCTTTTTTAATTCTTCTTCAATCTGCTGGTCTAATTTATCCAAATTCACTCCGCTTCGCATTAAAAGCGGCTGGACTAAAGATTGGGTGTCGGGAATAAGCGCCGCCAAAAGATGGAGCGCCTTGAATTCGCCATGATTTTTTGCAGCAGCCAAGTCCTGCGCATTCTGAAGCGCTTCCTGCGCTTTAATTGTGAAACGATTGAAATTCTTCATCTACTTTTTAGTATAACATTTACATTATAGCAGTAGTTTTAGCACTCTGTCAATGGGAGTGCTAATCGGCTCAGCCGGTAACTCTTTCCTCAACCCGTTTCGCGAATCCAGCGATTCGCTCACTTGTGCTCGTCGTTTCGTCGCTCGGTTTAAATTAAGAACGAGCGGACCATGCCGAAGCGACTGCGCGGGTTTCGGAGAAAAGTTACCGGCTTCGCCTCTTTATTGGGAAATTTAAAAATAAAAAAACCGCCAAACGAGTTGGCGATTTTTTTCTAGACTTTTATAAACTATTCAAATCCGCTTCCGTGCTTTGAAGTTCTGCCTCCAAATCGCCAAAATCAGTGGCATTCAGTTCGGCTTCAATGGCAGTAGTGGTGTCATCCGCGCTAAGAGCTGGTCCGGCAATTTCCGAAACGCTGGGAGCGCTGGCTGGCCAATAGCTCCAGCCAAGCCAAGCCGCCGCGGCAATCACTGCCGCTACTACAACCCAAAGCCAAGTTTTTGATTTTTGTTCCATGTTGTTATTTGTTGTTATTAATTGTAGTCAATTGTTTTTATTGTGTTGGAGCTGGCGCAGTTTCAGTATTTTGAGCCGGAGCTTCAGCAGCTTCTTCATTAACTTTTGGAACGCGACCAAGAGTCCGGGTAGCCTCAACTACCGCCCTGTGTGCTGTCTGAACTGCTTCTCTTGCCGCTTTCAAATCTTTATTCAAAGCTTCGCGGGCAGCTGCCACCGCGGATTTAAGCGCATTTTCATCAGTAATGCCAATTGGATAAGTCTTTGCAAGCTGAGCTTCAAGCGCAGTCCGGGCACTGGCAATGGCAGTTTTGGCTTTTTCTATCGCAGTTCTTACCGCGGAAACATCTTTATCATTAGCCTCGGCCTTGTCCGCGCGCGCGGAAACTTTTCCAAGCAATTCTTCCAATCTAGTCAAAGTATTTAATAAATGATTGGTTTGCTTGGCGTTGATTTCCGTAAAGCGGTTATCTAATCGCTCCGCTGCCGCTTTTTTCTTTTCATCTTTAATTTTTTCTAATTTGGATTTTAATTCGGCTTTTTGCGCCTCACGCTTAGTTTTAAATTCTTCTTTGGCGGCGTCCACTTTTTGTTTAAAGACTTCTCTTTCTTTTTGAAGATTGGCTTTAAACTCGGTCTGCGCTGTTTTTACCGCTTCTCTTTTTTTAGTCACTAAATTTCGGACTGCTTCTTTTCCTTTAGTGGCCGCGTTTTTCAAAGCTTCTCTCTGTTCGCCGGCCGCGGTTTTGACTGCTTCCCGTTTTTCGGCGACTGCCTCTTTCACGGCCGCCTTTCTCTCCGTAACTGCGTCTTTTGCGGCTTCCCTGGCTTCTGTCGCGGCAGTATTAGATTTGGAACTGTTATAATTCTTCGTTTGCGCGAAAACCGTCAAGCCATTGGCAGCAACTAAACTAGTTACTAAAATGCTGTTTATAATTAATTTTTTCATATATAAACATTATAACACGCGCATTAAAACTTTAGTCAATCGGTCAATTTCAGCTTTGGTAGTCGGCCGGCCGAAAGTGAATCGCAGACTGCTCATCGCCCGCTCTTCACTATGCCCCATAGCAGTTAAAACATGCGACGGCTGGCAGGTACGCGCAGTACAGGCGGATCCCGGAGAAACCGCGAAACCGGCCAAATCTAATTTGATAAGCAATTCTTGCGCCGCACTGCCTGGAAAATAAAAATTAAGATTATTCGGATTTCTTTTTTCCAAATCTTCCGGACCGTTCAATTTTGCTTTGGGCGCGATTTTTTTCATCCGCGCCAAAAAATACTCCTGCAATTTCCGCAATCTCTTATTTTCTGAATTTCTTGATTTCTCAACCAATTCCACTGCTTTTCCAAATCCGACAATGGCCGGCACATTTTCTGTCCCGCCCCGCAAGCCGTATTCTTGTTGGTTACCACCGGTAATAATCGGATGAAGCATAAAACTTGAAGCATGAAACATTTCTTTTTGTTTCAAGTTACGTGTTTCATGTTTCATGAAAAGTGCGCCAGCTCCTTTTGGCCCATAAATTTTTTGCGCCGATAGCGTCAGTAAATCCACGCCCAACTCATTAACATCGCAATTTAAATAATTGAAAGCTTGGACGGCATCGGTGTGCAGCAATGGATATGCCATTGCTGAACTTTTAACATTTAACTTTTGACTTTTAACTTCTCTAAAATTTCGGATAATCTCCGAAATTTTAGAGATTGGCTGAATAATTCCCACTTCATTATTCACATACATCGCGGAAACTAAAATAGTCCGCTCGTCCAACGCATCTTTCAGCTTTTTCAAATCCACTAATCCATTTTTATCTACAGGCAGATAAACCACCTCTACGCCGTCTTTCTCTAAGTCTCGCGCGGTTTCTAAAATAGAATCGTGCTCAATAGAAGAAACAATTATTTTAGGTAAAAATGGTTCAGCTGTTTTCGTGCGGAAACTACGGAGCTCCGATTTGCTTGGTTCCGCCGAAGGCGGAAAATCGGAGCGAGGCGTAGCGGGCTCTCGCCGCTGGAGCGAGAGAACCGCGGTTCCGGTAGAAAATTGCTGAACCATTTTCACCGCGCCCCGCAGCGCCAAGTTATTTGCTTCAGTTGCTGAGCTCGTAAAAATTATTTCCCGATAATTTGCGCCAATAGATTTCGCAACGATATCACGTGCCTGAAAAATCGCTGCCGAAGCTTCCTGCCCAAACCAATGCAAAGCCCCGGGATTGCCGAATTTTTTAGACCAGTACGGCTCCATCGCCTTTTTCACTCGCGAGTCCAGCGGCGTCCCAGCCGCGTAATCAAAATAATAACGTTTCAGCCTCATATATATATGATAGCTTGAAATATTAATAAGAATAAGTTACTCTATCAACTAAATGGATAAACAATTATTTAACAGCTCTTTTGGCTTGAAATTGACCGCCGGCCAAGTCGTTCAAACCATATCAAAATTTATAGAAGAAGATCCTAAAAGGGAATATAAGATTATTGTCGGCACGGATTCCGAAAAACGTTCGGATGATAAAGCTGACTTTGTAACGGCAATTGTAATTCACCGGGTCGGCAATGGCGGCCGTTATTTTTGGCGCCACGCGGAAGCCGCTCAAATCCATACTCTTCGCGACCGGATGTGGAAAGAAGTTATTTTTTCTTTAGAATTCAGTAAAGAATTGGTGGTGCTTTTAAAAGACGCGGGTTTGGAAAAATGCGGCTTTGAAATCCACGTGGATGTCGGCGAAAACGGCGCCACCCGTTCCATGATACAAGAACTGGTCGGGGCTATCCGCGCCAACAACTTTGAAGCCAAAACCAAACCGGAAAGCTACGCGGCCAGTAAGGTGGCGGACCGACACGTGTAAATATGGATAAATTAGTCATAGACATTGAAACCAAAAACACTTTTCAAGATGTCGGCGGGTATCAAAACCTGACCGACCTTCTGATTTCTTTTGTCGGAGTTTACTCCTACAAACAAGACGCTTATTTGTCTTTTTTTGAACACGAGTTAGAAGATTTAAAAAAACTGCTTCAAAACGCCGGCTTAATAATCGGCTTCAGCATTAACCGTTTTGACCTGCCGATTTTAAATAAACATTTAAACATAAATTTAAACGCTATTGATAATATAGATATTCTGGACGATATTGAAGCAAAACTCGGCCACCGGGTCGGCCTTGATTGGCTTTCGCAAACTAATTTAAAAGTTGGAAAATCAGCTCATGGACTGGACGCGATTAAATTTTATAAAGAAGGCCGGCTGGAGGACTTAAAAAACTATTGCCTGCAAGACGTAAAAATTACCAAGGATTTATACGAACTCGGCAAAAAACAGGGGCATCTTCTGGTGCCAACTAATTACGGGGCGGAAATCGCCAAGGTGGAATTTAATTGGCAGGAACGAATGCCGTTACAGACCCTATTTTAAAAATTAAAAAAACCGCTTTGGTTGCGGTTTTATTTTTTTCTCTTTTTTAAATATCTCTCTTCTAATCTTTCTATCAATTCTTTGTCCTCCAGATAATATAATTCTCCGTCATCAAGAAAAAAATTGAGAATCAATTGACCGAGGCGCAAATCGGAATTTTTTAACCAAATCTTTTCCAATCTTTGCAAAATTTCCCTGATTCGCGCCGGATTGCGCCCAGGCCCCGAATAATCTTTTTCTAATTTCTTCCAAACTTTTTCAAAGTCAGAAAAATCAGCTCGTAAACCCTGATTTTTTATCGAGCAGGTAGGCAAATGCCTATCAGCAAATCCGCAAGGACAAAAATTCTTTTTTGCCATTAAACCTCCTTCAAGAAACTAAATTAGACTATAATCAACTTTTTCAGATTTTGCAACTCCTTATTTAAAATATTTTTATCCGTCGATTCTATATTCAAACGCAATAAATTTTCTGTATTGGAGGGACGAAGATTGAACCAATAATCTGAAAACTCTATTGTAAGCCCATCTAAACTTAGAATCTGCTTTGCTCCTTGCCGATATCTCATTTCAACTGCCCGAAGAACTTTTTCTTTATCCCGAACTTCAAAATTCAGCTCGCCGGAGCGGTAGTATCTCGGCAATTTATCCAACCAACTGGCCAAATCCCCCTTCAAGGCAGAAACAAAATTTATTACTTCAATCGCCGCTAAAATTCCGGAATCGCAGTAAAAGAATTTTTTAAAGTAGTAATGCCCGGAATGTTCCAATCCTAAAGAAGCTTTCTTCTCACGCATTAATTTTTTGAAAAAATAATGGCCGACTCGAGAAATAATCGCGCCTTTTACTTTAATGCGTTTGCTGGATACTACTCCTACCACATAAGGCGATGGAAAAAGTTTTGTTAAAATATAAGCGCTTTCGTTCGGGTCAATCCACCGGCCGCGATTATCTATAAAAAATACCCTATCTCCGTCCGCGTCAAAAATCACCCCCAGATCGGCCTTTTGTTTTTTTACTTCTTTTTCCAATTGGCCAGTTGCGCCTTTTAAAAGCGGATTCGGCCCATGCGCCGGAAAATTCCCGTCCGGATTGTCATTTATAAAAATTGTCGTTAGTTGTTTGTTGTTAGTTGTAAGTTGCCGCAATATGCGGCCGGTTGTGCCATTGGAACAATCAAAAACCACTTTTAATTTTCGTTTGGGTTTTAAAAATTTTTTAAGAAAATAAGAATACAAGGATATATCGGATTTGCCTGCGTTTCGTACGGCAACTACGGAGCCGCCAAAAGATTGGTCTCGCCGAAGGCGAGTTTTGGCGGCGAGGCGTAGGCGCGCTCCGCCGCTGGAGCGGAGCGACGCCGGTGCCGATAGAAATGCAGGCGAAGCCGATACTAATTTCAAAATTTCCTTACCGCTGATTGGCCGCGCATTTTTACCAACTACCTTTAAACCGTTATAATTTTTAGGATTGTGAGAAGCGGTTACCATAATCCCGCCATCGGCTTTCAATTTATTAACCAAAAAATAAAGCGTCGGGGTAGTCATAATTCCTACAGAAATAACTTTTAACTTGTAACTTTTAACTTTTAACCCGCTAGTAACTGCTTTATATAATGTAGGTGAACTTAACCGGCCATCGCGGCCAACAATTATTTTTGCCCGCCCGCCAAAATGTTTCCCAACCGCCGCGGCGATTTGAAAAGCTGTTTCCTCATTTAATTCTTCCGGGTATTTCCCCCGGACATCGTAAGCTTTAAAAATTTTTGGTTCTATCGGCATCGCATTTAAATTATAGCTTAATGATATAATAAAATTGAATTCCGAATTGCCATGACTAAAAAAAATAAGAAAAACAAGCCTGGCCAAAATTTTCCAGGAAAACTGCGGTCTTTCCGTTCCCAAATCCATCCGGAAACCGAACGGAGCATTTTAGCGGTTTTTTTCATTGCCGCCAGCGCAGTCTTAATTTTAGCCAGTTTTCATAACGCCGGCCCGGCTGGAGAATTTATTTTTAACTGGCTGACGAAATTCTTCGGGTTTGGCTATTACTTATTTCCTACTATTTTTCTGGTTATCGCCGGAGTCTTTCTTTCCGGCGGAAAAGAAGAAAACGACCGGTCGCTGGGAATGACTTTTTTGGGCGGAACGCTTTTTATAATTTCCGGACTCGGTTTAATTGATATCCTTTATCCGGCCAAAGGAGGCTGGATCGGAGAATGGATGGGAATGATTGAAATTCCTTTTGGTTATATTGCCGGCATTATTATCGCCGCCACCATCCTAATCTCCGCCCTGCTTTTAACTATTAATCTGCCGCTAAAATTATGGCGGCCGAAGCCGAAAATTATCATTCAAACTCCGGAACCAGAAAAACCGGCAGCCGGAGAAACTGCTTTAACTCCCAAGGAAGAAAAAAAGATAGAAGCCCCGACAATAAAAATAGAAAATCCTAAAGCCTTTTTTACTCCAAAAAAACAAATTAAAGCTTCGGCTGACGCTATTGGAAAAAACTATACTCCCCCGCCGCTTTCGCTTTTAAAATCCACCATTGAGAAACCGACAGCCGGCGATTTGCGCGCCAACGCCAACATTATTAAAAGAACTCTAGACAGTTTTGGCATTCCGGTGGAAATGGGAGAAATTTCCATCGGCCCGAAAGTTACCCGATACACCCTAAAGCCAGCCGAAGGAATAAAACTGGCGCGCATCACGGCTTTAAATCAGGACTTAGCCTTGGCGCTCGCCGCCCATCCCATCCGGATTGAAGCGCCAATCCCAGGAAAATCCCTGGTCGGCATTGAAGTGCCGAATAAATCCGCGGCCATTGTCCGTCTTGGCAGTTTAATGGCTTTTCCGGAATTCACCGCTTCCGGCCCGCTGGGATTTATTTTGGGGCGGGATGTCAGCGGCGACCCGATTATGGCGGACATCGGCAAAATGCCGCATCTTTTGATTGCCGGTTCCACCGGTTCTGGAAAATCAGTCGCCATCCATTCTTTAATTATTTCTCTTTTATATAAAAATTCTCCGGAAACTTTAAAATTGATACTGATTGACCCGAAGCGGGTAGAACTTACTATCTATAATGAAATTCCCCATCTAATCGCTCCGGTGATTACCGACGGCAAAAAAGCGCTCGGGGTTTTCCGCTGGGCAATTGAAGAAATGGAAAAACGGTATGAAAAACTCCAAGCCGCGGGCGCCAGAGACATTAAAAGCTATAACGCTTCCCGACCCAGCGAATCCCTGCCTTATTTAGCAATCATAGTTGATGAACTGGCGGATTTAATGGCGGCTTATGGCCGCGACGTGGAAAGCGCTATTGTCCGCCTTGCCCAAATGGCTCGCGCCACCGGAATCCATCTGGTGCTTTCCACCCAAAGGCCGTCAGTAGAAGTTATCACCGGACTAATTAAAGCAAACATTACTTCCCGCATGGCGCTTCAAGTAGCGAGCCAAGTGGATTCCCGAACTATTCTGGATATGTCCGGAGCGGAAAAACTGCTGGGCGGCGGCGATATGCTTTTTGTTTCCGCGGAACTTTCTAAGCCCAAAAGAATTCAGGGCGCTTACATCAGCGAAGAAGAACTCCACGCGGTTACTGATTTTATTCGCGACAACAATGAAATCTTAAAAAATGAAACCGGTGAAGAACCAGAAGATCTTAACCCGACGATCGCGGACAAATTTGATTTTGATGAATTCGCCAGCGCCGAAGAAGATGATGAATTATATGACGAGGCAGTAGCCGTTGTCCGAGAAGCCCAAAAAGCTTCGGCCTCTCTTTTACAGCGCCGACTGGCAGTCGGCTATGCCCGCGCCGCGCGCCTTTTGGACATCATGGAAGAGCGCGGCGTGGTCGGCCCAGGCGACGGCGCCAAACCGCGGGAAGTATACATTGATAAAACCGATAATTTATAATAAACTGGTTATTTATGGAAACTCACAAAGACCTTAAAACTTTATTGGATGACGCCCTGGAACTTCGCAATGTCAATCATGAGAGGCTGGCAGAGCTCACCGGCATTTCCGAACGCTACCTTTGGGCAATTCAAAATCTGGAAGTTGATAAATTGCCGGCCGCTCCTTACGTCCGCGGCTATCTTAAAAAAATTTCTGAAGTCCTCCATTTAAATCACGACGAGCTTTGGGAAATGTATAAAAAAGCCATGGAGAAAAAAACTGCCGGCCGCTATGACACTCTGCCGGCTAACCGTTTTTCTATCCGGCATTTATCCCGGAGAGAATTATTTTTATTAGGAGCCGGCGCTCTGCTGATTCTTTACCTTATAATTAACCTGCCAAGGCTAATCGGCAAACCAACTCTTGTTGTTACCAATCCAACCGCGCCGATTTTCGCGTTTTTTGAAAAAACTATTATTTTAACCGGATATTCAAACCAAAGAGACAAACTCACGGTTAATGGCGAAGAAATTTTTATTTCAAAAACCGGCGAGTTTTCCAAAGAATATTCTTTACAGCCCGGATTAAATAAGATAGAATTTAAGGCAAAGCGATTCCTGGGAAAAGAAGTTTCGGAAATTAGAGAAATAATTTATCAACCAATCAATGGTCAAAGATAAAAAATTAACAGAAGAAAATAAAGACTTAGAAAATCTCCTTTCCTCGTTGCAGGGAAAATTCGGCGAAGGCGCAATAATGAAACTGGGCGACGCCAAAAAAGTAAACGTGGACGTGATTCCCACCGGTTCTTTTTCTTTGGATTTGGCATTGGGCGTCGGCGGCATACCTAAGGGAAGAATCGTAGAAATTTTCGGCCCGGAATCATCCGGCAAAACTACCCTGGCTTTAAATGTCGTTGCTCAAGCGCAAAAAAAGGGCGGCAGAGCCGCTTTTATTGACGCCGAACACGCCATGGACCCGGATTATGCCGCCAAGCTCGGAGTTAAAATAAAAGAACTTTTAATTTCCCAGCCGGACAGCGGCGAAGAAGCCTTAAATATTTTAGAAAGCCTGGTAAAATCCGGAATGATTGATGTGGTAGTGGTGGATTCCGTAGCCGCCCTTACGCCTAAAGCGGAACTGGAAGGAGAAATGGGCGCGACTCACGTTGGTTTGCAGGCGCGGATGATGTCCCAGGCGCTGCGAAAACTTACGGCGATTTCCGCCAAATCCAACACGATGATTATTTTTATCAATCAGCTCCGGGAAAAAATCGGCGTAATGTGGGGGTCTCCCGAAACAACGCCCGGCGGCCGAGCGCTTAAATTCTATTCTTCCGTCCGGATTGACGTGCGCCGGATCGCCCAAGTTAAAAAAGGCGACGCCGTAGTCGGCAACCGAGTCAGAGCCAAAGTGGTAAAAAATAAAGTGGCGCCGCCGTTTCGCGAAGCCGAATTTGACATTATGTTCGGCGAAGG
The DNA here is from genome assembly GCA_016192685.1 of Candidatus Harrisonbacteria bacterium. Taxonomy (GTDB): domain Bacteria; phylum Patescibacteriota; class Minisyncoccia; order UBA6257; family 02-FULL-45-10c; genus JACPTS01. Next base: position 212,733 of record JACPTS010000001.1, read on the forward strand.
CATTTCTTACGAGGGCGATGTTCTTAATGCCGCCCTAAAACACGGCGCGGTTACCAAATCCGGCGCCACCTACTCTCTGGAGGGCCAAAAACTCGGCGTAGGATTTGATAAAGTAACGGAAATGCTGAAAGAAGATAAAAAACTTTTAAACGAACTTAAGAAAAAAACCGAATCAATTTTAAAATAATTTTCCGCCAGTCTTGTAAAATTCTTTAAAAAGTTTATCATATAATTAGTCCTAAAAATCATAATGGGCGGTTAGGATGAAAACCAACGGACAACTGCCGATTCAAGAATTGGAAGAGTGCGTTAAAAAACTTCAAGAAACTGAAGACGGCAACTATATCGTCTGGGCCGCTATCGGACCGGATGATCACTTTCTCAAAGACCAGCAAGGCAAAATTATTGCCAGCACTTCCCCAATTGATATCCAATCAAAAATAGAGGAATGTTATCCGGAATTGGCAAAAAAGAAAACTTATCACCTTAAACCTCTGACCGAAGAATACCTGGAAAGAATTAAAACCAGAAGTATTTATCCAAGACTCCCTCATTAGAGGGAGTTTAATTTGTAAAAATTTTTAAATATCTCGGCAACTAATATCGGTCCGGTTCCGCCCGGTGTGGGAGTATAAAAGCTTAAATCATGAAGCTTAAAACTTGAAACATCTAAATCTCCGTGAATTTTTTTCGTATCTGTTTCATGTTTCATGTTACATGTTTCATCGCACAAGCTGTAGCCAAAATCAATAACGCCCGCGCCTGGCTTTAACATTTCCGGCTTTATTAAGCCGCCTTTTCCAACCGCGGTAATCACCAAATCCGCTTCTCTAATTTTTGATAAATCACTTTTGCTGTGGAAAATAATTAATTCTTTACATTTGCCCCGCAGCCAATCCGCCATTGGTTTCCCGACCAAAAATCCCCTTCCAACCACCGCTATCACTTTAGTCTTAAGTTCATAATCTCTGGTCTGTAGTATATCTTTAACCACTTCCACTGGCAGCGGCGAAACAAATTTTTGGCTTTCCGGCGTCAGCGCGTCAATATCTTGTTTCGGGTTAATTGCGGCTAAAACCGTGTCGCGGTTAAAATGCGGCGGCAGGGGCAATTGCACGATTAAACCGCCGATTTCAGGATCAGCGCCGATTTTCTTAATTTCCGAAATTAAATCTTCCTCTAAAATTTCATCTCCAAATTGAAATAATTCAAAAACTATTCCCAATTCTTTAGCCATCAGTTCTTTCTGCCGCAAAAAACTTTTGGACTGCGCCGCTTGAGGTGAGCCCGTCGAACCAACTAAAATCGCGGCCAGAATTTTATTTGGTTTTGATAATTTTTTTAAATCTGAAATAATATCACTTGCTAATTTTTTACCGTCAATTACCATGCGATTTTCCATTACAAAATCATTCTTATCGCCTTGGCAATTTTCTCCGAATCATGCCGCACGAAACCTTTCGGCCTTAATAAATCGGCGGTTACCGGCATAAAATTTTTATTCAGGCGGATATTCCCTAAATCCGGCTCAACAAATTCCGCCCGTTCTTTGATATAACCGGCTAATCGCCGCGGCGACGGTTTCCGGTTATTGATAATGGCAAAATCCAAAACTTCTTTTCCCAGATAAGACTGCAAAGTATTAATAAAATCAGAAGCGGAAAAATTATTGGTTTCCCCGAATTTAGTCATTAAATTGGTGAAGTAAGCCACTTTCGCTTTAGTTTTTTGAAGCGCCTCTCTCATTCCTTTTACCAGCAAATTAGGAATTAAACTGGTGTATAAATCTCCCGGACCGATAATTACTAAGTCAGCTTCTAAAATCGCTTTCCGGGCATTAGGATTAAGCGCCGCTTCCGGCTTTAGCCAAACTCTTTTTATTTTTATCCGGCCGTCATGGTTGGGAATATCAATATTGGTTTCTCCTTTTATAATTTGGCCGTCTTCCAATTCGGCTAAAAGCTGCGCCCGATCAAGGGTAACCGGCACCACCTTTCCTTCTGCCAGCAAAATTTTACCGGCCTCCTCAATGGCTTGCTCAAAATCATCGGTAATCCGATGAAGGGCGGTAATTAATAAGTTGCCGAAAGTATGGCCAGCCAGCCCCACCCCTTCTTGAAACCGATAAGAAAATAAATTCGCGAGCATCTTATTATCCGAAGCCGAAAGGGCAATTAAAGCCCGGCGGATATCTCCGGGCGGAAGCATTCCAAATTCTTCCCGCAGAATGCCGGTGGATCCGCCGTCGTCGGCCATCGTGACAATCGCGGTCAAATTTTTAAAATGCGGCTTGAGGGCGGTAAGAACCGTAAAAACACCGGTGCCGCCGCCGATAACTACAATCTTTTTATTAGCTTGCTTCATCTCTCAATAATTATAACCTCCTATTCTTCCAATTGTTTTTCCAATTAGCTAACAATGCGTTGGAGATTATTATTGAAATAAGCTCCAAATTAAAAATCCAAGCATTACTGTAATCAAAGCCAGTTTTATCGCGCTGCCAGCCAGAAATCCAATGGCTGTTCCTTTCGCGGATTGCAAAGCTTGCCCCGATTCTTTTCCTTCAAATAATTCTCCCAGAAAAGCGCCGAGAAGCGGCCCGATAACAATTCCAATCGGACCCAAAAAGGCAACTCCTAAAATCACGCCGATAAATGAACCGATTATTCCAAAGCGGCTGGCATTATATTTTTTTGCCCCAATTATTGGCGCAATTATGTCCACCGCCATTGTCAGCAAAACAAATCCTAAAAATATTAAAAGCGCTTTCCAGGTAATTGCGGCAAAATTAGTCGCGTAAGCGAAAATCAGCATTCCCAGCCAAGCCATTGGGACTCCGGGCAATAAGGGGAGTATTACGCCCAATCCTCCGGCAATCATTAATAGGAAAGATAAAATGATGAGTAAAATTTCTGCTAACACATTATAATAATAACATGAGAATAATTATCCCGAAATTAAGCACTGCCCTTCCCAATTTTTTACGGCAATGCGGCTATACGCAAATTTCCAATCCCCATAAAAATCAAGAAGTTAGTTATGCCCGCAGTCTGAACCCGGGCCGATTTTATCCGCGTTTTCACGCTTATCTAGAAATTGGCTCCGTGGAAACAAAAATTAATCTGCACCTGGACGCTAAAAAACCAAGCTACGAAGGAACCACTGCCCACAGCGGCGAGTATGAAGGCGCGCTGGTGGAGAAAGAGGCAGAACGGATAAAAAATGCCGCTCAAAAATTCCTTTCCCAAACGCCGTCTCAACCCCTTGGCTTTCAAAAGAAAAAATCATTCTGGAAGCGGCTATTTTCATAAAGCTCCGCGCAGCAAGCTGCGGAGTATTCGGCGACGGAGAATAAAAATTGGGCCGCTTAAAGCGGCCCAAAAATATATTTAATCAAGGCGGCAATAACTAACAGCAAAACCAAAAACAAAATCGCGCAAACAACAGACTGCCGCCAGCTGACAATTTTATAAATGCGGTCTTCTACCGGCACCGCCACTGCCGAACACCACTCACACTTTGGCTTTTCCCAATAATCAAACAAAAAGCCGCGGGTCCAATGGCCAACTACCAATTTCCCGCCGCACTTTAAACAGCAGCCAAACCAAAACCATTTAAGCTTGTTCCGCCAGGTGGCTCGGTTTTTTTGGACTTCATCCAAAAGCTTATTCGGATCCACCGCTTTGAATTATTTTCAAGCTTTCCTGACCTCAAATTAACACTAAAAAAAGAGCAGGTCAATCAGGGTGCCTAGAGGGAATCACAAATAATTTGGGAGGCATACCGGATTCGAACCGGTGCAAACGCTGCCACAGAGCGTTGTGCTGCCGCTACACCAATGCCTCCATCTTGGCCCTAAACCCTATTTCTAAACTTTATTTATAAAGAATTAACCTTCTTGCATAGCCATGATCAACTTTTAATTTCTTGCCAATCTTCCTATAGGATAAACCCCGCCCTCTTAAAAATTTACAAGCTTTTATCTTTTTCTGCAAACATAATTTATTTTTAAATTGATTAGATACTATTTTTGCGACTATTGGAATAGTTTTTCGCGCAATACCTTTTTTAACTATTAAATAAGGGTAAATACTTTTAAGAAAAAATAGAACGTCTTTTTGGCGCGCGATGCAATATACCCAATTTTCTTTCCAATGAGGTTTTCTTTTTTTGGCCTTACAAATATTGCCCATCCCGGAAAAATCTTGAATTTCTTTTAAAACTCCCTCGTGGGTTTGGGGAATTGCAATACGATAATCATTTTTACCGTTTTTCACTATATTTCCTTCCCCGTCTACAAATCCAGCTATATAACCCCAATTGATATTCATAATCCCAAGAATAACATATTCTGGTGACAAATACTATATACCACTTATAATTAAAATCACCAAAATATTAACTTTAATTTATCTTTACTTAAAGATTCAAAGAAAGTCTAGAAAACAAAAAGCCCCGCTAGGATGCGGGGCCACCTTAAGCAGGAGCTTAAGGATTTGATTGGAGAGGAGTTGTAGGACTGGCCGTCCTACGCAGGCACGACGATGAGCATCTTGGGCCGATCCGGAATGGCTTTGAAAAAGCCGTTCCCCCGGAGATCCACCCCGTAATGCCGTGCGATCTTTCCGAGCACGCGCCGGCTGATCCGCTTCGGAAAGCGGTTCCGGATCTCGGCCATCACCCACTGCTCGGCGGTCATCTCGCCGTAGTGATAGTAGAGCTCCTTGACCGATGGCATCGCCGGCAGGCCCAGCCGCTGAATCAGCGGCGCGAGCGGCACGAGCGGCTCCTCCGTGATCTTCCGGCTCTTGTTCAGCCGGAAGATGTCCAACAGCGACAGCGCGGCATTCTTGAGGTTCATGGCTCCACCTCTGCTTTATTTAGGTACATAAGCTTTTCAGCTTACAAAATAAGTATAGCATACTTTAAAGCTTTTGTCAATAGTGCCTGGGCGGTGAATCCGCTTCGCTAGAACACTCGCCCTTCGGGCTCTTTGGAACCCAGCGGTTCCAACCCGAGCACATAAAGCATTATGTGCTCGGTGCCTCCGCCACGAGAAAACTCCCGTTTTCCCGACCCCTTTCCCGTGTTCGATTCACCGCAAAAATTTAAAAACGGCATTCGCCGTTTTTAAATTTTGTGCCTGGGCGGTGAATCGAACACCGGACGCCAGCCTCTTCCAAGGCTAACTTGGACTATATCATCACCGAGCATATAAATTTTATATGCTCGGGCTAGGCGCTTCGTCCCGCAATGCGGGACTACTCCCCGAAAGGATAGTCTCTACACCTTCAACGATTACAAAATCGAAGCTTGGCTCGGGATTCCCAAATAAAAATGTCATTTGACCTTCCCCGAATTCACCTAGTTTTTCAACCCCGCTTACGCGGGGAAGCCCCAAAGAATTTGAGGGCTGCGCTCTACCACTGAGCTACCCAGGCATAAATATAATTTAAACAAAATTGGCATTTAATTCAAGTTATTGACTTATTAAACTAACTGAAATATCTTTAAACTAACTTTAAAAACCGCATAAGAGTTTGTTATGGACGAATCGAAAAGAGAAGAATTAACCGATAGCGGATATTCCTGGAATTTTCTTTGGTATGCCTTGCCAGCCGCCTTTATACTCTTGGTTGGTTATCAATCCTGCCGCAAAAATAAAAATTATAACTCTAATTTGGAAGCCGGCATTCCTCCGGGGGTAAATTTATACAGCCAGCCGATCAGCTCTGCCACCGCCAAAGAAAAAATTGCCGTGATTTCCATTCAGGGGGAAATCAGCCCCAAAAACAACATGGTGGAAATTACTATTGCCAAGCTGAAATCGGCAGCAACGGATCCGGATATAAAAGCCGTAATTCTTAAAATAGAAAGCCCCGGCGGCGATGTAAATTCTACCAATTTAATTTGGAATGAAATAAATAAATTAAAAACTTCAAAAAAGCCGGTAATTGCTTTTTTTAATTATATAGCGGCTTCCGGAGCTTATTATATTTCGGCGCCGGCTGATAAAATCGTATCCACCCCGGAAACCTGGACCGGCAGCATCGGAGTTATTTTCCAATCTCTCAACCTTTACGGATTAACTGAAAAATTGGGAGTCAAAATGATGACCATTAAATCGGCGGCCAACAAAGATATGCTTTCCCCATATCGCCAGCCGGAACCGGAAGGTGAAAAAATCATGCAGGCGCTTGTTAACGAAAGCTATGATGCTTTTGTTGGGGTGGTAAGCCAAGGAAGAAAAATGAACGAGGTCAAAGTCCGAAAATTGGCCGACGGCAGAATTTATTCCGCCAGACAAGCAAAAGAAAATGGATTAGTGGATGAGATCGGTTACTTTGAAGATGCGGTTAAACTAGCCAAACAATTAAGTAAATCCGAAGAGGCATCCGTAGTGGAAATTCAAGAAAGAATCAGCTTTTCCGGATTATTTTTTAATCAATTTTTAACTAAAAATGATTCTCCGCCGTTAAAGTCAATGGAGAAATTGCTGCCTAAAAGCGGATTATATTATATTGATCCGGCTTTACTGATAATGTACCAAAGCAATCATTAAAAATTAAGCGCGCTCCGATTTATCGGAGCGTTTTATATTGTCTCCCCGCGAAGAATCGAACTTCGATCTACTCCTTAGAAGGGAGTCGTTCTATCCGTTGAACTACGGGGAGGTATATAACTTGGTCGGAGTGCTGGGAATCGAACCCAAGCCGCGTGCTCCCAAAGCACGTATACTGCCATTATACGACACTCCGATTATTCTATATTACCCAAAATTATAGCTAAAAAGCAAAAATTGACGAATTTGAATATATGTTTATAATAATAGTAACAATACCTAGCTCATTATAAATTTAAGCGATAACCGAAAATGGCTAGGAAAAACTGCAAAAAAAGGCGCTGCCATAAACGCTTTCTGCCGTTGCCGAAAATTCCCCTGACCGAAACTCAAAGAAAAACCATAACCGATCCCCTGGAAATCCTTTCTGATAAATGGGGAAATCGCAAGCCTTTTAAAAAGGCGAAATAGCCCTCCGACGTGCGTCGGAGGGCTTTCTTAACTGACAAGATTATCAAACTCCCGCATTTTTTGATTGAAAAGATCATTGAGTATGTTAATTTCCTTAACTTCCTGATTCATATTTTTAATCAAAGTTTGCACCTCTTCAGAACCTTGCGGAATAACTCCAGAAAAAGTAAGCTCTAAAATCTGCAGAAGCGAATTCAAAGAGTCGTTGTAAACTATTAAATGAGTAATCAGGGCTACTTCATCACGCACGGCATCTGTGGCTAAATTTCTCGCTTTAGTCGGGGTAATTCCCCCTGCCGCTTCCGTCATAGCGCCAATTTCTTTAGCTAAATCAGCGGCTTTAACCCGAGATTTTTTAGAATTTTCCAATTCTTCCTTAACCAAAACCAAAGCCCTGGGATAATTATTTTTACGCTCCTGCAGGGAAATTTTATCCAGATTTTGAACAGAAATATCGGTTAAAGCCACTATTTCTTTTGCCACTAAAGCGCTCCGGCTTCTTGCCTCAAAAAATTCATTGGGCACGAAGCTTTTGCCAAGTAAAAAATAACCGGCCAGATAAAGGGCCAAAAAAGAACCCAGCAGCAGGATTGTTCCCCGAAAACTCTTTTTCATTTTAAAAGCTTTGACATTCATATCTCTATATAATAGAGGAATTTTGAAAAAATTTACAATATTCTTGTCTGGTAAAATTTTTATTGCTATAATACTTCAGTAAAGAATCTCGCCTTCGCGATCTATTTAGCGGGCTTGCCCGCCGTAGCTCGCTTCAGCGAGCAAAGGCGGGTATCGTATAGTGGCAATACAACAGGTTTCCAACCTGTGGCCGGGGGTTCGATTCCCCCTACCCGCTCCATTCTTCGCCACCGGAGAAGAATGGCCCTTCGTAGCTTTACGCGAAGAAGGGCTATTCAAAATTTGACAATGGCTCAACGGAAGGCTTCGAATGGCTGCGCACTATTATGTATTTTGTATATATTTTAAAAAGTATAAATTTTCCGAATCAAACATATACAGGTTCTTCTTCTAATTTAAAAAATAGATTGCAATCGCATAACGATGGCGCCAACAAACACACCAGCAAATTCAAACCTTGGAAATTGATTTGGTTTTGCGCCTTTCCCACAAAACAGAAAGCTGAAGTATTTGAAAAATATCTTAAAACTGCTTCTGGTATTGCCTTTAAAAGAAAAAGATTGATATAGCGACGGATTTCCGCTCCAGACACACTCTTGAAAAATTTTCATTAATCAAGTAAAGTATATTTATTGAGTTAAATTGAATCCGTGCCGTTGGTACGGATTTTTAATTTGGAAAAAACCTCATAGCTATTGCGGTATAATTAGATTAGGAGGCCTTCGTAACTAAGGCAGCCCTCATTCGTTCTATATGTTAGACAACGAAAAAAATCATATTCGGCAGGCCAAAAAAGGCAATCCAGAGGCCTTTGGGCTTCTTTACGACCATTATCTGCCCCAGATTTACCGGTTTATTTTTCTCAAAGTATCCAATCGGACAGAGGCGGAAGATTTGACTCACGAAGTATTTCTAAGCGCTTGGCAAAGCCTTCCTAATTATAAATACGAAGGTTTTCCGTTTTCCAGCTGGCTATACCAGATTGCCAAAAACGCCACCATTGATTTTTACCGAACCGCTAAAAAAAATCTTCCGATTGAATTGGTAAATGAAGAATTGGTAAAATTCACCCCCCGTGATCCGGAGGAACTGAATACTCTTCTGGAATTGGAGCAGATTAAAACCTGCATTCGCCAGCTGAAACCGGAATATCAAGACGTTTTAATTATGAGATTTGTGGAAGACCTTACTCATGAAGAAATCGCGGCAGCGCTGGAAAAAAGCCAAGGAGCCGTTCGCCTCATTCAGCATCGGGCAATAAAAGAACTGCGGAATCTATATTATGGAAAAAATTTAAACGACTATGGAACAACTACTCACGAAGCTTAAATCAATTCAACCAACCCAAAATTTCCAAGAACGCTCTAAGGCGATTATTTTACTTTCCCGCCAAAACCAGCCGCAAACTGTCTGGAATTCTCTTCTAGCTATGCCACACCAAAGAATTACCTTTGGCTTAACGGCGTTGGCAGTTTTTCTAATCTTGGGGAGCCTTTCCGCCCTGAATAATTCCTCAGTTTCCCAATCTTTGGTTTCCAGCTTAGACCAAGAAAATCTCACTGCCGAAGTTAAATCGCTGGATATCCAGATCCAGCTGGCGCAAATCCAATACTACCAAGACTCTATTAAAAAAATTGAAGTGGCCCTGAAAGAAATCTCCGAAGAATCAGAATTATAATGAAAAAGATTTTACAAAACATCTTTATCGGCCTGCTCTTAACAGGCCTCTTTTTCATTTCTTTCAATTCCGCGGAAGCCCAAACTATTAATCTCCGATCCGCCTTTAAAAAAGCAGCGGAAAAAATAAGCGCCTTTATTGATTTTAAAAAAAAGGAAACAACGCCCCTACCTTTAGAAAAAACCGGGATTAAAAAAGAAGCGCTCACTAAAATATTTGAACTGACGCTTTTAGAACAGCAAGATCTTCAAAATAAACTGAGGGGGCTTAAAAATCTTGGCGAAAAACAAACGGAATTAAAAAACGAATTATTAACCTCTCTTCAGGAAAATGAAAATGCCTATCGCGAATTAAAAAAACAGCTGGAAGAAGCAAATACCTCGGAAGAAATAAAACGGCTGGCCAACGACTTCAATAATTGGCGGAATTTAGTTTATAAGCCGAAAGTGGAAAAAGTAATTTCTTTTACGCTGGTTTTCCAGCAAAAAGATACTTTTAATATTGCCAAAACCAGACTGCGAAATATTAAAAAAGAACTGCCCAATTTAGATTGGGCCGATGATCTTATTGCTAAGGCGGAAGCAAAAATTCAAAAAGCGGTTTCTTTAAATAACCAAGCCGCGGATCTTATCTCGCAAGAATTAAGGCCCGGCTTCTTTAAAAGATTAATTGGACAAAATTATCTTCCTGCCATTAAATCACTGACAGAAGAAAGCGACCAGGAAATCAAAGATGCTTATCAAATTTTTGTTGAATTAGGAAAGGCAGTAAAAGAAAAATAGGTTTTACTTTACTGCTTCTTTCAAAGCTTTTCCGGCTTTAAATTTCACCCGAATAGAAGCTGGAATAGTCAAGCTTTCTCCGGTTTTGGGATTCCGGCCGGAACGGGCTGCTGCTTTTCTGGTAGAAAAAGTTCCAAATCCGGTCATAGTTACTTCTTCCCCGCGAGCCAGTGACTTCGTCACCGCGGCAAAAACCGCCTCCACCGCCTTCTGCGCTTGTTTTTTTGTCCCGCACTTCGCCGCCTTTAACACGGCTTGTACTAAATTTTCTTTGGTCATGTTTTTAATTATACCAAATAAAAAACAAAAATTAAATTGAATTTCAAAATTCTTATTCAACCATTCCCTGCCTGCCGGCAGGCAGGGATCTAATTAGAGAAAATAAGAAATAAAAAAACCGCTGGGCAAAGGAAGTCAGACTTCCCAAGCCAAGCGGCTTTTTATTTATAAATTTTATCCCGCGGACCCACCTCTAATAAAAGAATTTCTCTTTCGTTAAGAAATTTGAAAATAATCCTAAACTTACCGACTCGGACTTTATATTTACCAACCAAATCTTCACGCAATGACTCAATTTTTACTGTACCACTTTCTAATCTTTCTAATTTCTTTTTAACTTGTAATTGAATCGTGTGATCAAGTTTCTTTACAGAATCCAAAAAACTATTGCCAAAATGCAATAAGTACATAAAAAATTAAGAAAGCAGCATCTTCAAAAAGGTCTTGGAATTAAACCGATATTTTGGTTTTTCTATTTCGGCTTTCAAGACCCTTTTAACAAATTCTGGGCGGTATTCACCTTCGGAATCTTTTGCTTTACGCAAAAGTGGGGCGATAAACTCCTTAATTAATTCTTGTTTAAGCTCTTCTTTTAGCTCTCTTTTTAATTTTTGTATTGTTGCCGTACTCATAATTACTTTCATTATAGCAAAAAATAAAAACTGGTCAAATGCCGTAATTTAAAAACAAAAAACCGCTTAGCTAGCAGCTTTTTAATGAAAGTTCTTTAATATGACCGGATTTAAGCATAATGTTTAAGAAGCTACGACATCTTGCCTCATGCGTTTTTCCTCTAAGATAATCCTTCCCAAACTCTGCCGACCTTACCGCTTTTGCAAGATAACTCATGTAATCAGCTTTTGTCCTTACTTTTAAAAATGGGCTTCGATCTTTAAACATGTGGTCAACAATTTCTGTCGGCGTGCCAACGGCCAACCCATTCATTCGGCAAGAATATCCGGAATGATATCGAATTTTCATTACTTTCTCCTTCTGCTTTTTCATTATGGTCTCTCCTCTTTCTATTATCGATTTACTATCTCATAGATTACTTTAACTGAATCGTTGCGTCAAGTTCAAAAAACAAAAAACCCCGCACTGTTAGTGACGGGGCAGACCACTGGGCGAACCCAAGAACATTTGTCTAACCTTTTGCGATCGCAAAAGGTTAGACAAATCATCAAAAAAACAAAAACCCCCGTAAATTTCATACGGGGGTGGGGCACTGAGTTTATCCAAAGCGGTCTTGGATTTATGAGCTACCCAATAACTTGCGCAGCCGGGAATCCCGCTTTTTCTTAATTTCGACGATCTTCGCCTTAATCTCGGCTTTCTCGCTTGCTCTTGAAGAGATATAAAATCCTACGGCATCGCGAATCTGGTCAGCAGTCGTGGTATTGTCCAGTTCTGCAAGCGCAAGGAGTAGATCAAGTTGTTCATTATCTAACCTAATAGAAACAATGGTTCTCTCGCTCATTTCATCCCTCTTTTGGAATCTAAAAAGAGGATAACAAAACAATATTTAATTGTCAAATTCTAGAAAATTTAAATTCAACTAAACGAGGTTGAATTTTCTAAAACTAAAATAAAACCAGCTTGCATGTTTCGTAGAGCAACTACGGAAGCGCCAAAAGATTGGTGTCCTGCGAAGCAGGACTTTTGGCGCTGAGGCGTAGGCGCGGTCGCCCGCTGGAGGCGACCGACGCCGGTGCTCATAGAAATATACGAGCTGGTTTTTAAAATTGGTTCGGAAAAACTAACGAGCCACCTCCACTGCCCGCATCTCACGGATAACATTCACCTTAATCTCGCCCGGATATTTCATATCGGTCTGGATTTTATGGGCAATATTTTTTGCCAGTTCCAAAGCGCCAAAATCATCCACTTTTTCCGGAATCACGAAAACTCGCACTTCCCGTCCCGCGGAAAGCGCGTAAGCATTTTTCACGCCCGGAAAACCAGTGGCAATTTTTTCCAAATCTCCCAGCCGCTTTATATAATTTTCCACTGTTCCCCTCCGGGCGCCCGGACGAGCCGCCGACAAAACATCGGCCGCGGTAACAATAAATGATTCCGGATTGGAATAGGGATACTCTTCATGATGCGACTGCATGGCTTTAATAATTTCTTCATCAATGCCGTATTTTTGCAAAATTTTCCGGCCCAATTCCACGTGCGTTCCCTCCACTTCATGGTCAATGGCTTTCCCAATGTCATGAAGCAAAGCGCCTTTTTTCGCCACCTCAACCCGCGCTCCAAGCTCTGCCGCAATAATGGCGGAAATATGCGCCATTTCAATGGAATGGACTAAAACATTCTGGCCAAAACTGGTCCGGAAATAAAGCCGGCCCAAAAGCTGGATAATTTCTTTCGGCAAACCGACTACGCCGACTTCCAATGCCGTATTCTCGCCGATTTCCACCATTCGCTTATTTAACTCATTTTTCGCTTCTTCCACTTTTTCTTCAATTTTTGCCGGCTGAATCCGGCCGTCCTTAATCAATCTCTCCAGCGCCATGCGCGCGGTTTCCCGGCGCAGCGGGTCAAAAGAAGAAAGCACAATCGTGTCCGGCGTTTCATCCACGATAATTTCCACTCCGGTTAAGCGCTCCAAAGTGCGGATATTCCGGCCTTCGCGGCCGATAATCTTGCCCTTTAATTCTTCATTTGGAAGCTGGAACGCGCTGGTAGTAATATCCGCCACATGAGAACGGGCATAACGCTGGATTGCCGTAGTAATAATTTCGGCGCTCTTTTTTTCAATTTCCTCCCGCCGCTCATTTTCCAATTTATTAAGGACAACCAAAAGTTCATTTTTATGCTCATCCTTAACTTTAGCAAGAATTTTTTCCCTGGCTTCATCTAAAGTAAGTTTGGCCGCTTTTTCCAATTCTTTAATTATTTTTGCCCGCAATTCGTCTGTTTCTAATTTAGCGGCTGCCAGGCGTTTTCCTTCTTCTGCCAATCCTGATTTTTCCGAACCAAAATCCGCCAGCTGCTTTTCCAGCTGTTCTTCTTTTTTAATCAGTCGTTCTTCCAATTTATCCAGCTGCAATTTCCGGCTTTTTTCCTCACCCTTAACTTCTTCCAAAAGCTTGGCCGCCCGTTCTTTGGCATCCAAAACTACCTCTTTAGCCTGAGATTTTGATTCTTCCAGCCAATTTTTAATTTTTTGTTCTGCCGAATCAACTTGCCTTTTAGCAACTGTCTGACGAATAAAATAACCCGCCGCTAATCCCAATACTAAAACCGCCCAAATCAATGGATTTGTTAACATGTATTAAATTGTTTCCCAAGTATTTCATTTTTATTGAATTTGTTAGGAAATTACTTTTAATTAATTATTATATTTCGAAACTTTTCTGTATTATAATATTAAAGTATATGAAACGTCAAGTAATCCTCGCGATTTTAGACGGTTGGGGAATCGGGCCGAAAAATGAATCCAATCCGATCCACACCCAAGGAACGCCGAATCTTGATTACATCAAGACTGTTTTTTTAACCGGCGCTCTTCAAGCCTCCGGAATTTCCGTCGGCCTGCCCTGGAATGAAGAGGGTAACAGCGAAGTCGGCCATTTAACCATCGGCGCCGGCAAAGTTATTTACCAACATTACCCGCGCATAACTTTATCAATTCAGGATGGCAGCTTTGCGAAAAATAAAGTTTTCCTTAACGCCTTTGACCACGCCAAAAAAAATAAAAGCGCCCTAAATTTTGCCGGGCTTCTAACCGAAGGCAACATCCATGCCTCGCTCCAGCACCTTACCGCTTTGATTGATTTAGCTAAAAAAAATAAAGTCGGGAAAATAAATCTGCATCTTTTTTCCGATGGCAAAGATAGCGAACCTAAATCCGCAGTCCGAATTCTCAAAAAATTAATGGTTGATACTGGCGAGGGGTGGGAAATTGGAAGCTTCTCCGGCAGGCATTACGCCTTAGACCGGGACGGCTATTGGGAACGCACCCGGCCAACCTACGAAGCAATGACCGGCGCCGGATTGCCAATAAAAAATATCGGCGCGGCCATTAAAGAAGCTTACGGTAAAAATCTTAATGACCAGCAAATTAATCCCTATGTCATAAATCCGGAAGCGGCCATCCGGGATAACGACGCGCTCATATTTTTTGATTTTCGGGAAGACAGCATCCGCCAGATTGCTTCCGCTTTTATCCTGAAAGATTTTAACCAATTCCCCGTAAAACAATTTTCTAATTTATATATTGCGACAATGACTGATTATTCGGATAAATTTACTGTGCCAGTTGCCTATCCGCCGGAAAAAATTGAGAATCCGCTTGCTAAAATTTTGGCTGACAACGGCAAATCCCAAATCCACATTGCGGAAACGGAAAAATACGCTCATGTCACTTATTTTTTTAACGGCTATCGCGAACAGCCATTTTCCAATGAATACCGGGTTTTAATACCGTCCAAAAAAGTGGCAAACTACGAAGAAAAACCAAAAATGCAGGCAAAAGAAGTAACCTCCAGAGCAATCCAGGCAATTGAGGAAGGGGCTTTTGATTTTGTTCTGGTTAACTACGCCAATGGGGATATGATTGCCCATACCGGAAATTATGAAGCGGCGAAAATTGCCGTTCAAGAAGTGGATGAATCCATCGGAACCATTCTCCGTTCCGCCTTGGCAAACAACGCGGTGCTTATAATTACCGCCGACCACGGCAATCTGGAAACTATGCTTAATTCCAAAACCGGAGAAATCACCACTGCCCACGACATCTCACCAGTGCCGATTTATATTGCCGGCAATGAATTCGTAAAACAAAAAACACCCGCCGAAATTGGATTAGCGGAAAAAGAAACGGTCGGAATTTTATCTGACGTGGCGCCGACGATTTTGGAAATAATGAACATCCCCCAACCGCCAGAAATGACCGGTCAAAGCTTAATAAAATTACTACGGGAATAAAAATTCCCCGCGTGGGGAATTTTCTTATTATAAAAAACACCGATAATATACCCATAAATCGTGGCCGTGAAGCAAGGTGAATTTTCCTACTTTTCTGGCTGGCAATTTTTTATCTGCCATGGCTTTTCTAATGTTATAAATGGTGCAAGCTAAAACCTTAGCAGCAATAGGCGGCGTAACTTCAACGTGAAAAAAATTTTCGTACCCTAATTTTCTTGCCCGCGCCTTAAAAGTTGTTTGTCTTTCTAAATCCTTTTTAAATAATTGCCAGCCGCTTGATTTTCTTGACATCGCTATCTCCTTAAACTATTTTTTTAGTAACTCAAAATATGTTACCTCAAATCATTAAAAAAATAAAGTCCGCGCCCAAAAGCCCCGGTATCTATATTTTTTATCAAAACCAAACACCACTTTATGTCGGAAAAGCTTCCAATCTAAAAAATCGGCTGCAAAATTACCTTAAAATTACCGATATAAAAACCGAATCCCTGCATCGCGAAGCAAATAAATTAGAACTAATAAAACTTAATTCAAATATTGAAGCTCTAATTATTGAATCCAAACTGATCAAAGAATTAAAACCGAAATATAATATCCTCTGGCGCGACGATAAAAACTATTTTTATGCGGCTATTACCCGGGAAAAATTTCCAAGAATCTTTGCGGCCCATCAATTAAATAATCCTAATACTGAATATATCGGGCCGTTTACTGAAGGAAATTCGCTAAAAGCTATTCTCCGGCTCCTGCGGCGCTATTTTCCCTATTGCACTTGCAAGCCGCATCTACGCCTTTGCTTAAATTCTCAAATCAATAATTGTCCGGGGTATTGCTGCCAAATAAATGACAATAGACAACAGACAATGAACAATAGACGACAAATTACTGACTACAAGAAAAACATTACTAAAATTAAAAATATCTTAACCAGAAAAGACAAAAAATTTATCCGCCAGCTTAAAGACCCTTATGAACTTTTGGTATTGGAAAAAATCTGGGCGCATGAACCATACCTTGAACAGAACAATAGACAACAAGACAAACACTACTCACGCGTTGAATGCTATGACAATTCTCATCTCTCCGGCAAAGAAGCCGTAGGAGCGATGACGTCATGGACAAAACAAACTACAAACAACAATGAACAACAAATAACGACAAAATGGCTGGCAAATAAAAATAGTTGGCGCAAATTCAAAATCCGCGGCAATTATACCGAAGACGACCCGCGTATGATGGAAGAAATCGTCACACGGCGGCTTAATCATCCGGAATGGCCTTATCCGGATTTAATCATAATTGATGGCGGAATCACCCAGTTTAATGCGGCAAAACGAGCAATCCAAAAGTCAAAGGTCAAAGGTCGGGGGTCAAATGTTATAAAAGTTATTTCTTTCGCCAAACCACGACAGCTGATTTTCGGATTACAAAAAAATCCAGTGCCGATTTCAACTTTACCAATAGAATTTCAAAATTTAATCAAAACGGCGATTCAAAATACCCATAATTTCGTCATCCGCTATCACCGAAAAATTAGAGAAAGAAAATTTATAAAGGAGTATAATTAAATTATGAAATTAATCTCTCATTTTATTTTTTCTTTCTTCTCAAACTTTATTACCCTGCTTATTGCCGGAAATTTTATTTCCGGATTTGAAATTTCTGATAATCTGGTTAATTTAGCTGTTGCCGCCGCGATTTTTATGCTCATTAATACCTATCTTCGCCCCTTGATTAAAATGGTTTTATCGCCACTGGTATTCTTAACTCTGGGCTTATTTACTTTGGTCATAAACGCCGGAATGCTCTACTTGCTTGACATCCTCAGTGAGAATGTTACAATAAGAGGAATAGAATCTCTTATATACGGAACTTTGCTTATTACTGGAGTAAATTTCTTGCTTCATTTTTCGGCAAAACACCTTGCAAAATAGTCATTAGTAATTTTAATTTATGTTAGCCATTGCCCAAATTACTGTTTCTATAATTTTAATTATCTTAATACTGCTCCAAGAGCGCTCTTCGGGTTTGTCGGGAATTTTAGGCGGAGGGGAAGGCGAGGGGAGATTTTATCAAACCAGGCGCGGATTAGAGAAATTTATCTTCTGGAGCACCATTGTCTTAGCCGCCCTCTTTGCTTTATTGGCGCTGACCGATCTAATTATTTAAAGATTTGGATTGTTTTCCCGACTTCAACAGAAACCCTTTATGGACCTTTAATGCCCGATCTTATTTATCAAATTTACAAAAATTTTACGGAGTTAGAACGGCGAATATTTTTACTTACGCTGTTAATTTTCATAATGTCAGGAACTATGTGGCTAACACTAATGTTTTATTCGCGCACCGTAACAGTGCCTGCCGCCAGCAGTCTGTATAAAGAAGGGCTAATCGGCCAGCCGATTGCGGTTAATCCAATTCTAGTTGGCGCCAATGATGCTGACCGCGATTTAATTGAACTCCTATTCAGCGGCCTTATTGATCTCACGGAAAGTTACAAAATCAGCGAAGGCGGCCAATTATGGAAAATAATTTTAAAAGAAAATCTCCGCTGGAGCGACGGCAAGCCGCTAACCAGTGACGATTTAATTTTTACCATTGACAGCATCCAAAATTCCGAAAGCCAATCCCCCCTCTTTTTAACCTGGCAAGGGGTCGTGGTTGACCGATTAAGCGAGCGGGAGGTAGAATTTACCCTGCGAACGCCCTACGCGTTCTTTCTGGACAATTTAAAGGATTTAAAAATAATCCCGAAGCATATTTTCAGCGTTATCCCATTGGAAAATTTCCGCCTTTCTAATTTTAATTTGGAACCGGTGGGAAGCGGGCCATATAAATTCGCGTCATTGGAAAAAAGGAAAGACGGTTTTATCACCGACTATCGCTTAACTGCCAATGAATATTACCCACTTCCAAAACCGCATATTGAAAATTTTGACTTGAAATTTTACCAAAGCGCCGCCGATCTTATTAACGCGTTTAACCAGAAAAAAATTGACGGCTTTGGCGGGCTTAATCCCAAAAACACTGAAGAATTAAAATTAAATAATGTCATTTTGGAAAAAATCATTCCCAGATATTACGCGATTTTCATAAATAAAAATACCAGCCCCAGCTTGGAAGATAAAAATGTAATCGCCGCTTTAAATCTGGCCGTTAATAAACAAAAAATTATAGAAGAGGTTTTCGGCGGCCGGGCCTTGGTCATTAATGAACCTCTTTTGCCGACTATTGAAGGCTACGACCGGTCCGCTGACCCGGGATGGGAATTTTCAATAGAAAAGGCGGCGGATATTTTAGACAAGTCTAAGTGGATGCCCAATCCGGAAACCGGCATTCGCGGGAAAAAAATCGGCAAACAAAGCCATTCTTTAGAATTTTCCTTGGTAGTCCCGCAAATACCCTTTCTTAATGAAACCCTGAAAATCATAGCCGAAGACTGGAAAAAAATCGGCGTTCAATTAAATCCGATAATTTTAAACCCGACTGACATTGCCAGCGAATTAATTAAAACCAGAAATTACCAGATGATAATTTTCGGAAATATATTAAAAAATAATCCCGATATTTTTTCTTTCTGGCATTCTTCCGAAAGGTTCTATCCCGGATTAAATCTCGCCCTGTATAATAACAAAAAGGCCGATAATCTGCTGGAATCAATCAGAAAAAATCTTGACGGCGAGTCAAGAAAAAAAGAACTGGGGCAATTACAAAAGCTAATTAGCGAAGACCAACCGGCGATATTCCTTTATTCTCCAACCTACCTCTATGTAGCCCCTAAAGATTTTGGCGGTTTTGAGGAACAAACTATTGCCACGCCTTCCGACCGATTTGAAAATGTTAATCAATGGTATCTGGAAACAACGAGAATTTTTAAATAGCCCTCATGGCGGAACTGGCAGACGCGTACGCTTCAGGTGCGTATGGCCGCAAGGCCGTAGAGGTTCAAATCCTCTTGGGGGCACAAAAAAATTATAATTAACTAAATAACTAAAGACAAAAAGACAAACAGACTTAAAATTTAAAAGTCTTTAGCCTAAAGTCTTAAGTCAAAATAATGATTAGAGCACCCAAAAGAATATTTAGAAAAAAAGCTTCTCCGGAATTAAAAAATAAAGAGGCGATTTTGCGTTTTGTGCCGCTCGGCGGCTTGGAAGAAATCGGCCGCAATTGTTCCTTTTTTGAATACGGAAACGAAATTGTGATAATGGATGTTGGTATCCAATTCCCGGAAGAAGAAACTCCGGGAATTGATTACATAATTCCGAATGCCGCTTATTTGGAGCCAAAAAAGAAAAATATCCGCGGCATTATCCTCACTCATGGCCATTATGACCACATCCACGCCCTCCCCTATTTAATTGAAAAAATGGGTAATCCGATAATTTATACCGCGGAACTTACTAAGGCTTTAATTGAAAAACGTTTTCAGGAATTTCCAAATCTGCCGAAACCAAAAATTGAAATCGTGAAAGACGGCGATCGGGTAACTATTTCGGAGCATTTCACGGCGGAATTTTTTGATATTGAACATACTATTCCGGATGCCATCGGATTTATTCTGGACACTCCGGAGGGAAAAATGGTCCACTTCGGCGACTTTCGGGTGGATCGGGATATTGACGGCAATCCGCAAAAAATGGAAATTTTTGAACGGCTTGGAAAAATGGGAATCCACACGGTATTTTTAGACAGCACCAATGCGGATATTGATGGAAAGTCTATTCCGGAAAAATTAGTAGAAAAAAACTTGGAAAATCTTTTCAAAAATGCCGATGGCCGAGTCATTGTTGCCACCTTTGCATCTCTTCTTACCCGATTGGCGGAAATTATCAAAATCGCGGAAAAATTAGACCGCAAAGTGGCTCTAAACGGCCGTTCTATGAAAGATAATGTCCAAATCGCTAAAAATCTTGGCTATATGAAATTTAAAAAAGACCACGTAATTAATATAGAAGAAGTGCATCAATATAAAGATAATAAAATAATGATTTTAACCACTGGCGGGCAGGGCGAACCGAATGCCGGACTGACCAAAATCGCCAATGGCGAACATAAAAGCGTCCGTTTGAAAAAAACTGACACGGTTATTTTTTCTTCTTCAGTCGTTCCGGGCAATGAACGGAGTGTCCAAACTCTTCAAGACAATATCGCTCGCCAGGTGGCTGAAGTTTATAATTCCAAACTATTAGATATTCATTCCAGCGGCCACTGCCTAAAAGAAGATTTACTGTTAGTGCTAAAAACAGTTAAACCAAAATTCGTAGTGCCAATTCACGGCTACTATTTTAAACGCTCGGTAGCCGCTAAAATTGCCCAGCAAACCGGCATTCCCAAAGAAAATGCCATTTTAATGGACAACGGCCAAGTAGCCGAGATTGCCAAAGACGATTTTAAGGTTACCAGCGAACAAATTCCCGCCAATTATGTTATGGTTGACGGCCTTGGCATTGGAGATGTACAAGAAGTAGTGCTGCGGGACCGTCTAATGCTGGCGGAAGAAGGCATGGTGGTAGTAATTGCCACAATTGATAGAAAAAGCGGGCGATTCTTGAAAACTCCGGATATTATATCCAGAGGATTCATTTACCTGAAAGAACACAAAGAATTATTAGACGAAATTAGGATAAAATTAAAATCCATTATCGGAAGAATGCCTCGGCACCAAGAAATAGAGCCGGATTATGTAAAATCTTTAATCCGGGACCAAATCGGCCAACTTTTGTATAATAAGACTAAACGGAGGCCGATGATTCTTCCAGTACTTATTGAAATTTAGTATCACGTGTCATGCGTCATGTGTCACGGAAAACAACGATAATCTTTCCTGATACTTGATATCTGATACCAGACACATTTATGAGAAAACCAATCCTAATATCGGGTATCCAACCGACCGGCAACCTCCACCTCGGCAATTATTTGGGTGCTTTAAAAAACTTTGTGGAACTGCAAAACTCCGGCAAATATGACTGCTACTTTTTCATTGCCGATTATCATTCTTTAACTATTGATTTTAATTCAAGTGAAAAATCGAGTGAGATATTGGCGGTTGCTAGTGCCTATTTGGCGTCTGGCATTGATCCGAAAAAATCAACTATCTTTGTCCAATCGCAAGTTCCCGAATCAACTGAACTGGCTTGGATTTTTAATGCCCTGACGCCGCTTGGCGAAGTGGAGCGCATGACTCAATACAAAGAAAAGCGGGAGCAAAAATTAGGTACGGATGTCGGTCTTTTAACCTATCCCTTACTCATGGCTGCGGATGTTCTGCTTTACGATGCAAAATTTGTCCCGGTTGGCAAAGACCAACTTCAACATCTGGAGCTTGCCAGAGAGATTGCTCGAAGATTTAATAATCGCTTCGGTAAAACCTTTATAGAACCGCAAGCGCTCCTTACCAAAACACCACGAGTGATGTCTCTTAATGATCCGGCCAAAAAAATGTCCAAGTCTCTTCCGGAAGGATGCCTTTTTTTGAGTGACTCTGAAAAAGATATTGAAAATAAAATCAAACGCGCGGTTACTGACTCCGGTTCAGAAGTAAAATATGACGCACAAAATAAAGCCGGTGTTTCCAATCTGCTTTTAATTTATGAAGCTTTATCCGGCGCCCCGATATCCCGGCTTGAAAAAAAATATTCCGGCAAGGGCTACGGTCAATTTAAAACTGATCTAGTTAAATTAGTTACGGATTCGCTAAAACCATTCCGAGAACAAAAAACTTCTTCTATAAAACTTAAATCAATGCTCAATGCCGGCGCTAAAAAAGCCGAGAAACTTGCTTCAAAAAAAATAAAGGTGGTTAAGAAAAAATTAGGATTACTGGATTAAAAAATTTATATTTTCCTAACTCCTATCCAAATCGGCTGATTTTCTAATTTCGTACTTAATTCAACGTCAAATTTTGCCGATTTCTTAAAAACTAAATCGTTCGCGCCTACTTCTTTTTTAAGCTTACCGCTATTTCGTTCCCAAATTGCCGTTAATTCTTTTGGCGCCTCAACCATTAAAGCTATTTTATCTTTTGGCACATAATGCGCGTCATGCCGCAAACCCTGAACCATCCGCACTAATTCCCTAACTAGCCCCTCTTCTTTTAATTCCGGCGTTACGATGATATCCAAACCAACTTCACTCTCTAAATGCTGATTCCATTTCACTTCTTTAACATTAACCTCATCTTTTAAAATTTCCAGCAATTCCGCATCTCTTATATCCAACTTTTGACTTTTAACTTCTAAACTTTGAAGGGGTTGGCGGACTTTAATGCCTTTTTCCGCCCGCAGTGCCAGCGTCAGACTGGAAAGCCGCCGCACTTCTTCCATTTTTTCTAAAAGCGTATAGTCAATGGATTTTTTATCTGCTTCCGGCCAATCTTCTAAATGGACTGATTCTTTAGCTTTTAGCTTTGAGCTGTTAGCTTTTAGGGTTAGGGATTGATAAAGACTTTCGGCAAAAAATGGCGTAAATGGCGCAATCAATTTACTCAATTCCAAAAGACAGCGAAAAAGCGTGGCAGAAACAGACTGGAAATCTTTTTGGTCTGTTGGGCGCTGAAGCCGAGAGCGTGAACGCCGAATATACCAACGCGACAAATCATCCACGAAAACCTCCAGCGCCTTTCCCGAAGAGCCGACATCGTATTTTTCTAAATCATCGGTAGTCTTCTGAATAACTTGATTCAATCTTGCCAAAATCCACCCGTCTAAAATATTGTCTATTGTCTGTTGTCTGTCTGTTATCTGTTTGTCCCCGTATGTCTCAAAGAATACAAACGAATTATAAATAATCATAATAAATTTTCGGAGCGTTTTACCCAAATCCTGCTCATCAAACTTTTTCGGTTCTGCCGGCGGATTAATCGTATAAAAATACCAACGCACCGCATCGACGCCATATTTATTCACCATATCCCAAGGACTAACTACATTGCCCTTAGACTTAGACATTTTTTGGCCGTTTTTATCAAGAACCAAACCAAGGGTAATGACATTTTTATACGGCGGCTCTTCAATTCCCAAAGCCGTAGCAACGGCAAGAAGCGTATAGAACCATCCGCGAGTCTGGTCAATGCCCTCGCTAATATAATCTGCCGGAAAATCAATGCACTCCTGTAAAGTCTTTAGTCTTAAGTCATTAATCTTAAGTTTTTTAGCGCAGCTAAAAGGATAATGATCCTGCGCGAATGGCATTGCCCCGGAATCAAACCAGACATCCGCCACCTCTTTTACCCTAACCATTTTCTTTCGGCACTTCGGACAGCGCAAATAAATATTATCCGCGTAAGGCCGATGCAAGTCCAATTCCGCGTTTCTATTATAAGGCCAATTATGAAGTTCTACTTGCAAAACTTCGCCATTATTATGGATATAATCGGATTTCAAAATTTCTTCATTTGATAACCCAAGCATCGTCCCTTTAAGCATCCAAAGCGGTTCGCCGTGGCTAATTATCAAAATATTTTTATCGCTATATTTAGAATTAATATCCAAAACTGCTCCAAGCATCCTTTTTTTAACATCGTTTAAATTTTCTCCGCCAGGAGGCGTCTTGGTAAATTCTTCTAAGTGATTGTTAAAAAACTTTTTATGTTCTTCAATCAGTTGCCAATTAAAAATACCGCAATTAATTTCGGCTAAGCGCTTATCAATGATTATTTTTGCCTTGGTGACTTTGGCTACAATTTTAGCGGTTTCTCTGGTGCGAAAATAAGGGGAGGTAAAAATTAAATCCAGTTTTTTTCCCTTAAGCAATTTTTTTAAATTTTTGGCGGCTTTTTGAATTTGCTCCTTCCCCTTCTTGGTAAGTTTAGAAATGTTTTTTCCTCTCTCCGGCCCAGCGGCAATTAAATTAGTTAAATTATGGTCTGATTCGCCATGCCGCAGCAGCCAAAAATTATTTTTAGAAAATCGCAATTTATCTAAATCTTCTAAGCCGCCGATTACCTCCCGATAATCGCATTTCTCGCATTCCCAAATCGGAAGCGGGGTGCCCCAATAACGATTGCGGGAAATCGCCCAGTCTTTAATTTCTCTAAGCCACTCGCCGAATCGTCCATCTTTGATATGCTCCGGAATCCAATTAATTTTTCGATTGCCCCTTAAAAGCTCGTCCCGCAGCTGACTCATCTCCACAAACCAAGAAAATTGGGATAAATATAAAAGCGGAGCATTGCAACGCCAGCAAAATGGATAGTCATGTTCAATAACCGCTCTTTTAAAGAGAATTTTTCTTTTATCCAAATCATTAATAATATCTTCATCAGCTTTTTTCACAAACTTCCCAGCTCCCGGCAGCCCCCTGGCGACGACGCCTTTCCCATCAATAGTAATAGGAATCTGGCCTACTAACTCCTTTTGATACTTCTTAACTAAATTCATATCGTCTTCGCCAAAAGCCGGGGCGATATGGACGAGCCCAGTACCATCTTCAATAGAAACAAAATCCGCCGGATAAACCTGAAAAAATTTTTTATTTTTAAGCCATGGCCCCCCCACCTTGAACAACGGCTCGTATTTTAAGCCAACTAATTTTTTTCCGGAAACTTTTTCTATCACTTCAACTTCTATCCCCGGTTCAACTGGGGGCGCATTATACGACCACAAAAATTCTTTACCAACTCTATACTTTGTATAAATAAGCTCTGGATTTACCGCCACTGCCACATTGGACGGGAGCGTCCAGGGCGTAGTAGTCCAAACAAGCAAAAATTCTTTTTGTTTGATACTTGACACTTGACGCTTGATACGAAACTTAACATAAATCGATGGGTCCTTAACTTTCTGATACACGTCGGGCATACCCAACTCCGCATGGGAAAGCGGCGTCTGGCAACGCGGGCAATAAGGAACAATTTTAAAAGATTGAGTTAATAATCCACGTTTAGCAATTTGTTTAAATACCCACCACAAACTTTCTATATATTCCGATTTATAAGTAATATAAGGATTTTTTAAATCCAGCCAAAAACCGATTCGGTCTGTTAATTTTTCCCACTCGTCCTGATATTTCCAAACCGATGATTTGGCTTTTTCATTGAATTCGGCAATGCCGAATTTTTCTATATCCTGCTTATTTTTCAAGCCCAGCTCTTTTTCCACTTCAATTTCTACCGGAAGCCCATGAGTATCCCAACCGGCTTTCCTGCGGACAAAAAACCCGCGCATTGTTTTGAATCGCGGAATCACGTCTTTAAATGCCCGGCTTAAAACATGATGGATTCCCGGTCGGCCATTGGCAGTCGGCGGACCTTCAAAAAAACGAAAAACCTTTTGTCCGGCTTTTTTAATTTGAGTTTTCTCAAAAATCCGGTTTTCCTTCCAAAATTTCAAAACTTCCTCCTCAATTTCCGGCAATTTGAATTCTTTAATACCTCTAAGCATATGCTTAATAATAAGGAAAAATTGGGCTATTTTCAAACAAAAAACCGCTGAAAAGCGGTTAGGTATAAACTCCGTCTCTTGATTGCTGAATTATTTTCATAAGCTCACGCGTTGCATACTCTGAATATACCAAATCAATCGGCGGAAAATCGCCACACATCGGATTCTTTCTCAAAAGCCATTTCACGGTTGCTTCTTCAGATTTAAATTCCAAAAGGGCTGAAACAACCTGCATAAGCCTTCTTTGTTTAGAGCGTTCCATCGGTCCCAAATTCGAAACCTGAAGATTCTGCAGTTTCACCACAATACCCAGCGCCGCATCTTTCATTTCCAATTCCATTTTCATCTCCCGCGAACTACTTAATAGTAGAACAAAAAATTAAACGGCTGTAAAGTTAGCAGGATTAAAATTTAGCAATTGCTAAATTTTCACATTTTTTTGAGTTTACTAATGCCAAGAATATCAAAAAGGTTTTCTAAAATTATTTTAGTGGCGGAAACTAACGCTAAACGGGATTGCTCTAAATTTTTATCGCCAAAGCCGATTACTCTCTCTTTTTCATAAAAATTATGGAATGCTTTTGCTAGTTCCGTCGCGTATCTGGTTAACCGATGGACTTGGTAATCTTCCGCGGTCTGCGCCAAAACATCCGGCAATTTCACCAACTCTAACATTAACTTAACCTCCGAATCTGATTTCAAAAGTCGTAAGTCGTAAGTCGTAAGTCGTAAGTTAGCGCGTTTTAATATATTTAAAACGCGTACGTAAGCATATTGCGCGTAATAAACCGGATTTTTCTGCGACCGCTCTTTAGCCAAATCCAAATCAAAATCCATGTGGGTATCCAAAGAATGCATCAAAAAGAAAAACCGCGCGGCATCTTTACCCGCCGTAGCCTTAGCGGAGGAGGGCGCGCCAACTTCTTTTAAAAGCTCATCTAAAGTAATAAACTCGCCCTTTCTTTTAGACATTTTCACTTCTTTCCCGCCGCTTACCAAACGCACTAATTGAGTAATTAAAATCTTAAGCCGTTCCGGTTTTACGCCCAATGCCTCAATGCCCTTTTTCATTCTTTGGGCATAGCCATGGTGGTCCGCGCCCCAAATATCAATCGCTAAATTAAATTTCCTTTTTAAAAATTTATCGTAATGATAAGCTAAGTCCGCCAAAAAATAAGTCGGGTTGCCGTCTGATTTTATAAGCACGCCATCGCCAAGCCACAAAGCCCCGTCCTTTTTTTCAACTAGCCCCTTCTTTTCTAAAAACTGCAAGGTTTTTTTAAGCTCTCCTTTTTTATGTAAATTCTTCTCTTCTGAAAACCAAACATCGTGCTTAATCCCCGCGCTTTTCAGTGATGCCTTTATTGATTTTAATAAAATAGTGGTCGCTTGTTTAGCTGATTTATCTTTTAATTTTTTTATATAATCTCCTTGATAGTATTCTTCTTTCCAAGGAATTTTCCCTGCGACTGCTAAAATGCTCTCTCCCAGTAGTTTTATCTGATTGCCGGTATCGTTTATATAATATTCCCGCGTCACTTTATGCCCAGCATTTTCTAAAACATTCGCCAAAACATCACCATAAAATCCGCTCCGGCCATTAGCCATTGTCAGCGGGCCGGTTGGGTTAGCAGAAACGAATTCTAAATTTATTTTTTGAGCGCGTAGTCCATAGGTTGTAGAGCGTAGATTTCCGTATTTATTTTTCTTTTTTAAAATTTCTTTCAATTCTTTTTGTAGAATTTCCGGCTTCAGCCAAAAATTAATAAAGCCAGGCGCAACTGCCTCAACTTTACTAAACACATTTGACTTTTGACCTTTGACATTTAACTCAATCTCTTTGGCAACCGCCATCGGCGATTTCTTCAAAACCGGCGCCAACTTAAAAGCCGCATTTGTGGAATAATGCCCAAAATCTTCTTTCTCGCTCGCCGAGACGTTAAAATCAACTTCTGTCCCAACGGCCTTTTTAATCTCTTTTTTTATAAACTCAAGCATCTTTCAATAATATCACTGCTTGACTTAAAATTTAAGTTGAAATAAGCTGATGTCAGCTCGCTGAAATAATAAAAATCTGATGAAAAAGCTTCTGCCGATTTTCTTAATAACGATTGGCTTAAATGCCTGTAGTCAAAAAAATCAAAACGAAGATAACTATATAAAATCTTACTCTGGGATTATACAAGTAATCAAAGAATACCCGGGCCGCAATTGCGATATTGGTCTGGATAGAAGATGGGTGCAAGGCGTAGATCTAAATGATTGTAAAAAAGTAAACATCGGAGATAAGGTTCTGTTTGTTGAAAAAGTTGAAAATGGATTAGTTAGAATAAAAATGCAAAAACTAAATCCAAATCTGCCCTAACCGGCAGGTTTTTTATTCAACCAAAAAGTCGTTTCCCCAAGAACAATATGCACACTCGCTATGAATTTTGGGCATCGGGCCTTTAATTAATTCTTGGGCATTTTCAAAAACTTTTTTCGCCGCCGCTGAATCCACGTCTATTTTTTTTATTGTTATCTCAAAACGCACTTGACCACCCTCCGCCACATCTTTTGGAATGTAATAACAAAGATACCCGAAACCGGCTGATTTCATGCCATTAGCTTCCAGCATCAACGAATAGCAATTCAACTGATTTTGGTAAAAACTGGAAGAATCTTCTTTTAAGTCATAACCTCTGGTTTTGTAATCAAATGGCATATAAACTTGTTTTTCTGGATTCACTAAAAGATCGTCTAGTGCGCCGCTTAAAATCGCCCCAGATTCTATATCTTTATAAACCAATCCAGTCCTCCAGCTCCGCCATTTATTCAATAAATCCAAATCCGCCATTAAAATTCCGTCCACTTTCCCGTCAATTTCCGGCGGCATTTTCCCCTGCAAACGATATTTATCAAAATATTTTTTAATCAGATTATCCATTCCGCCCGGAAGCGACGGGAAAATTCCCCGCGGCCGGTGAATCCCCTGCACCTGCTCCAGCCAAAAACACTTGGAACATTCCAAAAATAAATTCAGTGTTGAGGGCGATAATCTTATTTGTCCGTCTTTTGATTTCATCGTAATAATTATATCCCATATAATAAATGTATGAAACCATTATCCGAAAACCGAAAAGCGAGGTTTGATTATGAAATTTTAGAGACCTATGAAGCTGGGATTGTTTTAACTGGCCAGGAGGTGAAATCAATAAAAGCCGGCCGGGCAAATTTAACCGGCTCATTCGTAGTAATAAAACCAGATGGAGCGTCTTTGTTAAATACTCAAATTCCGCCTTATCAGCCTAAAAACACACCGGCCGATTATAAACCGGATAGAACCCGCCAACTGCTTTTAAATAAAAAAGAGCTTAATTATCTTTTTGGAAAAACTAAAGAAGGTTTGACGATTGTACCGCTTTCCATCTATAATAAAGGTCGCCGAATTAAACTCTCTATCGGCCTCGCCCGACACAAGAAAAAACAGGATAAAAGGGAAACTATAAAGGAAAGAGAATTTAAAAGGGAGCAAGGAAGAACATTAAAAGAATAAGGGGGTGTAAAGCTTCGACAATTTATCTTCTATCAGATTTGCAAGCCGAGCTGAATTAACTCGCAAAACTAATTCAAAATAATAAGTGCAAACTTATTCAATCGTCAGCCAGCTTACGCTTTAGCATAACTGGCCATTGTTCAGCCAAAGCTTGATAGGTTGATAAACAATGTCATTAATCAAGCTCTGCCTTGATAAGCCGAGTGTCAAAGCGAATCACAATCGGCAAAAGATCTTTGGTATTTTGTTGAATTTTAGCCTTAGATCTTAAACAATAATTCAACTAAGCTTGTAGAAAATTTGATAGTAATAATTTGGACGCGGGTGCAATTCCCGCCACTTCCACAACTATACAAATAAAATCTATTTTGTTATACTTTTAAAATCTTGATTAGAACTAACGAAAAAATAACCGCTTTGGAATTGCGGGTCATTGGAGAAGATGGGTCAAATATCGGTGTTTTGCCGCTTGCGGAAGCGTTGAAAATGGCTAAAGAAAGAGGGTTGGATCTTATTGAAATCGCGCCAACAGCCAAACCGCCAGTCGGAAAAATAATGAGCTATGACAAATACCGCTATCAAGAAACCAAAAAACTCAAAAAACAGCGCGCCGGGACAAAAACCCAAGAGTTAAAAGGGGTGAGAATCAGCGCCCGGGCCGCCGAACACGACCTTCAAGTAAAAGCGAATAAAGTAAATGAGTTTTTAAATGAAGGCCATATAGTGGAAATCCAATTAGTAATGCGCGGTCGGGAAAAAGCTAACCGGGACTGGGCTAGGCAAAAATTATTGGATTTTATAAAAATGATTATTCCGGAACATAAAGTATTGCTGGAGCCAAAATATAGTTTTAGGGGATTTAATATGCAAGTAGTGAAGAAATAACTTACGACCAACAACTAACGACAAACAACTACAATGAGAAAGTCTTTTTCAAAAAGAATCAGGGTCACTAAAACCGGAAAAATGCTCCGCCGGAGAATGGCACAGGATCATTTCCGGGCCAAGAGGACCGGCAAACAAACCCGCAATAAAAGAAAGGGGTTGTCTTTAGGGCAATCTGATGTTAAAGTATTCCAGAAATATTTAAAGCAATAATTTATGAGCAGAGTCAAACGCGGTGTCATCGCCAACAAAAGACGCCGAAAAATATTAAAATATACCAAGGGCTTCCGCTGGGGCAGAAAATCCAAAGAACGGGCCGCTAAAGAAGCCCTTCTTCATGCTTGGAGCCATGCTTTTCAAGGCCGCAAAGAAAAAAAACGCAATTTCCGCGCGCTTTGGAATGTCCGTATCAATGCCGCCGCCAGAGACAACGGAATGAAATACAGCGAATTAATCAATAAACTTAAAAAGGCGAATATAAAATTAGACCGGAAAGTACTCGCCGATCTTGCTCTAAATGAACCAAAAGTTTTTGTTAAAGTATTGGAAAAAGTCCGCTAAATGCGGACTTTTTCGTAATTAAGCGTTTGGCC
This sequence comes from Candidatus Harrisonbacteria bacterium, assembly GCA_016192685.1. Classification (GTDB taxonomy): domain Bacteria; phylum Patescibacteriota; class Minisyncoccia; order UBA6257; family 02-FULL-45-10c; genus JACPTS01. The sequence continues at coordinate 243,474 of JACPTS010000001.1, forward strand.
GCGCGGGATTTTGCGGACTACGCGGAACACTTTTTCTGCGAAGATAGTCATGGGCATTTTTTAAAATTGATTTGCTATTCCGGTGCTTTAATAATTTTTGGGCGTCATTATGCAAAAACCAGCCGTATCCTTCATGCTCATAAGATAATTTGATTTCCGGCTTGGTCGCCTGCGCTAAAAAGAAAATCACAATCTTAAAAATCTTCTGCCCCTCCCATTGATAAATATATTTATCAGTCATCTTAAAATCCCGAACTACCCGGAGCAACCGAGGCGATATACCAGTTTCTTCGGTGACTTCCCGAAGCGCGGCATCATATCCCCGCTCCCCAGCTTCCAATTTCCCCTTGGGAAAATTCCAATATCCCCTGCCATGATAGAGCAAAAGATATTTAGTATCTACTTTTCCGTCCCTATCCTTTTCCCGCTTATATATAATTATCCCGGCTGAAATCTCCCGTGGCATATAACTAAGTTTTATTATTTTAACATTTTAAGCATTTTTTCCAATGGCCAGGCATTGATAATATCTTTTTTTTCACCCCACCCTCGCCTCGCCTGCGCGATCCCATATTCCAGCCATTCAAAATGGGAAACAGAATGGGAATCAGAATTAATTGCCATTTTTACTCCTTGCTCCACGCATTTTCTGATATATTCATCTTTCAAATCAGCGCGGTCCGAAGCATTGATTTCTAAAATAGTGCCAGTTTTTTTAGCATGGCGGATTAATTCTTCCATATCAACATCATACGGCTGGCGTTTATTTAAAATCCGGCCAGTAGGATGAAAAATAATGTCTACATGCGGATTACTCATTGCCCGCTTAATCCTTTCTGTCTGTTCTTTTTTAGGTAAATTAAAAAGCGAATGCACTGAAGCCCCGACCACTTCGCACTTCGCCAAAATCTCATCCGGCAAATCCATTGAGCCGTCTTTTAAAATATCACATTCGGTGCCCCTTAAAACACGAAACTTAATACCCGAAACACGAAACTTTTTATTTACTTTATCAATTTCCAGCCACTGCTTTTGTATCCGCTTTTCGTCCAAGCCATTAGTCATTGCCAAACGCTTGGTATGGTCAGTAATCGCAATATATTCTAAACCAGCGTCAAGCGCGGCTTCTGCCATTTCTTCTATAGAATTTGCGCCGTCGGTCCAATTCGTTTGAATCTGCAAATCGCCCTTTAAATCGCCGTAGCCAACTAAATTTGGAAGTTTTTCAACACGAGAAGCTTCAATTTCACCAGTCATTTCTCTCAACTCCGGTTCAATATAAGCTAATCCAAGCGCTTTATATAAATCTTCCTCGCTGCGACCGGCAATCTGCTTCTTGCCTTTAAATAATCCGTATTCACTAAGCTTATAACCTTTATCAATTGCCATGCGGCGCAATTCTACATTATGGTCTTTGGAGCCGGTAAAATAATTTAGCCCCGAGCCGTAAGATTCTTCCGGCAAAACCCGTAAATCCATATCTAAGCCGTTTTTCAATTTCACCGCTGATTTTGTCTCGCCATGCGCAAAAACCCTCGCCACTTCCGGCATAGACACAAAATAATCCATTATTTTACCCGCCGTAGCTTTACTTTGTCCGTCCGAAGCTTTACGCGAAGGAGGAGCGGAGGCGGGCAGGCTTTCATCAATGGTAATTAAAATATCCGCATCGCCGATAGTGTCTTTCCGCCGCCGCACCGAACCGGCAACGGCAATCTTTTTTACGCCGGGTAATTTTTTCAGGCGCGCTTCAATCTCCCGGATTTGCGGCATCACCAATCCTAAAACAAACCGGCCGCCCGATTTTCTTAAAAACTCCAAACTCTTTAAGATATTTTCTTCGCTTTTAACCCCAAATCCTTTCAAGTTGCGAATCCTTCCACTAGCCAAAGCTTTTTCCAAATCACGCAGTCCACGAATCCCTAATTTTGCATAAAGAGTTTTTAGAGTCTTTGGCCCCAATCCTTGAATTCCTTGAAAATCTTTAAGGCGGATCGGGATTTTTTTGCTAAGCTGTTCGTGAAATTTTACCTTTCCAGTTTTAATCGCCTCCTCAATTTTTTCCGCAATAGAAACCCCCACCCCGGGAATTTCTTCCAAAGCCTTCAGTCCTCCTTTTTTATAAATTTCTTTAACCTCTTCATTTAAGTTAGCAACCACCTCGGCAACTTTTTCATAAGCCCGCGGCTTAAATGGCACGTCCTGCATTTCAAGATAAATGCCAATCTCGCCTAAAATTTTAGCAATTTCCTGATTGGTCATACTCTTTAATCTTAACCTAATTTCTCACTCTTAAGTGAATCTTGCTAAGTTGTCGTAGAAAAGCTAATAAATAATCTAACGAGCTCTGCCTGTGTTTCGTGCGGCAACTACGGACCCAGCCCGAGCTTGGTATCCCGCGTAGCGGGATTCGGGCTGGGGAGGCGTAGGAGCCGCTTGCCGCAGGAGCAAGCGGACTCCGGTGCCGTCAGAAATACAGGCAGAGTGAGTAAAACTTATAGACAATTCAGTAAAATGAACGCCTATTTTATTCCCGCCCGGACATGATCAGTTAATATAGGCGCGGTAGTTTTTCTGGGAAGGATTAAATCCGGCACAAAAATTAAAACTATAGCGCTTAAAATCGCCATTGAACCGGTAAACAAAAACAGGAAGTTAAAACCGGCAATGGTGGCAATTGAACCGCCAACCAACCCCGCTAAGCCAATGCCCAAACTGACGCTGCTGCTGCTCAAGGCCCATTCAAAAGCAGTATGTCCTTTATCTAAATGCCTGGATAAAATCGCAGACCAAGATGGTATGTAAAGCGCGAAGCCAATGGCTTTAATAAATTGAACCGAATAAACCTGCCAAACTTTTTGAGTTAAAGCAAAACTGAAGCCGGAAATTCCGATAATCAAAAGCCCCAAAACTAGGGCATAAAAATCATCCCGCTCGCCTGGAGTTTTATCCAAAAAAAGAGAAATGGGAATTTGTAAAATTCCTTTAGCAATCCAGTAAATAGCCGCCAGCACCCCTACCGATATTAAAGTGGCGCCGGCGATTTCCCGCACTACGAAAATAGAAAATAACGGGTCAATAAAACCCCAACCCGACCATAAAATCAAATCGCTGAAAATGAAAAATCTTACGACTCTATTTACTGATGGCATAAATTAATTCTTCTCCTTTTAAGTCTAATAAAACCTTGCCGCCGCGGTCAATTTCCTGTTTTAAAATTTTCTCAGCCAAAACACTGCGAATCCTATCCGAAATCACCCCCCGAAGCGGCCGGGCGCCGAACGCCGGGTCATAGCCCCATTCGGCGATTTTCTTAACCGCTTCATCGGAAAAATCTATTTCAATCCCGTGGCTTTCTTTCAAATCGGCGGCTAAATCTTTCAATAAAATTTTAGTTACCGCCACAATATCTTCCGGCGATAAACCCTTAAAAACAATAATTCCGGAAAAGCGGTTTAAAAGTTCCGGCCGGAAATATTCGGTTAATTTTTTCTTTAGAGTTTCGCTTACTTCCGCCATGGTTTTCCCGGCTTCAATTTCCGACTTAATAAAATTGGAATGGGCGTTGCTGGTCGCAATAATAATAGTATTTTGGAAATCCACCACTCTTCCGGTATTATCCGTTAATCGGCCGTCATCAAAAACCTGAAGAAAAAGATTCAGGAGATCCGAATGAGCTTTTTCAAATTCGTCTAAAAGAATTAAGCTGTAAGGTTTTTGTAAAACCGCGTCAGTTAAGCCGCCGCTGACTATCCCATCCGGAGAGCCGATTAACCGGAAAATGCTTTGCTTATCCTGATATTCCGTCATATCAAAACGAATCATTGCTTCTTTAGAGCCGAATTGAATTCCGGCTAAAATCTTGGAAAGTTCGGTTTTACCGACGCCGGTTGGACCGACAAAAAGAAAAGCGGCGATCGGTCCGCCTCTGCGGGAAAGACCGCTCCGATATTCCCGAAGCGCCCGGGAAACCGCTTTCACCGCCTCTTCCTGGTCAATTAAACGCTGATGAATAAGCCGTTCCAAATTCAAAAGTCTCTGCGCCTCTTCTTCTTTGGCTTGCCGGAGAGGAATATTGACCCGGCGCTGAGCAATATCAATCACATCATCGCCGTTAAGCACTTTATCGCCTTTTTCTTTGGCATCGGAAAGCGCTTCTTTTAAAAGTTCTTCCGCGCTGGATGGCAGGAGCTTATCGCGGAAATACTTTGAAGCCAGGAGAACCGCCTGTTTAATGGCGGCAAAAGTTATTTTCATCCGGTACTGCCTTTCTAAAATAATGCTGTCATAAACTAACAGCTTAACGGCATCATCAACAGAAATTTCCTGAATCGGAATATTTTCAAAAACTTTGGCAAAATCAATTTGAGATTCAATGGTTTGCTTGTATTCCCTGGGATAAGTAGCGCCGACCACGGAAAAGGCGCTGGAGGCAAAAGCCGGCAAAAAAACATCAGCGGCATTGATTCCGGAACGGCCGGAGGTTTTCACCAGATTGTGAATGTCCGGAACATATAAAATTATATTTCCGGCCTGAACGATTTCCTCAATAATCTTAGTTACCCGCGCCTGAATTTCCCCCAATTGCCCAACGCCCGCCATTAAAGTTCCCACTCTAAGAAGCACTAAACGTTTGTCAAAAAGTTCCGGCGGCACTTCGTCTTTGGTAATTTTATAAGCCAGATGATTTACTAAAGTTTCTTTTCCGGAACCGGGGTCGCCGACCAAAAGCACGTTCGGTTTAGTCGGCCGGGAAAGCACATCCAGCATGCGGTCATATTCCTGCTGATGGCCGATTAAAAAACCGATTTTCTCCAGACGGGCGTAATCAGTCAAATCCTCGCCATACTGGTCTAAAGTCGGCGTCGGCCGCGCGCTCCACGAGCGATTCATAACCCGATGGCGGATTTTATAGGGCCGATAAGCAAATCCGCCGATGGCAGCCGGCATCCGCTTTAGCCAGCCAAAAGTTTCTTTATAGCGGCTAAAAATTAAAGAATTTTGCAAATCCCCCGGGTCAATATTAAAAAGATGGAGCACCCTTTGAATAGCGCTGCTTTCGCAATAATTCAAAGCGGCAAATAAATCTTTCGGCTCAATAAATCGGTCATCAAAAAGCAAAGCTTGTTCCAATGACAATTTAGAAATTTTTTCAATTTCCGCCAACAATCTTTTTTTTCTATCAGATGTCTCGTCGCTGTATTTTTTATCCTGCAGGGTTTCTTCTAAAAGTTCTTCCACTTTATCCCGGATTTCTTTTAAGTTAAGGTCCATTCTTAACAATCCTTCTTGGATATCTTTTCTTTCCAAAAGCCGCTTTAAAATAAAAAAATAAAAATTACCGCCTATCAAAAGAGCCCGCTCAAAAGCATATTCTAAAATAGCAAAACTGGAAGGAGTAAAATAGCGCGCCAAATTTACTTCCCCTCCTAAAGGATCTTTTACCAGCGACCGGTCCGCTTGGCCAAAATACTTAGCCCGGTCCATTAAAATTAAAAATAACAAGGCGCCGGTCCAAAAAACCGATGGCACGTCAGAAATCAAAAAAGTAAAACAGGCGGCAATTAAAATTCCGTAAGTCGCGTAAAAAACCACCCGGACAAAAAGCCGGCCGGCATGAGTCATTTCCAGCCTGGGATCATGGAAATACAATGTAAAATTTTTCACTGCCATAAATTCGTTAAAATATTATAAATTACCAAGATGGGAATCGCCGCCCAAAGCAAAAATAAACTCAGGGCAACCACTAAAAAAATCCCGTAAACCGCCAAAGCCGTAAAAATTCTAGCGGTCCGAAAAATAAATCCCCAAAGATAGCCAATAGCGCTGTAATCCTGGTAAAGCGGCTGCAGCCAATTTTTAACCGTAATCCGAAGCGCAAAAATCCTGTCTAATCGCTCCAAAATGTTATAGGCCCAATGAATGGCCTTCAAAAATCCGTAAAAATACCAATGCCGGAAAAAATCCAAAACCCGCCTGCCTAAGTGGGTTAAAAGGTAAACTAAGGAAAGATTGCTGATTTCCATATACTTAATTATAGCTTATTAGATTTCAAAATTCTTTACTATAATCCGACGAAGCCTATACGCATTTCCGTGCTGTATGAGTCCCAAATAAGAATTCAGGGTTTCTTTTGTTGGGTGTTCTTTTATTCTCTTCATCATTCTTCTTTTGGCGATGGTTCGTAAAATTCGGTGGTCAGGAAAATTCACCCAGCCAAGAAAATCCACTCCAGAATAGAGGGTTTTAATAAATACTTTATTAGGATGCAATTCTAGCTCTAATTTATTTTGTAAAAATTCTTGTATTTGAGGAATTAAATTTTCCAGCCAATTTCTATTTTCAGAAAACACCACAAAATCATCAGCGTAGCGGATATAATATTTAACTTTTTGTTGATGCTTCATAAACTGGTCAAATTCATTCATATAAATATTCACCAAAAGCTGCGAGGTGAGGTTACCGAGCGGCAAACCGATTCCCGCCTTAGTGGAAGAAAAACTATCAATTACTTCATCAAGTAGGCGTAAAATATCCAGATCTGGAATATAAACTTGTAAAATTCGTTTCAAAACAATATGGTCAATGCTGGCAAAGAATTTCTTAATATCACACTTTAATATCCAGCAGGTTTTAGTATTATTTTGGCTGACCTTATAAGCAAGCGAACGAAAGCGGTTAATAGCTTTATGAGTTCCCTTGTTTAGGCGGCAGGAATATGAATCAGCGATAAATACTCTATCAAAAAATGGATAGAGTATCCGATAAATTGCGTGATGTAATAGGCGGTCTCGGACACTCGCCTTATGGATATTACGCGGCTTGGGGTCGCAAATATTAAAGGCCTGATAACCGCCATGAGTATAAGTATGGTTGCTAAATTCTTGGTGAAGCGATAGGATATTATCCATTAAGTTAAAAGAGAATTCCTGAACGTCTTGTTTTCTTCTTTTTCCTCGCACAAACTCTTTCCACGCTTCTAATAAATTCTCTGCGCTAATTATATCTTCAAATTTATGAGTCAATTGAATTTTCATAATTTTTCTTCTAATAAGACCCCCCCCAACGGAATTTAATAATTATTACAAAATTAATCGCTGCATACAAAATCTGGCAGGAGTTTTTTATTCATTTTCCGAAAACTTCTCGTTACACATTGGGGTCTAAAATTGATTCTTTATTTATTGAAACTATTGAATTGATTTTTCAAGCAAGTTATTCAAGTAAAGAACAAAAGAGTGTTTACTTTCAAAAATCATCTTCTAAATTTGACTTGCTTAAATTTTTCTTACAAGTTTCATGGGAAATTAAAACTTTGGATAATAAAAAATATATTATCCTTTCAGAAAAATTAAATGAGGTTGGAAAAATATTAGGCGGATTGATTAAACAGCTATAAAAACAAACTCCCCCGCAACGCGGGGAGAGAATGAAGCGATTAGCAGAAGACGAACTGGTTGTCTTCGTTCCAGACGTTGTCGGGGTTGCCGTAGTTGCTGTTCAGCCACCGTCCGTTGTCATCGTGCTTCACGTTGAACAGCTTCAAGTTGCCGTCCGAATCAGTAATGTATAGCACGCCTTCCATTCCACTGCTCCTTGAATGCTCTCGGAGCTGCATCTAATTCGGCATCTTATATGCCCTAGCATACTATACCAAGTAGCTTCATTTTTTAGGAATTAAAATTTTTAATCCCGGAGTTCAACGGTCTAAAGCCGTAACCGTAGACGCATTATTTACTATCCAAAATTATACTAACAATTAAAATCTGATTTGAAAATAGAAATGCCTCGCAAGAGCAAGCTCTTGCGAGGCATTTTTCCAGCGGTCCAGCAGACCCGAAGCTACTTGCAGAAGACGAACCGGTAGACTCCGTCCCAGACGAAGTCGGGGTCGCCGTAGTAGCTGCTCAGCCACCGTCCGCTGACATCGTGCCCCACGCTGAACAGCCTCAAGTAGCCGTCCGAAGCAGCGATTGGCTCCATCGCGACGACAAGCCATTCGCCGTAAGGCTGGTCCGAATACTGCAGACGAAGCTGAGGACCGACCTCTACCGGACACTTCTTCAGTCCGCGCTCTTCTGCGCGCTGGATGATCTCCTGAAAAGGAGCTTGATCCTTGCCAGTCAGCTCCTTGACTGAGACCTTGACCAGTTCCACGGTTTCCTGGTTCGCCGCCGTAAAGGCTGACTTACCAAGAATGTCGTTCGCCCAGTCGCTAATCCTGTATCCGCCAACCTTGAGAGCATGGCGGAAGTCATCAGCGGTCTTGAGGTCGGTGCCGAGCTTGATGGTTTTCCAGGTTGGGAAGCCACATCTCTCAGCCCCTTTCTTTACGAAGGGATTGCGGTGCTCAATCAAGGCTTGGACGTGGCGCGAGTTCAATGCCCCACGCTTCATCTGTCCCCTGATTTCCTTCGTTTGCGCATCCAGCTTCTCATACATCTCAAGGAGCTGGTCTGAGGTCGGCTTTTGATCCGAACCCACGACGATTTTTTTGGTCATCGCCGTATCTCCTTTGGTTTTTGGATTTAAGGTACATCAACTCTCGCGCCTTGCGGGAATTAAAATAATGATAGCATATTTAGTGCTATTCTGTCAAGCTCAAAACAAACTGTTCTGGCTATCAATTTTCTTCCTATCCTCCTCATCAAAAATTTTGATGACGCCAAATTCGCCGTCATAGCCGGGCTCAATTTTTAATTTTCCTTCCCGCATCCGCCTTACGCCTTCGGCAATTTCCGGCTTAGAAGCCAAGGCAATTTCTTTAATCGGCGTATCCTGTAAAATTGTAAATTCCGAGCCAAAAGCCTTAATCAATTTTTCATATTCTTTCATAACTGATTTTGTTGCTTTGCCTACATCCAGCGCCTCGCCAATTATGGAATCCAGAGTTACTAAATTTTTAAAAGACACTCGTTTTGCGTCTTGATAGCCTTCAGGGCGGTCTTTTGCCGCCAATTGGCTAACTCGATATACCACGCCAATCGTGAGTTTCTTGCCACACTTCGGGCATAAGTCTTTATGTTTTTTTGTCTCGCTGGGCGGCATCACTACCCCGCAAGCCCGATGGCCGTCATAATGGTATTTTCCTTCTTCCGGAAAAAATTCGATTGTCTCAATAAAACGAGACAATCGTCCTGAGCTTGTCGAAGGACTCCCATTCTTTATCGCATCCATAATGCCCTTATAAGATAATTCGGTGTCAAAAACATTCGCTTCCCTGCCGATTCTTTGCAAGCTATGCGAATCCGAATTAGAAATCAAAGCAATTTTATCCAGCGCTGGCACTCGCCAGTTCATCGGCGGATCACTGCTTAATCCGGTTTCAATAGCAAAAATTTTATCCGTGTATTTCCCAAAGCATTCTTCCAGCGAATCAAATCCGGACATGGAGCCGAAAACCGAAAACCACGGCGTCCAGGCATGGGCCGGCACCATCACTGCTTCAGGGTTAGCGGTAAAAACAATCTCCGCCAGTTTTTCTGAATCCAGACCTAAAATCGGCCGGCCATCAGAAGCAAGTTTACCCACCCAGGAAAGCTGGGTGTTAATTTTTTCCGCGGTTTCCAAATCCGGCGCCATAACAATATGATGCACCCGCCGGGTTTTCCCGCCTCGCGAATAAATGCAGGAAATTTCCACCGACAACAAAAATCGTGTCTCCGCCAAAGTATTTTTTAAGGTTGGCTTTTTCAGGTGCGATTTTAATTTAAAAAGCCCGGGCTCCGCGGGTTCTAATTTTTCTTTAATTTCCCTAAACCAAGCCGGGTGGGTAAAATCGCCAGTGCCCATCACTAAAATACCCTTATCATCCGCCCACCTATCCAACTCCTCCAAAACCATATTCCTGGAAACAGCGCGGGAATATTTTGAATGGATATGCAAGTCCGCAACAAATTTCATCTTTATAATTATACAAAATAAAAATCCGAGCTAAAAGCTCGGAAAAATTACTAGTCGCCAGTCGCTAATCACTAGTCGCTAAATTTTGTAATGCTTTATCAACTGCTTCGCCAAACTGCGGGCCGACCGACATTCCGGCATGATAGCGATGCTTTCCGGAATCAAAATCTTCCGGTAAAAGAATATAGCCAAGCTCGCCATTAGTTAAACCAAAAATAAATTTTGGCTGCCCTTTCATTTTGACTTTCGTTCGCCGCCAGATTTTCGGAAAAAGTTCGCCGGGCACTGTAACAATTTCTGCCGGACCGATATTTAGCTTAACCAAATTAATATCCATTCTTCTGTTCTCATCGGCTAAATTAGATATTATTCCGAGTTTCGCCGCCCATAAAAATTTCTTATTTTGAAGCGGGACATTGAGTCTAGTCGTCTTTCCACTAATATCTGAATGTTTGGGAATAATTGGGCGCTTTAATGACTCATAAACCGCATCGGCTAAATTTTCTCCAAGAGTCCGGACAAAATAACTATCGGTATTATTATCTCCCGACGGCTGAACGCCGCCAACCGCTCCCGGCACAAACATCACCTCGCCTCCGGTAAGCCTACCCAACCGCTCCGATAAGTAATGAGGAAAGTCGGCTGAAATATGAAAACTCTTCACTACATCGGCATGCACCGCAAAATTTACCAGCGTCACCGGCTTTCCAAAAGAAAGCAGTACCTGCATAACCGCTACTCCATAATCCGGGGGATTTTCATCTCTTCCCGATGAATAACCCTCAAACTCTCCTTCGGCAAAACGGATTCTTCCGCTCTTAAGATTGGCAACTGATTCATCAATCGCCTCCGCGATTTTTTGCCGCAAAAACTGCATATATTTCCTATTTTTACCGCTAAACAAGGGAATTCCCCAAAGGCCGATGGTGTCCGGACCAGAATGGGTGTGGGTGGCGCTTATAAATATTGAAGCTGGGTCAACATTATTTACTGAATGCGTAATTTTATCTATCTCATCCGGCAATAAACCAATAAGGTCGCAGGAAGCAATTACCAAGCCGTTCCCATGGCGGTCTTGAAGCGCCAAGCTCTTAACCCAAAGCCGGTCATGGACAAAAATTCCCGGATGCGGCGGATAATAGCCGGCCAGCCAAGAAAATCTTGGCGGCGTAATATCCCGCTTGGCAAAACCGGCTTTAATCGGAGCGCCAAAAGACTGGCGCTTATAAGCTTCTGGCGGGCGGAAAAATCTGGTCGGTTCTGGCATGGACAAAAAAATCGTGTTCCGGAAAGGCAGATAATATGCCGCCAAAAAATAAAAGGCTAACGGGATTCCCGCCGCTAACACCCAAAACAAAAAACTCATCTTCCACCCCCTTTCCACGCCAACCCCTTATCAGTTATCAGAGAACTGGCATCAGATTACAGAAAAAACGGCGCTCTGTCAAAATTAAAAATATCTTACCTCTTCTTGTAAAGTAATGCCAAATTTTTTCTTAACTCGGTTTTTTAAAATTTTTGCCAATTTCTTAACCTCGCTGGCTTTTCCTTTGCCGCTGTTAATAAACAAATTTCCGTGAAAATCAGCTATTTGAATTCCGCCGACTCGCATTCCTTTCGCGCCAACTTCTTCCAGTAAATAACCGGCTGGAATTTTTCCGTCTATTATTTTAGCTTTAGCAATCTTTGCCAAAGATTTTTTAGATATATCTTTAATTAAAACATTTTTAAAAAAGCTTCCCGGACATTTTAATCCGGGCTTATATTTTTTAAGCCGTAATTGAATAATATCGCGGGAAATTCTTTTTAATTTTTTGGGGTTGCTTTTTTTAAATCTAAGCACCGCCCGAAGCGCTATCCAAGGCTTTTTCTTAAATACGCTTTCCCGATACTGAAACTGGCATTCTTTGTTTAAAAGCCACTTTTTGCCATCGCCCTCCGTAGCTTTAGCGAAGGACGGGTTCCATACCTCTACTTTTTCCGCCACTTCTGAAATTGAACGCCCATAAGCACCGGCGTTGCCCACAATCGCCCCGCCAACCGTGCCCGGAATACCTGCCAGCGTTTCTAATCCTTGTAGCCCATTTTTATTTGCCACTGCTATCACGCGAGATAGCGGCACACCCGCATCTACAATAATTTTATTCCCCGCCGCTTTTATATTTTTACTGCTTATTTTTATCAATAAACAATTCAGAGTTTTATCCGGAAAAACCACATTGCTTCCGCCGGCAATAATTTTATAAGGCGCTTTGAGGCGCTTCGCCGCCCGGATTGCCTCTAATAACTCTCTGTCATTTCCAACTTCGCAAAAAAATTTAACTTGGCCGCCAATTTTAAAAGTGGAAAGAGGCGCCAAATTCCTATTTTTCTGGACTTTAATCATTAAACTATCCTTATACCCCTTATTCGTGCGAATTAGGGATATAAAGACGAGATAATATAATAGCCAAACTTGGCAAAATCAGCATCTGCAAAATCGGCGAAAGGCCGATGCCAAAAATTAGCGGCATAGCTTCCGCATACGCCCAACGATGAGTAAGATAAACAGCGTGATATTCAACAATCGCTTGCCATAACGGCAAGCTAACCCACAACAATACCCAACTGCGATTAAAGTTTTTTACCCACTGCCAATTTCGCAATAAAAATCCGATTGCTAAATACACCACTACCACCATCAAGGCGTCTTTTAAAGAAACTTCCCAGTGAATCCGCAAAAATTCCAAATAATTATCGCGAAGCCCCATGCCTATTTCACTATAAAACGGCATCTGGGAAATTTCCCAAACAAAATTCAAGAGAAAACTGATAAAAAATAAATTCGTTAGAAATTTCAACATGTGTCCCCGCGTGGAATTGAACCACGATCTCAGCCTTCGGAGGGCTACGTTCTATCCGTTGAACCACGGGGACAACAACCAAAGAATAAGATTATTTCTCCAAAAACTCAACAATTACTCGCGCTACATCGCCAGGGGATTTTTGAAAAGAAGTTTTAGTCTTTACTTTATTAAAGGCATCTTTGATTTTTTTGCCAAGTTTATTGGCCAGCTGGTTTTCCGTCACTCTCACGCTGATATCCGACCCGACAAAGCCAATGGCGGCTAACCGATCCAGCGGGTCTTTCAAAAAAGCCCGGTCGCAATAAGCATTCGCCAAATTAATCACTTCATTTTTCAATTTTTCCGGAACATTTCTGATAATTACCTCTCCCTCATATTGGCGGTTTTTAATCATCTGACAGGCCGGGCAGACGGCAAATTTAACCGGCAAATCCTTATTCTCGCGCTTGGCAATAAAAGCATCGGCATTGTGATGCCAGGATTTCTGATAATAAAAAATATCGCATTTCTCGCAAATTACCAGCCCCTTTCCCCCGCCGGGAAATTCATGGGCGTCCCGCCTCAAACGGGGATTTTTAAAATTAAGTCTTTTAGCTGTCTTTTTTATTTCTGCCATATATTTATTATGACATAACCCAATACTCCCATAAATATCAAAATTAAAACCGGCACGGTTTTTCTGACTAAATTCCCGGCAATAATCGGCGGGAAATCAGAAATTTTATCCGCCTTAAGCCACATAAAAATTATCAATAAGTTTTCCAGCGGCAAAAAAAGCAACCCCACAAAACTGACTAAATAAATAAAATTTTGAAATCCGGAAAAATAAAGAGCCGGGGGCGTAAAAATAACTAAAGCGCGGCTTAACCAGCCCGGAAGAAAAAGGTCGTATTCCAAAATTCTTCTTGCGTTTAAACCAACTACTATATAAGAGCTGATAAGGGATAAAAATCCCAAAATTCCTAAAAAGACCAAAACTGGGTCTGGGACGCGGCCAATCAATCCGGAAACTGAATCCTCGGAAATCTGTCCGGATAAGCCCCAAATTCCGAAAACAAAGGCGGCATACGCCAACGCCGGCAAAACACTGCTTAAAGCCAATGATTTTTTTAAAAAAGAAAACGGGGCGGAAGATTCTTTAAAATAACTCACTACTTCCGGAACCGCCAAACTGCCGGACAAAGCAAAAAGAATCGGGCCGGCAACAAAAATCCGGGACCAATCAATACTCTCCTGAAAATTGGCGGTTAATAAAAATTTTTTAAGGCCGAGAACGGCTATCAAAATAATAATCAAAACTATTCCGGCTACCATTAAAAATTCCAACAGGGCGATGCGGCGGGTATTAAATAAAATTATCAATGATCCGATAATCCAAAAAATTAAAAGCTGGTTTAACGATTCGCCGGAAAAAATTAATCCGGAAAAACTGGGGGCTAAAATCAAATAAATCGTTAAAACAAAAAATAATTGGATTAATCCGACAAAAAGCGCCGGCCAAAAACCGGCGTTTCCGAAATAAATCCTGGCATAGCCCACCAAGCGATGCTCGCCATAAGTGCGCAGGATAAGGTCGGCATAAAGCCAATAAACCAAAATATAAATTGCCGCGAAAGCCGCCAAATAAATTAAACCGGTTAAAAAACCGGCTTCCTGAAAAACAAACGGCAAGGAAAACATCCCTGCCCCGATAATTGTTCCTGCTAAAATACTCGCCGGCAAAATAATTCTAGTCCAAACCATGGCCATTATCTCTAGAAAATTTCTTTATAAATTTCTGCTCAACCGGCCACAAAACTAAAAATACTAAAATAGTAATCAAGGTTGCCCAAACCGCCACCTCTACCAAACCAAAACCAACCGCCATTCCGATAGCCGCCGCCACCCAAACGCCGGCTGCCGTAGTCAAACCCTGAACCCGGGAATGAGATTGGTCAAAAATAATAAGGCCAGCGCCTAAAAATCCTATCCCGGTAACCACCTGAGCGGCAATCCTGGTCGGATCAATGGTCGGTCCGGATAAAAGAGCTGGAGCAACGGTAAAAAGCGCCGAGCCAAGCGCCACCAAAGCATGGGTGCGCATACCGGCGGATTTATGGGCAATTTCCCGTTCCACGCCAATAAGCGCGCCTAAAAATACTGCCAGCAGCATCTTTTTTAAAATTGCTAATGCGAGCGGGTCTAATAAAATCACAAATTAATTTAAATAAACTTTATCCCCTTCTCTTACTTTTTCTTTTACTTTCAAACCCACTTCTTTGCCGCGCGGAGCCAGAGAAACTGATTTATGGTCCAGCTCCATAGAAGAAAGGTCCTGGGAAAAATCCGTGGTGGCGCCCTGAAAAGTGACATTTTTTCCAGCCGGCATATCTTGATTAAATTTAACAATCGCTACGCCAAGATTGCCGTAATAATGAGTCACCTCGCCAACCGGTTTATCGGTGCGCGAAACTTTCTTGGAAAGCCCGAGCGCTCTTAATAATTTTTTAAGCATTTAAACATATCTATTATTAACGCGACCTTTTTTATCTTTTTCAATTTCAGCCGCTACCTTATCCAATAAATCCTTAATATCTTTTGAATACACCACCCGGCCCGGACCGCGGTGCATCCTTTTTATAATATCCCGGAGCTCATCCGCGGTGCCGCCGGTTCCTTCCAAAACTCCGATTGGTTTTTGGTCTTCAAAAGCAATCGTAAATTCGTTAAGCGTGCCCATCCGGCCGCAAATCGTAATAATGGCATCTGCTGAACGGGTTAAAAGCAAATTTCTTCCTGAATATTCAAATCCAGTATATACAATAACATCGTGATAGTCAGTAGGTAATTTGTAAGTTTTAGAATGGGCTGCTTCCGAAGCTGCCGGCGAAAGGCCGATAACAATTCCACCCTCTTCTTTGGCGCCCTTAGCGGCCCAGTAAGGAATACCAACCGTCGCGCCGGTTACCAGCACCATGCCGCGCCGCGCGATTTCCCGGCCCATTTCTTCGGCTTTTTCCGGCGCGTCAATGGCGCAATGGCCGGTATCCGCCGCTCCGGAAATGCAAATTTTATATTTTAACTGGTGCCGACGAGTAAGTTTGGTTGCCATACATCAGATTATATCACAATTCATAAACTTTTTTCTCTTCCGGAATTTCCGCATGGACCGCCAGATCATTGATTATTTTCTTAACCAAAGCGCTGCTTTCCTCTTCCTCACCCTGAACCGCAAATACTTTTTTTAAAGACATCCGCATCGGCAACAGCCATTCCAAAAGCTGCCGCTGATCCGCGTGCGCTGAATATTCTTCAATAGAAACCACTCGGCAGCGAACCGAAACTTTTTCACCATGAATTTTTACCATTTTTTCACCGTCTAAAATTTTTCTGCCCAAAGAACTTTTGGCCTGATAACCGATAAATAAAATCGTACTTTTCGGGTCCGGCAAATACCGCTTTTCATGGTGTAAAATCCGTCCGCCCTGCGACATTCCGGAGCCCGCAATAATTATTTTTGGCGGCGGCGTTTCATTGATTTTTTTTGATTCCTCGGTAGTTAAAGTTTTTTTGAGGCCGGGAAAATCAAAAAGCATATTGTCGCCCCGGAGCAAATTCATGGTCGCTTCGTCAAAATAATCTTTATATTTTTTATAAACCTCGGTAACTTTAATAGCGAGCGGGCTATCCAGAAAAACCGGAATTTTCGGAATCCGCCCATTTTCCACGAGTTCATTGATTTCAAATAATAATTTTTGCGTTCGTTCCATGGCAAAAGCCGGAATCATCAAAACACCGCCGGCCTTAATAGTTTCTTCAATGATATTTTCCAGCATTCCCT
Organism: Candidatus Harrisonbacteria bacterium; assembly: GCA_016192685.1. Classification (GTDB taxonomy): domain Bacteria; phylum Patescibacteriota; class Minisyncoccia; order UBA6257; family 02-FULL-45-10c; genus JACPTS01. The sequence goes on from JACPTS010000001.1 coordinate 260,043, forward strand.
CCGGAGCCGGCTGATGCAAACGATCTCCGTAAGCCGATTCAATCACGCAATAATCCGCTTCCGGAATTTGTTCAGTCGGACCGATGATTGGCGCCGGAGTATTGCCCAAATCTCCGGAAAAAACGATTTTTTTGCCTTCGGCTTCCACTACTACAATACTGGAACCTAAAATATGGCCAGCATTATATAAAGTTACTTTAAATGGCCCGACCCGGATTTCTTGATGATAGGTCACCCCTTCCCAGCGAACCATTAATTCTTCTATTTCCCGAACGCCGTAAAGCGCCGGTTTTTTAAAATGCTCCGCCGATTCTAAAAGCACATGCTCTGAATCCAGCAAAAGCAAATTCGCAAAATCGCGCGTCGGCGGCGTGGAATAAACCTTCCCCCGAAAGCCGTCTTTTACCAATTTGGGCAGACGGCCAGTATGGTCAATATGAGCATGAGTTATAAAAACCGCGCTAATTGTTTTAGTATCATAAGGAAATGAATCCCAATTATGTTCGCTGCAAAAATGCCCGGCCTGGTGCAGTCCGCAGTCAATTAAAATTCTGGTATCGCCGCTTTCCAATAAATAATTCGCCCCGGTAACTTCCTTAACGCCGCCGTAAAAAGTAAGTTTCATATTTCAATTCTCTCATTATTCAAAATCCGAAGTACAATCTCCCGTTCGTTCCAGGGGATTTTCTTGCCGTTTGCCACTCGCAGATATGGCTCCGAACCCTTGCCGGTAATAATCACCGTATCGCCTTTTTCAGCAGATTGAATCGCTTTTTTAATAGCGGCTTTTCGGTCAATAATTTCATTCACTTTGGAAATCGGAAATTGGGTTTTGGTGATTCCGGATTTTATCTCGGATAAAATCTGATTCGGGTCTTCATCAAAAGGGTCTTCGTTGGTTAAAATAATCTGGTCGCAATATTTGGAAGCAATTTCTCCCATTACCGGCCGCTTCCAGACATCCCGGCCGCCGCCAGCGGCTCCAAGAACACATATTAACTTTTGACTTTTGATTTTTGATTTTTGACTTTTTAGGGTTTGATAAACTTTTTCCAAAGAATCCGGAGTATGGGCGTAATCAATAATTACGGAAAAAGGAATTTTCTGGACAAACTCCAACCGGCCCGGCACGCCGTCAAAAGTTTCAATGGCGGAACGGATAGTATCCCAATCAATATTCTGGGAACGGGCAAAGGCAATGGCCGCCGCGATGTTTTCCAGATTAAATTCTCCCAAAAGCTTGGTTTTAATTTTCATTTTCCTAATATCGCTTTTTTCAAAAAAAATAATTTTTCCTTTTCCTTCGGCGGCTTTTAAAAAATAATCTTTGTCCTTAACTTCCGAGTTAATAAAAAAGAATTTCGGTTTTTTTAAAGAATGCCTGGCCGCATCAAGAAAAAATTTAACTTTGCTTTCCCGGTAATTTTCATAGGAACCGTGGGCTTCAATATGCTCCGGCTCTAAATTGGTAAGAAGGACGCTGTTAAAATCAATAAACCGGTGCCGATGCTGTAAAATTCCCTGAGAAGTCACCTCAATAATCGCGTAATCGCAGCCGCTTTGAACCGCCTCAGAAAGAAGCTTTTGCAATAAAAATCTGCCCGGCATAGTCATGCCGGTCAGATTGCGAAAGCTCAAAAGGTCGTTTTTAAAACGCACCGAAGAAATCACGGCGGTTTTTTTGCCGGCGGATTCTAAAATCGCGTTAATCAGCTCAATAACCGTTGATTTGCCTTTTGTTCCGGTGACGCCAATTACAAAAAGTTTCCTGGACGGATGTTTATAAAACCCGCTGCCAAACCAAGCGAGTAAATAATGGTAAGTTGAACGCAAAAATTTCATCTTGATTTCAATAATTTCAACGCTTCTTTAATGCGATCTTCCATTTTACCAACGCTGGCACTGACTTTCGCCAGCGCTTCTTTGGCCTGCGATTTGGTATAGCCCAAATTCGCCAGCGCTTCCACGATATCTTGGTCTGATTCCATCAAACCGACAATGCCGCCAGCTCCTTCTTGTTGCAATTTACCCCGCAATTCCAAAATTACCCGTTCAGCAATTTTCTTGCCGATTCCGGACGCCCTGGTTAAAAGTTCCGAACGCCCCTCGCTGATGGCCGCTTTCAATTTTTCTACCTTTTCCACGCCCATAATGTTCAAAGCAGACTTGGGGCCGATGCCGGAAATGCCGATTAACATTTCAAAAAGGCTTAATTCATCCTTATTTAAAAAACCATATAGTTCCAAAGCGTCTTCCCGGACATGCAAGTAAGTAAAAACTTTGACTTTTTCGCCAATAGCCGGTAAACTCTTCACGACGCTAAAAGAAGATTTGATTTGAAAAGCAAGGCCGCCCAACTCAATGACAAAAAAATTATCTCTTTTTTCAGTTAGATTGCCCTGAAGGGAATAAATCATTTATTTTAATTATAAATTTATATATATGTTTAAGCTAGTATCTAATTTCAAACCTACCGGTGACCAGCCGCTCGCAATTGAAAAATTGGTTAATGGAATTAACGCCGATCAAAAAGACCAGGTCCTTTTGGGCGTAACCGGTTCCGGAAAAACTTTTACCATGGCCTCGGTGATTGAAAAAATTAATCTTCCCACGCTGCTGATTTCTCCTAATAAAACTTTGGCAGCTCAATTATACCAAGAATTCAAAGCTTTCTTTCCAAATAATGCAGTCCATTATTTTGTTTCCTACTATGACTACTATCAGCCGGAGGCTTATCTGCCACACAGCAATATTTATATCCAAAAAGACGCCCGGATTAATAAAGAAATTGATAAATTACGGCACGCAGCTATCCAAAGCGTTCTTAGCCGGCAAGACACTCTGGTAGTGGCATCAGTCTCCTGCATTTACGGCATTGGCGACCCCTCGGAATATTTAAAGACTTGCCTGGAATTGAATGCCGGACAAAATATCAGTCCGGCAGACGCCGCCCGGCATTTAAATTTTCTTCAATATGAACGCGTTACCCAAGAGCCAAACCAGGGGCAATTTAAAATCAGCAAAGATAAATTAAAAATTAATTTAGTAACCGGAGAATTGATTATTTTAGAATTTAAGGGCCGGAAATTAATCCAGATTTTAAATACTGATTTTTCCCCGACTGAAAAAATCGCGATTTATCCGGCAAAATTCTGGGTGACGCCCCAAAACAAGATGCGGCTGGCTCTGCAAAATATTAAATCGGAAATGGAAAGTCGGGTGGAAGAATTCCAGTCTGCCAATCGTTTTGAAGAAGCCGACCGGATTGAAAAACGGACGCTTTTTGATATTGAAATGCTCAAGAAAAACGGCTATGTCAACGGAATTGAAAATTATTCCCGCCATCTGGCTTTCCGCGAAGCCGGCGAGCCGCCGACAACTTTACTGGATTATTTTCCAAAGCCATTTTTGCTGTTTATAGATGAATCCCATATTGGCATTCCTCAATTAAACGCTATGTACGAAGGCGATCGCCGACGCAAATCAACCTTAGTTCATTACGGATTCCGTCTGCCGTCTGCTTTGGATAACCGTCCCCTTAAATTTCCTGAATTCCAAGAAAAGATTGAACAAGCTATTTATGTTTCCGCAACGCCCGGAGCCTACGAATTGGAAAAATCCGGCCAGAATATCGCGGAACAATTAGTCCGGCCAACCGGAATTCTTGACCCGGAAATTGAAGTCCGGCCGGTAAATATTCAAATAGAAGATTTATTAAAAGAAATCCAAAAAAGGGTTGGCCAAAATGAACGAGTGTTAGCCCTTACCCTGACTAAGCGTTCCGCGGAAGACCTGACTGAATTTTTATTAGGAAAAGGCATCAAGGCTCATTATCTTCATTCGGAAATTAAAACTTTAAAGCGCCCGGAAATTTTAAACGATCTCCGAAAAGGAATTGTTGACGTTATTGTCGGGATTAACCTTCTGCGGGAGGGTCTGGACTTGCCGGAAGTAAGCTTGGTGGCGATTTTAGACGCGGACCGGGAAGGATTTTTGCGGAATTACCGCGGCATTATTCAAATGGCCGGCCGGGCTGCCCGTTCAATAAATGGCAGAGTAATTTTATATGCCGATAAAATGACTGATTCAATTAAAAAGGCTATTGCCGAAACTAAACGCCGCCGGAAAATTCAAAAAACTTATAATAGAAAACTTGGCCGGGAACCGTTTGCGATTAAAAAAGCGATTACCGAATCTGATTTAACAAAAATGGCTGCGCAATCAGCTTAAAAAGAAAAAGCCCTCCGACTTGCTTAGTCGGAGGGCTTTGTTTACGGGGCAGGCAGCGTATTGCCCTGCCCTGCCTTAGCCGCACAGCTCCTGCCAGCGTCGGAGAGCCCGGCCCTTGTGATAGCCGATCGGCGCGAACCCATCAGCCCTGTGCCTAGCCTCGGCCTTCTTCTGCTCAATCCAGCGGACTGGAACGGGCAAGAACCCCGTGTTCGGCTGCTGAACCTGTTTCTTCTGAATCGCTTCCAGAACGCGATTCAGGCCGTGCTTCTCGGCATACCGCTCGGCTTCGGCGAAGCCGCTGGACTGGATGATCCGGCGGAGCACCCTGTCCGGATGCCGGTCGCGGCCGGCATCCGCCCGGTGAGTCTTCTGACTGCCGCAGCTCACGCTCTTTGGCGCGCCTTTCTTTTTCCGCTGATTCATACTCCTCCTTTTTGACTATCTGATTTTTCGAAAGACCACCGGCTCTCCACACGCCGTGTGCATTAAAACTGCGCGGGCGCTTCCGTACTGCCAACGGCTTTTTGCCACCAGAATCGTCCTGGAAGCAAACTGAATGCTGAGTCGGCTGGGATTTACCCAAACCGCCCCGCAAAACTTCTGTCTTATTTCCAAGGTATCCTCCTATTTCCAAAGAACAGCAACTCGCTTTAACTACTATATAGTATATAACACTATAACCATTTTGTCAATATTGACCAACTTCCCTAATCGCTATACGCTATACGCTATACGCTAAATCAAAATTATGATTACCCAATCAGCTAAAAAAGCCTATCGCCAAAACCTGCGGCGCCGAGCCCAGAATGTTCAAAGAAAATCAGCGCTTAAAAAAGTTTTAAAAAACTATAAAAACCTGGTGACGGCCAAAAATCTGGAAGCGGCGAAAAACGAACTGCCCAAAGTCTATAAAGCGCTGGATAAAGCCGCCAAAGTTAATTTAATTAAAGATAATAAAGCCTCTCGGCTAAAATCCAGGCTAACTAAATTAGTTACTAGCCTGCCTGCCGGCAGGCAGGTCGCTCACCACTAAATCTAAAAGGGCTTCTTCATACTCTAGCTTCCCGATTTTTATTGCCGCGTCATAATCCGCGGCTTTTTGTTTCCAACTAGAATCAGCGTAAGGAGAAACTGCTAAAATATTAAAAATCATTCTAGGTTCTTCGCTTCTTTCCAAAAGCTCTTCCAACAAAGCCAGGCGCTGGCCAATATTTTTGGAACTCCGCATTTGGTCAATTGCTAAAAAGATATTAATCGGCAGCAAGGCGTGCAAATGATTTTCCAAAACTTTTTTGGTAATTTTTTTTTCATCTAAAAGCGCCAGTTTATCCAATTCGGTAATCAGTCCCCAGGAATCGCCTGCATAAACCTGAAGCAGTAAATTCTGGCTTTCTTTATCAAAAATCAAACCGCGCCCATTAGCCTCTTTCAATAAAAATTTCTCCGGCTGGCCGCCGGTTAAATTTTCAAATTCTTGCGATAAATTCGGTTTATCTAAATCCAATAAGAAGCTGAAATTTTTAGCCGGCTTTTTATTTTCCGAAATAACCAGAGTCGGCTCTTTAGATCTGGAATTTTCTTTAAGCAAAGCAACGTACTCTTTTTCCAACGCCTCATCTAATAAACTTCCGTTATTTATAATTCCCAATTTTACCTTATCAAAAAGCGATTGCGCTTTTGTAAAATCTTTCAGCTTATCTAATCCGCCTACCTGCTCTAAATCAAAACTTTCCACCGCAAAACTAGAGTGCTTATTTTTATAATCCGCAATAATCTCTTTTAATTTTTGCTGTCTTCTATATGAATCAGCTCCATATAAGTAAATAATCATGATAATTTAATAATCGATAAGAACCAGAGCACATAAATGAATTTATGTGCTCGGCCGAGCATATAACTTGATTATATGCTCTGGTCCGGCCCGTATAAAAATATAATCATAGTTTCTGACACTTTGGACAAAAATGCGCCGACCTCTCTCCTATTTTAACTCTTCTTATTTTCGTTTTACATCGCTGGCACGGTTCGCCTTCCCGTTGATAAACCAAGCGATAATCGGTATAGCCGCCTTCTTTGCCGGCCGTATCCCGATAATCGCTGGTGGAAGTGCCGCGTAATTTTAAAGCTTTTTCTAAAACTTTGTGAATAGCAATCCAAATTCCTTTTAATTCTTTTTCCGATAATTTATTTGCCGGCTTTAAAGGGTGAATTTTCGCTTTCCATAAAATATCATCCGAATAAATATTGCCGATTCCGGCAATCACTTCTTGGTCCATTAAAACTTGTTTGATTTTTCTTTTTTCTAACTTTATTAACTTTACGAACTTTATAAACTTGAAACTTTTATCCAATGGCTCCGGGCCGAGATTTTTAAGCTCCGGCAAATTTTCAATCTGTTCCTTAGTTCCTAAAATAATTTTCCCGAATTTTCGCAAGTCCGAAAATCCGAGCATTTTCCTATTATCTAAATAAAAAATTAAATGGATATATTGATTATACGGGTCTTCCACGACTTCTTTCGGCTCTAAAGGAATAATCTTTTTACTTTCAACTTTCCACTTTCCAACTAAAAGATGCCCGGTCATTTTAAGATGAATCAGCATCATTAAATTGTTTGATAAATAAAATAAAAGATTTTTTGCCCGGCGCCGGACGCTTAAAATTTTCTTTCCTTTTATTGCCTTTTCAAAAACCGCCGCGTGCTTATGGGAAATTTTATTTCTTTGCTGGTCCAGCGGGTCTTTCAGCATTTTCGGCCAATCAAACCAAACGCCGGTAATCCGGCGTCCTGCAACTTTCTTATTTAAATCATTAACAATGGTTTGAACCTCCGGAAGCTCGGGCATAAACAAAATTATTGATTCCTAATTTCTCTTTGCGGAATCAAGTGCGGATCAGTCGGCAAAGTAAAATGAAAAGTTGAACCGCGGCCAACTTCAGATTCCGCCCAAATCTGACCGCCGTGGCGGGTAATAATATTCTTTACAATATAAAGGCCGAGGCCGGAACCGATAGTTTCCTTCGTAAGGGCATTCTCCGCCCGGAAAAATTTAGTAAAAAGCTTATCCATTGATTCTTTCGGAATGCCCATTCCGGTATCAGAAATTTTTATCTCCGCGAAGGGCGCCTCCTCCCGGCGCGCAACGCTTACTGTCACTTGGCCGTTTGGCAGATTATATTTAATCGCGTTTTCCAAAAGATTAGAGACCGCCAAAGTTAATTTTTCCGTATCTATTTCTACTTCTAAAGAAACCTCTTTGGGCGGCTCCATGTAAATTTTAATATTATACTCTTTTGCTACCGGAGAAGCTTGGTCTAAAATAGATTGTAAAAAGGCGACTAAATCCGCTTTCTGGAATTTATAGCCGAACATCCCTTCTTCAATTTTAGAAATATTCAGCAAATCTTCCACAATTTTCAATAAATTATTGGCCGCCGCCAATCCGGTTTCCGCCAATTCCTTTTGCGAATCGGTCAATTTCTCATTTTTCAGGGATTGGTAGGCCCAGGTTACGGCAGAAAGCGGCGTTCGCAGCTGATGGGCGGCCACGGTAATAAAATCATTTTTAGATTTTAAAAGCTCTGTTTCCCGCGTTTGGTCGTGGATAATCTTTAAAAATCCGGCCACTTCCCCTTTTTCATTTTTTATCCGGTCAGTAATCACCCGAAGTTCCAGCGGCGGCTCGGAAAAAGAAATATCCACTATTTGCGGATAAAGCCCTTCCGGAGATTGCCTGATAACCAAAGGCGCGAGAGATTGAAAAATAACTTTTGCCAGCACTCCCAGTTTTTGGTCACGGGCATCTTCCGGAACCATTTTTTTATTCAAAAGTTCCTCTTTACGGAGGTTAAAAATTGTTTCGGCGGCCGGACTAAACATTGCTATCCTAAAATCCTGGTCATAAATAATAATACCGTCATTCATGCTGGCAATAATATTATCTATGCGCAATTTTTCTAACCGCAATCCGGCAACTTCCCTGTTTTTCTCGTTCAATTTCAAAAAAAGAGCCGCGATTACCGCTCCAGAAATCAATAAAATTAAAATTAATAAAATTGAAAGCATATAAAAAATTAATCCAGCTCTCCCCAATTTTTGCCGATTTTAGCTGTCACCTTAATCGGCACTTCCAGCTCATAAGCGCTTTCCATAATTTTCCGAATCAACGCCATTGCCTCTTTTATTATATTCTCCTTAATTTCAAACAACAATTCATCGTGGATTGTCAGGAGCATCCGAACTTGGTTGCCATACCATCCTTTTTTCTCCAATTCTGGTTTTAATTTCACCATGGCAATTTTGATGATATCCGCGGCGAGGCCCTGCACCGGCATATTAATCGCCGCCCGCTCAGCTTCAGCCGCTTCGCTTCTAAACATAGAAGCGGCTTGAAGCAGCCACCGGCGGCGGCCATTTAAATTCATCACATAACCAAAAGTCCGAGTTTGCGCCTTTACTTCTTCCTGCCACTCTTTAATTTTTTTAAAATCGCTGAAATATTCATCAATAAATTTTCGGGCTTCAACCGCGCTTAAGCCGCTTGTCTTAGCAAAAGCAAATGCACCCATTCCATAAACCACCCCGAAATTCAAAGTTTTTGCCAATCGCCGCATTTCCGGCGTAACTTTTTCCAAAGACACATTAAAAACATTCGCCGCCGTTAATTTATGAATATCCAAATCATTATTAAACGCTTCCATCATTTTTGGATCGCCGGAAAGGGAAGCCAGTACCCGCAGTTCAATCTGCGAATAATCAAAGGCCGCCAGCATAAATCCTTTTTCTACAATGAAAGCACGGCGAACTTTTCTACCCCAAGCACCCTCAATGGGAATATTTTGAAGATTCGGATTTTGCGAGCTTAAGCGGCCGGTGGAAGTGCCGGTTTGTATATAGGTAGTATGCACCCGCCCATCTTTCCCAACTAATTCCTGAAGCGGCCGGACATAAGTAGATTGAAGCTTAAAAAGTTCCCGGTATTCTAAAAGGTGTTTTACGATTGGGTGGCGATTTTTTATTAAAGATAAAGTTTGTTCGTTGGTGGAAATTTGACCGGTCTTGGTTTTCTTAACGCCGGCAATGTCAATTTTTAATTTCTTAAAAAGAATTTCTCCGAGTTGTTTCGGCGAATTAATGTTAAAAGTCCCGCCGGCTTCTTTATAAATTGCTTTTACCAATTTTTTTATTTCGCCGTCTAATTCTTTATCTAATCTCTTTAAATAAGCCGAATCTATTTTAATGCCGGCGTCCTCCATCTCCGCAAGCGCTGAAACTAATGGCATCTCCACATCATAAAAAAGTTTTTCCAGTTTATATTCTTTTAATTTCTTAACGGCATAATTGTATAACTCTCCTTTTAAGTCTTGTCTCGAGCTCGCCGCTGGGTCTTTATGCAAAAATTTCTTACTCAAATTTTCCAAGCTATAATCTCCTTCGTCCGGATTCAAAAGCCAATAAGCGATTCCTAAATCAAAATATTCCGCCGGCGGCTTTTTGCCGATGCGCTTAAATTCCTTTATTTTTTCCTTAATATTAAAATCGGTTAGCATATTTTTATATAATTTTTTATTTATCCAGTTATCAAGCTCGAGCTTGATAACTGGATAAACTTATTTTCTGTTCCTGCCAAACTTAAATCAATAATTACACTAATAACTATATCTTAAAATAATGTTTAAACTTCTCTTCGCCTTCAAAATTGCTAATATTGAAAATAAGCACATATTTTCTAATTTCAAATACTGAACAAATAAAATCCAGTTCTTTTTCACACTCATATGGCGTTAAAAATACACTTTCCTGAATTGGGTAAAAGTTAAGTTGATTTAATTTTTGTCGCAATGCCTCTCTAGCTTTCTTTTTGGCATTAGGAATATCAAATATTACCATTCTCCACTTTTTATCCCATTTCCTTTTGGTATCAAGCTTAAGATTATCAAGATTATATTTTAACTCTATCGTTTTTCCGGCCCTTGTTAAAACAATTTTAATATCTCCATTAGCTAATTCTTGATAATTAATCAGGTTTCTTGCTTGAAGATTTTTTAAGTCACGCAAAAATTTTTCTCTTTCAAATCGCTTTTTTCTAAAATAAATTCTAACTAAATCGCGGACGAGCTGCGCTCCGCTTGCCGGAGCAATGCTGGAAAGAACAATAAATCCACCGGCAAGAAAAGCGTATTTCAAAATTTGATAAGGCTTAGAATCCTTCCGCAGGCGCATAAATAAAATTTAGCCTAACATTATCCTATCCAGTTATCAAGCTCGAGCTTGATAACTGGATAGGATATAAAACTCTTGTAAAAAAGTTTTCTTTGAAGTATAATTTCAATAGAAAAAATTGAGAATAAACAAATGAAAACCACTTCCAATCTTCTAGATTTACTATTCCAAAATCGTTCCCGATTTCGCGACGTGATTCCAAAATCATTATTCAAAAAACCGCACCGAGAAGTTAATTTGCCCGAAGAAGTTTTAAAGTTTTTTAAGCGGCATTCAAGACTAAAAATTTCACCCAAAGAAATCACTAATCCGGATAAATGCGCGCAATTAGTTAAGCAAATCCATAAAGAGCTTGGGCTAGTTTGGAGCTGTGGCGGCTGGCTGGAAAATCGGGAAAAACTGCTCGCCGAAACTTATCTTAAAGAAACTAAATCCTGGATTCATCTGGGTATTGATATTAATGTTCCGGTTGGCACGCCAGTTTTAGCGACAGCAAATGGCGTTGTTCATCTGGTTGATTCAGATTTTCCGGAAAAAGGCGGCTGGGGGAATTTTGTAATTATTGAACATCAAATTGCCGAGGTTAAATTTTACAGCATCTACGGACACTTAGCCTCTACTGCTTTAGTTAATGAAGATAAAACAGTCCTGGCTGGCGAAGCAGTTGGCAAAGTCGGCACCACCAAAGAAAACGGATTTTGGTTCCCACATACTCATTTCCAACTTATTTCCGAAACAGAAATGAGACGACAAGAAAAACCTTTTACTTTAGACGGCTATGGCTCGCCAAAAAATTTGGATTATTTACGAGAAAATTATCCAAATCCTTTGACAGTCTTACCAATGGGAAACAAAGATTAAGCGGCCTAAAAAGGCCGCTTTTATAATCCTAATTTAAATAATTACTTATACGATTTTAGTAAAATTCTTTCTTTAGAGCTTAATCTTAATTGAATTTTATCTAAATTAATAAAAATAGATTTATCTTTTTTAAATTTTTGAATGGTTTTAATAATTAAGTTTATAAATTTTCTTGATTTAAGAAATCCAATAGTAATGTGAAAATTCATTACCTCTTTTGGATCAGAAATTGTTGGGATAATTTTTGAAATTTCTTTCATAATAATTTTATAAAATCTGGCTAACCTCTTCGTATTTAATACCTTAATGTAAACAATTGGTGGAGCCTCGGAATCGTATTTATTAACCTTAAACATTAAAACATTACCGATCAATATTTTAATCGGGAAAAACTGGTCCGCATTTAAAACAACCACTTTTTTAATTAAGTTCAGTATTTGTTTGCTTGGTTTAGAATTGCTCAAATATGCAACACTAATATGTAGACGTCTTTTCTCTACAAAATTACAAAAGGGTGATAATTCTTTTTTATATTTAGCATATCTTTTAACAATGCTTTGGTAAGAATCTACCGGAATGCGTATCGTAACAATAGACATAATAAAACAATTTATAATCTCTCAACCAAACTTTTAAAACCTAAGCCGTCAAAATATTTTTTGAGTTCTTCTTTGTCTAGCGTCTCTTGTTTTAAGTCGACCAATGTCAATTCTAATGACACATCACGTTTTATCATTGCCAATTTTTTAGAAAGAAAAGCGGATTCCCGTCCGGATTCCAATTTTTTCCGCAGAACTTCTTTTGGGATTAATCCGACCTCTTCATAAATTTTCTCAACACTTCCATATTCTTTAATTAAATCCGTAGCGCCTTTCGGGCCGATGCCGGTCACGCCCGGGATATTATCCGATGCGTCGCCTACCAATGCCTTATAATCCACCAACTGCTCCGGCGAAAAACCATATTGCTGTAAAAATAATGCCTTATCATAAGTGATTGTTTTGCTGACGCCGGTTTTTAAAAGTTCCACAAAAACTTTATCATCAACTAATTGAAGATTATCTTTATCGCCGGAAAAGATTACCACTTTTACATCCGGCTCATTTTTGAATTTTTCGGCCAAAGTTCCAACAATGTCGTCTGCTTCAAAACCGGCTTTTTCCACTACTTTAATCCCGAATTTTTGAAATGTTTCATGCGCTTCATGGAGCTGGGAAATCAATTCATTGGCAGTCGGCGGACGATGCGCTTTATATTCTTTAAACATTTCATCCCGAAAAGTCGGCTCTGGCCGGTCAAAAGCCGCTGCCACATAATCCGGCTGATGCTCCCGCAAAATTTTTAAAAGAATACTAGAAAGCCCGTACACCGCGTTAATCGGCTCGCCTTTTGGAGTAGTCAACGGCGGAAGCGCGTGAAACGAACGGTGAATCAAAGAATTGGCGTCAATTAAAAGTAGTTTCATGTTTCAAGTTTTATGTTTTACTCTAATTATACGCTCTTTTTCATTTTTCCCATGCTCAAAATTTATCCAAATGGTGTTTTTTGGTAAAAGTTTTTTAATTCTTTCAGGCCATTCAATTAAAACTATTGCGTGCGGGTCTTGAAGAGTTTTTTTAAAACCTAAATCCAAAAGTTCTTTTGGTTTATGAATCCTATATAAGTCTAAATGGTAGGCGTGGTGGTAATGGGGGCGATTTTTTTTAAGGGGAGTAGAAATTTCATATTTCCGGATAATTAAAAAAGTGGGGCTGGTAACGCGATGCTTTACCTCAAGCGCTTTCATAAATCCTTGGACAAAAGTGGTTTTGCCGGCGCCAAGATCACCATGTAACGCAATTATTGTAGCCCTTCGACTTTGCTCAGGGCGGCGCGCCTTTAATATTTTATTTACTAGGCGCGCCGCGAATTTTTGGGTTTGGGTTTTGGACTTACTAAGCATAAAGGTGGTTTATCCAGTTATCAAGCTCGAGCTTGATAACTGGATAAACTAAAATAATTTTATCTCTAGTTTTTTCTCCAGCTGCAAAATAATATACAAACCGAGCGCGGCTAAAATCACCGATACAAAAAAATCGGTAATAAGAAAATTATAAAAATCGGAACCCATTAATATCTTAAATTGGCCAATTCTTCCAGTTGATCCAAAAATTTATTAAGTTGGTCTTTTAATTGACCGTCGGGGTAACGGAGAGGCGGCCTAATCAGTTTTGGCTGTTTTTCGGGGCGACTATTCTGATAACCGGAATAAACTGAATAAATTTGCGCCGATAAATTATTGGCGCGCGCGGAAAACGCGGCAATTTGCGGCCCATGGTCAGAAATAAAAACTATCCCGACCAGAAACAGGCTGGCGGCCATGCTCAAAAATACTAAACCATTGGCGAATAATTCATGGAGGCCGTCAAATTTTAAATGGCTAATTTTTTTCATTATAATAAACCGCCTTCTTCCGATGAACGGAATCCTAAATGCTTATAAGCCGCCGGGGTGACCAACCGGCCGGCTGGCGTACGATTAAGCATCCCAACAGTCATTAAATATGGCTCATAAACTTCTTCAATAATTCCTTGGTCATCATTAAGCGCGGCGGCTAAAGTCTGAATGCCGACCGGCCCGCCATGGAATTTTTCAATAATAATTTTCAGAAGCTGGCGGTCGGTTGGTTCCAGCCCCAAATGGTCAATTTCCAGCATTTCCAGAGTGGCTTTAGCCGCCGCCTCGGAAACTTTTTCTAAATTATTAACGTCGGTATAATCACGGACCCGCCGCAAAAGCCGATTAGCCGCCCGCGGAGTAAACCGGGAAGCCGCGGCAATAACCGCCACTGCTCCGCTATCAATATTTAATCCTAATAATTTAGCCGAGCGCCTGATAATCGCTTCAATGTCCGCAACCTCGTAATAATCCAGCTTAAAAGAAGCCCCGAAGCGGGAACGAAGCGGCCCGGAAAGCAAATTGGCGCGGGTAGTGGCGGCCACCAAAGTAAATGGCGGCAAATCTAAAGAAAGAGTGCGGGCACCCGGACCTTTCCCAACTATCAAGTGAAGTTTTCGGCTCTCCAGCGCTGGATAAAGCACTTCCTCAATTTGCCGGTTCAAGCGGTGCGCCTCGTCAATAAATAAAACTTCTCCTTTTTCCAGATTGCTTAAAATCGCCGCGAGGTCGCCCATTTTTTCCAGCGCCGGACCGGAAGTAACTTTAAATCCAGAACCCATTTCTTTGGCTACCAAGTGCGCGAGAGTGGTTTTCCCAAGGCCGGCCTGACCGTAAAACAAGAGGTGGTCGCACGGTTCGCCTCGTTTTTTAGCCGCATCCAAAATCACCCGTAAATTTCTTTTTACTTTTTCCTGGCCCACATAATCCGGCCAGCTGGTCGGCCGAAGCGCTAAGTCAATATGCTGGTCTTCCTCAACTTTTTTAATAATTTTTTTTAACTCCATGCTATTGACAATGCTATTTTTTTATGCTATACTATTAATAATTGATAATTTTAAAAGCAGTTTGTTGGTTATATATTAACAGCGAACTCATTAGAAAGCTATTCTATATAGAAAGCTTTGTTCTGTGGGCGGGAATTGATTCTTGATCGGTGGCTTGGCTCAGGCGAGGCCACGCGTCAGAACAATTCTAACCTTTTTAAAATTTATTTTAAAAAGTTCCACTTTTTCCCTTACGGGATATTTGCCCACAGAACAAAACTCTCTATCGCTTGTCTTATTGTCTACAAGAACCGGCATTCGCCGGCTCTTTCATATTATTATAAATTGATCAGTCCGGTTAATTTCTCCACTTCCTCCAAGGTAGTAATGCCGCTGGCGACCTTTAATAATCCGTCCTGCTGCATAGTTACCATTCCTTCTTTAAGGGCAAACTCCTGAATTTCAATTTCGCCGGCTTGGACATTCATTAATTTCTCAATTTCTTTCGTCACTTGAAGAAGTTCATAAATAGCTATCCTTCCCTGGTAGCCGGAATCACCGCATTTTTTGCAGCCCCTTGGTTTAAAAACCGTAATTTTCCCGTAATCTTTTTTTGCCACTCTTTCCGGCAGAGCTTTTACTAATTTTTCCAATCTGGATTTTATTTGTTCCGCCGATTTATCAATTGTTTTACAATTTTCGCAAAGCCGTTTTACCAAGCGCTGGGCAATAATTAAATTCAGCGCCGGGCCAATGCTGGTCGGCTTTACCCCAAGGTCAATCAGCCGAGGAATAGCTCCGGCGGCCTGATTGGCATGGACCGTGGAAAAAACCAGGTGGCCGGTCAGCGCCGCCTGAATCGCAATTTCCGCGGTTTCTTTGTCCCGCACCTCTCCGATTAAAATCACATCCGGATCCTGGCGCATCAGCGACTTTAAGCCGTTCGCAAAAGTATAGTTAGCTTCCGGATCCACTTGGGTCTGTTCAATGCCCTCAACATGATATTCAATTGGGTCTTCAATGGTGATAATTTTTATGTCCGGAGAGCTTTTGTGCTTTAAAAAAGCGTAAAGAGTGGTGGTTTTGCCGGAACCGGTCGGGCCGGTATTTAAAATCATGCCGTTCGGCCGCTTTAATTCCGCCTCAATAATTTTTAAATCGTCTTGGCGGAGCCCCAAATCGGCCAGGCTTAAATTAATAGCGTCCGGGTCTAAAATTCTCATTACAATCACTTCGCCGAATTCCGACGGCGCCACCGCCACCCGAATTTCAATTTCTTTTTTACCAAGGCCAATGGTAAAACGGCCGTCCTGAGCCTCATCCCGGACATTTAATTTAAGATTGGAAAGCAATTTTATCCTGGAAGCCAGATGGCTATAAATTACCGGCTTAAGCGTCTCCAAAACATCATGCAAGTCGCCGTCAATCCGATAACGGATTTTTACCGCGGTTCGCGCCGGCTCAAAATGGATATCGGAAGCGCGATTGGCTAAGGCGCCGGCTAAAATAATTTCTAAAATCTGGGCCGTCGGGAATTTCTTAAAATCAAAATTTTCTATTTCTTCTTTAATTATCCCAAGCTGAACCAATTTTTTAATTAAGCCTTCCACTCTTTCTTTATCAACATCAATCCGGCCGGTAATCGGGCCGGTTTTTTTAATTACGTATTTATAAAAAGTCCAGGCTCTATTGAGACTGGCCAGAGAAACTGTAAATATTTTTAATTTTAGTCCTTTTTTTTGAAGCTCTTCAATGATGGCTTTGGCCTTCGGAGCTTTGGGGTCAAAAGCAACGAGCACTGCCCGATCGCCTTTTTTTTCAATTGCCGCTACCTGGGCTTTCCTGGCTTTTTCTTCCGAAAGCAACTCCAAAGCGTCAGTCTCTATCGGCTGGGTTAACAAATTAAGGTAAGGCACGCCGGCTTTTAAGGCCCGCCGTTCAGCGTCCCGCTCTTCTGCTTCTTTCCTAGATTTCTCTAAAATCCCTTTTAAATTATCCTGAGCCATTACTTACAAAATAGACTGCTTTATTCCCCCAGACAAGTAAAAATGTGGATAGCCGGGAACGCGCCGAATCGCTTGACCACTATATTATAAATGGGTTAATCTAAACACTAGCATTTAAATTGACAACTTAAATAAAGAATGAAATCAAGTTTATTATTCATTTTGATGATGACCGGCGGCTATTCCTTTGCTATAGAAAAAAAGACCAAAGAATTGCCGTTTTATTTTCCAGAAGGAGTTGTTGTTTCCACCGATCCAGTACAACAAGTGATAGAAAATAGTCGTTATTTTAAAGCGACCAAAAGCCAGTTCCAATCTGACCGGAATGACACCAGTCCGCTTATCACCGGCAGTGACAGCCTAATTATTGAAACCGAAATTGAAAGCACCAGCGGCGCCTCCAATCGGGACAAGCCAACTAAAATGAAACTGGTTCTGGACCATTATGTTCGGATGCCGAACAACCGGATTCGGGTAACCTATTTAAATAAACAGTTTTATATCACGGAAGAGCAATTGCAAGCGGTAATCGCGGATCTGAAAGAAACCGTAATAACCGCCAGAGATAATATTTCCAGCTTTTGGAGCCCAGCCATTGACTTGGCCATTAAACATTGGGCGGCCAAATTAGCAATTCCGGAAAAAGAATTGTTAAAACTATTAAACCTTCCGGCTCCGGAAAAATCGGATATCACTATCCGGGAATTAAACGGGCTGCCAAGACAGAGTCGGCTATCTGACTTTGTTCCTCGCGAACTTCATCTTGGCTATAATACAGAACTTCCCGGCGGCATCCTGGGAGTCACCTGGCTAAATGCGGGGGTAATTTATTACAATCCCGGCGCGAGAATCCGAGATTATCTGACCCAAAAACCAATGGTGTTAGAGCACGAAATGGTCCATGTCAATATTAATCTTCAGGAATTGCTTCTGGCGCAGGGATTTGACCCGGAAATAATGGCGAGCATTCCGGAAATGTTTTATCCGGAAAACCAGATTGAACTTCTTCATCACCCCTACACCGCGGTAATTCGGGAATTAATCCACAATTATTTTGGCTTTGATTATATTCGGGCCCAAAAAGAAAGTTTTCTTTGGGATTACGAAGGCAGCCTGGAAATTGACGAAGAAAAATTCCGGGAAAATTCCAAAAGATGGCAGGAAATTAAAGCGGAACTGTTGCCATTTTTCCAAAAGAAAGTGGTGCCGGAATTTTATTCCAATACCACTTGGTGGTCAGCCATGAATCAAAAACTCCAGGATAAAAATTCCGTCTTTCATATTGTGATGGCCGCCAATTACAACCTAACCAGATTGGGCGGAGAAAAAGAAACCCAACGCTGGCTGGAGACTAATGAAAATGAAATTCGGGAAATCGCCGAACGGGCTTATGAGCTAAGCGGAACCCCGCTGGAAAACACCCAACCGGCAAATAATCGGCTGTCGGCATTGCTTCTAAATGAATATCAGCGCCTGTTTACTGAAAAAGAGCAGGAAAAAATAAATATTTACTTCAACCGGCATCCGGAAATGATTGAAAAACTGGTGGAAATGGAAATTCCGGAATTAATTAAATTTTTCCTCCGATTTAAAACTGACCCGGTAAAACCAGAGGAGGGCGTCCGATGAAAAGCAAAAACTTAAAATGGTTATTGTTTTTAACCATCGCCTTATCCGGCTGCGCCCATAATTATAAAAATAGCTTTTTGGAAGAGGCCAGAAAAAAAGGCTGGAGCGAAGGACAGCAAAAAACCGCCCTGGAACATTCCTATCGGCTATTGCTCTTAGAGAAAACCGGGGACGGCGATTACAAAATAAAATATTCTGTCTTAACCGCCAAACAGGTAAGAGAAAAAATTGATGAGGCCCTGCTGGGCGTTGATCAGCTTTTAAGTTATAAAAATGAGTCTGATACTAAATTCGTTAGCCGCTTCGGGCTTAGAAAATCTCTGGAGCATTCCGAGCAGATATTTAAAGTTCAAAGAGACCGCCTGCGGGCGCATGAACTTTACGGCCAATTCTTAAGTTTAACTAGCGGAGTTCCGGCGGAATATTCTGAAAATCAAATAAGGGAAAAAATAACGGGCTATAATCAGCGAATTTTCATCAGCACTGATTTACCCAAAGCCTTTCCTTTTCAAATAGAATCAATTGAGTGGGCGAAAAGGCGCGGCGTCTTAAAAGAAATTGAACGCGGCCAATTGTCTCTTTATAGAAAGTTTGATCGTCAAGAACAAAACTTGGCTAATGCCGACGACCCCAATGACTTAATTTGGAAATCCAAATTAGTTGATTTGGAAATTACCAATTATAAAATTATGGAGGGTCCGGACGCGGAAAATCCAAAAACTAATTCTGGTAATTATTTAGAGGGCTATCGGATTGTAGGGGACAAAAAAGAAATTTTACCGGCCCTGCGGCTGTTCTATCCAAACGACGATAATCCGGGAGTGATGCTTTTAGACCTGGACAAAGAAGGCGAGGCGGGATTTGGCGTGCCGGATCTCATAGAACCAATGCAAGATAATTTAAACATTGAAGAATTATTGCAAGAAAATAATTTACTGGAATTGCTATTTAAGGAAAAGAAAGAGCAAAAACGCGTTCCTCCGAAAACTAAAGCCCTTTTTGTGGAAATCGCCAGAACCAAAGAAAGCTCCGCCGAACTTTGGGAAACGGCCCCGGATGAAAATGGCTGGCAAGTTCCCATAAAATACCAAAATGAATTGAAAAATAATTATAACGTAAGTCTGGTTTTTGCTAAGCCGGAACGAAGCACTGATACGACTAACGGAATTTATAAACAAATAAAATATTTAAAGAAGGAATGGACGGCTGGACAATACCGCCTGCCATCAATTGGCCGGGTGGTGGAATATTATCAAATGAAACCACTCTACAATAAAAGAAATTTGGTACAAGCAGAAATAGATCAATTAAACGCTAAAAGGATATCGCTGGTATTTGAAGATGGCGGCGAAGATGGCGGCGTAATTGTTCCGCGGTCAAACAAATTCATTGAAAATTTGCCGATAATGATTGATTATACCGAAGGAAATAAACGATGGCGAATTAAAAAAGACGACCATAGCAAAGTTTTTAACAAGAGAAAAGAAATTTCTCGTTCTCTTGAGGAAAAAATCGGTAAGTCTGAAGAAGAGTAAATGGAATAAATTAAAATCTATCCGCGCCCCAGGCGCGGATTTTTTATTTTTTTTAGTGCTATAATATTAGCATCCATCTGCCTATGTCGGGACATAATAAATGGTCGCAAATCAAAAACCAAAAAGGCGCGGCTGATAAAAAACGCGGCCAGCTTTTTTCCAAACTTTTAAAAGCTATTTCTGTTGCCGCTAAAAATGAGCCGAATCCCGATTTTAATCCTCGCCTTCGTTCCGCAATTGAAAAAGCTAAAGAAAATAATGTTCCAAAAGAAAAAATAGAACGGGCAATCGCCCGGGCAGCCGAAGAAAAAAATTATGATAATACTAGGCATTGACCCGGGCAGCATCAGAATCGGTTATGGCCT
Source organism: Candidatus Harrisonbacteria bacterium (assembly GCA_016192685.1). Taxonomy (GTDB): domain Bacteria; phylum Patescibacteriota; class Minisyncoccia; order UBA6257; family 02-FULL-45-10c; genus JACPTS01. The sequence goes on from JACPTS010000001.1 coordinate 280,317, forward strand.
AATCAAAACTAATGGCGGCCTTTCTGCTCTTGATTACGGCGTAATTGAAATTAAAAGGAAAAACGCGGCGGAATTAATTTTAAAAGCGGCGGAAGAAATTTCCAAACTGATAAAGAAATACCATCCCGATATGGCGGGAATTGAAAAAATCTATTTTTCCAAAAACGTAAAAACCGGCATTGAAGTTTCTCAAACCCGCGGCGCGATTATTTTAGAAATAGCCAGGCAAAAAATTCCCATTAAAGAACTAAGCCCGTCGGAAATTAAATTAGCGGTTACCGGCTATGGCCTGGCGGACAAAAAAGCAGTGGCAAAAATGACCGCCCGCCTCCTTAGCTTAGAGAAAATAGAGGGATTTGATGACGCGAGCGATGCATTAGCTATTGCCATTGCCGCCAGCGCCACTAGAACCTATCTTAATAATACCCTTGACGAAAACTAACTCTAATATATACTTGTTTTTAAATTAAAACGATAAACATTTTTAAAATTAAAGGTCGTATAATCAAATAATTTTTAAAATGCCAAGAAAGAAAAAAAGTGGCGGCTGGAATGAGGGCGATGATAATGAAGTAAAAGATCCTGCCGAAGAAAAAACTTCGGAAGATGACGATTCCACTGCTGATTTATTAGAGGAAGAAGAGGACGAAAACGACGATGAAGAAGAATTCTAGATTAATGAAAACTCCACGGACTTAAATCCGTGGAGTTTTCATTTTATCGCGTTAAGAATTATTATTGAAATTAGAATGACTAAACGCCGCAAACGTCTCAATTTATTTACTCTCTTAATTCTTTCGGCCTTAGGGTTAATTGCCCTGGGATTAACCGCCCTTGCCGTTATCCTGAAAGACCTTCCCAACCCGGAACAATTCGCCAGCCGGCAGATTATCCAATCCACTAAAATTTTTGACCGGACCGGCCAAGTTTTGCTTTATGAAATTCACGGCGAAGAAAAAAGGACGGCTATAGCTTTTGAAGAAATTCCTGATTATGTAAAATGGGCCACTATTGCCATTGAAGAAAATAATTTCTACAGCAACCCGGCCTTTGACCTAAAGGGCATTGTCCGCGCTTTTCTGGCCAATATTCTTAGCGGCGAATTTTCCCAAGGAGGCTCTACCATCACCCAACAGCTGGCCAGAAACGCTTTTTTAACCCCGGAAAAAACTATTATCAGAAAAATTAAAGAGTTGATTGTCGCCCTGGAATTGGAAAAACAATATTCCAAAAATGAAGTTTTAAATCTTTATCTGAATCAAATTCCTTACGGCGGCAATGCTTACGGCATTGAAGCCGCCGCCCAGACCTTTTTCAATAAACACGCTAAAAATTTGAATTTGGCCGAATCGGCATTGCTCGCCAGCCTTCCCAGGGCAACCAGTTATTATTCTCCCTGGGGCAAACACCTGGACGAATTAATGAAAAGAAAAAATTTGGCCTTGGAAAAAATGTCTGAATTGAAATACATTACCGAAAAAGAAAAAGAGGCCGCGAAAAAATTTCCCCTAGAATTCGCTTCGCAAGTAATTGGTATTAAAGCTCCTCATTTTGTTTTGGGGGTCCAGGATTACCTTAACCAAAAATACGGCGAAGATTTTATCCGAACTGCCGGCCTTAATGTAATAACCACTTTAGATTGGAATCTTCAGCAGCTGGCGGAAAAAACGGTTAAAGCGGGCGCCGATCGCAACACCGAGCTTTACGAAGGCCATAACGCCGCCCTGGTGGCTCAACACGCTACTAGCGGCCAAATTGTCGCTTTAGTCGGCTCTAAAGATTACTTCGGCGATCCGGAGCCGGAAAATTGCGCTCCGGGCAAAGATTGCCATTTTGAGGGTAATTTTAACGTAGCAACTCAAGGGCTTCGCCAGCCGGGCTCGGCCATGAAACCGCTTACCTATGTTACTGCCTTTCAGAAAGGCTATTCGCCGGACACGGTTGTTTTTGACCTGCCAACCGAATTTGCCGCTAATAATCCCGACTGCCCGCTGGAAGTGGAATTTAAAAAAGAAGAAACTTCAAAACCTGACGAGAATCAATGTTTTCATCCGGAAAATTTTGACGGCAAATTCCGCGGCCCGGTAAAACTTAGAACCGCCCTGGCCCAATCAATCAACGTCCCCGCTTCCAAAGTCCTTTATTTGGCGGGAATTGATAATACTTTAAAAACAGCGGCGGCTTTCGGCATTACTACCCTGACGGAGCGCAGCCGCTATGGCCTTTCCCTGGTGCTTGGCGGCGGAGAAATAACCTTGAAAGAATTGGTTGGCGCCTATTCTGTTTTTGCCCAGGAAGGAAAATGGCATCCTCAAACCTTAATCCTAAAAATTACCGATTCTAACGGCCAGCTGGTGGAAGAATACAAAGAACAATCTAAAGAAATTATCGCTCCTCAATATCCAAGGCTAATTAATGACATTTTAACCGACCTTGAAGAGCGGGCCGGTCTTTTCAGCTCCAGTTTGTCCCTTACTATTTTCCCCGGCCACCAGGTAGCGCTAAAAACCGGAACAACTAATGATTACCGGGACGCCTGGGCAATCGGCTACACTCCGGATCTGGTGGTCGGCGTTTGGGCCGGAAACAACGATAATATCCCGATGCAGCAGCGCGGCTCCAGCATTTTAGCGGCCGTGCCGATTTGGAGCGCTTTTTTAAAAGAAGCTCTGGCTAATAAACCTTTAGTTTCCTTTAATAAGCCGGAGCCGGTTCTTAATCAAAAAGCCGCGCTTAGAGGGGAATATATCACTAATTATAAAGTCGGTGATAAAATTTTCCCCCATCTCCACGAAATTTTATATTACGTTAATAAAAATGACCCCTTGGGGCCGGCTCCGGCTGATCCCGGCAAAGATCCGCAATTTGAAAATTGGGAGGTTCCGGTACTTCGCTGGGCAGAAAAAAATATTCCTAATTTTCTTTCTAACTATAATCAGCCTGTTCCGGATTCCGCCAAAACCGAATCGGAAATCAATAGCTTAAAATCCGGACTGGATTTGCTTTCCCCAAAAAATGGCGATTTTATCAAAAATCCGGAAATTGCCGTTTCGGCAAAATTAGAATCCCAATTTGAAATAAAAGATGTTCAGCTGTTTTTTAATAATGAATTGGCGGATCGGCGGTCGGGGAATTTCGGGCAATTATTTAATTACCAATTTAGTTTAATTCCAAAAAAGCTGGAACTGCAGAACTCCCTTAGAATAAAATTTACCGATTCGTTCAATAACGAAATTGTAAAAGAAATTATTTTGTTTAAATAAACGCCCGCTAATGTCTTACGATCCTTTAATCGGCATTAGAATATAAAAATAACTAGGGTCGTTGGGGTTCTTTAAAACCGCCGGCCGAACGTCACCGTTGATTCCTAAAACGATTTCCTTGGCTTCCAAATTCTTTAAGCCGTCCATCAGATATCGCCAATTAAAAGCGACTTCAAAGCCCGGCCCTTTTGATTTTACCGGAACCAGATAACGATTTTCTCCCAGATATTGGTTGGAAGAATAAACCTCCAAAGATTTTTTCCCTTCTTTTAAAACTCCCTTGATGTCATTTGTCTTATTGCTGAAAGTACTGACTAATTTTACGGCGCTGATTAAATGCTCCCGCTCTAAAATAATTTCCGTTTCCATTAATTTAGGAATAATTTGTTCATAATCCGGATAATTGCCGCTGATCAAGCGCGAGATAACTTCCAGTTCCTCATTTTTAAAAAGAACTTGATTGGCGTCATTAAAGACGCTAATGGTTTCACCATTCATTATCCTTAAAATTTCTTGGGCGGTTTTTAGGGGCAGAATAATCTTAAACCCTTTGGAAAAATTGCTTTTAAAATCTCTTTCGGTAATTGTTTTTTCCGCCAGCCGAAAACTATCGGTTCCGACTAATTTTAAATTAGTCATCTGGAAATCTAATAATACTCCTCCGATTTCCGGCCTAATTTCTGACAATTGGATGCTGTTAATTACTTTTAAAAGGCTGGATTTTAAAATTTCCGAAGATAGCTGCAAATAATTATCAGTATTTTCTAATTTAGGAATAATTGGAAATTCTTCTTCCGGGAGCCCTTGAATTTTTGCTTCATAATTATCGGTTTTAAAAGTTAAAACATTGTTTTCCGACTCTAAATTAATTTTTTCATTATTAATATTATTAGTAATAGTTAAAAGCGTGTTTAAAGGGACGGTAAGGCTGCCTTCCTCTATTATTTTTCCGAAAATAAACTTGGTGATGGCTAATTCTAAATTAGTAGCCGATAGCTGAATTTTATTATTAAAGGTCTTTATTAAGACGTTTTTTAATATCGGAAGATTGCTATTTTCAGAAGAAGCCCTTTCCACGGCATTTAAGCCGTCTTTTAAATTATTTTTTAATACAACTAATTTCATTTTAAGTATTTATTATTTTTAGTAGCAGTTATAGTACCTGTTAATTCTGTGGAAAAGCGGATTTTAAAATCAATTTAGAAGAAGCCGCGAAGAATAAGCTAGGAATTTTATGGGTAATATCTGTTGATAAATATTAATAATTTATTTGTCCAGATTTTTTATTAACCGACTTAAGACAAATAACTAACAACTTATTCTTTATAAACCAAATCTTTAATGGCGATAACTTTTTGATTTAAATCTTGATTGCGATTAATTTCTTCTGAAAGCTTGGTAAAAGCATAGATAGCCGTAGTGTGGTCTCTTTTCCCTAATTTTTGGCCGATATCCGGGTAAGAAAGCCCAAGAATTTCTCTTAATAAATACATGGCGATTTGCCGCGGCCCCACGATGCTTTTTTGGCGGCAGCGGCCGACTAAATCATTTGGAGAGACTTGAAAATAATCAGCGACCGCTTTTATTACCTGGTTAGGATTAATGTTTTTGGTCGGCTGCTGGATAGTTTCTTCCACTATTTCCTCAACAACTTTTAAAGTAATGTTATTTCTGGCGTGTTTATGGAAGATGGCCTGGTTTAACACCCCCTCTAATTCCCGAAGATTTTTTTGGATTTTATTGGCTATCAGCTCCAAAATATTTTCCGGCAATTCCTCCCCCCTTTCCTGAAGTTTGGTTTTTAATATGGCTAACCGGAGTTCATAATCCGGATAGCCGACGTCGGCCTTCATCCCCCCTTCAAATCTGGATTGCAGCCTTTCGTGCAGAGTGGGAAGAAATTTCGGCGGCCGATCCGAAGAAATGATTATCTGTTTGTTATTTTCATATAAAGTATTGAAAGTATGGAAAAATTCTTCTTCGGTGGCTTCTTTTCCGCTGATAAACTGGATATCGTCAATAATTAAAACATCCACATTGCGGTATTTTTCTTTCATGTCTTCCATCCGTTTGTTCCGAATGCCGGCAATTACATCATTAGTGAATTTTTCCGAAGGAACATATTTTACCCTTACGTTATTTTGATATTTATTTTTTATTTCATTGCCGATTCCCTGGATGAGGTGGGTTTTTCCGAGGCCGACGCCGCCATAAATGAAAAGCGGATTATATTTTCTGCCGATTTCTTCCACTACCGCGGCAGCGGCGGCATAAGCGAGCTCGTTGCTTTTTCCGACAATAAAGGAATTTAAGATATAACGCGGATTTAAGTTCGTTTCCGGGTCAACCTTTAATTCCTCAAAAATTAGTTGAGTGGCTTTTGGGTCCGGACGGCCTTTCCGGGATGAATTTAGCTGAACCGGGCGGTTGTTGACGGTAAATTGGATTTTTTTGGTGGAATCGTCTAAATTTCTAAGGGCGCTTAAAATTATTTTTTGATATTTGTTTTCTACCCACTCTTTGGCAAAGTTGTTTGGCAAACTAACTAAGGCAATGCCTTCTTGCTTATCAACCAATTTGCTGTGTTTTAGCCAGGTTAGATAATTTGGCCTGGAAATTTGAAGTTCAATTTCTCCAAGAGCCGTTTGCCAAAGTTGTTCAAAGTCCATAAGGGAAAATTTCTAAATTTTGCGAACGTTATTTATAATTTTAGTTTGGCGCTTGAATTAGTCAAATACCAAAAATTGAATATGTTGTGTATTATTTGTGGAAAACATTTTTAAGGACAACAAAAATTCTTTTAGATATAGTATGCGCTAAAAGCCAATAAGTTGTCTATACCTATTTGCATTTTTTTATGAAAATTGTTGAAATACTGGGTAATTTAAAAATTTTTTATAAAAATAGCAAGTAAAACTTATGTTTCTATTGCGTTATTTTTTTAAGTAATATAGTATAAATACTATGTCCCAAACTTATCAGCCCAAAAAGCGAAAAAGGGCAAGAACTCACGGTTTTTTGGTTAGAAGCCGGACTCCGGGCGGCCGGAGGGTGCTGGCTGAACGGCGCCGGAAAGGAAGGCACAAACTTAGTGTTTAAGCGATTAGCGGCCAGTCGCTAGTTTATGTTAGCTAAAAAATATCGCCTACCGATTCAATCGGTTATTGGGAAAAATGCCCGGGTTGTCAAAACCCCGTTTTTTTTATTTAAGATTTTTCCAAGCCGATTTTCTTATTCCAGGTTTGGAATTATAATAAGTAAGAAAGTTGCCCAAAAATCTACCGCCAGAAATAAAATTAAAAGAATGATTTTTTCCGCGCTAAACCCAAACCAGCAGCCAATTAACGATTTTTTAATTATTGCCAGTCCAAAAATTAAAAATTTAACAAAGGAAGAAATAATTAAGCATGTTTCAAACTATTTTCAATACCCCGCTTTTTAACGCCTTAATTTTTATTTATAATACCATTGCTTTTCAAGACCTGGGTTTGGCAATAATTTTTTTAACTTTTCTTATAAGAATTATTTTTCTCCCGCTTTTTTATAAAAGCGCCAAAAATCAGATTTTAATTCAGCGCTTGCAGCCGGAATTGAATAAGATTCAGCATGACCACAAGGATAATCGGGAAAAGCAGGCTCAAGCGATGATGGATCTTTATAAGAAGCATAATGTTAACCCATTTTCTGGATTTTTAATGCTTTTAATCCAGCTGCCGGTTTTAATTGCCATTTATCGGGTATTTCTGGAAGGCTTTCGTCCCGAAGCCCTGGGACAATTATATTCGTTTATTGCCAAACCAACGGAATTGCACACTTCTTTGTTTGGCTTGCTTGATTTGGGAAAACCGAGTATTCTTATGGTTAGTTTAGCGGCGGCCGCCCAATATTGGCAGGGCCGCTTGGCTCTTCCCAAAATCGGAGGAAAAAAAGATCTCTCCCAGCCGGAAAAAATTGCCAAGCAGATGGTTTATCTGGGCCCGGTTTTAACTATCGTTATTTTAGTTAACTTGCCGGCTGCTATTGGGCTTTATTGGTTAATTACTTCGGTTTTCTCGGTAGTTCAGCAAATTTATATTAATAAAACTCTCAATATTGAGGGCGAAAAGAAAGAGCATAAAATATAATGGACCAATTAAAACAAACAATTGAACAAATACTTAATGCCAGCGGCCTGAATTTTTCTTTGGACGCGGATTCCGAAACTAATCGCATTAATATTTTTATTCACGAGGAAGGCTTGGTAAACGAGTTTTTGCCCAAGCTGGTTTTTGATTTGGAGCATCTGGTAAAAATTATCGCTAAAAGGCTGGGAATAGAAAAAATCAATGTTGATGTTAATAATTATAAAAAGGAAAGAGAGCGGTTGATTGCGGAATTAGCCAAAGCCGCCGCCCGAAAAGTTTTAGCGGAAAAAAAAGACGTGGAATTGCCGGTAATGAATGCTTACGAGCGCCGGATTGTCCATGTGGAACTGGCCACCCGGCCGGACGTAAAAACCGAAAGCGTCGGAGAAGGGCCAAGCCGGCACATCATTGTAAAACCTCTTTGAATTTTAAAGCGTGAGTTGATACAGCTTTTCATCCAACCGATTTTTAAAAAGCAATCTATCGCCATCCAGCTCTAAATGTTCCGCGTCTATCGGCGAATCCGGGCTAAAAATGGTGGAAACGCCGCCGGTATTAAGGTCAATTAAATAAAAATTGTCTTCAAAATAAACCGCTTTTTTATAGTAGTCTTCCGGCAGATTTACTCGCTCCGGAAGATTTTTTGGAACCGCGCAGTAAATTTTCTTTTCCCGAATCAGGCATTTGGACGGCAGAGTGACGAAAGTCAGTTCGGCAAGGGTTTGGCCGTTTTCGTCTATTAGCCCAAGAAGGGGCGCGCGGTTAACGCTTTTTAGGCGAATACCAAATTTTCCGTCTAGAGACCATTTGACCGCCAGCCCTACTTCACTAAGAAGAGGCGTTATAGTTTTATTGGCGGGGTTAATGCTCCAGATTTGACTTTCCAGTTCTGAAGAAAGCAGTCCGTTAGTCAGCAAAATTTTGGAATCCGGACGCCAGTAAAGTTCGGCCTCTTTTTGAGTTAATTTAAGAACCTCGGCAGTTTTTTGATTTACCAGATTTAAAATTTTCAAAGCTTTATTATCAAGATAGGCAATTTCCGAAGCGGTCGGAGACCAGGCGGCGGCAAGGGTTCCGGCTGGCAAGGGATGCCAGGCGTTGGCAACCGTGTCAAAAATGCTGAAAGTCGGAAAATCCGGGTAACTGAATTTCGCAGTTGCTGAAGTTCCGTCCGGGGAAGCGGTCAGTTGATTTAATCGGTTCAGGGTTTGAGAATTTACCAATTCTTCCTGTCCGCCGGAAACTCTTATTATTTGCCCGACCGGAGTCAGATAATAGATATTTCCGGTTTTGGAATTAATCCAGTAATCAAAAATCGGATCTTGGGTTAGGGCTTGTAATTTTTCTCCGGCGATTGGTTGAACCCCAGTTTTTTCGCCGGTTTTAAAAGTCCCGGGAAAAATTCCGCCAAGAAAATCCTGCGCCACCGGACTTTTTTTGAAAAAATAATAAAGGCCAAAACCGATAGCGATTAAAATTAAAATGGTAACAATAATTTTTAAATATTTTTTCATTTTTTTATGCACTTACTGCCAGTTTGTTCGTAGCCAGGATCGCAAACGCATTTGGAAAATAATCCGCTGGCGCCGGAAGCATTGGCAACGCATTTTAAGCATTGGGGTCCGGTTCTTTTTTCTCCGCTGGAGCCTAAAATTTCCCCGGCTTTTTTACTTACCGCCTGACCGACTTCGCCCACTTCTTTTCCGGTTTTGGCTTGTCCGGAAATGTTTAAGTTGACGCCGGCATCCAGCGCCGCGGCACAGAGCGGGTCGCCTTCTCCTCCGCCGCCAATTAAATCTTGTTTTTGGCCGCCTTCTTCTTCCGGAGGCGTTAAGACCGATAAGTCCAGAACCGGCGCATTGGGGTTTCTTAAAAACGTTAAACTTGGATTAATAGTATAAAGAATTATAAAAGCGCCGAGCAATAATACTAATCCTAAAACTGCTTGAGTAATTTGATCTTTAGCGTCCTGTTGGCTGCCGACATTTCCGGCGGAAAGAATGTATTTTAAAGCGCCATAGACAATGCCGCCAAAAGCCAAAAGGCCGACAATCATTAAACCGAACTGATAAATCCTGGCTATATAGCCGGCTGGTGTTTGAAGACTCGGGCAAGAACCAAGGCCAAAGCTCGGGTCGCAAGGAATCGGCACCTGAGTTTTGTATTCCCTGATACTTTGCTGTATTTTAGAACCGGTGGGAATAGTTGGTTTTGTTGCGTTGCTTGCTGCTTCCCGCGCCCCCGCCGCGGCGCTCGCTTGTTTTAATATTTCATTATATTGCGCGGACCCTGCGTTATAACACTTCCCTTCTATATAATGAAAATTTTCGGGGCATTTTCCGCCTGGTCCCGCATTTTGAATGCTGGCCGCCCGTTTTATTCTTTCAAAAAGTTCTTCACTGCTTTTGTCGTAGCATTGGCCGCCCAATAAAATGTGTCCATCTTGGCACTTATTGGTTGTAGGTTCCGGAGCAATAGTATGGGCAAAAACTAAGGAAATTAAGTTAAATAAAATGAAACCAATTAATAAAACGATTGACCAAGTTTTTATTACTGATAATCGCGGCATCAACATATTTTTATTTAACCACGAAATTAATTAACCGGCTCGCAATTTCTAATTGATTAAAAAGATTGCTGACTCCCAAAGAAACCCCCAATTCGGTTTCTTGGACCGGACCTTCGGATTGAAGATTAAGGCTTAAAAATTCGGGATTGTCCGGCGTTCCGGGCACTGGTTTGCCGTTAATCAGCCAACCGAATTTTAAATCAGCCAGTCCGGAGATGTTAAAAAAGAAAGGCCTCGCTTCTAAAAGATAGTTGCCCGGAGAAAGGCGCGGCCGGTTCCGGAGAATCTTGCCGGCCGGCGTTTTTGCCGAAATTACCGCCTCCGGATTTTTTGCCGGAAGGAGGAAAATTTTTTCCAGAGTATTTTCTTTATAGCCGGAAACCGCGACCCGGACGTTCTGGTCAAGATTGTTCGGAACGTCAAAAGCAATGCTTTTTAGGCCAACGCCGGAACGCAAGAAATTGTTGTTTAAATACCAAGCGATTTCGTTTCGGGAAAGATCAGCCGCTTTATTTTTATCTATTAAATCAAAAGCCGCTTCCACGCGGGTGGATTTAGTCGGGAAAATTTTTCCTTGATAATCCGCCGGCACATAATTCAAAGCCCGCCAGGAAACCAGGAATTCCGGACTTGTTTGCGCTTGCGCAAACATTATTGGGCCTATAAGTCCAATTAATCCGATGAGTCCTATAAGTCTAATGGGTCTTATCATATTTTTAAATAGGTTTTTTTGATAGGGTTTTTTTCGCCAGTTCCGGCAAGGGCAATTTATTTTCCGCGAAAGTGGCGACGAGGGCGATGGTCCGCGCCGGCAGGCCGTTTAAAATAGGAATCAGCTCCAGGCCGCTGCCGCCCAAAAACCATTTAAAACCCACCCCTTTCATTATAAGCCAGAAAATGATTACTCCGGAAATTATTAAGCCGTAAAACCAGCTGATTACGGGCAGAGCCGGACCGATGACCGGTATGGCTATTCCTAAGATAGCCAAAATATCCGCCGCATCCGCGCTTACGGTCAGCATCAGCATTATAGTAAAATCAATAATATTTAATTTAGAATCGCTATTCACGATATTATTTTTGCTGTTCCAATATTTGCTCCGGTTTAGTGGTAACAATTTTATCTTCCAGATAAGAAGCGATTACTTGGATGGCGACATGATTTAGTCCGGCAAAAAACAGGCCCTCTCCGACTCTGGCTTCCAAAAGCAGGCCCTTTTCCCCATCGGTAAGATTAAAAGTTTTCGCCACCAGATCCGCCATGGCCGGCGACTGCTTTAAGAGAAGCTGGAGCGAGGAGTTGGTGATAATCGGCCGGCCATAAGGAGAGCGCAAAAAATCCTCCACGTCCTGGGTAATGGTAGTAATGCCTAGAAAATATTTCCGAGCTCGTTTTACCAGCCCGAAAAGGAAAGTGGCGCCGTCTTCGTATTTCATCAGCACCCAGGCCTCGTCAATTACCAGAACCCGTTTTTTAAGCTCGGCTCGGATTAAGCTCCAGATAAAATTCAAAACTATGTACATAGCAATCGGACGCAATTCGTCTTCCAAATCGCGGATGGAAAAAACAATCAGCCGATTTTTGATATCCACGTTAGTCGGCTGGTTGGTAAAGCCGGCGTAACTTCCCTGAGTATATTTATAGAGCCGTTCGGCCAGTCCGCGGCCGCCCTCCATATTTTCCAGCACTTTTTGCAGGTCTTCCAAAAGCGGCGGCGCGGCATTGGAAAAATCTTTACCCGGGACAATATCGTGGGAAGCGTAAGTTTCCGAAAGCGCCCGGTCCAGAATCGCGTCTTCTTCCGGCGTGATTTGGCCGACCATAATTTTTAAAAGCCCGGCTAAATTTACAATGTGGGAACGAAGCACATCTGATGGGTCTTCGTCCTGGGGAATAATGGGAATTTCAAAAGGATTAATGTGGTGGTCGGAAGCGAGGGAAATTTTAAAATAGCTTCCTCCGACTGCCGCGGCAAGATTTTGGTATTCATTCTCCGGGTCAATTATCAATACATCAACACCCAACATCATTAACCGCAAAATTTCCAGTTTGGTGGCGTAAGATTTTCCGGCGCCGGATTTGGCAAAGATCACCAAATTCGCGTTTTCCAAAGAAAAGCGGTCAAAAATAACAAGAGTATTGTTATGGCGGTTGATGCCGTACATCAGGCCGTCATTAGAAGTGAGGTTCGCGGAAGTAAACGGGAATACGGAAGAAAGCGGGCCGGAATTAAGCGGCGTATGGATTAAGAGTTTGTCTTGGCCAAGCGGCAGGACGGCCTGGAAGCCTTCCAATTGCTGGAAAAGCGCCGGCTTGGCGTAAACCAAGCGGCTTTCAAGCAGCGTATTAATATTATTTTCAATTTTATTCAGCTGTTCCAGGGTGTCGGCATAAATAGTGATATACAACCCGACATTAAAAAGATGCTCTCTGGACTGCTGGAGGGAATCCCGCAGAGATTCAATGTCTTGAAAGGCGGTTTCCAGAAGCGGATCGCGCACCCGGCCTTTTTGCTGGCGTTCAATAATCTGCGATTCCACCTGGGCGGCTTTTTTACGGAGCCGCCTGAGGGCGGTCGGCGTTTCCACCGGATGGATGAAAATGGAAATGTCCAACAGTTCCGGCATGTCAATAATCCCGGAAAACCAGCCAGTGGAAAGATAACGCGGGTAATTAAAAATAAAAATAGTCTTGGCGAATTTATCGCCAACTTTAAGATAATTGGAATTTATTTCAATTCCCGGCGGCGCTATCTGGTTGATTAAATTTTGTTTTGGTTCGTCAGGCATTTTCTAATTCCACTTTTTTCTCAATAGTGGCGGGATTATAGAGATTATAGAAAAGTTCCAGCAGTTCATCGTTGTTCAGCGGCACGGCTCTTAATCCGGTCTGGTTCAAGCCGCTGATTACCTGGTCCACTCTTTTTTCCAGCTGTTCCAGAGATTCTTCCAGGTTTTCCGATTTTTTTTGCTCCGGGGTTTTGGCAGTTTTGGATTTTAACCAACCCAAAGCTTTCTCGGCCAAATCCATTCCCACTTGGGGAATTTGAACCGGGTCATAAGGAACAGCAATGAAAAATCTTTTTTCCATAATGGCGTTTTGGGTTACTAAATTTTTAATGAATTCGCGGTATTCGGTTACCTGATTTTTTAAAAGCTCGTTTTCTTCCAGCAGTTCCCTTTCTTCCAGCTTTTTCAAATAGTCGTCAATGTTTAATTTTCGGGAATGGATAAAAAGTTGGACGGAAAAATCAAGAGAATTTAAGAATCCCTGAAAGGCGTAGACAATAATTCCCTGTTCTTCCTCGGATTTCAGGGCAAAATTAGTTCCGGAAACCAAAAGAATTTTTCGGAGCCCTCCGTTTTTTAAAATAATCGCGTCTTTTTCTATTGACTGGACATCAACAAATTGTTGAGTCGGCAATGATTCTTGTTTTGTCGCCATGTTTTAATTATATCCTATTAGTCTAATGGGTCTTATAAGACTTATCTATAATCAACTCGCCGGGCCATTTCCTGCTCTCCGGTTATCTTGCGCATCATCTCAAACCGCTCTTTACTGCTCTTCACCCGATCCAGAATGGACGGTTCCATTTTCTTTTCCCGCTTAGGAATCGGTTCCTTGCTGGTTTTGAGCTGTTCCCAAAGGCTGTCCAGCCGCGATTTTGCCTGGGCAATTTTAGATTTAGCCTCCGGCAGTTTCGGAGCGGCAGCCGCGGGAACCGCCATTTCCTGCCGCCATAAGTACATTCTCGGCTTCCAGTAATATCTGGTGGCGGAAAGAAAAGCAATTGACAGCGGCCGGCCGTTTACTTTTATAAAAGCGAAAGAAATTGAAATGATGGCGAGGAAAAAGGTAAATAAAATCCAAAATCCGGTATTTAAAAAGAAAAATAACAGAAAAGATAATCCGGCGCCGAAAGCTAAATATAAAAATTGGCGCAGGGTTAACGGCCCAACAATTTTATCTTCTGTTTCTATAAATTGAGGTACTTGAAAATTCATTGTTTTTTCCTTAGGTCCAGAGTATTAATATCCGGTCTGGCGAATTTCCTTAAATCTACTCTATTTTCCGATGGCGGGGCTTTTGGAGTTCCGATATTGGTAAGCGGCGTTCGCATTTCGTTGTAATGGACCACCCGGGTTTTTTGCTCGGTGGAATATTCCACTTGTACCGGAACCGGCCCGGACAGTTTTTTTTCTTCACCAGCGTTTTGATAGTAATCTTTAACTTTTATATTAAGCGAGGGTTCGGCTTTGGTTTTGGGAGTTAGCGGAGCAACCGGAGTTTCTTGGTGCAGGATAAATGGCGCAGCCGGAGCTGGCTGACCTATTGGCCCTATAGGACCTATAGGACTTATCTTTTCCTCCCGCCTCAATTTTTCCCATTCGGTTGGGCCGCTTATGATTGGTTTTGGCGGACCCTCCTTCGCCAAGGTTTCCGCCGACGCTAAAGCTTTGGCGGACAGGTCGGAGGGCAAGGGCGACGGCGCCGTCTCAACTTGACCTATTGGTCTTATCGGTCCTATCGGACTTATTTTTTCTTCCGGAATTTTCGGCTCAGCTCTTTGCGCTGACGGCTTTCCAAAATAAATCAATTTCACATCCACGCCGACGTCCCGCCGCAATTCGGTTTCAATCGGCTTTAAAACGCGAGATTCAATTTCTTCGGCAATGGCTTTGGCCGCCTGAAAACTGATATTTAATTCGTGGCTAAGCTCGTTAATAAAGTCCATCGGGTCAAGATTTTGAGTAACTAATTTAAGAATTAAAGAAGGAATAATTTGACGCTTTTCCGATTTAAACCCCAGCCGATTATTAATTTCCGTAATAGACAAAGTAGCGACATCCGAAGTAAGCCAATCCCAGACATGCTCTGGCAAGGATTGAATGGCGGAATAAATGTTTGTTTGTTGTTCTGGCATAGTTATTTTTAAGCTTTTCTTTCTTTTGGCGGCGGCACAGGCGTTCCGGCGCCGTAGACCGGGATAGTTTTTGTTTCAGTTCTGGCGATTTGTCCGCTAATGCTATCCTCCTCCCAATTTTTGAGCCGTTCAAAATTCCGTTTTTCGTCGGCTTCCAGCGTTAATTCATTGGTGGCAATCATCGCTTCTATTTTGGCGATGCCTTTGTTAATAGCCTCAATTTGTTTTGGATTGGCGGCCATAGACAGCTGTTTAATGTCGGGCTTGGTTAAATTAATAAGCAGGGTTGGATTAAAGTCTTGTTCGTTGTAGAAATCGTTGGCGTCCAGATTGGCGATATCTGACGGTTTTACTTTTGCCTTGGCGTCTTTAATGGCTTTCCGAGCTTCCTCTTTATCGGCGATTCCCCAGGCGGCCAGAGTCGGATTTTTAGCGTAAATTTTGCCAGCTGTTCCGGCTTTTTTAGTTGCGGTTAACAGCCGCCCGAAAATATCCGCCGGCAGGGTTTTTTGGAGATCTTTAAGATAGCCTTTGTCAGCCGCTTTATTCATGTAGGCGGCGGCATAGGCGTCATTAGCGAGTAGTTTGCTGGAAATGCCGGGGCTTCTGGCGGCATTGATGAATCCCTCTTTATTTTCGGCGAGCTTATCAAATCCTTTTTCGTATTCCCCGACTTGTCCTTTTTTACCGGCGGTTGTCCATTCAACCGCCCCTCTGGCAATTCCTCCTACTATCGGATTACCGGTCAATTTCGCGGCAGTTCGTTCAATAACCCCCTTGCCTTCTTTATCAGCGCCAAGATTTCGCAAGCGGTCGCGGAGTCCTGCCCCAAGGTATCCGCCACCGAGAACCGCTCCGCCGACTACCCCGCCAACCGCCGCGTTTTTTATTCCTTTGGCTACCACCAATCCGACATTGGCGCCGGCAATGCCCATTTTATTTGCCGCGTAAAGACCGCCGTATAAAATTCCAAGAATGGAAATCATTTGGCCAAGCGCTGACCCGAAATCTTTGATAAATAATGAAAGATCGGCGAGTCCGGTAACTTCCACCGGAATAGGCACGCCGGATTTTCGGATGCCGCTTAAATTAGTGGCAATGCTTAGAGCCAGATAAATGAAAAAAGTTACGGCCGGCGCGAAAAACGTCCAGCGCATAAATTCACTCCACCATTTTTTCCAATGGCCTTCCAAATCCGGCCAAATCCACATCAGCCAGACAAGCGGCATCAAAATCAGAAGAATCAATAAAATGATATAGCGGACAAAAAGCATGGCCGCCAAACTTAAAAGCGACATCGCCACCAAGGTGGTGAAAATAGCGACAAAAATCAGCGACGCAAAAAAGGTGGTGAGTTTATTAAAATCATTAGCCAGTCCGGCGGCCATATCCTGGATTGCTTTGGCGTCATCTTTTTGCTGGAGAATGGTATGGACTTGGAAAGCGTCCGCGAGGCCGGCACCAAGCTGTTTCGGCTGAAAATTGGTTGCTCTTTGAATAAAGAAATTGGTCAGGATTCCGGAAAAATCAATAAAAACTCCGGCAATCACCAGGCTGAAATTAATCAGGAGCGCCGCCACAATCAGTTTCCACAGAATTTTTTGCATTTGGTAAGTTTCCACCCGCAAAATCGTCGCAAAAGCGATTAAGATAATCGCCAAAACAAATCCCAGATTAGCCAAATCGCGCGTCACTACCCAGCCGATTTGGACGGTTTGGTTTTGGATAAGCTGGCTGTTGAGATCCAGCGCCCAGTTGGTAAGAGTGCCGCCCAAAAATACCATTTGCCCCGCCACATAGCCGATTAAATAAGCAATCGGCGTCAGCACGCTCATTACCGCGGTGAGCCCGAAATGAGCAATATATCCACCAGCTACTTGGGCGATCTGCGCTTGCGCCGGAAAGGCCGCTGCTGTCCCAAGCGTCAATACCAAGGAAAAAATTATTAAGTTGTTTAGTTTATTATGTTTCATGTCTTAGGTCTCATTGTCCGCCGGTGGCAGTAACTTTGTCTTGAATTATTTTTAGCTCATCTTGAGCGGCGGATAATTCTGATTCCGCGTCCGCGAAATCCCCGATAAATTGAGTGTTAGCCGACGCGCCGAGCTTTGCCCAGTCTTCCGCGGTGACACTGTTGGAAAGTTCAATTCCGGAAATTCCATTACTTTGGCTGGTAAGCGCTTCCAAAATTACCTGATTGCTTTCAAATCGGTCGTTTAAAACGTCTAAAATGGCTTGTTCATTTGCCAGTTCTGGTTCTCGGCCGGCGCCTTTGCCGGAGCTGATTAAACGATCCAAGGCTTCCACATATGAAGTTTGAAGATTAATTGCCTGGGTAAGAATACTCGCGATTTTAGTTCTGGTTTCAAGCGAACTAACTGTCGCGTCTCTGGTAATATTCTGAACGGCCTGGAAATAACTTTTTTCCGCGCTAGCCGAATTTATGCAGGCGCGGAAATTGTCGCCAGTCAGGCCAGCGCAGGGGAATGCCGGATTGACGCGCGGCGGCGTACCCGCGGTAGCGCGATCCCGCATCCACTTGATGCCTTCTTTAGTGAGTTGGTTTATCGCGGCGTCAACAATGGCATTCAGGTAAACGGTTAAGTCATCGGCATGAATGATTCTGGTTATCGGGGTGGTAACGACAGAAGCCACTGCCGCTTCCGCCGCCACCGTTCCCGGCGTAGTTACGCGGCAATCTTTTACATATTTTATTCCGGCATATCCCGGTCTTATTGGATTGCCTTTGGCGTCAAGATTGCCGCGGCTATCGGCAATAAGTTCGCATTTTTCAAATGATAAAAATCCTTTTCCGGCCAGGCCTTTATTTTGAGCGGCCTCTTTGGCTTTTGCCTCGGCGCTTCTCGCTTCATCAATAGCAATAAGGGTGGCGCCGTAAAAATTATTTCTTGGATGCCAGGTTTCTTGGTAAGCCAGCCAGCTGCCATTCCGGAAGTTTTCAGTAAAATTATTAATATTCCCGATGATTTGGTTTAAGGTGCAGGTTACTTTATTGAATTTTTCCACCGGCAAAAGGGTAAACTGGACATTTAATCCGAAGTTGGAGCATAAAAACCCCGCCCCCAGGCCCTGGGCGAACTCACCTACTGCCGCATCAGCTGATTCCTGTAAAAATTGATCCCAATTTCCAATAATTCCTCCTTGGCCGCCGCGATTAATCCATTGGATTAAAGCATCCACCATCCGGTCCAGAACTACTCTTTTAAGAAGCACATAAGCCATTTTTCTGGAAAAATCCAGAGCTTTTTCCGTGAAATTTTTTGCCCAGTTGGTAATAGTTACAGTTGTATGCGCGGGATCGGTAACAACATCTCCTACCCCAAAAACAGCCTCGGCTTTTTTAGGCAAGATCGCGGAGACGGTGGAGAAAAAAAGGAAGCTGACTATGATTATTGAAAGCAGGGAATCTTTTAAAAATTTATTTTTCATTTTTTAAAAATTTATTTGATTATCCGAGATAAATTGGCCCATTTTTTGGTTTAATTCAGCGAATTCATTATCCAGCTGTTCCAGATAATTTGCCGCCAAAACAGCCGTCAATGAGTCTTGCTCGTAATTTTTTATTTTTTGATAAACTGTTTTTTTAGCTATTAAAAGAGTTAATTCCTTTTTATGAAGCGGAATGAGTTCCGGCGGTATGGAAACAGTAAAAAGATTTTTCGCGGCCGAGTCGTACATTTGAATCATTTTATCCAGAAGTTCTGGCGTCACCTCGTCCGTCAATTCGGCTGTTTTCAGCCAAGCAGCGCTTTCCTCCATAATTTTGTTTAAATTTTTAAAATAATCAGCTGATGCTTCTTTGCCGTTGTTTCGGCTGATTTTTAATTCGCTGTCTTTTGGGTCCGGGAATAAATTTTTATACTCAAATTTTTTTTGGGCTTCAATCAATAAATCCAGCGCGATTTGGTTCGGGTCGGGAACGCTTAAAATTTTTTCGCCATCCTGGATTTGAATGCCGGACGGATTTTCGCCGGCAATCTTATCGGCTAAATTTTTAGTGAATTCCTCGGTTAAATTTTGGCCGGAAAGACTATTTTCTATTTTCGCCAAAAGCGATTGTCCGCCCAGTTTTTCCACAAACGGCTTATTAGAAACTAAATTATTTCCTCCATCTTTAGTTTGGGGTAAATTTACATTTTTTTGAGAAACGAAAATTAGCCCGGCGATGCCGAGTCCTACCATCGCGGCTAAAATAAATTTTTTAACCATTTTTTACGCCTGTAGGCGTACTCTATTATTATATCTCTATGATTAAATTAACTACAATCTAAATCGGTGAATAACTCTTGTGTTAATAAGCTGTTAATTTGTTCCAAAGAAAGATTCTGGGGGCGGGAATTCGGGTCAATTTTAAGTGATTTTAAGGCGATTTCTATCTTATTTTTCGGCATTTTTAACCCAGTTTTTAGGTTATTTAAAATGGTTTTTCTCGGCTGCTTAAAAATAATATGCAGTAATTTATAGTAGTTGTTGTCTGTGGTTATTTGTTGTTTTGTTGTCAGCCGTATAACGGCTGAATTCACTTCTGGGGGCGGGCTGAAGTCGGCCGGTTTTAAAGTAAAAAGAATCTTCGGTTCGGCCCAAAATTGGACTGCCGCGGCTAAAAGATTCATTTTTGGCGGCTTAGCAACTATTCTTTGGGCCACTTCTTTTTGGATCATTAAGATTGTTAATTCCGGCTTATTTTCAAGTTCGCTTAAAATCCGGAGTAGTTTGCCGGTGATGTAGTAAGGAATGTTGCCCACAACTTTGTAGTTTTGAATTATGAATGATGAATTATGAATTAGGGTTGGTAAATCTTTTAGAACATCGCCCCTCAAAATTTTTATACGCCCATAATTCCTGATTCCTAATTCCAAATTCTTTGCTAATTCCGGGTCTTTTTCAATTGCCACAACTTTACAGCCAATTTTTTGGCATTCAGCGGTGAGCGGAAAAGTCAGCGCTCCTTTGCCGGGGCCGATTTCTATTATTATATCGTTGGGTTGTAAATTTAAGGCGGCAATTATTTTTTTAATTGCGGATTTATTGATTAAAAAATGTTGACCAAGCCTTTGTGGCATATAAGATTTTATTATTTTATTTTTAATTTATCCAGTTATTTAGCTCGAGCTTGATAACTGGATAAAATTTACTATTCAAGATAAATTGTTTCGTCATTCCAGTCTTTGGTTTGTGAACCATAGGAGGTTACTTGTTTGAACTCAATCAGTTCCGGCGGCAACTCCCCCAAAAACCTTGACGGCAAATCGTAGAAACTGATGTGAAGATTTTGTTTGGCGCGCGTCATTGCCACGTACATCAGCCGCCGCTCTTCTTCCAGGTCGTCATTTTTCATCAAAGACCTTTCGTGCGGCAAAAGCCCGTCGTTAGCGCCAACGATAAAAACATTGTTAAATTCCAGCCCTTTAGCAAGATGAATGGTCATTAGTTTTACGGCATTTTCTTCACGCTTAGGCCTGCCATCTAAACTGGAAACTAAGGCAACTTGTTCTAAAAATTCCTGAGCATTTTTAAAATTTGAAGCGAAATTAATCAATTCTTTGATGTTTTCGCGGCGTTCATCGGGATTTTTAAAATGTTTTTCCAGATATTCCAGATAATCGGTATTTTCCAGAAAAAAAGTAATCAGCTCTACAATGGAAAGTTCTCCGGACAAGCGGGGCAATTCGCGGATTAAAACCTCATTTTTAGATTTTGGAAAATTTTTAGTAAGCCGTTCAATGCTGGCGGCATCTTTCGGATTAAAAGCATACCGGAGACCAGCAATAATATCCTTGATTTCTTTGCGGGCGTAGAATTTCAGGCCGCCGAAAATTTCGTAAGGAATCTGGTTTTGAATCAGCATTTGTTCTATTGCCCGGGACTGGGCATTGGTTCGGTATAAAATTGCTATTTCCTTGATAGATTCGCCGTTTTTCAATAGTTCCGAAATTTTTTCCGCTGTTCCCCTGGCCTCTTCTTCGTTGTTTGGAAAAGCGAAAAGCCGGATTAAATCACCTTCCGGATTTTTGGTCCATAAATCTTTTGGTTTCTGGAATTTATTATTTTTAATCAGTTCGGAGGCGGCGCGGATAATATTTTGAGTGGAGCGGTAATTTTCTTCCAGTTTTATAATAGCGGCATTGGCCCAATCTTTTTCAAAATTCAAGAAATTCCGGAAATCCGAGCCGCGGAAAGCGTAAATGCTCTGGGCGTCATCCCCGATTACAAAAAGGTTCCTATGCTTTTGGGCAAGCAGTTTAATTAAAATATATTGGCTGGTGTTTACGTCTTGAAATTCATCCACCAAGATATGCAGCCAGCGTTTTTGGTATTTTTCCAGGATTTCCGGATTATTCCGGAAGATTTTCACGGGTTTTTCAATCAGGTCGTCAAAATCAAAAGCATTGCTTTTTTGAAGGGCGTCTTCGTATTTTTTAAATACGGAAAGAGAGATTTTTTCATAATGACTCCCCGCCCCAAGCCCTTCTTCTCCGTTCAGCAGTTCATTTTTAATTCGGGAAATTTGAGCCAGAATCGCCAGCGGATTAAAACGGTCTTTTGACAAATTAAGGTCTGCCAGAATTTTTTTAACCAGCGATAAAGAATCGTCTTCGTCAAAAATGGTGAAATGCGGCGTGCGCCAAACTAATTTTGCTTCGGATTTTAAAATTTGAACTCCCAGAGAATGGAAAGTACCAATGAACGGACTAATGGCTAATGACTTATGGCTAGCGACTCGGCTCCTCATTTCTTTCGCCGCTTTGTTGGTAAAAGTAATAGCAATGATATTTTCCGGCTGAATACCGGATTCTAACAGGTGAATCAGGCGGCTGGTTAAAGTTCTGGTTTTTCCCGAGCCGGCGCCGGCGGCAATCAAAAGCGGCCCGCCATTGTGGGTAGCGGCGCGCCGTTGGATATCATTTAGATTTTGTTCTTTTTTGGCCACTGGTTTTATGTTATATTAATGTATATTATTGATATCCTAACTGAAAAATTGAATAAGGCCAAGATTTTATTAGATTTTCTGAAAGATTGGACAACCGCGATGACGGTTGTTTTTATTGCGGCCATGTCTTTCTTTAATCTATTCCTTCTTTCCCATTTTAATCAATCTCCGATTGTTGCCGTGAAAGATTTTTTAAAAGAAATCCCAGGCAATTCTGATTTTTCGTCTTTGGAAGGAAGTAGTCCGATAGAGATTGGGTTGGCGGGCGAGAAACAAGAAACTCGGTTTATTATTGTTGACAGCGATTCGCTTTTAAATGTTAACAATCCGCTTAGCAATGTGGTGCCGACCCGCGGAGGGCTTTTAATTTATAAAGTGCAAAAAGGCGACAATCTTTCCCGGATTGCCGCGAATTTTGGCATTTCTTTAAATACGATTTTGTGGGCCAATGAAAATTTGAAAAGCCGCCTTCAGGTTGGCCAGGAAATTGTTATTTTGCCGGTGACTGGAGTGCTCCATCGGATTCAGGAAGAAGAAACTTTGGAAAGCATTGCCAATAAATATAATGTTTCCGAAGAAAGGATTTTGGCCGCTAATCCGAACCTTGTTCCTTCAAAAATTTCTATAACGCCGACGATTATTATTCCCGATTCCCGGCCGCTGCGCGGCAGCGGGTTAGGTTCTTTGGCTTCTCTTCCTAGTTTGCCTGGTTATTTTGCCATTCCGACTACCGGCTGGAATTGGGGACAATTGCACCCATTTAATGGCGTGGATATTGCCAATGCCTGCGGCACTCCGGTCTATGCGGCTGCCGAGGGATTGGTGATAGATTCAAGTGGCGGATGGAATGAGGGTTATGGAAATTATGTAATGATTGAGCATCCGAACGGCACCAAAACCCGTTACGCCCATAATCAGAAAAATTTAGTTTCCATCGGCGATTATGTTTCCAAAGGCGACCAGATTGCCATTATCGGCAACACTGGCCTGACTCACGGCCCAACCGGCTGCCATTTGCATTTTGAAGTTAAGAACGCCAGAAATCCGTTCGCTAAATAAAAAAAGCCCCCGACAAATATCTGTCGGGGGTAATTATTTTTAGTTACAGCGGAAGCTCCACGCCGTGGAGTCCGCGAAACACCGGAATTCCAAGCGCAAGAGTTTTCACTCTTCGCTCAAAACCCGCATAGTTCTCATCATTGCCGTGATGGCCGACCACTGCCGCAAGCTCTGCTCCGAGCTCTTGGCAAAGTTCGTGGAAGCGAGCGACCCGCTCCACTAGCTTGGGCGCTTCATCGTGCGCGGAAAGCCCGAAGTGTGTGACTTCACAGCTCACCGGCACCGGCTTTTCTATGCTCTTTCGGAGCTTTGAGTTCCAAGTGTTCAGCTTCACGGTATTTCCCTTTTTCACTCGCATGACCTCTTCGCCGATGCTTCCCGGAAACATATAGCCGGTGAAGATGATATTAGCTTTTCGATTAGGAAGGATTCGCTCCGCGTGCTGGACGCTTCGTCCTTGGTCCAGCATGGCCGAGGAACTGATGATGGGCGAGCAGGAAATGCCGCAGCAGCTGCCAAGCGCGGTTTCCGCGCGATGGCGATCTACGGCTTCATACTTTGCCTGGTTCGCGTTTTTATCCGGTTTCGGATAAATGATGGCCAGTTTTTTGGCGATTAGTTCATCCAGATTAAGGAGAATGTCTTGTTCGCACCATTTTTTTTCAGCGTAGAGGTGGAGGAAATCCACCGCCATTCCGTCAATGTGGCTCGCAATTCCCATATCGCTGTTTAGCTTTAAGAGCGATGGCGCGCGATCAGAAAAAGAAGGTTCCAGAACTTGAATGCGGCTCAGAACCATTTTTTTGATGAATTCCTGATAATTTTTTTGAAGTTGCGGCATTGGCTTAGGCAGTTCCCGGTTTCCGTAAGTGGTTTCCGTGATCATCACTATTTCCTTGCCCCTTAGCCGATCACCAAAGAATTCTTTCGGAGGAAGCATTACTCCTTTTACCAGCGGTTGATTATGAGAACAGGTGTCGCCGGTAAAAAAGTAGGCTTTGTCTCCGATAATGATAAAGATCATTGCCGCTCCGCGCGTATGGCCAGCGGAATAGAATCCAACCAGTTTGGAGCCGATGGCATACCATCCCGGTTTATCAATCGGGCGGATGCGGAGAAGGACTTTGTGGATATCTGACTCATGGTAAGGAAGCGGTTTAACCTCTTTGCCTTCTGCTTGAGCGCGCTTTTGGTCTTGGCTGCTGATTTTGAATGAATCTCTAAGTATAATTTCGCCGCCGCCCGCGGTTGGCCTGGTCATCGCAATCACGGCATCCGGATTTGCCATTGCCGCTTCTATCAAAGCGCCAATGTGGTCAAAGTGAAGATGACTGACAAAGATTTCTTTAATCTTCCCTGAAGTTTGGCTGTAATCAGCGGAATAATTTTCCCCAACCTTTTTATTTTCTATTCCCATTCCGGCGTCAACTAGAGTATCCCCGTTAATCAAGTGGCTGGTTGCGCCAGGACTGCGCTTCTGTTCTCCTAATTGCAGGTACACTTGTTGCCTCCTTTGGTTGCGATAGATATAAAAGAACTTGTATAAATTATAAAATAAAAATATCTAGTTGTCAAAGAAAAACCCCCACCACTTTTATAATAAAAATGGTGGGGGCTGTTTTTTAAGACTTATTCATCAATTGTCTCATTTGAGAAAGAAGCTCTCTCTGATTGGAAAGCTCAAGAAGTTTTTCCTCTTGTCTTTCAATGAAGCGCTGGATGCGAAGCACCAGGCCGCGGTAGGTGTTGCCATAGCCGCGCCGGCGCGAGTTGTTAATCACTAAGCCATAGACATTTTCCAAGCGTTCCAGAAAGTCATAAAGTTCGCGGTAGATTTTCAGGAATTTTTCGTAATCAAGAATGCGGTCATCTATAGATGGCTTTGTGTCAAGCAGATCCTTTAGCATTAATTTTCCAAGTTCGGTGGTGGCGTCGCCGATGCCAGCAAGCCAAGTCTGCGGAGTTACCATTAAGTCTTGATATGATGGAAGCTTGGGTGTTTGCCCGATTAGTATGCCTTTATAAAGCAATTGAACATAGATGAATTCCACCATTTCCTGGCCGGCTTCGGCTTGGTGCTGCCAAGCAATGTCAGCAGGCAAGTCTAAACTAATAAGGTCTTGCCAGGCACTTTTCATTTCATCAGAACAAAGAAGCGCATTTTCGAAGTCTTTGCTTCCCAAATGAAAAACTCCGTCTTTGGAAGCTTCTCGGATTTTGTTAGCTAAGCCATAGGCCTTGCCGATATTCCTTCTTTGAGTTTCAAAACGCTCCTGTATTTCTTCTTTCTTAATAATGTCTTTCAGTTGCTGATTAATGCCGGGCACCGCATCTTCGCTCATTGTTTTCTCCTGTTCTTTTTTAAAGAACTTATCTGAAAAAACTTTTAAAAAATTTTCTCGGATAAATTCTTTTTTAGAAAAATTGTGCCCAGCACCATCTTGGATAAAACCAAGATGGTGCTGGGACTTTTTGAGGAGTGCGGTCTTAGCGGGACCGCCTCTGCTTCTTCGGTTGGGGCGTTTCGTTCACCTGTTGGTGGAGCGTCGCGACCTGTTCCGTTCCGAGTGCGTCTCCGACTGTTGGGTTGGGAGCGCGCTGCTCCCGCTCCTTCAGCCAGTCTTGCGGCACCGAGCTCGCGAGCCGGTTCTTGGCTTCCCGCAGTTCAGCAACGGTTGCCCGCTGGCCGTTCGCCTGGGCGTTCGCGATCCTTTCATCCGCCTTGCTAACCACGAAGCGGACCGCGCTGTCGTTGAGACCTTTCCGCGGGATGACGCTGAGCGTTTGGCAGAGGCCGATGAAGGCCTCCACGCTTCGCTGCCGGAGCTCTTTCAGGGATTGCCGGCGGTCCTTGTTCCCATCCGCCAGGGCCCGGTCGTCCGGAAGGCTCATCAGAGCCTTCGCGTCCCACCTCGCCTGGTTGTAGTTGAAGGTTCGGCCATCCGCTGACAGGTTGTCGGTGAAGATGGCGTCCTGGAAGTACGCCAGCGCCATCTTGAGGTCTGCCATGGCGTAGCTCCCGACGAGGGACTGCGCCTTGGCATCCGCTTCCTTCGTCATCGTCTCGAGCGAGGCGATGGCATCGGCGGCGGCACCGGTGTTTCTGGCCCTGGTCAGGTCGGCGTGAGCCTTCCGTGACACCTTGGCCGCGTTGTACAGCGGACCGAACTTCGCGTCCCTTTCTCCGGCGCTGAGCCGGGCTCTTTCGTTGTTCATTTCTTTACCCTCCCTTGCCTAATTTTAGGCAACTTCACAGCTTAGCCGAATGATTCATTGATGTAGTGTACTAATATAAATATTATCATAAAAAAAGACCCCTGTCAATCCCTCACCCTTTTTAAAAAGGGTGAGGGATTGGGGGGTCAAAATTTAATTATTTTGGGAAAGTTTGAGCAGTTTTCAGGAATTCCGGCACCGTTTCTTCAGAAATTCGGCTTACCGTGACTGTGATTGCGCCATCCGAGGCTTTTGAGACTTCAATTTTTAGATAACCGATGCGCAGATTTTCTAAAGGCGAAGCAAGGCGGTATTTTACAAAGAGCGGATTCCATTCTTTGGTTTTAGAATAGCAATCTAAATTGACAAACGGATTTTTTACTATAATTGTATCAGGAACATCTTTGAGGCCATCCCGATCAGGGTGCGGAATTTCTGTTTTATTTTGTATAATAAATGGTTTAGTTTCGCCAAATCTCCCGCAAACTAATCCCAAAACATCCAGATGATGAGAAAATGCCTGAAGATTTATTCTTTGATAAAATGGCTGAAGCGAATCCGGCAAGGTTTGAAATTTGATAAGCAGGGGCGCTTCATCAGCGGTAATCGGAAAGAAAAGGTCATTTAAAAGGTCTTTGCCATTAGTTTGGGCGGGATGTTTTAGGCTCACTGTTTCGGCATCAGGATTTTTCGGCTCACGGAAATAAAATCCTTGCAAAGCTTCACTATGTAGCAGTTTGCAGTCAAAAGATTCTTTTAAAAGATTACTTTCTAATCCGATGGCAAGCGCTTTTTGAAGAATCGGGAAAAATTTTTGACAGGTTTTTTCCGCCACCAGTCCGCTTTTTTCCATTTCTTCTCCTTTATTCAGCTTTCAAGTTCTTTGCAACTAGCTATATTATATACCAAAATTTTTATTTTGTAAAGCCCTTTACAATTTTTGTGAGTGATAATAAACTTCTCAATATGTCTAATTTATCAGAAAAAGAATTACAAAATCTAAAAGAACAGCTGGAAAAAGAAGCCGGAGAGTTGGAGGCGCAGTTTGGGGTTGTCAGCAAAACTCCGGAAATGGGCAGTGACGTAGAATCGGATTTTTCCGAAGAAGCGGACGAGGCCGAGGAGCTTTCCAATAATTTAGGGATGCAGGATACTTTAAAATCTCGTCTGCAGGATATTGAAGCGGCATTAGATAAAATGGCGCAGGGTAAATATGGCAAATGCGAGAAATGCGGAATGGATATAGAGCCGGAAGTTTTGAAAGCAAACCCGGAATCCAGATTGTGTAAAATGTGTAAAGCGTAAATTATGCCTAATGTATCTAAAGTTTTCTCTGCCGCCCTTGACGGCATTGAAGCAAAAGTAATTGAAATTGAGACCGACGTACACGTCGGTCTTCATAGTTTTAATATCGTGGGCCTGGCGGATAAAGCAGTTTCCGAATCAAAAGAACGGGTCAGTTCCGCGCTAAAAAACAGCGGGGTTAAGCCGCCAACCAAAGAAAACCGGAAAATCGTGGTGAATCTGGCGCCGGCGGATTTAAAAAAGACCGGTTCGCATTACGATTTAGGAATGGCGGTCGGCTATTTGCTGGCCACCAAGCAATTAAAAGAATTTGATTCAGCTGATAAAATTTTTGTCGGCGAACTGGCGCTGGACGGCTCGCTCCGCAAAGTAAGCGGAGTTTTAAATATTGCCCGGATGGCGCGCGCCCATAAATTGAAAGAAATTTTCGTGCCGCGGGATAATGCCGCGGAAGCGGCCATGGCTGACGGATTAAAGGTATATCCGGTAAAAAATTTGCTGGAACTGATGAATCATTTGGAGGAACGGGTTCTGATTCCGGCGCAGCCGAAAACCGATGTCACGCCCACTTTATCTTCCGAGCACCGGCTGGTGGATATTGCCGATATCAAAGGCCAGGAAAATGCCAAACGAGCTTTGACGATTACCGCGGCCGGCGGGCACAATCTTTTTATGGAAGGCAGTCCGGGCGCTGGGAAAACTATGCTGGCGCAGGCGCTGGCCTCAATTTTGCCTGCGCCGGATTTGGAGGAAATTTTGGAAACCACCCAGATTTACAGCGCCGCCGGATTTTTAAAAGATAATTCGTTTATTAATTGGCGGCCGTTCCGCTCGCCGCACCATTCGGCTTCGCCGGTGGCAGTGATTGGCGGCGGGCAAAATCCGCGGCCGGGAGAAATCAGTTTGGCGCATCGCGGCGTGCTGTTTCTGGATGAATTGCCGGAATTCCGGCGGGATGTTTTGGAAGCCTTGCGCCAGCCGCTGGAAAGCGGTTCGGTAATTATTGCCCGTGCCAAAGACACAGTTCGCTTTCCGGCAAAATTTATTTTAGTCGCGGCGATGAATCCTTGCCCTTGTGGCTATTATGGAGACGAGGAAAAAGATTGCCGCTGCAACGGATTTGAAGTAGTGCGTTATAAAAAGAAAGTGTCCGGGCCGCTTTTGGATAGGATTGATTTACAAATTAACGTGCCGAGAGTGAAAATTGAGGAGTTGCAAAGCAAGCATCGGAATCAAAAAGCCGCTGACGAGATGCGGAAGAAAATTGGCGAGGCCCGTGAAATTCAAAAAGAAAGATTTAAAGGCAAAAAAGGAATTTTAACCAATTCGGAAATGACTTCCAAGATGTGCGATGAAATAATTGAACTGGACAAAGAGTCTAACCAATTTGTAAAAGATATGTTTGAAAAATCGCTGATTTCCGCCCGCGGCTACTATCGAATCTTAAAAACCGCTAGGACGATTGCCGATTTAGAAAATTCTAAAGATGTAAAAATGGACCATCTTGCCGAAGCGTTTCAGTATCGATTGAGAGAAAACAACTGATCGCTCAACCAACTCTTTCGCCAACGGCTGCTCCGGCATAAACAAAACTAATTCGCTCGTTTAACGGAAAAATTCCGCCCTAGTCGTTCCTCCTGGGCACCCGGAATTTTTCCTACTCGCTCAAAGTTTTGTAATATGCCTCCGCAATGTTGGCTTAAGAATTAGTTTCGCTTTATTGACAGATTTTTTAATTTCAATTAAGCTATTTTTAATACTTTGAAAAATAAATAA
Organism: Candidatus Harrisonbacteria bacterium; assembly: GCA_016192685.1. Lineage (GTDB taxonomy): Bacteria > Patescibacteriota > Minisyncoccia > UBA6257 > 02-FULL-45-10c > JACPTS01. The sequence goes on from JACPTS010000001.1 coordinate 309,506, forward strand.
GGAGAAAATGGAAAAAGCGTACAAGGTTTGGGGTCGGGTGATATTGGCTCTTTGGTTCGGTATGATCATAGTAGGACTTTTTTTAGTTTTTATTTTTCCGGCATTTAATGTCACGACGTATGACCATTTAGAGCCCGTGTTTATAATCGTATCATTATTGCTTATGATGGGATTTATGATGCGTGGACTTACGCTGGGAGGCGCTTTGAGTAAAAAGTATAACCTACCTTGCCGTAATGTGTCAGTAACCGTGGATGATTTATCTGCAGATTCTATTTTGTATAGGCAAGGTTTACGAAGCGGTGATGTCGTAGTGGCGGCGAATGGAGCAAGCTTGAAAAGCGATACTTTTCCCATTCAGACTTGGTGGCAAAATAAAGATTCTATTAATCTGACAGTTTTGCGAAATGGCCAGGAAGTTCAAATAGTTCTACGAGTATAGAATAGCCCTTATGCGGGGCTATTTTTATTTTGGATTCGGTTGTTTGCTGTATGGCAACTACGGAGGCCGATCTGCCGAGTTGTCATAGAGAAACTCTGAAAATAATAACGAGCCCTGCCTGTGTTTCGTGCGGCAACTACGGAAACGCCAAAAGCTCGGCATTTATACTACCATTGTGCGATCGCACAATGGTAGTATAAATTTTTGGCGTTGAGGCGTAGGAGCCGTTTGCCGCAGGAGCAAGCGGACTCCGGTGCCGTCAGAAATGCAGACAGGGCGAGTAAAATTCGTAGATAATTCGGCTGAGCTCAGTCGAATGCCCAAAACGCGGATTAACGCTGAATTTAAAAACAAACCCGCCCCGACTTTCATCGGGGCGGTACTGTAAAATTACTTTAAGTATAGCAAATACTAAAGATTTACCAAGACCTTCTTTAATCCATTATAAGAAGTGCTGATGATGAGTTTGTCGCCGCTCCAGGCAATATTTAAGCCGGCGCCCTGTTTGGCAAAAGTAAGATAGCGGGTGGCAGCGCCGTTGGCTTGCCCGGTTTTAAAACCGGCGGAATTCGGGGTACCGGGATTTTCCAGAAAAAGATTGGCTAAGTTAAGCGAAGATTCTAATTTATTGATTTCGGTTTGGGCTTCCACTTGGCTGGCTTCTGTTTTTAATTTTAAAATATAAGCCGGCCAGGAGCCATTGGTATCGGCGTAAAGCGCGGCCGTAAAATCATCTTCAAAAAGATTTTTTATGGCTTCGGGAGAAATTTCCGGAAGCAGGGCGTTAAGTACGGAAGAAGAAAGAAGCTGGCCATTAGCATCGCTAAGAGCTACTTCGGTTAGAGTGTTAGGACTGGCGCTTTGAGATTTTTCTTTTAGAGCGGCAGTTAAAGAATCTAAATTAATGGCCGCAAGTTCGGCAGAAGCAGAACTATCGCTAGCTGTAAGTAAAGATTGATGGGGATTTTTAGCCGGAGCAGTTTCCGCCAGTGGAACCGCGGCAACCGGCGCTTCCGTAATTGGCGGTTGAGTTACGGCTGGCGTAGGCGGCGGCGCTTGAGGTGGGAAAAGCAATGGGAAAATAAGATAATATCCGGCAAGGCCGGCGCCGACAACAACAATTAAAGAACCAAGCCACACAGCCAGCTTTTTCTTTTTTCCAGTACCTGCTGTTTCTTCCTCTATTTTTGGCGCTTCAGTTTTTTTTGGTTCTCCGAATTCTGCCGGAGTGATTTTTGGCGGTGGAGGCGGAAGAGCAAATTCCTTTTTTAATTCTGGAGGAGTAAATGGTTTGGGCGCTGGAGCAGAACCCCCGGTTTCTTTTAAGGATTCCAAATCAGACTTCATGGTGCGAAGATTGATTTCTGGCGGCGGCGGAGAGGGCGGTTTGGGTCCGCCAGCTGGCGGAGCGGAAGTAGTTGGCAAATTAGCCGGCGACCGCGGCCTTAGCCAATCTTGTTTATTATCGTCAGGCATATTTTTATTATAACATACTCATTTTTTTAAATTAAAAAATTACCCCCAACCTTGTTTAGGTTGGGGGTGAAGTTTAGCGTGATTGGCGGTTCCAAATGACAGTTATTAACATAAGCTGTTTGGTATTTTTGCCTACGGTTCCGGCTACCAGAAATATCCAATTACCATACCGGAAGAAAAAACTTTCTCCGTGATCAATTAGTGACTTAACTCTCCGTACGGGATCAATGGCGTTTTTGTGCCAGGAATTGAGAAAGAATTCGGTAAGCATTTCTTTTATTTGTCCATAGGTTGCTGGGAGCGGTTGGCGGTTTTCTCTTGATCGTTGTATAAATCTTCCTATTGCATGCCCCCCGATAACTACTTTTGATTTGTCAATGTCTGCCTCGCTGGCTATGACTCTGTTGTCAATTATCACAGCGCACGCCTCCTTTTATTCAGAATTAACTGCTATTATAAATGATAGCACTAAACTATTATTTTGTCAATTGCTTGATGGAAAGCCCGATTTTTCCGTTTTCCATTTTAACGATTTTTGCCCGGACAAAATCTCCCAATCTTAAGACATCTTCCACTTTTTTGACGTAACCTTCTTTTAATTCGGAAACGTGAATCATCCCGTCTTTGCCGCCGCCGAATTCCACGATGGCGCCGAATTCCAGAATTTTCACCACGGTCCCCTCCACAATATCGCCGATTTTATATTCTTTGGTAATCGCCATTACCTCGGCAAGCGCCTTCTGTCCGGTTTCCTGATTAGCGGCAGTAATGAATACCCGGCCGTCGTCTTCTATATCTATAGTAGTGACGCCGGTTTTTTCAATAATGCCGTTAATTACTTTGCCGCCCGGACCGATTAACCCCCCGATTAATTCCGGATTAATTTGAAGCGAAATAATGCTTGGCGCGAACGGCGAAAGCTGCGGCCGCGGCGCGGATAGAGCTTGATTCATGGTTTTTAAGATTTCCAGCCGGGCTTCTTTTGCCTGCGCTAAAGTTTTTTCCAGCATTTCCGGGGTAATGCCCTGGATTTTGACATCCATCTGGATGGCAGTGACGCCGGAATCCGTGCCGGCGGCTTTAAAATCCATATCGCCATGATGGTCTTCCGGGCCCTGGATATCAGTCAAAACCTTATAGGACTTATTGGACTTATTAGTTTTATCGGACTGATCAATCATAAGCCCCATCGCAATTCCGGCAGCCGGCTTTCTAATTGGCACTCCGGCATCCATCAGTGATAAACTGCCGGCGCAAACCGTGGCCATGGAAGAAGAGCCGTTGGAAGAAAGAATTTCGGAAACCAAACGGATAGTATAAGGAAATTGTTCCTGTGCTGGAATTAAATTCCGGAGCGCTTTGTGGGCGAGATTGCCGTGGCCGATATCTCTTCGGCCCGGGCCGCGGAATGGGCCGATTTCCCCGACCGAATACGGCGGGAAATTGTAATGAAGCAAAAATCGGCGCTTGCCGGAAAATTCAACGGTTTCCACCAGTTGCTGGTCTCCCGGAGCGCCGAGAGTGGTGACCCCCAGAGCTTGGGTATTGCCGCGAATAAATAAAGCCGAGCCGTGGACGCGCGGCAAAAGCGCCACTTCGGAATGAAGCTCCCGAAGCTCGTTTAATTTCCGGCCGTCCGGCCGTTTTTCTTCCTTAAGAATTTTTTCGTGGACTAAGTCGTTGATTTCTTCTTCAAAAAGATTATTGGCCGCGATTAGCTCCTTTTCGGAATATTCCTTTTTTTCCAAATGTTCTTTCAGGGAATTTTTTAAGCCGCCCAAATTTTCATACATTTCCTGTTTATTGGGATTATAAACCGCTTTTTCCAGTTTGTTTTTGAGGAAACTCTTAATTTCTTTTTTTAATTTTTCATCCGGTTCAGCGAGGCCGACTTTTGCTTTCGGCTTGCCGATTTCTTTAATAATAGTTTCTTGCCAATGGATAAGTTTTTGAATTTCTTTGTGTCCCTCGGAAAAGGCCCGCACTACTTCTGATTCTTGCGCTTCATTGCCTTCCAGCTCAATCATATTTATCCGTTCTTTGGTTCCGGAGAGAAAAGCGTCCATTTCCATTTGGGCATTGGCAGTTTCGCTTAAATTGGGATTAAATTTTACTTCGGAAGCGCCTTTGGTTTTAAATATTTTTACTCCGGCCACCGGACCGTCCCAGGGAATCGGAGATATGGCAAGCGCCGCGGAAGCGGCCAGCAAGCCGATAAAATCCGGGTCATTTTCTCCGTCATAAGTTAAGACCGTTACTACCAGCTGGATTTCCCGCCGCATTTTTTGGTCAAAAAGCGGGCGGATGGTCCGGTCAATCAGCCGTCCGGTAAGAATTGCTTCGTCTGAAGACCGCCCCTCGCGCCGGACAAAGCGGCTGCCAAGAATTTTCCCGGCGGCATAAAATTTTTCTTCGTAATTTACCATCAGCGGGAAATAATCTTTATCAATGTCTTTTTTACTCATGACTACCGTTGCCAAAACAGTGGTGTCGCCATAGCGCCCAAGTACCGAAGCATCGGCTTGATCCGCCAAGCGGGAAACTTCCAGCGTCAGCGGCTTTCCGGCGAAATCCATTTTAAATTGTTTCCGTCCTAAATTCATAGTTTATTTTTTAAGCAGCATTTTTGGCATTTCACCCAAATCAATAAATTCATCGGCTACCTCTTTTATTTTTCCGGAAGCGCTGCGGCCAAAAGCCGCCACTTCTACCGTCAGCCCTTTGCCCCATTTTAAATATTCCACCAGCGGGATAAAATCTCCGTCGCCGGTAACTAAAATTACCACGTCTAAAAGTTCGGACATTCGGATGGCGTCTACCGCCATGCCCACGTCCCAATCCGCTTTTTTCATTCCGCCGGCGTAAATCTGCAAATCTTTGCTCCGAAGTTCCAAACCAGCCTTCACCAAAGCGTCAAAAAATTCCGCTTCGCCTTTGGCGGTTTCGCTTTTTACCACGTATGCCATGGCGCTGATAAGTTTTCGCCCGGCCACCAGCTCTTTCATCAATTCTTTATAATTGACCCGAGCGTGATATAAGTTTTTAGAAGAGTGGTAGAGATTTTGGATGTCAATAAAAATTCCTACTCTCTGATCTTTTCGCTTCATTTGCTTTATGTAACGCAAACGATGCGAACATATACGGATACTGCCAACAAATTATTTTGTTCGCGGCATTCGCATACATTCGCCCGTCCTCCGCAGTAGCTGTCGCTACAGCTACGGAGGATGGATAGGTTTGCATTGTGTATTTATTTTTTTAATCCTAATTTTTTAATTAAAGTAGTATAAGTTTTTGAATTTCTCTTGGAGAGATAATCCAATAACCTTTTTCTTTTGCCGACCATTTTTAATAGCCCTCTTCGGGAGAGGTTGTCTTTCCGGTGCTTTTTAAGGTGTCCGGTTAATTCTTCAATGTTTTTGGTTAAAAGCGCCACCTGTACCTGGGGTGAACCAGTGTCGGTCTCGTGCTCGCCGTGTTCTTTTAAAATATTCAATTTTTGCCTGGTAGTTAACATTGTTATTTATTATATTATATTTCTTTAAAAAAATCAAGCCCTTTATCTGTCGCAAAACGTTTTCCTGATATAATGAAAATATGGCATCAATCGAAAAATCTTTAAAAGACTACCTGGATTATCTGGAAATTGAGAAAAATCGTTCGCCGAAAACGCGGGAGAATTACGAACGATATTTAAAAGCATTTATAAATTTTTCTAAAATTAAAAAGCCGGAAAAAATTACGGCGGAAAATATAAAAAACTTCCGGGCGCATTTGGCAAGAAAAGAAAATCTTAAGAAGCTGACACAAACTTATTACGCCATTGCCATAAGGAACTTTTTAAAATATCTGATTAAAAACGATTACGAAGTTTTATCGCCGGACAAAATTGAATTGCCCAAAATCGCCCGACGGCAGATTGATATTATTGAATACGCGGATTTGGAAAGGTTTTTAGCGGCGCCGGCGCAAAACACTTTGCGCGGCCTGCGGGACCGGGCGATTTTGGAAATGCTTTTTTCCACCGGCCTCCGTATTTCCGAACTTTGTAATTTAGACCGCTATCTTAATTTAAATCGCGGAGAAATCACGGTTCGCGGTAAGGGTGAAAAATTAAGAGTGGTATTTTTGTCTGACCGCGCCAAAGCCGCGATAAAAAATTGGCTGGACAAACGCACCGATACTTTGGAACATTTGTTTATCAGCTTTTCTAAACAGACTTCGCCGCTTGCCCAGCCGAAAGTAATCGGAAAAATCACGCCGCGGGCAGTCCAGCGCTTGGTGGAATTTTATCGCCGCAAAGCCGGCATCGCCAAAAATATTACTCCCCACCAACTTCGCCACCAATTTGCCACTGATTTATTGGTGAACGGCGCGGATTTGCGTTCGGTGCAGGAACTGCTTGGCCACAGCAATATCTCTACTACCCAAATTTATACTCATCTTACCAATAAAGAATTGCGGGAAGTCCATAAATCTTTTCATGCCGCCCGCCGGAAGCGATATTGACTTTCGTTTATAATTATGTTATAAATTTATAAGCTGTTCGTTAATTCTTACATAAAGGGGAGGGATAATGACGATAAATCCGGGCTTCAGGGACAGAAGTCTTACGGCGGTGGAAAGGAGAGCCGCAGAGCTGATTCCGGCAGAGGAAAAGTTGGACAAGGTTCTGCCTATTCTTCAGCAGGCGAATAACCTGCGAGTGTGTGACCGGTGCGGCATGTTCCGGAAAGTCTGCCGAAGTTCCTGCCGGAAACACCCCGTCTTACGTCCCTAAGCTGATTCAAAAAAGCCCATTCTCAATTGAGAATGGGCTTTTAGCTTAAAAATATCCTCCAGACAGCATCAGTCGCGCCGTGAACAAGGATGGGTACTATTATATTTTCCGATTCCAGATAGGCAAGGCCGTAAATAAGGCCAGCCAGAAATGCCAGGCCAACATATTTCCAATTGGGGAAAATTCCGCCGCCGGAAAGATGGCTGTAAATGCAGGCAAAAATTGCCGTAGTAATTAAAAGCGCCAGCCAATCATTCACCCATTTTCTTAATAAGTTAAGAATCAGGCCGCGGAAAATTAATTCTTCGCTTGGCGCCACAAACAGGAAATAGCCGGCAAACGTTTCCAGGATTAATTTTGGATTTTCAATCGGATGGAATTTTAAAAATCCGATGGCAAAACCGATTGGCAGAATCAGCACTGCCAGCATAGCAAGATAATCCCTTATCAGCAGAAGTTCATATTTAGAAAAGCTAAAATTTAATTTAATGCCACGGTTTTTTAAGTAGAAAAGCGCCAGCAGAATTAAAATAGTCGCGGAGATTTCATAAGCATAGCCAAGGCCCAAATCAATAAGATAATTTTGCCAAATCTTTAAATTAAAAATCTGCCACGAACTTAAAAAGAATAAAATATCCCAGCGATTTAAAGAATTCGTATTTTTAGTTTTCAAAATACAGCAAAGAGATAAGGCAATGCTTAACCAAAAAAGCATTTATCCTCCATTTACTTTCTTAAAAGAGATTATCAGAAAAAATTTACTTTTTCAATTTCCGAACTGGTGCTCGGGGTGGGACTCGAACCCACATGCCTTGCGGCGCATCCTCTTAAGGGATGTGCGTATGCCATTTCGCCACCCGAGCATTTTTAGAATTTTAAATTGTTTAATTATAAAATTCAAATTTTGAGGCCACGGCCGGAATCGAACCGGCGAATAACTCTTTTGCAGAGAGTTGCCTTACCACTTGGCTACGTGGCCAACAAAATCATTTTATTAGTTTTTTTGCTCTTTTTCAATCTTTATAAAAGTTTTTTCAATTTCCGCCGCTTTTTCTAATCCCAAATCTAACTTAAATCTAATTTCCGGCATCGGCTTGATATTTATTTTTTTCAAAAGCAAATGCCGCAAATTTTTCTGATTTTGAATTAAAATTTTCAATACTTCTTCGCCTTTTTCAGCCGGAATTACGGAAACCTTAACTGCCGCGTAATCCAAATCCTTTTGCGCCTCTACTCCAACCACCGTCATCAAAGCCCCGGGAAATTCCAGTTCTTTTAAAATAAGCTTGTCTAACTCTTCTCTTATTAAACTTTCCACCCTTTGATGCCGTTGGTACATTACTTAGATAGAAGTTTATCTCCAACCTGGATTTTAATATCGGATTCAAAAATCAGCCCGCACTCATTGCCCTCATTCACGGCATTAACATCTTTTTTCCCTTGCTGAAGATTTAAAACTTTTCCCTTGCCGATAATTTCTTCGCCCCTTTGTATTTCCAGCCAGGATTTTATCCTAATCTGCCCGCGATTAACCCGGCCGCCGATAGTTTGTTTGCCGCCCTTCGCGCCGAAAACGGCCAGGATTTCCAGCTCGCCGCTGTATTTGCTTTTGCCCATTTCCAAAAAGGTTTTCTCAATTCCTTCCACTAATTTATAAATAATTTCATCTGTTACTATAGTAATTTCCTGCGCCCGCGCTAAATTTTCCGCGGCTTTATTCGGTTTAGTCCGGAACCCTAAAATCATCGCTTTGGTGGCGACGGCGTCTTTGATATCGCCATCGGTAATTTCCCCGACCGATTGGCCGATAACATCCAAAGTCTGATTTTCTTTAATTGGAATTTTTCGCAAAAGATCATGCAGGGCTTCCAATGAGCCGGCGACATCGGCTTTTAAAATTACTTTGATAGTCTGGGATTCTTTATTGCTGGTGTCTGAAGCCCCCAATTTTTTGGATGCCGTTTTAGTAACTTTTTTCAAGTCTTCTTCAGAAAGCTGGCCAGAAATAAATTCTTCGCCGATCTCCGGCAAACTTTCAAATCCTAAAATTACCGCCGGACTGGACGGCTGAAGTTCGGTTACCGGTTTTCCCAAAAAATTTTCTAAAATTTTTACCTTGCCTTTGGCGGTGGCAGTCGCAATAAGGTCTCCTTTTTTTAGTCCTCCGTCTTTTAAAATAACCGTGACTGTATTTCCTCGCTTATTGTCTAATTTTGCTTCTAAAATTACTCCGGCAGCCCGGTGTTCTGGATTATAATGAAGTTCTTCTAAGTCGGCAGTAAGCAAAATTAAATCTAGAAGCTCATTGATACCCTCGCCGGTTTTGGAAGAAACGCCTTGATGACTGATATTGCCGCCATAACCTTCCAATAATACGCCGTTGGCGGTTAAATCATTTTTTACCCTTTCTAAATCCGCGTTTGGCTTGTCGGTTTTTGTCATTGCCACCACAAAAGGCGTTTCCGAATCTTGCAGGGCTTTCAAGGCTTCTTTGGTTTGCGGTTTTACCCCTTCGTCAGCGGCAACCACTAAAATTCCGACATCTGCCACATGCGCGCCCCGAACCCGCATCTTGGAAAACGCCTCGTGTCCGGGAGTATCAATAAAAGTGATTTTTCGGCCGCCATGCTCAATTTCATAAGCGCCAACCGATTGAGTTATACCCCCGGCCTCTTTTAAGGCAACGTTAGTTTTTCGGACATAATCAAGCAAACTGGTTTTGCCGTGGTCAACATGCCCAACCACTACTACCACCGGCGGGCGCTTTTCAGCCATAGGCTGATCCGCCTTCGGCGGAAAATTTTTCACATTTTCTTCATTCATAAGGATTTACTTAAAATAACAGAAAATTTAATAATTTACAAATATTAAAATTTAAATTAAACTCAATTGATACGGAGGTGTGGCCGAGTGGCTTAAGGCAGCATCCTGCTAAGATGTTAACCGGGAAACCGGTTCGAAGGTTCGAATCCTTCCACCTCCGCAAAAATTAAAAATTTATGAATTTTGAAAAAATGCCAAAAGAAAAAACAAAATTTTTAATATCGGAATCGGAACTGGAATTTGAAACCAGCCGGAGCGGCGGCAAAGGCGGCCAGAATGTTAATAAGGTGGAAACGAAAGTCGCAGTTCGCTGGGATTTCAGGAATTCGCCGGCCCTAACCGAAGAACAAAAATATTTGATTGCCGAAAATCCGATTCTTAAAAATAGAATCAATGAGGCGGGGGAAATACTTATCTATTCCCAAGCCGAACGTTCCCAGGCGCAAAATCGGGAAAAAGCGATTGTAATTTTAAATGATTTAGTGAATCAGGCGCTGGCAGTTCCGGAAGAGCGGAAAGAAACTAAAGTGCCAAGGCGGGAAAAAGAAAAACGGCTGGAAGAAAAAAGTAAAAAATCAGAAAAGAAAGCATTGAGAAAAAAAGAAAATTATTAAACGCCCCCGCTTTGCGGAGGCGTTTTTGTTAAAATTAAAATATGAAGATTAGAGTCGCGGTTTTAATGGGCGGGCCTTCGTCAGAACACGAGGTTTCTTTGAAAACCGGGGAAATGATTTTAAAAAATTTGAATCCGGAAAAATTCGCGGCCTTTCCGGTAAAAATAGAGAAAAACGGCTCTTGGCCGATAACTTTAAAAGAATTAAAAGAGAAATGTGATATCGCTTTTATTGCCATGCACGGTGAATACGGCGAAGACGGCCAACTGCAAAGCATTTTGGAAGTTTTTAAAATTCCTTATACCGGTTCTGGGCCGATTGTGAGTGCTTTGGCGATAGACAAGCAAAAAACCGCTCAATTGCTTTCCCAAAACGGCTTGCTTGCCCCGGAGGCAATTTTGGTAAAAAGGAACGACTCCTATGCTGAATGGGCGATTCAGAAAAGCTTTTCTACCCCGTTAGTAATTAAGCCGGCTGACCGGGGATCAAGCGTTGGCGTAAGTTTAGTTTCCGTCCGGAATAAATTAAAAGAAGCCATTGCCCGGGCTGGTAATTATTCCGAATCCGTGATGGCCCAGCGTTATATTCAGGGGCGGGAAGTTACCTGCGGAGTTTTGGAAATCAACGGCACTGCTATCCCGCTGGTTCCCACCGAAATTATCCCGAAACAAGGAATAATTTTTGATTACCGTGCCAAATACGCGATCGGCGGCTCTGACGAAATTACTCCGCCAAACCTTCCGAGAAAAACCGTTAAAAATATCCAGATGATTGCTTTGAAAGCGCATAAATTATTGGGATGTTCCGGAATGTCCAGAACTGATATGATATTAACTGACGCAGGAAATTTATATATTTTGGAATTAAACACTATTCCCGGAATGACGGAAACCAGCCTTTTGCCTCAGCAAGCGGCGGCGATGGGCATAAATTTTCCTCAGCTTTTAGAAATAATTATTCGTAGCAGCCTGCAAAAACACGAAAAGTATGGAAAAGGAAATTAAAGAAATAATCTGGCAAGCGTCAGAATTTAAGTACCAGTATAAAGATGTTTCCTGGTACTGGCTGACGATTATCGCCGCCGGCATTTTATTTTTGGTTTCCCTCTGGCAGGGGAATTTTCTTTTCGCTTTATTTATCGTGATTGCCGAAGCCACTCTGCTTTTTTGGGCTAAGGAACTGCCGAAAGTTATTCATTTTAAACTGGACAAAAAAGGCATTCAACTGGGGAAAATAAAATCTTATCAATACGAAGATTTAAAAGGATTTCATATCCGGGAAAGGGAGGAGGGGGCTTCGGAATTAATTTTAAAAACCAGGAATAAGCTGCATCCTTATCTTAAAATTTTAATCGTTAATAAAGATATTCCGGAAATTAAAGAATTTTTAAAAAAGCATTTGGAGGAAATAGAATACGAGGAATCTTTATCCGAAAGCTTAGCCGAAAAGATTGGATTTTAAATAAGATTTTTTGTCTTGGTATTGAAAAATAATCCTAAAAGGATTATTTTTTAATTAGATTCAAGATTGAAAACTGAAGACAGGTGGCCAATCGAGTCTGGGTGTTTGATTTAGACGGCACATTAATGAACACTTTAGATTTGTACGAAAAACCAAGAGAAAAAGCTTATGCCCTCATTACTGAAATTTTAGGAGACAAATCCCCCGCCTTAAATGAAATTAAAGAAAGACACAGTAAATTAGATAAAGAACTGATTCCTGCCATTGATCCCTCAACCGGCAAACCTTATCTTTATACCAAACGGCGCTTCCCGACTTCTTTCGTGGAAATTTTTAAAATTTTATGCAAAGAATCCGGGTTAGAATTAAGCGCTTCCGACGAAAGAAGGTATTATAATCAGCTTTATAAGATTGGCCTGGAAGCATTTAAGAAAGAAAGGTATAAAAGGAAAATTAAGCCGCAGGCTTTTACCGTTGTCCGGTTTTTGCGCAGACAAGAAGATATTTTGGTTATTTTGACCAAGGGTGATAAAGGCGTTCAAAACGATAAAAAAGGCGCATTAAAGGAAGCTGGCCTGTTAAAGTTTTTTAAGGAATTTATTACCGTGCCCGACAATAAAGAGAAAGCTTTTAGAGATATTATGAAGCGATATCCAGCAGAGAGCTATTATAGCATCGGCGATACTTATGGCTGGGACATTCTTCCGGCAATAAAATCCGGATATTTCGGGATATACATCCCCTCTGCGGCAAATTGGATGGAAATAGGCAAGCTGAAAAAAATAGAGCGGCAAAGGAGTAAAATCAGGTCTAACCGATATGAAAGTTTAATTGAAATAAAGGAAAAATATGACTATTTGTGAAACACCCTATTAAAGGGTGTTTTTTAATGGTGTGAAACATTTTGTGAAACATTGGTGTAAACTTTGTGCTTAAACAGCCCAGCACCCAGTTACATGAAACAATTTTATAGAGGGTAATATAAATTAAGCAAAGTGTTTCACGCTTATTTTGTGAAACATCCGGCATTTTTTAAGCTCAAAGTAGTTAGGGTACCGTTACGTGAAACACCTTTGTTGAAATTTTTTGGCTTTTTCTTCAAAATAGCCCCTTTTATATAAACCAAACAGAACTTTATAGTCAGGATGAACATTTGGATCATTGCCGATTTTTTCTAACCAGGCAATAAATTGTTTTCCTTTAAACCCGATTAATTTTTTATTAAAAAATGGTATTATTATATCTCGTAATTCGCCAAAATCTCTCACCATTATTCTTACTGTTTTTCCTCTTTTAAAACCATCTAAAAGATATGGCTTGAAAGTATAAACTTTATTTTTAACGCCTAAATATTCCCTAACTTTCTCAACTAGTTCTCTGTCGCGTTCATGCATACCAAGAATAAATGCGGGTATTTTTATTTTATTGCCATATCTATTTCTTTGAGGTATATTACAAAAAGAAAAACAACCTTCGCCATCTATTAATCCTCTAATATAGTCGGCAGTTATATCCATATAGTTTCACAACAAACTTTCTTAATTTGTTATCGCGATAACAATTATATCATGTAATTCATAAAACATCTATGACCAAAAAATCCGAAATAGGCAAATTAGGCGAAGATATTGCTTGCGAATATTTGTTAAACAAAAGTTTCACGATTATTGAACGTAATTTTAGGCAGCCGTGGGGAGAAATTGATATTATTACTAAAAATCCGGGCGGCGCCTTAGTTTTTGTAGAAGTAAAGACTATGCAGCAATACGGCAATAATGCGGCAATTGCCGCATTATTGCCGGAAGATAATTTAACCAAATCAAAATTAAAAAAACTGCAGAGAATTTCCTATTTATACGCTAATCATAATTCTGAATTATTAGATGATAGGCAAGGATGGCAAATTGATTTAATAACTATCGTCCTTAATGAAGCCGGAACTGATATAAAACATTTTGAAAATATTTAAAAACCGCCCATAAGGCGGTTTTTTAGTCTCAAAAACTAAATACCCAAGAAAAAGCTGGCTGATAAATACTAGACTGCGTTGAACCAAATACCGGAGGAACTTTTATTTTCCAATAAGAATACTCCGCCTTCATTATAAAGTTATCGGCAATCTGCCAATTTAATCCGGCGGTATATTTATTCATAAAAGTTTTCAGGTCTTGAGGCGAAGAAGCAAAGGCAGTTATTGGCAATTGATCGGCGGGATTTTTATTTTTGGAAAATACCAATTCCGGCCCAATCCGCTCCAATTTATTAAAAGCTAAAATTCCCAACACCTTTTTCCCGACTGGGGGATTTTTCCAAATTGGAAATGCCGCCTGAAGATAATAACCTTTATTGATTTCGGTCTTGCTTGGCAAATAATCCGTCCGTTGAGCAAAATCCACTATTTTAATAGAATCCGCCTGGGCTTTTCTGAAATCATTTTTGCTATAAACATATTCAACGGAAAAGCTGTAGTTTTTATATTGAAAAATCAAGTCAGTTCCGAAAATTTGATAATCTTGGCCGGCAATCGCTTCCTCAAGGTCATAACGCCCATGCATTCCCGAAAGACCAAGGCGAATCCCGTTTAATTCAATTTTCTTTTCCTCAAAAATGGTCGGGATTTTCAAATCTCCTAAAGCAAAAACGATTCTTCCCCCCGGCGCTTTATTATTGTTATTGTCGGCAAGATTATTATTCAGATGGCCAAAATCAATATCAGTTCCGCCAATGGCAACGCCCGGAACTAAAAGATTATTGCTATTTTGGAAAATTCTTATCCGATTCGGAGTTTCTCCCAAGCCATTTACTAAATAAGCAATAATTTCGGTCGGAATCCAAAAATGCCCGCTTTGTGGATAATAGCCGACTTTTAACCCGATGTCTGAATAGCCGGCGCTCATCGGCGGATGCGGAGAATTTAAGCGGGAAACAATATCCAAGCTGTCCGGTGAAGCATACAAAAGCGGGCGAGTAACGGTTAAAAACTGGTCCGGCCGGTAAAGCTCGTTGTAATGTCCGAAAGGAATCAAGAATTTTCCCAGTTCCAATTTATATTTTTCCTCATATAAAAGCTCGGTGGAAAAACGATATAAATTTATTCGGCCCTGGGAAGCGGTAGGAATCTGAAATTCCAGCAAAAACGGAAATTTTCCGCTTATTTTCCCGTCAAAGCCGAAATACATATCCGCAAGATAAATTTCGTGCTGAACCGTATTTTCAAAGCCCTGCTTTTCCGGACCGATCATTCGCCAATTAAGCGACATCACGCCATTCACGTTCAAATCCCTTACCAATCCTTTAGCCCAAACAGCTGAAATCTTGAAAATCAAAACAGCGGTTAAAACCAAAACTCCAATTATTTTTTTCACTTACTGCCTCTTTTAAGATATGAATTTGCTGAATGTATATTACAAAAAATTTTATCTTCAGTCAACCCCAGTTATAGCCGATTATCCTTTGGCGTGAAAATAAATTTCGTTTATAATAAAAGTATGAAATTTCGCTACCATCTATTTTTATTTTTTAGCGCAATTTTTTTATTTTCAGCATTTAACTTAGCAGCTGCCGCGGACCCGAATTTGCAAATTGAACCGGCGGCAACGCCGCCGCCGCTTTGCCGATGGGGGGTGTACACAAATCCTCGCTATAACGATTCACAAAGTTTTTGCTACAGCCGGGCGGGAAAGCCGATTGAATATATTGATTCTTATCTCGTAGACCGTTACGGCGGAGTTCCGGCTACCGGCCGTAAACCTGAATATTGCTACTTAGAACAGGTTTCTTTAATGCCGGTAAATCTCGGCAGCCGGGGCGAAACTTTTTGCCCGCCACTGGAAGCAATGGTTAAATTCTCGGTTTCGGCAAATAAAATTATTGATAAAGGTAAATTCACTATTCAGTGGCAAGCGCCATCGGCCCAATCTTGCGTTTTGTCCGGCAAAGCGCCGGAAGTCGGAAATTTTAGCCAAGATTTTGACGGGACGGAAAGTTATATCAAAGGCGGCAAAACTTATGATTTTGTAAAAAGAGGAATTTATAGTTTCCAATTTAACTGTAAGGGTTACTCGGATAATTCCAAATCAACTGCTCAAAGAACTATTACCAGAACCGCGACGGTTTTTGTCGGCGATATTCCGCCGGCGCCGACAGTGGAGCTAAAAATTGAACCGGCCGTGATTAAAAAAGGCGAAAGCGCCACTTTAAGCTGGAACAGCGAAAACGCGCTTTCTTTGTCTATTAATCAGGGTATCGGCGTGGCAACAAAGCAAGGGTCTATCAAAATTTCACCCAAATTAACCACCCGCTATACGATTACCGGTTCCGGGGAGTTTGCTGAACTGGGCCTCGCCAGAAAATCAGTGACTCTAAGAGTAATTACTCCGGAAATCCAGCCGGAAGCGCCGCCGATAGAAGTGCCGCCGGACGTTGCGCCGCCTCCGCTAAAAGAGCCGGAAAAACCGCAAATTGACTTAAAAGTTAACGGCCAAGACGGCCCGGTTACCATGGCGCCCGGCTCTTTTACTTTATCCTGGAATTCAGATAAATATTGTTTGGCTTACGGCTCTTGGATTGGCGTTAAAACAAAAGCCGGCGATGAAAAACGCACCGAAACAAAACCCGGAACTTATACTTATAAATTATATTGCCCGACAATCGGTTCTGATGAAGTAGTTGTAAAAGTAACCGGCGTTGGCGGCGCCAGTATTCCTTTGCCGGTTGCGGAAGCCAGCGCCAGCTTGGACGGCAAAAATTTTTCTAAAAGCATCCGGGTGACCCGCGGAGAAAAAGTTAACCTTTGGCTTGGGGCGGCTTACGATATTGACGGCGACAAAAAAGTTTCCCGGGATGAAACCGGCCGCTGGACCGGATTAATTTCTGAAGGCGGCCAATGCCTTTGGAATACGGATTTAAATCAAGGCGACCCGACTTTTGACGGCGCGGTGGCTAATCCGGAAAATCCGAAAAGCTGCACCATTGTGCTTCGGGACCTGGTTTTTTACGACCAGCCGGGAGTTTATCGCTACGGAGCGCTTCGTTTAATGCAAAATAACGAAAAATTATCCACTATCGCGTATATTAATGTAGCCGTGCAGGAGCCGCCGCCGCCAGACGGGCCGCCGGTAATTGATTTACGGATTAATAATTTAGATGGGCCAAATGTAATTTTGGGAGCGCCGGTGGAATACTTGCTTTCTTGGAATACTCGCAATGCTGACAGCTGTACTGCTTCCGGCGCCTGGAGCGGAGATAAATTTTTATCCGGCTCCCAAAAATTTGTTTCTTCGGAAAAGAAAGAATTTACTTATACTTTAAACTGCGCCGGAAAATTGGGGACCGGCAGAAAAAGCTTAAATTTGAAAGTTACCGAACTGCCGGTTTGCGATTTTTCCGCTTTGCCGCTGACATTAAGCCAATCGGTTTTTGACCGCCAGTCGGTTTTAAGCTGGAAATGCCAGTTTGCCAATACTTGTGAAATTTCGCCGGCGGTTGGAAAAGTCAGCACTTTTGGATCTGCTCGCGTTTCGCCAAAAACAACTACGACTTATACTTTATCCTGCCAAAATCTGGAAGGCAGCAGCAGTTTTGACCAGGCAGTGGAAGTGGCTCGGTGATTTTAGCAAAATAAGCCAATATATTTCTTATTAGACCTATTTATCCGATTCTCTACCTATATTTCTATCGGCACCGGCGTCGCTCCGCTCCAGCGGCGGAGCGCGCCTACGCCTCGCCGCGATTTTTGTTTCGCTTTGCGAAACAAACCAAGCAAATCGCGGCTCCGTAGTTGCCGTACGAAACATAGGCAGAGAATCTATAATCAAGAAATATATCTGCTTATTTTGAAAAATCTAACCTCGCTTAGTTGGGATTTTTTAAATGGACTTGACAATCGAAATTTTGTTATATATAATGTAAATAATGATTGATGTCCGCCTGCAAGCGGATATTTTATTAAGACAACAGACGACTAACGACAGATAACAACATATGTTTAATTTAAAAGAACTAAAAAAAGCCGTAGAACAAATTGCCCAGGAAAAAGGCGTAGAGGCGAAAAAAGTTTTTGAGGCGCTGGAAGCGTCTTTGGCGGCTGCTTATAAAAAAGAATATTGCCAGAGGGGGGAAGTGGTTAAAGCGAAATTTGACCAAAAAACCGGCGGGCTTAAATTTTGGAAAATAAAAACTGTGGTTGATGACACTACGGTGAGAATTGTTGAAGAGGAGCCGGTTCCGGAAGGCGGAGCGCCGGAAAACGAATCTCGGCGCGCGCGAGAAGAATTTATGCCGGAAGGAGAGGATGTTTTACCTCGTTACAATCCCGATCGGCATATTTTTCTGGAAGAAGCTAAAAAGGAAAAACCGGACGTAATTTTAGGGGAAGAATTAATTTATCCCTTAGAAACTCACGATGATTTCGGCCGGATTGCCGCCCAAACCGCCAAACAGGTGATTCTCCAGAAATTGCGGGAAGCAGAGCGAAATTCAATTTTAGAAGAATTTCACAATAAAGAAGGCGAGATTATCAGCGGCGTAATCCAGCGATATGACCGCGGCAATGTTTATGTGGATTTAGGCCGGGCAACCGGAATTATGTTTTATAACGAATCTATTCCGGGAGAACATTATACGGTCAGCGATCGGATGCGTTTTTATATTTTAGCGGTTCAGGAAGAATCAAGAATTCCCGGAATTATTTTATCCCGATCTCATCCGAAATTTGTCAGCCGACTTTTTGAGCTGGAAGTCCCGGAAATTGCCGACGGCGTAGTAGAAATTAAAGCGATCGCGCGGGAACCGGGCAGCCGCAGTAAAATCGCGGTAGTTTCCAAAACTGAAGGCATTGATCCGGTTGGTTCCTGCGTCGGCCAGCGCGGCACTAGAGTAATGGCGGTTTCTAATGAGTTGGGACAGGAAAAAATTGATATTATTGAATGGTCGGAAGATCCGGCTAAATTTATTACCAATGCTTTATCTCCGGCCAAGGTGACTGGCGTTGAAATTTTACCGCGCCGGGAAGCTAAAACTTTTGTTCCAGACGACCAATTAAGCTTGGCCATCGGCAAAGGAGGGCAAAATGTGCGTCTGGCGGCCAAACTGACCAGCTGGAAAATTGATGTTCGCTCCCAGTCAAAACCGGATGAAGTTTTAGAGGGCGGCGTGGCAGCGGCAATTCCGACTGAAGAAGTAAAAAAGGGGCTGGAAGAAAATAAAGAAGAGAAATCAGCAGAAGAAAAAAGCCCCGAAGCGGTTGCTTCGGAAATAGAATCTCAAGAAGCTAAACCCCCCGCCTCCGCCGAGGCTTCGGCGGGCAAGAAAAAACGAGGCCGAAAAAAGAAAGCTGAAACTCAATAATAGAGACTTTATGTATCTACTAGTTTTTCTCCCAATTATTTTAGCCGTCGCTTACAGCGCTTATATAATGTATTGGCTTTCCTGCCAGCCGAAAGGAAACGCCAAAATGCTGGAAATTTCTCAGGCAATCCAGGAAGGCTCGGCGGCTTTTTTAAATCGCCAGTATAAAAGTGTCGCTGTGGTCGCCGCGATTTTATTGCTTATTATTTATTACCTGCTGGGCAGTATGTCCGCCCTTGGATTTTTAGTTGGCGCCTCGGCATCGGCGTTGGCTGGCTATATCGGAATGAATGTGGCGGTCCGTTCCAATTCCCGGACTGCCGAAGCCGCCAATCAAGGTTTAAATTCCGCGCTGACTCTTGCCTTTAAAGCCGGCTCGGTAACCGGATTTTTAGTGGTAGCCTTGGGACTGCTGGCGATTGCCGGATTTTATTTTTTAACCAATGACCCCAAAGCTTTAATTAGTCTCGGTTTTGGCGCCAGTTTAATTTCTGTTTTTGCCCGCCTGGGCGGAGGAATTTTTACCAAAGCCGCGGATGTCGGCACGGATTTAGTCGGTAAAGTGGAAGCCGGCATTCCCGAAGACGACGTCCGGAATCCGGGCGTGGTAGCGGATAATGTCGGAGATAATGTCGGCGATTGCGCCGGCATGGCGGCCGACCTTTTTGAAACTTACGCGGTAACTTTGATTGCCGCGATGCTTCTTGGCTCGCTGATTGATAAAAGCGCTGCCGGTCCTTTAGTAATTTTCCCGCTGGTGCTCGGCGGCCTGGCGATTTTAGCATCGCTGGTTGGATCGGCTCTGGTAAAAACCGGCTCAAGCAATTCCATTATGGGAGCGCTTTATAAAGGATTAATCGGGGCTTTGGCTGCTTCGGCGATTTTATTTTATCCGGCTGCCAGATTTTATCTTGGCGAAGGTTATTGGAATTTTTATCTGACTACCCTGATAGGCCTCGCGGTAACCGCGCTAATGGTGGTGGTAACTGATTATTACACGGCAAAAAATTACCGGCCAGTCCAATCCATTGCCGAAGCGTCCAACTCCGGTCATGGCACTAATATTATTTTGGGACTCTCTGTTGGCATGGAAGCCACTTTTGTTCCGGTTTTAATTATTGTTTCAGCGATTCTTTTAAGTTTTTCTTTGGCTGGGATTTATGGCGTGGCGCTCGCGGCGGTTTCTATGCTTTCGGTAGCCGGAATTGTAGTGGCAATTGATTCTTTTGGCCCGGTGACTGACAATGCCGGCGGCATTGCCGAGATGAGCGGAGCTCCCCAGAACGTACGGCAAATCACTGACGCGCTGGATGCGGTTGGCAATACCACCAAAGCGGTTACTAAGGGCTACGCCATTGCTTCAGCCGGGCTGGCGGCATTAGTTTTGTTTGCCGGATATGTTGAAGAGTTTGCCGCGCAGGCAAAAAATTTAGTTTTTGAATTAGAAAATCCTTATGTAGTAGCGGGATTAATTTTAGGCGCGGCAGTTCCCTACCTTTTTGCTTCTATTGCGATGAAATCCGTAGGCCGTGCCGCTGGCGCAGTGGTAGAAGAAATCCGCCGGCAGTTCCGGGAAATTCCCGGAATTATGGAATACAAAGCTAAGCCGGATTATGGCCGGGCTGTAGATATTGTGACTAAAGCCGCGCTCAAAGAAATGGTAGTGCCGGCAGTACTTCCGATTTTGTCAGTGGTTTTAGTCGGATATTTTTTGGGAGCGCAAGCTTTAGGCGGATTTTTAATGGGCACGATTGTCGCCGGACTTTTTTTGGGAATTTCCATGACTACCGGCGGCGCGGCGTGGGATAACGCCAAAAAATATATTGAATCCGGCAACTTCGGCGGCAAGGGCTCGGAAGCCCATAAAGCCGCGGTTACCGGCGACACAGTCGGCGACCCCTACAAAGACACGGCCGGCCCGGCAATCAATCCGCTGATTAAAGTTATAAATATAGTAGCTTTATTATTAGTGCCATTTTTATAATTTAAAGCTCTATATATCTTCCTACCGGCACCGGAGTCCGCTTGCTCCAGCGGCAAGCGGCTCCTACGCCTCGCTCCGAAATTTTTGCTTCGCGAAAACCAAGCATTTCGGAGCTCCGTAGTTGCCGTACGAAAGATATATAGAGCTTTTGAAAAATTTATGTCAGTTAAACTTGGAATTTATGAGCATTATAAAGGAAAAAAATATGAGGTAATCGGAATAGCAAAGCATAGCGAAACTTTGGAGGAATTAGTAGTTTATCGGGCGCTTTATGGCGAAAATCAGTTATGGGTTAGGCCTATAAAAATGTTTATAGAGGAAGTGGAAGTTGCCGGCAAGAAAATTCTGCGATTTAAATATATTGGGAAATAAATGAAATACACATCTAAAAAATTACCAGACTCAATCATTGAGGCAGAGGTGGTTTTGGAGCATAAAGAATTTTTGGAATATTATCAGCCGATTTATGATCAGGCGCTGGCTTCGGTTAATCTTAAAGGTTTTCGGCCCGGAGCGGCGCCGAAAGATTTAGCGGAAAAAGCCGTGGACAAAGAAGCGGTTTTTAATGAAGCAGTGAATAAAGCTGTACGCGACTCCTTGCAAGAAATTACCGAAGAAAATAACTGGCAATTGATTGACCAGCCGAAGGTGGAAATCGTTGAAACCAATCCGCAAGAAAATGTCGGTCTTAAATTTAAAGCCACCATTACAATTTTTCCGGAAGTAAAATTGGGGAATTATCAAAAAATCGCTAAAAAGATTTTGGGAAGCGCTAAAAAAGATTTTTCCGCAAGCGAAGAAGAAATAAACCAATCTCTTCAATGGATTTTAAATTCCAGGGCAAAAGTTACCCGGGTAGCGCGTGAGGCAAAAATGGGAGACGTGGTAGATTTGGATTTTTCCGGATTTGTTGACGGGAAACCGCTTGATGGCGCAAGCGGCAAGGCGGATAATTTTGTTTTGGGCGAAGGGAAATTTATTAAAGGATTTGAAGAAAATTTGATTGGACATAAAGAGGGTGAACATTTGGAATTTTCAGTGAATTTTCCGGCGGATTATTGGAAAAAAGAACTCCAAAATCAAAAGGTGGATTTTCAAGCTGATTTAAAAGGCGTTTTTGAACGGGAACTGCCGGAATTAACCGATGATTTCGTAAAAAGTCTCGGCAAATTTGAAAATGCCGCCACGCTTAAAACTAGTATCCGAGAAGGAATTGCCAAGGAAAAAGAAATGAAAGAAAATGAACGCCTGCGCCTGAAAATTTTTGAGGAAATCATTAAAAATTCTGAAATTGCGCCGCCGCGAATTATGGTGGAGCGCACTCTGGATAATTTAATCGCGGAATACAAGAATTTAGTAAAAAATCCCGATGAAAAAATCGCTGTTAGAAAAAATTTAGAGGAGAAAGCCAAAAACAGCGTGGCTACCAATTTAATCTTGTATCAAATTGCCAAAGAGCAAAAAATTGAGCCGTCTCAAGAAGAGATAGAATCAGAGGCCAATAAAGCCCTTTCCCATTCTGAATTCAGGAAAAATCCGAAAATTGACGTCCAGCGGCTTTACGATTATATTTATGGTGAGCTTCGAAATAAGAAAATTTTTGAATATTTGGAATCATTAAAATAATATGGAACACAGCGATTATTTAATTCCAACGGTCATAGAAAAAACCCAAGCTGGCGAGCGGGCTTATGACATTTATTCCCGGCTTTTAAAAGAGCGGATAATTTTTTTGGGCGGACCGATCAATGATGGAGTGGCCAATACCGTGATCGCGCAAATGCTTTTTTTGGAGCATGAAGACCCCAAAAAAGACATTAAGCTTTATATAAATTCTCCGGGCGGTTCAGTGACTGCCGGTTTAGCAATTTACGATACGATGCAATATATCAAGCCGGATGTTTCCACGATTTGCGTTGGCATTGCCGCTTCTATGGGCGCTGTTCTTCTGGCAGCCGGGAAAAAAGGCAAAAGAATTGCTCTGCCAAATTCCGAAGTGCTTTTGCACCAAGTGATGGGCGGCGCGGAAGGGCAAGCGGTGGAAATTGAAATTACAGCGAAACACATTGTCCGGATGAAAGAGCAGTTAAGTCAAATTCTTGCCAAACATACCGGACAGACGCTTTCAAAAATTGAAAAAGATACTGATAGAGATTTTTGGCTGACGGCGGCTGAAGCAAAAGAATACGGGGCGGTAGATGAAGTTTTGAAAGGAAGGAATGCAAAATAACGCAAGCCCGCAAGGCTTGCGATTTTTTTATTTTCGGGTTATTTTCTAATAAAAGGCTTTTGAGGAGAACGGATGTCCATTGATAAATTTTATGCCTGTTGGGAGGGGATGCATTTTTCCAATGCTGAATATGGAATTTGGGATTTGCCTTTTATCTATTTTTTGCATGACTGTTTGGGGGAACGGCGGGGAGGAATTTTATTTTTAGCGGTTGACGGCGTAGAGCGGCGGCTTGGTGCTGATCGGGTAAAAATTCTAAAAAAGATATTCCAATCTCGGGATTTTGATAAAGTAATTTTACGTCCAGATGAAGATAATAACCTTTATTGCCTTGTTGCCGATACTGGCGATGATGAAGCGGATTGGATTTGGGTGGGAGAAATTATTGACCCCACTGATCCGCGGCAGCGCTAGAAACCTATGATAATCCTCATTTTATTTTGAGGATTTTTTGTTTTATAATATAAAAATGGCAAATAATGATTTATTAACTCGGGGCGTTATAGAAATAATTGGAAAAGAGCATTTGGAAACCGCGCTTCATAGCGGCAGGAAATTACGGGTGAAATTCGGCATTGATCCGACTTCGCCGGATTTGCATTTGGGGCACACGGTGCCGCTTCGGAAACTCCGCCAGTTTCAGGATGCCGGCCATACAGCGGTTTTGATTATCGGCGATTTTACCGCTAAAATCGGCGATCCATCCGGCCGCGATAAAACCCGTCCCCAGCTTTCTGATAAAGAAATTAAAACCAACTTTAAAACTTATTTGAATCAAGCGAAGAAAGTTTTGGATATGAAAAAAACCGAGATTCATTATAATAGCGAATGGTTGAAAAAAGATAAGCTGATTTTAGAGTTGATGTCCCAGATGTCAATGGAGAGAGTGATGGAGCGGGAGGATTTCCAAAAAAGAATTAAAGCCGGACAAGAAGTAACTATGCTGGAGGCGCTTTACCCGATTTTACAAGGCTATGATTCAGTGGCAGTTCGCGCTGATGTAGAAATCGGCGGCAATGACCAAAAATTTAATCTTTTAATGGGCCGGCGGCTTCAAAGAAAATACGGCCAGAGCGAGCAGGACGTGGTTATGCTTCCGCTTTTGGAAGGCACGGATGGCGTACAAAAAATGAGCAAAAGTTTGGGAAATTACATTGGGCTTGCGGAAAAGCCGGAAATTATGTTCGGGAAAATTATGTCGGTGCCGGATGAATTGATTTTAAAATACGCGGAACTTTTAACTGATTTGCCATTAGATAAGATATCGGCAAAAGCAAAATCCGACCCTCGCGGCGCCAAAATGGACCTGGCCAAAACTTTGACAAAAATGTATCACGGAAAATCTGCCGGCGAAAAAGCGGAAAAAGAATTTGTGCGAATAGTATCTAAAAAAGAAACACCAACAGAAGTTAAAAGTTTAAAGTTAAAAGTTATAAAGTTATCTTTGATTGATTTACTCGTTGAAACTAAATTAGCTTCCAGCAAAAGCGAAGCCAGGCGGCTTATTCAGCAGGGAGGAGTTAAAATCAACGGGGAAAAACAAGTTGACCCGGGCAAAACCGTTGATTTAAAGAAAGAAATTTTATTGCAGGTTGGTAAAATGAAATACTTGAAAATTCGCAGAGGATAATATAAAATTCTAATTAGTTTCTTTAAAAGGAGGGGGTAATGAAACGCGGAAAAGGAGCAGTGAGACGCAGAAAAAAAGATACGGCTCAGAAAGTTCGGGAGTTAAGGCATCTTTTGGGCGGCCGGAGAGCAGTTGTCCGGACGATGGAAGCGGCGTCTTCTTCCAGTTTGAAGAGGTGGGAGCAAAAAGAATGTTCCCCATTGCGCGCCCATGTGAAATTGGTAGATGAAACTTACGGCCTCGCAAGAAGAATGGGGAAAGTAATGCTTAGAAGATTGAGGGATAAAAATGGACATCCCCGCCCGAGTTAATAAACTGCTTGTTCATTTTGGTGTAAATCAGAAAAGGCTTGCTTTGATGCTTCGGGTTTCCGAATCAACCGTAAAACGCTGGCAGAAAGGGATTGGCGTAAGTAGAACGGATAGGTTGCCGGCATTTCGAAAATTGGAAGACTTAATGAAATTAACAGAAAAAACTTTAAGCAATGAAGGCATTCCCCGTTGGTATCATCGCCCCGCGGAACTTTTCGGCCGAGAAACGCCGATTGAATTTATGATTAAAAATGACAGCGGCATAGAAAGAGTTACCAATCTTGTTGGACAGATACGCTGGGGAATTTTACCCTGATAGTACGAAAGGCCGGTTTTATAACCGGTTTTTTATTTGACCCCGCACATAACTAAGACAATTAAAAATTACGAAACCTTTGGTTTCGCAGTCTTAATTATGTGTGGGGTTTGACGCCATAAATTAGTTTGTTATAATAAAATTAATGAAAATTATTGCCACTACAACCACTGCCGCCGTTTCTAGCATTTTTGCTGGGGTATTTTAGTAGTTTTAATAAATTAAGTTACTAAATCGCCCCGCAACGCGGGGCGATTGTTTTATAAAACATATGGCGAAAATAACTAAAATTTTAAAATTCGGCGGTTCTTCGGTAGGAACGCCAAAAATGATTAAAAAGGTTGGTGAGATTGTTAAAATTGCTTCCAAAAAAGATAGGGTGGCAGTGGTAGTTTCGGCATTTCAGGGGGTGACTGATCAGCTTTTAAAGTGCGCCAAGCTTGCTGCCCAAAATAATTCTAAATTAGAAATAGAATTGAAAAATTTAAAAAATCGTCATTTTCAAGCCATTCAGTTATTAGTTGAAAATAAAAAGTTAAAAGGAGGAAGTTTAAATTATGCGGAAAATTTATTTAAAGAACTGCAATTTATTTTAGAAAAGATTGCTAAGGAGAAAATAGCTTCGCCAAAAAATTTAGATTGGGTCGCTAGTTTTGGCGAGCGGCTTTCCGCTTATATCATCGCGGCTTCTATAAAAAATGCTTATTTTGTTGATGCGAGAGAATTAGTAAAAACTAATAATAATTTTACCAAGGCCGCTGTTGATTTTGGAAAAACCAATCGTCGAATCAAAAATTTCTTTAAAAATAAAAAGGGGATTCCTATTATAACTGGGTTTCTTGGTTCTACCGCGAAAGGCGAAACTATTACTTTGGGGCGAGGCGGGTCTGATTATACCGCCTCAATTTTTGGCGCAGCATTAGAAGTAAAAGTTATAGAAATTTGGACAGATGTGGATGGCGTGATGAGCGCCGATCCACGATTAGTCCGAAGCGCTCAAGTTTTACCAAAAATCAGTTACGAAGAAGCTGTAGAAATGGCTTATTTTGGAGCTAAAGTGATTCATCCGGCCACCATGCTTCCGGCAATTAAAAATGGCATTCCGATTTTGATTAAAAATACTTTTAATCCAAAAGCGCTCGGAACTTTGATTCAGAAAGAATTAATACCGGCGCCGACGATTAAAGGAATAACCGCGATGGATGATATTTCGTTAGTTACGATTAGGGGTGTCAGTTTGGCAGGAATTCCCGGTAGCGCCGCCAGAGTTTTT
Source organism: Candidatus Harrisonbacteria bacterium (assembly GCA_016192685.1). Lineage (GTDB taxonomy): Bacteria > Patescibacteriota > Minisyncoccia > UBA6257 > 02-FULL-45-10c > JACPTS01. The sequence continues at coordinate 336,193 of JACPTS010000001.1, forward strand.
AGCGCCACCGCCAAAGCCAAGGCAAATGTTATTTTAATTTCACAAGCCTCTTCCGAACACACTATTTGCTTTGCCGTTAAAACTAATGAGCTTCGGGCCGCGCTGGGAGGGTTAAAAAAGGAATTTCAAAAAGAAATAAAATACAGGCAAGTCGGTATAAATACTATTTTAAATCAATCCATTCTTGCCATGGTTGGCGATGGGATGCGCGGCGTCCCCGGTATCGCGGGGCGGCTTTTTAGCATGCTTGGTGATAATGGAGTTAATGTAACTGCCATTGCCCAAGGCGGCTCCGAACGGAATATTTCTTTTGTGGTTGACGCTAAAAATAAAGTGAAGGCTTTAAATGTTGTTCATGGGGAATTTTTTGAAGGCGGCGTGAAAAATATCTTTCTAGCCGGAACCGGCAATATCGGCAGCGCCCTACTTAATCAAATTTATTCAATATTAAGGACATCGGGTGTCCAAAGATTGAAAATACGCGGCATAATTGACGCTTTTAATATGATAATAAATGAGCGCGGGGTTAATTTAAGAAACTGGAAAAATAAATTAAAAAAAGCAGAAAAACCAAACTTTAATAAATGGCTAGAACAAACAAAATCTTTGCCATTGGGAAATAAAATTTTTGTAGATTGCACTGCCAGCGAAGCGGTGGCTAAAAAATATATTGAAATTGCGGAAGCCGGATTCCATATCGTGACGCCGAATAAGAAATTTAATGTTTTGCCGATGAAAGAATATCGGAAATTGCGTGAGGTAATGGTGAAAAATAAAAAGCAGTTTTTATACGAAACCAATGTCGGCGCCGCTTTGCCGATTATATCCACTTTGCGGGATTTGCTGAAAACCGGCGATAAAATTACCAAAATTGAAGGTATTTTTTCCGGAACTCTTAGTTTTATCTTTAATTCTTACGACGGCAGTCGGTCATTCAGTGAAGTGGTAGCGGAAGCGAAAAAACTTGGATACACAGAGCCGGATCCGCGCGAAGATTTAAACGGCAATGATGTTGGCAGAAAGCTTTTAGTGCTTGCGCGGGAAACTGGATTAGAAATGGAAATGAAAGACATAAAAATTGAGAATTTAGTTCCGCGCACACTGCTATCTCGCGGGATAGCACCGGAAGATTTTTTAAAGAGACTGGAAAAATATGATGACTATTTTAAAAAATTATTAGAAAAAGCAAAATCTAAAAATAAAGTTCTCCGATATGTCGCCAAATTAGAAAAAGGAAAGGTGGCCGCGGGATTACAAGAAATTTCTTTAGATAACCCGCTTGCCAATACCAGAGATGCTGACAATATTTTTGCTTTTTACACCAAGCGATATAATAAAAGGCCTTTGGTCGTTCAGGGTCCGGGAGCTGGACGGGAAGTAACTGCGGCTGGGGTGCTGGCGGATATTTTAAGAATATGAAGAAAAGAGAGTTAAAAGTTAATAGTAAAAGGTTAAATGTTGGCATCTTGGGTGCCACTGGGATGGTTGGGCAGAGATTTGTGACGCTTTTGGAAAATCATCCGTGGTTTGAGGTGGTGAGTTTAGCGGCTTCGCCGCAATCGGCCGGGAAAACTTATGAGGAGGCAGTGTCTGGCCGTTGGGTTATGAAAAATTCAGTTCCAGAAAAATTACGCGGTTTAAAAATAAAAGTGGTTGAAGAAGATTTTGATGAAATTGTAAAAGAGGTGGACTTAGTATTTTCCGCTATTGATGCTGATAAAGAAAAAATCAAAGAAATTGAATTGCGATATGCCACGGCTGGCGTGGCAGTAGTTTCCAATAATTCCGCGCATCGCTGGACCCAAGATGTGCCGATGATAATTCCCGAAATAAACGCGCATCATTTATCTTTAATTGATATCCAGAAGAAAAATCGGGGTTGGGAAAAGGGGTTGCTCGTAGTGAAGCCAAATTGTTCTTTGCAGTCATATCTTCCAGTAGTATACGCGCTTAAAAAATTCGGCCCTAAAGAAGTTTTAGTTACGACTTTGCAGGCAATTTCCGGCGCCGGAAAAACTTTTGAATCGTGGCCGGAAATGCTGGATAACTGCATTCCTTTTATAAAAGGCGAGGAAGAAAAAACTGAAAAAGAACCGACAAAAATCTGGGGCGCGGGCTGTCCGGCTATTTCCGCCACCTGCATCCGTGTTCCAATCTCGGATGGCCATATGGCAAGCGTTTCGGTAAAATTTGAAAATAAACCCTCGTTACAACAAATAAGAGATGCGATTGATAGTTTTCCAAATCCTTTGGCTAGCTTAGACTTACCGTCAGCTCCAAAAAAATTTATCAAATATTTTCTAGAAGATGATCGGCCGCAGACTAAATTAGATCGGGATTATGAAGGCGGCTTGGGCATTACTTGCGGGAGATTTCGCGAAGATGGAAATAATAGCTGGAAATTTGTTTCTCTTTCCCATAACACAATCCGTGGCGCTGCCGGCGGAGCGATTTTAATCGCCGAACTTTTGTATAAGAAAGGATATTTAAAATGAAAGGAATTACTTTAATCGGAATGCCGGGATCGGGGAAATCTACTATCGGTAAATTACTTGCCAAAAAATTGGGGTGTAAATTTGTTGACTTGGATATCTTGATTAAAGAAAAAGAAAACCGCGGACATGAGGAAATTTTAGAAAAAGACGGCGGGGCGGAACTTTTGCGGCTGGAAAATTTGTATACTCTTGATTTGGATTTAGAAAATACCGTCTTTTCCCCCGGCGGAAGCATTGTTTATTCTTTGCCGGCAATGAGAAAACTCCAAAAAGAAACTAATATTATTTATTTAAAATTACCGCTTTTGGAAATAGAAAATCGTTTAGGCGGCAAAATTGATAGCCGGGGAATTGTTGGTTTTAAAGAAAAAGGGATTAAAAAGCTTTTTCGAGAACGGGATATTTTATATAAAAATTTTTCCCATAAAATCATTTCCTGTTTGGGATTAGATAAAGAACAGCTTATTTATGAAATTTTACAGCACCAATAACCCTCCTTCGCATAAAGCTACGGAAGGCAAGAAAATCCATTTCGTTGATTTTAGAACGGCACTGCTACAAGGATTGGCTTTAGATGGCGGACTTTTTATGCCGGAAAGATTTCCAAAATTGAATAAGAAATTCTTAAAAGATATTTCTAAAAAGGAATTTTGGAAAATCGCTCTGGAAATCAGCAAAGGTTTTATTAAAGATATTCCGGAAAGAGAATTAAAGAAGATGCTAAAAGACGCTTTTAATTTTGAAGTGCCGCTGAAAAAAATAAACGAAAATTTATATATTTTAGAGCTTTGGCATGGGCCAACTTTGGCTTTCAAGGATTTTGGCGCGCGGTTTATGGCCCGGCTCATGAATTATTACCTGCGCCGCGAAAAGGAAAAATTAAACATTATTGTCGCTACTTCTGGGGACACCGGGAGTGCGGTGGCGCAAGGATTTTATGGATTATCTAACATAAAAGTTTTTGTTTTATATCCGAGTAAACGCATAACTGCGCTTCAAGAAAAACAAATGGCAACGCTCGGTAAAAACATTGTGTCATTGGAAGTAAAAGGAAATTTTGATGATTGCCAAAAACTTGCCAAACAAATATTGGCAGATAAAGATTTAAAAGAAAAAATAAATTTATCTTCAGCCAATTCTATAAATTTTGGAAGATTACTTCCGCAATCCTTTTATTATTTTTACGGTTATGCCCAATTACTAAATAAGTTAAAAGTTAAAAGTGAAAAATTAAAAGTTATTTATTGTGTTCCCAGCGGGAATTTCGGCAATTTAACCGCCGGATTAATGGCGAAACAAATGGGTTTGCCCGTGAAACAATTTATCGCGGCGACGAATGCGAATGATATTGTTCCGCAATATCTCAGAACCGGAAAATTTGTTTCACGCGTTTCGTGTAAAACAATTTCTAACGCCATGGATGTCGGCAATCCGAGCAATTTTGCGAGGATGCTGGAAATGTTTCACGGCGATGTAAAACAAATGCGCCGCGAAATTATTGGTTTCGGTGTAAGTGACAAACAAACGCGTGAAACAATTAAAAATGTTTATCGTAAAACCGGCTATATTTTAGATCCGCATACTGCGGTTGGAATTGCCGCGGCGCGCAAAAGCAATATTTTGCAACCGATTATCGTATTAAGCACCGCGCATCCTGCTAAATTCAGAGAAGCGGTGGAGCCGGTTATAAGCAAAAAGATTTCCTTGCCGCCGCAGCTCAAAAAAATTATTAATAAAGCCAAAAAGGCGACTTTGGTGGAAAATAATGTTGAGACGGTTAAGCGGATTATTTTAGAAAAATATGGACATATCAAAAAAACCGCCTGAAAGCGGTTTAAAAATTTTTACTTAGAGCTCTTACATAATGACATAATTCCTTCCTCCATCATTTTTTTGAGTTCGTCGGCATGCCACCGATTATCAGTAGTTGCCCATCCGTCAATCATTCGCGCCAGTATTGGCTCTTTTACATTTTTAATTTCGTAAGCCAATGCCTCCTTAATTTGTTTGGCAAGGTATTCCTTATTGCTCAAAATACAATTATATTGCCAAAACATTTCAACGCCAGCAGCGAATAATACTGATTTTTCTGTTTCCAGATACACATGCTTAACATAACCGCGCCAACCTTTAAAAGTAAGCCTATGCACTTTCATTGGCTGCTCTTTTATTTTTTAGAAATAACTATTAAGTAGATTAATAAGAAATTATTCCTAAGTCAAGTTCTGGAGTGGGTAACTAGAGTCGAACATTTATGATATACTAATATAGTATAATATAAGGTTTATATGCTGACAATAAGAAAAGAAAAATATCTTGCTATTAAATTACGCAAGCAAAATAAAAGCTATGATGAAATTAATAAAATTCTTGGAATATCTAAGAGTACTTTAGCTGGGTGGCTTAAAAATGACCCCAGTTCTAAAAAAGCAAAATTATTTCTTAATAGCAAATCTAACAAAAAGGTAGCTGAAAGAATTCAAAAATTTGTTGAAGAAAATAGAAAACGTCACGAGAATCGAAGAAAAGATATTCGAAATGAAGCAATAAAACAATTTGAGATCTTACAAAAAGATCATTTATTTATTGCTGGAACAATGCTCTATTGGGCAGAGGGCGATAATAAGCTAGGAAATCCATTTAGATTGACAAACACAGATCCAAGAATGATATCTCTGTATATAAAATATTTGATAAAAATCCTTAATATTTCTGAAAAAGAAATACGACCAGCCATTATTCTTTACCCGGATTTATTAGAAAGGGAATGTATAAAATTTTGGTCAAAAATTACTGGAGTAAATTCTAGTCAATTTTACAAAACTCAATTCATCAAAGGGAAACATCCTACAAAAAGATTATCTCACGGTATTTGCATGATAAATTGCAATAATAGACCTACAAAACAAAAAATATTGGCATGGATTGATTTATTGAGTAAAACCTTATAAAATAATTTATATTGCGGGTATCGTATAGTGGTAATACGTCACCTTGCCAAGGTGAGGTCGCGGGTCCGATTCCCGCTACCCGCTCAGTAAAAATAAAAAACCGCACGTAAAGTGCGGTATTTATTTTACCAGTTGTAGCCGAGCCAGAAATTCCAGTCTTGCTTTCCGTATAATCCTTTACTGAATCTTGCATTCAGTCCGAGCGCAGTCGGGATATTTATGAAATATCCGGCGCTTTGCTCTAACTTCAATCCGCGATGCCCTTCAATAAACGGGGATGTTTTATCAAACCACATATCGCCAATATCATGATATAACCCGCCGCGAATATCCAGATAAACGGTAAGCGGAGCAAACGCTTCACCAATTGGTCCGCTTATCACCGCGCCAGCCGCATTGAGAATCGGAAAACGCAATTCCGTGCTTTGCATGAGATAGCTGTTGCCCGCCTGACTGAATAACGGAATGCCTCGGAAAGTTTGATTGCCGCCCCAGATGAAAATAGTGGAATTGGGGCCGAAACTTCGGCCGCCAACCGCGCGCAATGCCAAACCGGCTCGCTCAGCGAGCGGCAAATGATATCGGGCATCCGCGTTTATTTCAATAGTTTGGAATCCTTTCTTGTGGTCAAAACCAATTTCGGTTCCGGTAAAAACCGCGGCTCCGGAATGCGGGCCGTGGCAATACCATTGATTGGCTTGGCAGTCCCAGATAGTGGTGTCTAAACTCAAGCTGGTGCCGAGCTTGGAACGCCACCATTGTACCGTGCCGGAATCCCGTTCATTTCTCACCGTTTGTTCTTTGAGGGTAACATCCCAATTGAGGAATTCATGCAGGAAGATATTTTGCGAAACGCCGACATCCATTTTATGGCGCCGGCCGTCAAAATTCCAATAGTCAAGCAGATAAGATCTGCCGGTATGCAAATTGTAATACTGGATATCCGCAAACCCCTGATTGCTGTTTTGGAGGTAAACATTGGCTGCCAATAATCGGTCATTAATTTCATCAAGGGCCATTCCTTGCAGAGCCAGATAGCTGTTGATGCCGCCGCCGCCGAAAATAACGCCGCCAACGCCTTGAGCCTGCATTATTCTGGGCAACTTCAATAAATTTCGGTATCGCTTTGGAATGCCGGATTTGGTATTCCATTGCCTAGCGGGAACCGCTGTTTGTTTTGAATTAACGCCGTAAGAAGAATAAACAATCAAGTACGGAGAATTTTCGTCATTAGTTTCCATCAGGCCGCTTCCGTATACCCTTATGTTTCTATCCAGACCATAGGCATTGCCGACGGTTAAAAAGAGAGTATCATTTTTTAATTCAGCTTTTTTGACTAGCGGGATTCCGGAAGCAACCGGTGTCAGGCTGCTGGAAGCGGTGTCAAACAGAAAAATATCCAAACCAGTTTCTTTCTGCGGAACAATAAGGAATATTTTCGCTCCGTTCAGAAGCGGGTACCAGGCGATTTGTTTTTCCACCTTGACGTTCTCGGGAAAAATTTTATCCCAAGTTTTATCGGTTTCGGTGGTTACATCAAGTTCGCTGATGCTGGCATTCCATTTTTTATCCAATACCAGAATTTTGGTTTCCGATACAAAAGCCGCGTCTTGTATTTCATAGAATTCTTTACGGAATTTCTTTTTTTCTTTGCCTATTGCGTCGTAAAGAATAATTTTTGTGCGGCTCTTATCAGCCCAAATGAAATAACGCTGGTCCGGAGACAACTTGGACAGGAAACGATTGCTTCCGGAAGATTCAGACGTGATTTCCGTATCTAGGTCATGGATTTTACCCTCCAGCCAATCGTAGATATAAGATTCTTTGTATATCACTTCTTCTTCCGGGTTTTGGGCATCGGTAATTTCGCTGTTTTTTTCAATGCTTATCATCCGCCTTTGCAATAAGGCGTTGGTTCCCGCAAGTAAAGAAATGCCGCCGTAATGTTTCATCTTTTTGAATTCATCAAGAGTGAATTGGATTGCCGTTCCAGTGGAAGAATCTGTGAGCCAGAAGCGCATTTCCGTATCGCCGCTCTTGAGAACTTCCATTGATAATTTTCTGTTTTCAACAAATAGCGCCCTGGTTTTATCTGAAGACAATGCTACGTCAAAAATCGTCTTAGATTCCGCATCGGGAATTTTTTCACGCAGGCGCCGCACTTCAGGCCTATCCCATATTGAATCAGTGGAATGGCTGGAAGTGTTCGCAGTTACGGATGTTGAAATTGAGATTGTTTGGGGAAAAGGAGCGGTTTTTACCGACATTTCTCCTCGGGAAATAAAATTGAACGCCAATCCGCCATCGCCAAACCATTGGGGCCTAAAGATGCCGATTTTCGCGTCAGTCAATACTTCGTCAACGCGCGTGAAAAGATTGTAGCGGTGAATATTATGCGCCAATCCTTTATCGCTGATATACAGCAAGTGGGCGCCATCAGAGGAACAAGCCGCGTAAAATTCGCTTTCCGGCGTTTGGGTTAAAAATGTAAATGTTCCGGCCGCAAGATCGTAGAGCGCCAAGTCGTAAGAATTATTAACTTCGTTTTCAACGGAGGTAATAAGCGCGTTGCGCATTTTTGAGTAAGCCAGGCCGCGATAAGTTCGTTGGGTTGAAGTCAATTGTTTTACGGTTCCGGAACTAATATCGGCCAAAAAAAGTTCGGCGAATACGCCGTCGGCTCTGCCGACAAACGCCGCTTCTCGGTCATTCAATATAATAGGATGCCGCATTTCGCGTATGCCATTGAATTGATGCTTAGATTTTTTGCCAAGATGAAATTTCTTTTTGTCTTTATCAAATGAAAACTGCTGGATGACAAGCGCGTCTTGGCCGCCGACATCTATGGCGTAAGCCAGCGTTGCGCTGGAAGCAAATGACGCGCCGTGTTCCTGAAAGCCGAATTCCGGAGAAAGCTCCACTTCAAATCCTCTGACATCAACGCTTTTTAATCGGCCGCCTTCAACTAATTTTTTGGATTTTACAGCTGTGCCGTCAGTCCAGTTGAGAAACAGCGTTTCCCGGCCGTAAACTTCTTTTTTGGTGATGAAGAATTGATCGCGAGCGGCCAGAAGTGTTCCGTCGCCAATTGATATTGCTTCATCGGCAATATCGGTTTTTATCCGAAGAGGCGAGTAGCGCTGTTCAATGTGCCGCCAGAGTTTTTTATCAAATTCTTCCAGGGTGTCACCGGTTGCCTTTTTAAAAGCTTTGGCGAATTTCATTTCTGCGCTGGCTTTAAGAATGGCGCTGATAACATCGCCTTTTTCTTTATAATGAGCGGCCATAAAGTGGAGAATGAATTCTCCTTCTTTATAGACCAAGCTGGTGTACCAGGGGCTCCATTTACTGATTCTCGCGAGATAGCCGTTAAGATAAGCGTCTCGCATAACCAGCTCTCCGCGCGGATCCCATTCGTGGGCCATATGTTCAGCTGACCCCTCTATGAACCAGAGAGGCAAATCGCGGAACATAAAGTTCATCAGCGTAAGCCGAAGAAATTCGCCTTGATATCTGTGAGTCAATTCATGTCTTAATAGCCTTTGGAATCCTCGCGGTGAATCGCGGAAGGCGATAACTACGCGTTTCCATTTAATCATCTCGGTTTCGCCGCCCAATCCCTTGGGCACCAATCCCCAGATAATATTTGCCTCTTCGAAATCGCGGGAAGAATTGAAAATCACGATGCGGATTTTCTCCGCAAAATGATTCATGTTCATTTTCTCGCTGAATTCCTTATAGGTTGCTTCGGCGTTTTCAAGATAGAGAGCCGCCAGTTGTTCGCTGTTGCCGTAAGTGTAAATTTGAAAGTGCGGAGATTCCAGCACTTTCCAATCGTATTTGCCGTAACGCGGTTTATTTTTGTGGAGATGGCCGTTGGGCAAAAAATCCACGTATTTGAAGTCAATTTCCGGAAAAATATATCTCTCTAATGTTTCCAGTGTGTCAGCATAGCTTTGAGTTTTGAAACTAAGCGAAGCAATAAGAATTGCAGACAAAAACAGCAATTTCTGTTTTAGCTTCATGATTATTTTCTTTATTTGGATATCAATGAATCTGAATAGATTGTACGGAAAAATAGCGGACAAGTCAAAGCGCTGTTTTCCTTGCTCTTTTTTGGGGTTGCGCTTACTATTTTAATAGATTGCCTTTGAAAATTAATTAGAGATGAACATACATGATTTTTTTGCGTCCCTGAAAGGTAATGGCCAGGAATTGTTAAACGGGTTAGATGAGCTTAGGAAGCGCCTGGGATTGGAAAGGCTTTATTTAATTTATGCCAATGAGCAAGAAATAGTGTGGGGAACTCGCGGCACAGAGGTTGATTATGAAAATGTCGCTCGAGAACTTTTGAAATTTGTTCAGGAACATACCGGCCTGAATTATGATACGGAAATGACTAGACTGGTGGTCTTTGGAAATGAGATGGCAGAAGTGGATTATGTGCTAAATAAGGAATTGATACCTTATATTGAGAGCCATGAAGGCCGCTTGGAAATAGTGTCTATCAGTGAAAATACCGGAGAAATTGTTGTTTCTTTGCGCGGAGCTTGCGGCACTTGTCCAAGCGCGATTTTTACCATGAAAGCTGGAATTGAACGAACTTTAAAAAGCCTCTTGCCTTGGGTGAAGACGGTAAAATCATTTGATAAGCCGGAAGAGCCGGATGAAAAAAATGACTTTCGGGATTACGGGGGCGAAGGATGACGCCCCATTTTTTTACTTGACTAAATAATTAAAATCGCCTACGCTTATAAAAGTTTCTTGAATTATCAAATCAAGCAGAATGGCCTCCAAGAGACAGCTGATTCTTCTAACTTATGCCCTGATATTCAATTTTGCTTTTCCCAACCGGGTTTCGGGACAAAATACCAAACTTTCCGTAGAAACGGCTTTTGGCAACTACCAATTTCCAGGAGCATTTCTCAGAGTAGACAAGTCATTGGTTACGACACCGGATAATTTTGAGGGAAGCATCCGGGAAGTCCGAATCGCTTATGCTTTATTTGAATCTTGGTCAATTGGACTGCAATTATTCAAGGTGGAAGCTGACGGCTATGGCCAATGGGCCAGATCTGACACTTCGGAAATTCTTGCCGCCAATAATGTCGCTGGGACAATCAGCGGCCGGACTGATTGGGATATGAAAGGAGCCGCGGTTGATTTTGAATTCCAGCCTAAGAAATTTTGGAAAAATAAAGTTATTCCTTATCTTCGGTCCGGAGTGGGTGTCGCGGAACTGGCCGTAACTTTCAATGGCCAATTTGATGGTCATGAAACTTTCAGCGGCTTCAATTTTCCCGTAAATGAGCCGGCGGTAGATAGGGTAATCACTCAGATACCGATTGTAACTTCGGAACTCGGTTGCCACTTCCGCCTGACAAATAAGCTTTTGGTTTCCGGTTCTTACTATTGGAATATGGGCGGCCATGGCCCGAAAGGAGCTTTAATTTTGGAATTATTTTAAAAGAGGCAAATGCCTCTTTTGTTTTTTGTTTTTTCAAATTATATTTAACTTATTGATCGCCCTCGTCGTTCAACGGATAGGACGCAAGATTGCGGATCTTGTAATAGAGGTTCAACTCCTCTCGAGGGCACTAAAGTTTGACAAGGCGGTGCGCGCTGAGGGGATAGAACCGCTCGGAAACCCTCGGTTTTCCGACGGTCGCCTACGGCGACCTGCCTTCCGATACGGGAAACTCCCGTTTCCCGACCCCTTCCCGTTCAATTCCCTCAAGCTAAAAATAAAAATTACCGATGAACGGTAATTTTTATTTTGTGCGCGCTGAGGGAATTGAACCCCCGACCTTTGCTGTGTAAAAGCACTGCTCTGCCGCTGAGCTAAGCGCGCAATTATTATGAATATAAAATAAAAGAACCTTTTTGGGAAGGTTCTTAATCAGGAGACACATCTCGATTGGAATAAATTAGTTTGACTATTGCTTTTGATTCTCCTTCTTCATTGGCAATCCTTGCTTCCACAAATACTAATTTTTTGGTTAATCGCTTCAATTCTGCCCAGGCCAGAATTTTTTTATCTTTTCCAAAAATGGTTTTCCGATAGCATCGGAGCTGGGAAATTATCAGAGGGGGAAAACGCTCGCATTGCATTTTAGCAACTTGGACTCCGGCAAAATTGGCAAGAGCGCCCAATTCGCCGCCATTAACAATATAAGTGCCTTCTTCTTTTACGCATAAAGCCAAAGTAACCGGAGTTGAGACAATTGCCGTTCGTTCAGTCAGGCCATCTAATTGGAATTTGTGCTTTTCTTTAATGCAGGGATGATTATTAAAATCCTTTTTAATCTTCTCAATCTTTTCTTTTTCTTCCATTCCTATATTTAATTTTTTTTGTTCTATAAGAACTTTAAATCAAATGGCTATTTTTTGTCAATCAATTCTTTGATTTTTTTGATATAAAGCTGTGGGTCAGGATGGAATCGGACCATCGATCCCCAAGGTATAAGCTTGGTGCTTTAACCGCTAAGCTACTGACCCATTTATAAAATTATATATAAACTAACATTTTTTGAAACTATTGACAAATTATTATAGTATGGTATAATTATTTTAGTACATTGAGTTCTGAAAATTCTTAAAAACAAGGAGGTAGTATGGAGTGGGGGCAATTGGTGCTTGTAACTATTCGGGTGCTTTCGGGAATATCCTTAGTCTCTTTTTCTTTATTTATGATTTACGAAATGCTTCCAGATTGGGAACGTTGTCGCAATCTTTTGCCAGAAAAACCAGAATATTCAAAAGATATAAATTATATACGCCGTCTAAATGCAGAATTACTTTGGAAAAATGAATGTTTGTCATCTTTGGGAAACTACTTATTTATATCATTACCTCTAACTTGTTTCGGACTAACATTAATAACTGAAAAAGATTTTTTATCAATAATTGGAGTTTTCTCTTTCCTTTTATTTTTGTCTTATCTTGCCATAAGCACAGTAATTTCTTGGATTCAGAAAACAATCAAAAAAGGAGGAGTGAAATGTACATCTCAATAGAGATGCTTGTGACGATGTGGTGCGGCCTTGGATTGATCGGCTTCATCAATGCGCTCCAGAAGCTTTACGGCGGAATCGCCGCAGGAATCTTGGCTATAAGATGGGAACTTGGCTATGATCTTAGCGTTTCGCTCATGGGAGGACCTTTCTCGCTTCTTTTTTCAATCAACCCTTGGCTTCCACTATCAAAGTAACCAACAGCCCCGCGCTTACATAGGCGGGGCTTTTGTTTTTTAAAAACCTCGCGTCAAACTGGTTAACAATATTACGATCGTAACATTGTTAACTAAAATAATTTATTCTTTTATCTAATTTAATGACCCCTTTTTAATTACCCTAAAAATATGTATATAAGAAGTTAATTCGAGTTTTTCTATATCAAATAAAAAATCTTCTGGAATTTTATATTCTCCCGCCCACACACTTTTTTGCAGCATTTCAAATGCTAATAATTTTAATTGTTTTCTTAACCATATTCTTTTATATTTTAATCTTTCCGGTATGTCAAAAATTATAAGATTTAAAGCACTATCTTTATGGGGTGCGTATAATCTTTTCGGAAAATAAGCAGTTTTGAATATTTTAATTTTTTCTAATTTTTGTATACCGTTTTTAGTAATTTGCCAATGCGATAACCCTTTTATTTTTTGTTTTTTTATAAAACCCTGTTTTTTAAGACGAGAAAGTAGGGCGAAAAAGCTTTTTTCTTGTAATCTTTCAATCTGTTTTTTATTTAGTTTTTCAGGATAAGTATAACCGTGCATTACTCGGCGCATTGCCTTGTAAGTTTTTTGATATCCAGGAATAATGTCGTCTATAAGTTCGGCGGTAACTAAAACTTTATGGCGCAATTTTTTTAATATAATTTCTGTTTGGGTCATACTTATATTTTATTCATTAACGCTAGTTAACAACATTACGATCGTAATATTGTTAACTAATTAAAAATTAACGGAAAAACTAATTTCTTGATTTTTAAATACCTAGCGGTTTCAATTTAAATCCGCCAACAATTTTATTAAAGTCTTCCTGCTCCAAGGTCTCTTTTTCCATCAAAGCCGAGGCAATGGCTTTCAATACCTGCCTTCGGGAACTGATGATTTTTTTGGTTAAATCATAGGCATGGTCAATAAAAACTTTTACCTCCTCGTCAATTTTCGCCGCCACGCTTTCCGAATAATTCCGTTCGTGAGAAATTTCTTTTCCTAAAAATACCAATTCCTGGGTTTCACCGAAAGTCTGCGGCCCAAGTTTTTCGCTCATCCCAAATTGGGTGACTAAAGCCCTTGCCACCCGGGAAGCTTCTTTTAAATCGCTTGAAGCGCCGGTGCTCATATCGCCAAAAACCATTTTTTCCGCCACATAGCCGCCAAGCGCCACCGCAATATCCGTTAAAAATTGGGTGCGGCTCCGCAAGTGCAATTCCTCCGTGGGCAATTTCAAAGTATATCCGCCAGCCCGGCCGCGGCTGACAATAGAAACTTTATGCACCGGGTCCGCGTCTTTTAAACTCGCGGCCACCAGCGCGTGCCCGGCTTCATGGTAAGCGGTAATTTCTTTTTCTTTCTGGGTAATCACCCGGCCTTTCCGCTCCGGACCAAGCAATACTTTTTCCACTGAAGAATAAAGGTCGTCTTGGGAAACTAATTTTCGGTTGTGCCTTGCGGCCAAAATCGCCGATTCATTCATCAAATTTGCCAAATCCGCGCCGGAAAATCCGGGAGTACGGACAGCCACTTTTCTCAAATCCACGTCTTTTCCAAGCGGTTTTTCTTTGGAATGGATTTTCAAGATTTCTTCCCGGTCTTTAATATCCGGCAAGTCCAAAATTACCCGGCGGTCAAAACGGCCCGGACGAAGTAAAGCCCGGTCTAAAATATCCGGCCGGTTAGTTGCGGCAAGCACAATTACATTAGTATCCCGCTCAAAACCGTCCATTTCCACCAAAATTTGGTTTAAAGTTTGCTCCCGTTCATCGTGGCCGCCGCCTAGCCCGGCGCCCCGCTCCCGGCCAACCGCGTCAATTTCATCAACAAATAATATGGAAGGCGCGGCTTTTCTGGCAGTCTGGAAAGCATCGCGGGTTCGGGCCGCGCCGACTCCGACGAACATTTCCACGAATTCAGACGCGGAAATATGGAAAAAGGGGACATTGGCTTCGCCAGCCACTGCCCGCGCGAGCAGGGTTTTGCCGGTTCCCGGCGGGCCCATTAAAAGCACGCCGCGCGGAATCCGGGCGCCCATTTCCAGAAATTTTTTCGGATTTTTCAAAAAATCCACCACTTCTTCCAATTCTTGTTTAGCTTCTTTTAGCCCGGCTACGTCTTTAAAAGTGAGCCGGTCTTTAAAAGCGCCGAACATTTTTAAATTGGATTTTCCGAAACTGAAAGCTTGGCCAGCGCCGGCTTTGGCTTGGCTGAAAATAAACCAAAACATGGCGCCGATAATAATCAGCGGCAAAAGCGTCGGAATTAAAATTTCCGCCCAAAAACGCCAGCCGCCCGGCTCTTTAACTTCTAAATTAACCGATTGCAGAGCCGCGGAATTAACGCCGTAATTATTTAAAGTTTCCGTCAGGCCGGCTTCGGATTCTTTTTTAGCCACTGCCCTCTCTTCATTTTTTAAATCAATAAAAAGGTCATTGCCGCGAATGGTAATTTTTTCCGCTTCTCCCTTATTGATTCTGGTCACTAAATCGCTGATGGATAATTCCAGCGGCGCCTTGCCGGTCTGGAATAAAAGCGAAAAGGCAAGCGAGATCGCCAATAAAGTAATGGTGGCCCAGAACAGGTTTTTAGAAAAATTAATTTCTTTCTTAATTCTCATAGCTTTAAGTATATAAAAAAATAACAAAAAGAAAAAGCCCCGTCAACTGGCCGCTTCGCTATACCTATTTACCTACCGGCACCGGCGTCGGTCGCCTCCTGCGGGCGACCGCGCCTACGCCTCGCCGCCAAAAGTCCCGCATAGCGGGACACCAAGCTTTCGGCGGCTCCGTAGTTGCCGTACGATAAATAGGTATAGCTCGCTTACTGTTAATTTTAAAAATAAAAAAGCCTCGTCAATGCTGCTGACGAGGCTTGTCATAAATCTAATTAACGCTTGGATTTTAAAAATTCTTCCATCTCATCAATTAGGGGAATATCGTATTTTTGGAAAAGCGCAATCAATGCCATCAGATGCCAGTAGTACGGCGGGCCAAGATAAGCCGGATCGCCGCCCTTAAGCCACATCCGAAAAAGTTCGCCCACGGTCGGATAAACCGTCCGGACAATTTCGTGAGATTCTTTTACCGGAAGATTTTTCTCTTTATGGGCAATTTTAGTCCAAAAGTGATCAACGTGATTTTCTCCTTTTTGTTTCCGGAAGGGCCGTTCAAATATTTTTAAAACCTCGTGGCCAGACTCATTTTGATATTCCCGGATTGAGTGGCCGATGATTTTATACAAAAATCCATCTTCTAAGGTTTGTTTAGCCAGTTCTGGCGGAAGAATTCTCTTAATGTCTTGGTCAAGAACCTGGCCATATTTGTCTGATTCAGTGGCGCCGCCCGGCCAGCCAAGGCCAGCTGGTTTGCCGCCTTTTTTTGCGGCGTGGCCGAAGTAATCCCGTTCGCCGTCATCGCCGCGATTTTCCACCATAATAACTTGTAATGCCGCTAATTCTTCTTTGGATTTGCTTTTTAGAATTTTCACCAATTCCTCAACAGATTTGGCGAAAATCCCCAGAAAAGCCATGCCAAAAGAAGTATTTTCTATGTCTCTTATTTTCTTCTCGCGCTCCAGGTCAATGATTTCCGGATGCTCATCCGCGTATTTATAACGAACCCTTTCTGCTTCTTGCTCAGCCAGCCAATTTTTTAAGCCTCGCATCCGCTCTTTGGCATCTTCATAAGTTTGCGCGTATAAAAGGTCCAGTTTAATGATTTTCCAATCTTTTTTGTAGCGATGCGGCACGGTTTTGGTCAATAATCTGATATTCTGCAATTCTTCAATATGCGCCTCGCAAGCAATCAACGGTTCATCTAAATCTTTCAGGCCAAGCGCAAAAGGAAGCTTAAAAAAATTCATTTCCTCGCTCAGAGTCACTGTCACAAAAGAACCATTCCTCACCTTTTTGCCTTTCCATTCGGCGATTTCTCCGTAATGAATATCACCTTTTCTGGTATTAATCCGGAAACGGAACTTGGGAATAAATTTTAGCTCGGCAGTGTCGCCGGCAAGAATTTTATCCCGAATTGAAAGAAGAATTTTTTGTGTTTCCAGCATTTCTTTTTGCCTGGCTTCGTATTGCTGAAACTCTTTGCGGAGCTGGGCAATTTTTGCCCGGGCGTCCAGAAAATCCTGATAACTCGGATGATTGTTTGGCGCGCCTCTCAATAGCTGATTGCAAACCAAGTTTATTTCTTCATATTTGTTAAATAGCTCTTTTAAAAGTGCGCTGTCGGGCTCTAACGCCATTGTTTGTTCTAAGATTTCATTGGCAAGATGCACTGCGCAGATTGTTTTATCGCCGTCTGGAGCTAAAGAATCAACTCGCGGCTTTTGAGGATCGTCAGGTTCAAGCACCGCTGTCGGCTCAGCTGATTTTTGTTTCTCGTCCGGAAGTACGTGAGCCAGGAATTCAGCTTCGGTAACTTTGCAGATTTTTTCTTCCATTTTTTCCACCTCTCCTCATATACTGTTGTCAATTTTTGATATTCCAGTTTCTAGCTATATATTACTATAAAATTTTTATTAAGTCAAATTTCCGCTCGCTTCTTATTCTCGCCAACGGCGCTCTCGCTTGAACAAATAATATTCGCTCATGACGGAAATTTATCACCCTGGTCGACTCCTCGCTCCGCTCGGCTCTCCTGGGTATCCCGATAAATTTCCTACTCGCTCATTTATTTGTAATCAAGCTTCGCTAATGTTGGCTTGAATTAAGAAACTCGCTTAGAGCTGGATTTTAAAAAAGAAAAACCGCCTCAGCTTTCGCTTTGGCGGAAATTTATAACAATAACAACTAGTTTATTGCTTATTTATAAACCGAATTTCAGCGATAGTATTCCAGGATATCTCTTTATTTTTTGTTGCCCATGGCATTTTTTCGCGCCATTGATTACTACGACAAGAAAGATATTCTTCGGCACCTGGCGCAAAAAAGTTAACCGGACCTATACCGCCCGAACACATTACTCTTTCTCCTGTCACGAGTCGTATCTCTGCTGGTCGCGGTGTACCACCAACCTCTACACTGAATAAACAAACTATGAAAAAAAGTAAGACAGCCCCTCCCATAAGATAAAGCAGTACCCGCATATTTCCCTCCTTTTTTGATCGGAATGTTCTGTTTTATATATTATTTCAATATCAAAAATAAATCAAGTTTTTGCTTTGTAAATTTTTTTAAATTATAGAAGGCCGCGTTAGCGACCTACATTATTATCTACAACTATCCCTCAAAGAAGTTGAAAATATATTTGATTTGGCTATGTGCCGTGCGGCAACTATTTTAATTTGAATTTCTAGCCGCTCTGCCGAGTTGTCGTAGAGAAACTACGGAGCCCCAAAAAGATTGGTGTCCCGCCATGCGGGACTTTTTGGGGCGAGGCGTAGCGGGCTCGCGCCGCTGGAGCGCGAGAACCGCGGTTCTCATAGACAATTCGGCGGAGCGGCCGTCAAAAAATGCCGGTGCTGATAGACAAATAGACAGAGCTTAATAAATTATTTTTTCAGCTTCAAAACAATCCTCTTTTCTTGCGGCTTTACCGAATCAATATGGAAAGTATAAGTCTCGCCCTCGCGGATTTTCGCTTTCATTTCTTCTATGCCGCCGAATTCGGAAACGTGAATCAAGCCCTGGATTTCCGGATCCAGCGACACAAAAGCGCCAAAAGGATTAAACCGCAAAACTTTGCCCTGGATATCGGCGCCGGCTTTATAGCGTTCTTCAACTTTCTGCCACGGGTCTTCCTTAAGCGCCTTCAAAGACAAAGTCACCCGGCCGTCTTTAATTTCCAAAATTTTTGCTTTTACTTGGTCATTGACTTTAATAATGTCCTTCGGATTTTCAATTAATTTATGGTCTAATTCGGAAATATGAATCAAACCTTCAATTTCCGGGTCGTCGGCAAATTTCAAGAAAGCGCCGAAATCCGCCACTCCCGAAATAATGCCGTCCACTATCTGTTCCGGCGCGTATTTCGCCAATTTTTCTTTAACATTGGCGCTGGTAATTTCTTTTTCGGAAAGAATCAGCTTGTCGTTCCGCAAATTAAAATCCAGAATTTTCACCGTTAATTCCTGGCCGATAAATTTTTTCAGTTCTTCCAGAATTTTATTTTTATCGCCGTCATCAACGCGGGGATAATGTTCATTGGAAAGCTGGGAAACCGGCATAAAGGCCCGCAGGTTTTCTATTTCCGCCATTAATCCGCCGGCATTGGCGCCGATAATTTTAACCTTTAACTCCTCGCCTTTTTCGTAAAGTTCTTTCACCGCTTGCCAGGATTTTTGTTTTCCGGCTTCGGCCAAAGAAAGTTCCACATAGCCATTTTCATTTTCCGCTTCCACCACTTTTGCCGTAATCGGGTCGCCTTCTTTCAGATTTTTTAATGCTTCTCTGGCATTCACTAATTCCGTTCCATAAACTACGCCGGTGCCGAATTTCCCCAAATCAAAATAAACCGCCCGCGGGGTCCGGCGTAGCAAAGTTCCGGTAACCAAGTCTCCTTCTTTGGCCATTGTTCCCAAATCCGGCAAGGACCTTAAAAGCTGGGCAACGGCCGAATCGGTTTTTTTAAGACTATTAAGCATTTGTTCAATATATTGTAGTTTAAAAAAATTTGCAACTTTTTCTTATTGCAAATTATATCTGAAAATCTTATAATATATTAGGTATGATAATCAACTGGTACGGTGAAGGCTGCTTTAAGGCGCAAACAGGCGGTCTTACTTTATTAACTGACCCTTTTGAGTCTTCTATCGGCCTTACTCCGCCGCGCGGGAAAAGCGAGGTAATTTTAAAAACTTTAACCAGCTGGCCAATTAAAGAAGAAGAAACCAGTGGCCAATTAATCCAAGGCGCCGGAGAATACGAAGTCCGGGGAATAGAAATCCGCGGCTTCGCGCTTCTTCAGGAATCTTCGGAAAAATTCTTTAAAACCGCTTATAAAGTCATTGCCGAAGAAATGACACTCGGTTTTCTCGGCCACCTAAGCGAGGAGTTATCTCCGGAAGCAAATCAAAATTTAAAAGATGCTGATTTGCTTTTTTTGCCGGCCGGCGGCAAGCCGTTTATTGACCAGGAAAAAGCGGCAAAATTAATAAAACAGCTAAGCCCCAAAATTGTCGTGGCTTCTTTTTTTAAAACCCCGGGCCTCAAACGAACCAGCTCTGACTGGAAGGGATTAGCTGAAGAAATGGACCAAAAACCAGAAGTAACAGACCATTTAACTGTTAAAAGGAAGGAGTTAAAAGAACAAAAAGGAATCAAATTAGTCGTGTTAAAAATATGACTGGAAAAATTCAAAACTTTTTCTTAAAACTCCAGCAAGAAGATGAAGCCACCCGAAAGCGCTGGCTGATAATTTTAACTTCCGGAACCATGGCCGTAGTGGTCAGCCTTTGGCTGGTTTACCTTAATTTTACGATTAAAGCGCTGGCTCCGGAACCGCCAAAAGAAGAAGCGGGATTTTTTAAAACTTCCGCCAACGGCCTTCAAATCATCTCGCAAGAAACCGCCTTAAAAATCAGCCAATTAAGCGCCTATCTAAAATCGCTGGCCAATCAAACTAATTCCATTACTATTCAGCCGGCAAATATTAATTTAATCCTGGAAGATTTAGAAACGGTCAAACCAAAAAAATTGCCTTAACTTTACGGAAAACTCAATGACTGAAAAAGATAAAAAACTTAATACCGGAGTAGAAAAACGGGAAATTACCGAGGAGCTTCAGGAGTCTTATTTGGATTACGCCATGTCGGTAATTGTCGCCCGCGCCCTGCCGGATGTCCGGGACGGACTAAAACCGGTCCAGCGCCGGATTCTTTGGGCCATGTGGGACAGCGGCCTGACGCATTCGGCTAAATTTAAAAAATCCGCCAATATCGTCGGTGAAGTGCTTGGCAAATACCATCCGCACGGCGATTCTTCAGTATATGAAGCCATGGTCCGCATGGCGCAGGAATTTTCTCTCCGATATCCGCTGGTGGAAGGCCAGGGCAATTTCGGCAGTATTGACGGGGATTCGGCCGCCGCCTACCGCTACACCGAAGCCCGGCTTTCTAAATTAGCGGAAGAAATGCTGTTGGATATTGAAAAAGAAACCGTGGACTGGCTGCCGAATTATGACGCCAGCCGCCAAGAGCCGAAAGTCCTGCCGTCCAAAGTTCCGAATCTTTTATTAAACGGCACCGTGGGCATTGCCGTTGGCATGGCCACCAATATCCCGCCGCATAATTTAGGAGAAATCGTTGATGCCGCGCATCATCTGATTGATAATCCCAAAGCCACCATCAGCGATCTTATGAAATTCGTCCAGGGGCCGGATTTCCCGACTGGCGGAATTATTTATGATAAAAAGGCGATTGATGAAGCTTATGCTTCCGGCCATGGCGCGGTTACGGTCCGGGCGGTTGCCGAAGTAAAAGAAGAAAAAAAGGGGAAAAATGAAATTGAAATTACGGAAATTCCATATCAAGTGAATAAAGCGGAGCTGATTATAAAAATCGCGGAACTGGTAACCGATAAAAAAATCCAGGGCATTCGGGACGTCCGGGATGAATCGGATAAAGACGGCCTGCGGATTATAATTGAATTAAAAAATGACGCGGCGCCGCAAAAAATCCTGAATCAGCTTTATAATTACACCGATCTTCAGAAAAATTTCAATCTCAATATGATTGCCCTTGCTAAAAACGGGCTCCAGCCGGAGGTAATGTCCATTAAAGACATTTTAGCCGCTTATTTGGAACATCGGAAAGAAATTGTCCGGCGCCGGGCCGAGTTTGATTTGAAAAAAGCCGAGGAACGCGCCCATATTTTAATGGGGCTGCATAAAGCGCTGGGCGATATTGACCGGGTAATTTCTACAATTAAAAAATCAAAAGACAAAGAAGACGCCCATAAAAATTTAGTTGCGAAATTTAAATTCAGCGATTTACAGGCAACTGCCATTTTAGAAATGCGGCTTCAGACGCTGGCGGCCTTGGAACGGGAAAAAATTGAAGAAGAACTGAAAGAAAAGAAAAAATTGATTGAGGAATTACAGGCGCTTCTTAAAAGTCCGGCAAAAATTCTGAAAGTCATAAAAGACGAGCTGAAAGAAATGAAAGAAAAATACGGCGATCAGCGCAAAACCAGGCTGGTTTCCGGCGGACTTAAAGATTTTAAAGAGGAAGATTTAGTGCCAAAAGAAGAAACGATTATCACTATGTCTCAAGGAGGTTATATTAAGCGCGTTCAGCCGTCATCTTTCAAATCCCAAAAACGCGGCGGCAAAGGCCTGATCGGTTCGGAGGTGGCGGAAGAAGATTTTTTGAGCCATTTTATGACCGCCAATACCCACGACAACCTTTTATTCTTTACCGAGCGCGGCCGGGTGTTCCAGACTAAAGTTTATGAAATTCCGGAGGCCAGCCGGATTGCCAAAGGAAAAGCCATCCATAATTTCCTGGAAATTCCTTTGGAAGAAAAATTAAGCGCGGTTATTGCTTATGCCGGCGAACATAAAACCAAAGAAGAGAAAAAATCCGCTCAAGGATATCTGGTGATGGTAACTAAAAACGGGCTGATTAAAAAAACCGCTTTAGCGGATTTTGCCAATGTCCGTCGCAATGGAATTATTGCGATTAAACTTAAAAAAGGTGACTTGCTCCAGTGGGTGCGGCTTTCTTCGGGGAACGACCAAGTTACGCTCGCGACTGCCCAAGGCCAGGCGATTCGTTTTAAAGAATCCCAGCTCCGGCCAATGGGCCGGACTGCTTCCGGCGTCCGGGGAATCCGGATTAGAAAAGGCGATTCCGTAGTGGCGCTTAATATCGTTACCAAAGAAAATGAAAAAGGCCAATTGCTTACCGTAATGGCCAATGGTTTTGGAAAACGGACCCCGCTTTCCGAATACAAAGTGCAGGGCCGCGGCGGTTCAGGAATAAAAACTTCTAAAGTGACTTCTAAAACCGGTTTGGTAGTGGCTTCACCTCTTATCAACGTGGAAAAAGAAATCTTGGCGCTTTCCGCTAAAGGCCAGATTATCCGCACTCCGATTGAAAGCATCCGATTAAGCGGCCGCGCCACCCAAGGCGTCCGGATTATGAATGTCAAAGATAAGGACAAGGTGGTTGGTGTCATTTGTCTTTAAATTTATTTCCTTGCCAGCATCAGCATTATTTTGAAATGCTGTTCCGCCGAATTGTCTACGAATTTTACTCGCCCTGCCTGTATTTCTGACGGCACAGCCCCGCTTTGCGGGGCTACGCCTCAACGCCAAAAATTTAGGCTACCATTATGCGATCGCATAATGGTAGCCTAAATGCCGAGCTTTTGGCGTTTCCGTAGTTGCCGCACAAAACACAGGCAGAGCTCGTTAAATTATTTATGGAATTTCTCCACGATAGCTTAACAAATCGGCAATAAATAAAAAAACGAAATAGAACTTCTTAGTTGCCGCACGACAGATAGGTAGCTTACTTTAATGTCTATATTTTAGCGCGCGCTTGACAGAGCATTGGAAATATGATATACTATTTTTAAGCTGAAAAGTTGCACATTCATAAAGGAGGTATAACATGGGCATTTTGGTTCAAGGAATTCTCTGTTATGGATTCCGCATCAAGGACGAAGATGGTAACGAGGAAAACGTAACCATCAACTGGCTCCCCAAAGATCCAGACGGTGCTGAGGGGGACTTCGAGGACTTTCTCGCTAAGCTGTTCGGCCTTAAAGAACCTGACAGTCAATACGACGAAAAGAGGTATGCCACAGACCCAGAGTATAAGAGGATGTGGAGCAGTTACTGGGAAAAGAAAAACAAGCTCGAAGAAGAGATTGGGGTAACCCTTGTTCATCACTGCTCTGGCGAACAGCGAATGTGTATCTTGGCTGTCACGGAATCAGTGCGGGAAGCGAACTGGGGTGAGCCTGTCAATCTTGGTCAATCCATCACCGACAAGCAGACGGAGTGGCGAGAGAAACTTCGTGCCTTCTGCGAACGAGTGAATATCCAATTTGAAGAGCCTCAGCTTATCCTTTGCAGCTACTACGGATGAGACTTTGGCAGTCGAATTGGAATCTCCAGGAGGCCAACCAGCGATAACATCAAGGTTGGCCTCTTTCTTTTTTAAAATTTCCCGCCAAAGCGAAAGCCAAGTCTGACTTGGCGAAAGCTGAGGCGGTTTTTATATTGAATTAGATTAAGAGCTCCGCCTCTCTGTTGTGCGGCAACTACGGAGCCGCTAAAAGCTTGGCCTTCTACCTAACTATCTGACGATCGTCAGATAGTTAGGTAGAAGTTTTGGCAGCGAGGCGTAGGCGGCGCCGACCACAGGAGTCGGCGAACGCCGGTGCCGGTAAACAGAGAGGCGGAGCGATTTGTTGTATAATTAAAATATGAACTTTTCTCGTTCCCAGCTTGTTATTCTTGGTTCAGTGCTTTTTATTGTTCTTCTTTTGGTTGGCATTTTTACCGGAGTTTTGCCGGGTACCCGCCAACTCCGGGAAAAACCGCCGGAATTGACTCTGGCTGTCTGGGGAATTGATGAACAAGAATTATTTTTGGAAAATATCAATGCTTACGAAACTCTTCGGCCGAATGTCCGGGTGGATTACGAAGAATTGGACCCGGCCACTTATGAAGAGAGGATTATTAACGCGCTGGCTGCTGGCGCCGGGCCGGATATTATAATGTTCCATAATTCCTGGCTGCCGAAACACTATAATAAAATCGTGCCGGTTGGCGACACCCAGCTTAACCTTAAAACCCTGAAAGAAATCTTTCCGGCTGTTGTGGAACAAGATTTCGCGCCAGACGGGAAAATCCGGGCGCTTCCATTATATATAGATACCCTGGCGTTGTTTTATAATCAGGATACTTTTGATAAAAACGGCATTGCTGTTCCGCCAAAAGACTGGCTGGATTTTCAGAATCTTTTGCCGAAATTGCGCGAACGCGACGGTTCCGGCCGAATCACTAAAGCCGGAGCGGCCATCGGCGGCTCCGAAAAAACCATTGCCAAGTCCGCGGATTTGCTGATGCTTCTGATGCTTCAAGCCGGCGCCAAAATGACCGATGATGGATTTAGCCAAGCTACTTTTGCCAGCAATGTCGGCGGCCAACTGCCCGGCATTGACGCTTTAAATTTTTACGCCAAATTCAGCGATCCCCGGGATAATTATTACACCTGGAATGATGGCTTGGAATATTCCCTGGACAGTTTTTCGCGCGGCAACGCGACAATGATTTTCCATTACGCGAGAGAACGGAAAAATATTAAAAGTAAAAATCCTTTCCTCAATTTTAAAACCGCGGAAATGCCTCAGCCGACCGGCGCGGAAAAAGCCGTTAATTACCCGGATTACTGGGGATTGGCGGTTACCAATAACAGCAAAAATCCGGACTGGGCCTGGGATTTGATTCTTTATTTGACCGCCAATGATGCCGCCGCGGAAACTTATTTAAAAACTGCTGACCGGCCGCCGGCGCTCCGTTCTTTAATCCAAAAATACGCTAACCATCCGGAACTCGGCGCTTTTACCAAGCAAGCGCTTTCCGCCCGTTCCTGGCCGCAAATTGATAAAGATGCCATCCGGCTGATTTTTTCCGATATGATTCAGGCGGTAATCAGCGGCCAGTTGGATTCCCAGGCCGCCGCGGCGCAGGCAGAACGGCAAGTAACCGAATTAATGAAATCTCGCCGGTAATTCGCGTTTCTTTCGCTTTGCTTATTTGCCTACCGGCACCGGCGTCGTTCCGCTCCTGCGGCGGAACGCGCCTACGCCTCGCTCCGAAATTTTCGCTTCGCGAAAGCCAAGCATTTCGGAGCTCCGTAGTTGCCGTACGACAAACAAGCAAAGCTTAATAATTTCATATATAATTAAATTATGAAAAAAATAAAGAAAAAATATTATTTTCTACTTTCTACTTTCTACTTTCTAACTACCCAAATGGCGCTCGCCCAAGGTTTAGTGCCTTGTTCCGGCCTCGATTGCACGCTCTGCGATTTTTTGGTTCTCGCAAAAAATTTAATTGATTTAATGCTTAAATGGGGGGTGGCTTTGGCGGCGCTATTTTTTGCCTGGGGCGCTTTTGTTATAATGACAGCAGGCGGATCAGAGGAAAAAGTAACCGAAGGAAGAAAAATTATGACTACGGTTGCGGTCGGAGTTTTAATCGCTTTTACCGCCTGGCTCATTATCGGCACCTTAATGCAAGTTTTAACTAATTCGCCGTCAAAATTACCGTGGAATCAAATTCAATGCACGCTCAAATAAAAAAAAATAATTACCAAATTATTTTGCTATTATTCTTTTTGGTATTTTTATTATTTTTACCAATTTTTACTAATGCCCAACAAGCTGGTCCTTCGCTAGATGGCAGCGGCGGAACCAGAATTGAAGGTCCGGGAGGAACTGCCAAAAGCGGCGGCAGCGGCATTCAGCCGATTCGCCTTCCCAATCCGCTTCAGGCAAATACTTTTCAGGAATTGATTGGGCGAGTAGTTAATTTCCTTTTGGCAATCGGCGCGCCAATCCTTGTTTTGATGATTATTATCGGCGCCTTTCAGATAATGACCGGTGCCGGCAATCCGGAAAACATCACCAAGGGAAGGCAAACTATTACTTACGCGATAATCGGCTACGCGCTTTTACTGCTGTCTAAGGGCATTACTCTTATTATTGAGCAATTGCTTGGTGTGAATAAATAATTGTGTTATAATATTCAATGAAAGGTCGATTTGTGTTTTATACACGATATAATACGAATCTACGAAATTATGAAAAATTTAACTAAAAAAATCGCAATTTTAACTTCTATCGCCTTGCCGGTTTTAGTTTTAGCTCAAGGAATTATTCCTTCGCCTAATGTCCCGGTTACCGGCGTTCGCTCTCTTGATGATTTAAGCAGAATTTTTGTCACTTTAGTAAATTGGGTTACCGGATTATTTTTTGTAACCGCCATTCTTTTCCTTTTCTATGCCGCTTATCTTTATCTTGGCGCGGCAGGAGACCCGGAAAAACTTACTCAAGCCAAAAATCAGCTGATTTATTCAGTAATTGCCATCACGGTGGCATTACTTGCGGGTAGCGTAAGATTCATTGTAGAAAATATTTTAAGATAGAAAAAACCCGTCAAGTCAGACTTGACGGGTTTTTGATTTTTTAATTTACTTTATTTCACAAGTTTAAATCTTGCCTCACCGGGGTCGCCACGCAAGCGCATCCGGGTCGGAAAAACAATTGGCCGTCCCGCATCTTTGGCTGTAACTTCTTTAACCAAAAAGCAATCCTGATTGTTTTCCCTTTTGCATTCGTAAATTTCTGTAGTGCCCGGAAAAGAATATCGCAAGCTTCCCATTGCTAAATCCGAAGGCAGAACCATAAGTTCCGATAAACAATTCCAATTTTGTAATTGCCTTACAGAATTATCTTTTCTAGAAAGTCTTGCGTTTTTTGTTCCTTCGCAAATCGGCAATCGTGACGATTTAATAGATGGCAAAGAGTCGCCGGAAGGACGAGGTGGAGAATTAAATTTTCTTACAAAATAGTGAATACTTTCAGAAAGTCCCCCGATAATCATTAAGGCAATAGCGATGGCAATACCGATTTTGAAAACCCGATTGCTGATTACTCCCCGCTCTTCTTTTTGCATTATTTGCCTCCGCCGATGTTGACATTCAAGCCTTTGAGGCCCTCGACGCTGATAACTTTTTTTTCTGCCCTTTTCAAAGAAACCTGGGAAGCATTAACTGCTTCTTGCCCGCTTAACCCCTCAAGCTCTTGAAAGGATTTCGCGAGAAGAATTTCTTCTTGCGCCGCTTTCCGTAAAAATTCCGCATTTTTTTTAGCTTCCATGGCTTTTTTCGTTTCTTCGGTATATTCAACGCTCGCGAGATTATATAATTTTGCGTCCAATCCATACGCCTCTTCTATGTGGGAGCGGCGCGGGTCGAATATTTCTCTCCTAAGACTTTTTTGAATTTCTTTTAAATATTTTTTATAAAAGCCGATTCTTTTTTCCGGGGGAATAGAGCCGCCAGCCGTTTTTACTTCCGGATACTTATTTTGCCGATGGGGCATAATTGCCAGCCGCAACCGGCAATTAATAATCGTTCTTAACACTTCTCTTTCAGAAATAAAAGCTTCTCCTTCTTTAAGGCCGGCTAAAACGCCGATTTCGTCTTTAATTGAATCTTCCAAGGCCTTTTTCTGCTGAATCTTAGTCAGGTCATACTGAAACAAAAGGTCAAAATCAGGGACTGATTCCAGGGAGCCGGTAACTTTTATTCCTAGCATATCTTTACTGGTTACAATTACGATTATTTCCAACCTATCAAGTTCGGCGCTGTATAACTGCGTTTTTTCCACAAAAGGAAACATAAAGGCCAGACCCTCCTTTTCTTTGCGCCATCTCCATCCGAAAAGATTAAAGACGGCATAATATTTAGCCGGAACTTCATAAAGCGCATAGCGTACAGTCAATAATGATAAAAATAAAACGGCTCCGATAGTAATCAAGATCATTTTTCTCCTCCTTTGATTTTCAATTCGCCCTGTAAATCAGGACTTTCTACTACTCATAAAATAGCATAAAAGAAATCGTTTGTCAAAATGGGAAAAATATCCTAGGATATATTTATAAAATGCTCTCGTGGCGGAAATGGAATACGCGCAGCGCTTAGGACGCTGTCCCGCAAGGGTTAGAGGTTCGAATCCTCTCGAGAGCACCGCTTGCGCTTGACGCTCTTTTTTTAATTGCTATAATACTTTCAGACTTATTTTGATAGAGAAAAAAGGAAAGGAGGAAAAAGATGAAAGTAATCCAGGCAGAATATATTTGGCTGGACGGGCAGAAGCCGACAGCGAAACTTCGCTCAAAAACGAAGATTATTGAAGAACCCGGAAGGAAATTGGAAGCGATTCCCGAATGGGGATTTGACGGTTCAAGCACCGAGCAGGCGACAGGCAGTTTCAGCGACTGCGCTCTTTTTCCAGTGGCTTTTTTTAAAGACCCGATCCGTGGCGGAGCGAATATTCTTGTAATGTGCGAGGTGATGAATCCGGACGGAACGCCCCATTCATCCAATACTCGGGCAAGGTTGACTAAAGCGGCAGAAAAATATCGCAATCACGACCCACTCTTCGGAATTGAACAGGAATACACGCTTTATGATAAAGATGGCGTTCGTCCGCTTCGTTGGCCGGAGGGTTCGGGATTTCCCGCGCCCCAAGGCCGTTATTATTGCGGCGTTGGCTCTGATGAGGTTTACGGGCGTGAATTAATTGAAGCGCACACTAAAGCCTGCCTTGAAGCTGGTATTTTAATTTGCGGCACAAATGCCGAAGTAATGCCTGCCCAATGGGAATTTCAAGTTGGGCCGCTCGGCCCGCTTGAAGCCGGAGACCATTTGTGGGCGGCTCGCTGGCTTCTTTACCGGCTGGGTGAAAACTTGGGCATAAGCGCCAAACTTGACCCAAAACCGATTGCCGGCGACTGGAACGGCGCCGGCGCTCATACTAATTTCAGCACTAAAGCGATGCGCGAAAATGGCGGCCTGAAAGTTATTGAAGCCGCGTGCAAAAAACTGGGGCAGTTCCATAAAGAACATATTGCTGTTTATGGCGCCGATAACGACAGGCGTCTCACCGGCAAACACGAAACCTGCGGCATTAATGAATTCCGTTACGGCGTTAGCGACCGCGGCGCTTCTATCCGAATTCCGATGGCAACCGCCAATGCCGGATGCGGATATCTGGAAGACCGGCGGCCGGCAGCCAATATGGACCCCTATCTGGTACTGACTGCTCTTTTGGAAACTGTTTGCGGAGAAGGATTTGAAGGATGATTTTAAAGTAAAAACCCCATAGCGGGGTTTTTTTTATAATTCTTTTTCCAGTCGCTCTTTGGCAAATCTCTCTACTTCTGTTTCGCGCCTTTCCATTGCTGTTTTAATATCTCCTAAATTAAATTCAGCGGTATCAAGAGTAGCTACGGGATTAAATGGAGTGAAGACTATAGTTTTTCTTTTTATTATCATTCTCTCCGTTATTGATTCCGGATTCAGGGGATTGATGGCGTCAATGGCATCGCCTAAAACGTTTTTTATAACACTTTTCTTATTGACCTCCATATCTTCAAAGTGGCGGCTGGGATTTTCTTCTATTAATTGATATCCGCTATTGATGGCATGTTTGATGTCTTTAACGATTGATTGCCGGACCGACCTTCTCATAGTGGCAATTTGTTTTTTTTGCCAAAACTTTTTTCTTAATAGAAGATCAGAGCCGTCCAGACGATGATTGATTAAAAGAAAAATATTATCCATTTTATTTTCTATAGAATTGGCTATGCTGCAAGTGAGGCCATCGCTATAAAATTCTCCGTCTATTTCAACTTCCGGAAGCAGCATTCCCAGACTGGCGGAAGCTAAAATACCTAAATTCAGCCGTTCGGGAGTCATCCCTTCATCTTTATTGGAAAATGGCACGTTAATTCCCAGACTTTCATTATGGGTTACGGCAATATATTTGCCTTTCCAGTCAATTATTTTTTTAGCGTTGACATAGCGGCTAATCAATTCTTTTATTCCTTCATTATCATATAAATTGGGACCGGTATAATGCGGCACATTTTTCCAATTACTACTTCGGAAAATGCTTTGCGGCCCCATTTTTTCAATTTCCAAGCCGACGTTAATTAATTTGTCAATATCAAAATCATGGCTTATGTCGATGGCTAAAAGGAGCGCGCCAGCTGAGACTCCTTCCATTACCTCTATATTGGAACATTTTTTGTGAAGGTATTTTAACGGCCCGACGCTATGGAATACTGAAAATCCGCCGCCGTAAGCGTGAACGGAAGTTCGGCCCTCAAAGCGCATTTTTTATTTTCAAGGGGCAAATTTATTAATCTTAAAATAATCTAAAATCGGAAAAAAGACAATATCAAATTAAAACTCCCCCGCTTTGCGGGGGAGTTCTTAATGCAAGTTTACTTTCAGTTTTTTAGATTTCTGGCGGTTGATTTTGGGCATTCGGATAGTGAGAACGCCGTTTTTAAGCGCCGCCGTAGATTCATCCGGGTCTACTTCTTGGGGGAGAATAACAGAACGGGAAAATTTTCCCCAATAACATTCCTGGTAAAAATAGTCTTCATCGGAAATTTTCTTTTCCCGCTCTCTTTTCCCGCGGATAGTTACCGATTCCGACGAAATATCAATGTCTAAATTGTCCGGATCCACTCCGGCAATGGTTGATTCTACCACGATTTCTTCCGGAGTCTGATAAACATCAATGGTTAGCTGGCCCTCGCCCTCTTCCATTAATTCCGCCAGACCCTCCCGCGATTTTTTAGAAACTTTTTTTTCCGGTTCCACTGACAGGTGGGTGGTTTTGGCGAGCTCCACGTGCGGCTCTAATTGCACTTCTTCTTCGGCGGAGTGCGATAATTCTTCAAAAAATTTTTTGGAATCATTATCCATTATTTTATATGCTTTAACTTCTCAAAATCGTATAAAATGAATAAGGCGGCGACAATCAGAAAGGTGGTTGGAATTACCACCGGTTCAAACCTTATTATAAGGTAGTTAAAGATAGTATGCAATAAGGTAGCGAGTGCAAAACCTGTGAATAACAGCGACTGCCGATTTTCTAATATGGAACGGGCCCAGTAATATCCCAATAGGCCGGACCCTAAAGTATGCAGCAGGGTGGCGCCGATGAATCTTAGAGTAGCGGTTTCAAAAAAAATTTCTTGGGCTTTGAAGGCGGCCGCCACATTTTCTACTGCCGCAAAACCAAGGGCGGCAACAATAATATAAATCATCGCGTCCACCGGTTCGTCAAAATCGCCGAGATGCTGGCTGATTACCGCCCGGGCGGATAAAAATTTAAATAATTCTTCAATGGCGGCCAGGCCAAAGAAAGAAAGGAGGCTGTATTGGGCGATTCCGTATGGCTGAACCAAGCCATTAAAAAAATATTGAGCTCCAAGGACGATAAGGGTAATGCCGGCTCCGGCAAGGAAGGTCTCAAAAATAAGCGGTTTTGGTTCCGGGTGCGGATCTTCCTCCAAATAAAAAACCAGCCACGCGAAAGAAGGAAGAAGACCGAGAATTAGAGGCAGGTAAGGCATTTAATTAGTTTTAGAATTTTTCTATCATCAACATTTCTTTTTCTTTATTTGGTAAATTTTGATATATTTCTTCAGTGAGGTGCGGCATGAACGGATGGAGCATTTTTAAAATTTCCAGCAAAGCGGCAGATAAAGTTTCTTTAGTCTCATTGTCTGTCTGTTTTTTTGCCAGTTCAATGTATTTATCCGCAAATTCGTGCCAAACAAAATCGTAAAGCGTATGCAGCGCTGGCCCGAATTCATAAGCATCAATTTGTTCCGAAACTGACTTTTTAGTTGTTTTGAGTTTTTCTAAAAATTTTTTATTCTCGGGCATTTTTACATTAATGTTATCCGCCTTCGCCAAGGCTTCGGCGGATGGCCCGATTCGCCCTAAGACGAATCGGGCCATATTCCAAACCTTATTCGCGAATTTTTTTCCGGCTATTACGGCATTTTCATCCCAGTGGATATCCTGGCCGCCCATTGCCTGCCAGATTAATCCGAATCTGGTTGCGTCCGCCCCGTATTTTTCTATAAGAATCATCGGATCAATGCCGGTTCCTAGGGATTTTGACATTCTTTTTCCGTCTTTAGTTAAAATCGTTCCGTGAATAATCACATCGGAAAATGGAATTTTTTTTGTAAATTCCAGTCCGGAAAAAACCATTCTTGCTACCCATAAATTGATAATATCCCGTGCCGTAGAAAGCACTTGGGTAGGATAAAATTTTGCCAAGTCGCCATTCTTCGCTGAAGCTTCGGATGGCCATCCGAGAGTGGCAAAGGGCCAGAGCGCGGAAGAAAACCAGGTGTCCAAAACATCGGTTTCTCCTTCCAGCGGAATTTTGTGGCCCCACCAGATTTGGCGGGAAACATTCCAATCGCGGATATTTTCCAGCCAATCAAAATAAATTTTTTCCCAGTTTTTTGGATGAAATTTTACTTTGCCGCCTTTCACCGCTTTGATTGCCGATTTGGCCAGTTCTTCCATTTTTAAAAACCATTGCAAGCTAGGCAAGGGTTCAATCACGGTTCCGCAGCGGTAACAAACTGCCACGTTGTGGGTATAATTCTCTTCTTTTTCAATCAAGTTTTGCCTTTTTAGTTCTTCAATAACTTTTTCCCGGCAATCATTGATTTTTAAGCCGGCGCAAAGCTGGCCGGCGGCTTCGGTCATTTTGCCAAGCGGCCCGACAACTTTATATATAGGAAGCTTATGCGTTTCTCCGATTCGCGCGTCCAGTAAATCGTGAGCTGGCGTTACTTTTACCGCGCCGGTTCCGAATTCCATATCAATTTCTTTGTCGGCGATAATCGGAATTTCCCGATTTTGGATTGGCAGTAAAACTTTTTGGCCAACGAGATTTTTATAACGCTTATCTTTTGGATTCACTGCCACGGCCGCATCGCCGAGCATGGTTTCCGGCCGGGTCGTCGCTACTATAATGTAGTCTTTTGTTTTTTGTTTATCGTCTTTTGTCAGTGGGTATCGCAGATACCACAATTTACCTCTTCCCTCTTTATATTCCAATTCCAAATCCGACAAACTAGTCTGGCATCTTACGCACCAATTGATTACCCGTTCGGCTTTATAAAGCCAGCCTTTTTTGTGGTAATGGAGAAAAGCCTCATTAACCGCTTTTTGATAGTTTTCGTCCATGGTAAAACGGGTGTGGGACCAATCCATGGAACAGCCGAGTTTTTTAAACTGGTTTAAAATTATATTTCCGTATTTTTCTTTCCACTCCCAGACTTTTTCCAGAAATTTTTCCCGGCCTAGGTCGTGGCGATTCAAACCTTGTTTTTTCAATTCTTTTTCCACTACATTCTGGGTGGCAATGCCGGCATGGTCAGTGCCCGGAAGCCAAAGGGTTTTATATCCCTCCATTCTTTTTTTGCGGATTAAAATATCCTGAATGGCGGCATTGAGGGCGTGGCCCATATGGAGTGAGCCGGTGACATTCGGCGGCGGAACCACTATGGTGTAACTTTTCCCTGTCGGCAGGTTGTCCGGATTAAAATATCCGGACTTTTCCCAAAGCTCGTAAATTTTATCCTCAACTTTTTTCGGGTCGTAAGCGGAGGGCAGTTCTTTCATATATTGAAAAGTATAATTTAATTTTTCGCATTTAAAAAGCGGCTCTATTGAGCCG
Organism: Candidatus Harrisonbacteria bacterium; assembly: GCA_016192685.1. Classification (GTDB taxonomy): domain Bacteria; phylum Patescibacteriota; class Minisyncoccia; order UBA6257; family 02-FULL-45-10c; genus JACPTS01. Next base: position 370,123 of record JACPTS010000001.1, read on the forward strand.
CTTTTTAAATAGTCAGATTTCCTTGCGCTTCAATTTTAAGGCGTTTTTTGTTTTTTTGGAGAAGATTGATATACGCGGCGGCGGCGATCATGGCGGCATTGTCGGTGTTAAATTCAAAATCCGGCACAACAAAATTTAGTCGTAAGTCGTTAGTCATTTGTCGTAAGTTGTCGCGAAGCTGTTTGTTTGCCGATACTCCGCCGCAAAGAAGAACTGATTTGGCCCGGTACTCTTCCGTTGCCCGGATAGCTTTTTTTACTAAAACATCAATAACTGCTTGCTGGAAAGAGGCGGCCACATCAGCTTTTTTTACTTTTGGATTATCGCGGAGGTAGTAAAGCACAGAAGTTTTCAATCCGGAAAAACTGAATTCATAGCCGGGTTTATTTAGCATCGGCCGGGGAAATTTTATTGCTTTAGGATCTCCCCTGGCAGCTAATTTTTGTATTTCCGGGCCGCCGGGATATGGCAAATTCAGCATTCTTGCCACTTTATCAAATGCCTCGCCGGCGGCGTCATCCAATGTTTCGCCGAGTTTAGTCCATTTATTGATGGCAGTCATATGGAGTAAAATTGTATGCCCGCCGCTTACGATTAAAGCGATAGCGGGAAATTTGATTTTTGGAATTATGAATTTGGAATCAGGAATTATGGAATTTTTTTCTTTTCCCCTAATACCTAATACCTTATTCCTTATTCCTTCTATTCGAACTGGAAGCCAGTTCGAATAGAGGTGTCCCTTCATATGATTTACGCCGATTAGCGGCTTTTTTAATTTCTTTGCCAGTTCTTCGGCAAAATTGATTCCAGTCCAAAGCGCCGGCTCTAATCCGGGGCCAACGGTCACAGCAAGGTAGTCAATTGTTGTCTTTTGTTGTTTGTTGTTTGTTGTCTTAAGAATTTGCCGTAAAACTATAGGCAAATTCTTAAGGTGTTCCCGTTTAGCTAAATTGGGGACTACGCCGCCAAATGGACGGTGAATCGGAATTTGGGAAGAAACGATATTTTTTAAAATTTTAAATCGCGGCGATTTCAGCGTGCCGTTGGCTTTTAATAAAGCCATAGAAGTTTCATCACAGCTGGTTTCGATGGATAAAAGGGTCTTTGCCTTAGACATGCCGTAAGAAAGTATTTTATCTTTTTATTTGGTAGTGCCATCGGGATTCGAACCCGAGTTTCCTCCGTGAAAGGGAGGCGTCCTAGGCCAGGCTAGACGATGGCACCATTAACAATTGTAATATTATACACTATACTAAAAATATAAGGCAAATTAACCTATGATTCCAGTATTATTAGTTTTCAGTAATCAGGCGCTTTTAGTTTTAAGGGTGGTAGTTGGTTTAATTTTTGTCGCGCACGGCTGGCCGAAGTTAAAAAATTTAAAAGGCACGCAGGCCTGGTTTGGCTCGGTTGGTTTTAAGCCAGGCTGGCTATGGGGAACTTTAGCGGCTTTGTTGGAAGGAGTTGGCGGACCGCTCATAATCGTCGGTTTTGGCACTCAACCGTTCAGTTTCCTGCTGGCGATTCAAATGTTGGTGGCGGCGATTTGGCAAAAAAGACAGGGCAAGAATTTTTCCGGCGGTTATGAACTAGATTTGCTTTTAGTTGCGGCTTTATTAGTGCTTGCCGCTACTGGCGGCGGCACTATTTCTCTGGAAGGATATTTTAGATTAATCTAGATGATCCGCTTTTTTGATGTTTTACCCGGAGCGTTTTCCTGGGGAACGCTTTTTTTAATAGTTTTTTTATCTTGGCAAAAACCGGTTTGGATTGCCATTTTTATTATTTTATTTGATATTTATTGGCTTTTAAAATCTCTTTATCTTTCTTTGCATTTGCGGGCCGCTTTTAAAAAAATGCGGCAGCATTTAAAAATTGCTTGGCGGGAACGGCTGGCGATTTTTGCCCACTGGAAAGAAATTCATCATTTGGTAATTTTGCCGATGGCCGATGAGCCTTATGAGGTAATTAAGGATTCTTTTCAAAGTTTGCGGAAGTGCGATTATCCGAAAGAAAAATTGCTTTTGGTACTTGCCATTGAGGAGCGGGCCGGAGAGAAAGCGAAGAAAATTGCCGCTCAAATCCAGAAAGAATTTTCCGAATTTTTCCCCTGGCTGATTATTACGGAGCATCCGGCCAATTTAGCTGGCGAGATTCCGGGCAAGGGCTCTAATGAAACTTGGGCCGCCAAAGAAGCAAAAAAATTATTGGTTGATAAATTAAAAATTCCTTATGAAAATGTTTTGGTTTCGGTTTTTGACGCGGACACCCAGGTTTATCCGGAATATTTCGGCTGTCTGGCTTATCATTTTCTGACCGCCGAAAAACCACAGCGCTCCAGTTATCAGCCGGTTCCTCTTTTTATAAATAACATTTATCAGGCGCCGGCACTGGCGCGGATTATTTCTTTTTCCGCGACTTTTTGGCAGATGATGCAGCAGTCCCGGCCGGAACGGCTGACCACCTTTTCTTCTCACGCCATGCCCTTTAAAGCATTGACAGAAATTGGTTACTGGCAAAAAGATATTGTTTCGGAGGATTCCAGAATTTTTTGGCAATGTTATCTGCATTATAATGGTGATTGGCAAGCGGTGCCGCTTTTTTACCCGGTTTCCATGGACGCCAATTCGGCCCCGAGTTTTTGGCAAACGCTTTTGAATTTGTATAAGCAACAGCGGCGTTGGGCGTGGGGAGTAGAAAATATTCCTTATCTTTTGGACGGTTTTAGAAAAAATAAGTTAATTTTAATCCGTTCCAAAATTTATTGGACCTTTCAGATTATTGAGGGTTTTCATTCCTGGGCGACCAATTCACTGATTATTTTTTCTTTGGGCTGGCTGCCGATTTTAATTGGAACGGCCGATTTTAATCAGAGCGTCCTTTCTTATAATTTGCCGGCAATTACCAGAAATATTATGATGTTCGCGAGCATTGGCATTGCCAGTTCGGCGATTTTAAGCATTATGCTGCTTCCGCCGAAACCGGAAGGAATAAGGCGGCGCCATTATCTTTTTTATCTTATCCAATGGGCGCTTCTGCCCCTTACTTTGATATTATTCGGTTCTATTCCCGCTCTTGAAGCTCAGACTCGTTTAATGCTTGGCGGCAAATGGCGATTGGGTTTTTGGGTTACTCCCAAAAACCGTTAGTAAATTTTTTCAGTCGGCTATTCTAAATGAATTGCTTTTTGGAACTCTTCAAATTTTTTGGCGAGCAATGGATGATTTTTAAATTCCGGATCGTTGGAAATAATTTCTTTGGCCGCGTCGCGGGCGGTTTTTACCAGTTGGATATCTTTTAGGGCGTCCATAGCCACATCCGGCAGACCGGCTTGGCTTTCGCCCAAAAATTGGCCCGGGCCGCGGATCTGTAAATCCATTTCGGCAAGTTCAAAACCATTTTTAGCGGTAATCAAATAATTTAATCTTTTTCGGGTATTCCCCGAATCCGAATCAGTAAAAAGCAGGCAAAAAGATTGATGATTGCTTCGGCCAACCCGGCCGCGGAATTGATAAAGCTGGGCAAGACCAAATCGATCCGCCCCTTCAATTATCATAATGGCGGCATTAGGAACATCTACCCCGACTTCAATGACAGAGGTGGAAACCAAAAGGTCATATTTCCGTTCCTGAAAATTTTTCATAATCTGGTCTTTTTCCTTGCCCTTCATTTTGCCGTGCAGCATTATTACCCGCAGATCCGGAAAAACCTTTTTGGATAATTTTTCAAATTCTTCTTTAACTGATTTTAATTCCAGCGCTTTCTTTTTTGCCTCGCTTAGAATTTCCCCTTCTTTTATTGCCCCCGGTTCTATGCGGGGACAGATAACAAAAGCCTGCCGGCCCTTTTTAATTTGTTCGCGGATAAAATCATAAGCCTTTTGCCGATTTTCCGGAGCAACGATTTTGGTGACGATTTCTTTTCTTCCGGCCGGCAATTCGGTGATAGTGGAAAGATCCAGGTCGCCGAAAACCGTTAAAGAAAGAGTGCGGGGTATGGGCGTGGCGGACATACTAAGAAAGTGGGGGATCGGCTGATTGGCCAGTTCATTATTTTCTTGGTCTTGAAGAGCGGCGCGCTGTTTAACGCCAAAACGATGCTGTTCGTCCACGATGGCTAAAGCCAAATTTTTAAATTTAACGCCTTTTTGAATAACGGCGTGAGTGCCGATAATAATTTTCACCTGGCCATCCGCAATGGCTTTCAGAAGCAGGGTTTTAGAAATTTTAGCCGGGGTAAGTTCGGTTTTGCCGGCAGTAAGAAGCGCAATGCCATCGGAGAAATTGGGAAAAATTTTAGAAATGGTGCGATAATGCTGGCCAGCCAGCACTTCGGTTGGCGCCATAAAGGCGGTTTGTAAATTATTTTCCGCGGTAAAAATCGCGGCCAGAGCGGCAATAACCGTTTTGCCGGAGCCGACATCGCCCTGAAGCAAGCGGTTCATCGGCCGCGGCTTTTGAAGGTCGGCGAGAATTTCTTTTAAACTTTGTTTTTGGGAATCAGTCAGCTGGAACGGCAAACTGCCGGTTAGTTTCGCCAGTTTATCTTGATTGATGGCCAGCGGCAGAGCGTTTTTTCCCGCCAACCGCGTTTTAATTTTTAAGTTGTTTAATTGGAGTAAAAATAAATCCTCAAAGGCGAATCTTTTTTTAGCCGATTCGGCATCGTTCGGCTGAAGCGGGAAATGAATCCGTTTCAGGGCAAGATTGAGAGCCGGCAATTTATTTTCTTTTAAAATTTCTTCGGGCAGGAAATCTTCCAGCGGATCCAAGCTTTTTAAAATTGGTTTTATGAGATAGCGGAGGCCTTTGGAGGTAAGGCCGCGAGTTTCCGGATAAATAGGAATTAAACCCGCGGTGTGCTTAGTTTCCCCGCGGCCCATAGCGCCGATCTGCTCATAAGACGGGCTGGCCAGATAAATTTCTCTTTTGGAGCCGGTAATTTTTCCGGCAAAATTATAGCGCCCGCCTTCACGAAGGATATTATTTACGTACGGCTGATTAAACCAGACGGCTTTGATGCCGCCGGTTTCATCCACGATAATCGCCTCGGTGATTAAAAGATTTTTTTTCCAGGTGCGGCGGGTGGCAATTTGATTGATCGTGCCCTGGACAGTGGCTGACTGGTTAATTTGGAGTTCGCCGATCGGAGCTATTCTGGAGTAATCTTCATAGCGGAAAGGAAAATGCCAAAGCAGGTCTTTGACGGTTATAATGCCGAGTTTTTTTAACCGGGCGGTGAATTTCAGGCCAATGCCCGGTATGGCGCCAAGTTCAGTTGAAAGCAAAATGCCAGCCATATTTAAGATGTGTATATTATATCAAGGATTTTACTAAAGCAATAGGTTGAAAAACTTAACCTTATTGTGATATTTTAAATACAAAAGAGCATCCCTAGCTCAATTGGCAGAGCAGATCCCTCTTAAGGATAAGGTTCTGGGTTCGAGACCCAGGGGATGCACAAAACTAAAGCTTCCCTTTTGATTTTTTGACAATTAGGTGTTCTAGGGCAAAGAAGATAATTAGGCCGAGGAGCAGGGCAATTTCGCCATAGCGGAGATAGCTTTTGAATGGCGTGAAAGAAGCGCCGGCCAGATAGCCCAGGCTGCCGATAACCAGCATCCAAACTAGGGTAGCCAGGATATCGGCGGGTTCAATTTTTGCCCACTTAATTCGTAAAGTTCCGGCTCGGAAAAAGATGGCGCTCCGGAGGCCATAAGTAAATTTAGAAACAAAAACTGTACGAAAGAGCCTGATTTTTAATTTTTCATCTAGCGGCGCAGCCAGTTTTTCCGCCCACTTATTTAAAGACGGATAATAATTTCGGAATTTTAACCCCAGGGTATACCATAAGTTATCGCCTAAAATCATTCCCCACAAAACCGCCGCGATTACCGGAACAGCATGCAAAATCCCCTGCTGGATTAAAAAGGCAGAAACAAAAAGTATGACATCACCCTCAAAAATCATCCCGATAAAAATTAGCGGGTAAACAAAGGGTTCCCAGTAAATTAAGTAAGAAAATATTAGAGATTCCATTTATAATATATAATAATTAGTATATATTATGGCGAATAATGAACCAATTTTAAAGGTAAAAGATTTAGCGGTTAAATTTAATGAAGAGAAAATTTTGGACGGCCTTAATTTTGAAATTAATGAAGGCGAAGTTTTGGCGGTAATCGGCCCGAATGGCGCTGGCAAGACTACTTTATTTAAAGCGCTTCTTGGAATGCAGCCGCATGACGGAGAAATAAAGTGGCGGAAAGATTTGAAAATCGGCTATGTTCCGCAAAGAATGGAAATTGAGACCGATATCCCTCTTACGGTTTTGGAGTTTTTGTGGTTGCGGGGAAGCGAAAATTTTTCTGAAGAAAAAGCCAGAGAAGCGATAAAATCCGTTTTGCTTAAAGAAGAAATTTTAGATTCCGGACTGGGGGAAATTTCCGTGGGGCAGCGCCAGAGAATTTTGATTGCCTGGGCGCTTCTCGGAAAGCCGCAAGTATTGCTTTTTGACGAACCGACGGCGGATATTGATATCAGCGGACAAGAATCCATTTATCAGCTGCTTCATCATCTGCAGGATAAATATAATCTGACCGTTATTTTAATTTCCCATGATTTAAATGTGGTTTATAAATATGCCGAGCGAGTTCTTTGTCTGAACAGGAAACTTATTTGTTTTGGCTCCCCGCAGGAAATTTTAAATACAGAACAAATTCAAAAACTTTATGGAGGAGGCCATGCATTTTATCATCATTTAGAGAAACATCAATATTAACAATTAACTATTAACTTATGGAAGGAATTTTACCTCAATTATTAGCGGGAATTTTTATCTCGGCAGCGGCCAGCTTGCTGGGAGTTTTCGCGATTTTAAAAAGAATGTCGTTGGTCGGCGACGCGCTTTCTCACGTGGCTTTGCCGGGAATCGCGCTCGCGCTTTTTCTAAAGATAAATCCGTTTCTGGGAGCGCTGGCATTTTTATTTGTTTCCGCGTTTGGAATTTGGATTTTAGAATATCGGACTAAGCTTTCAGTTGATACGATTGTTGGAGTTTTTTTTACCGCTTCGCTGGCTGCCGGAGCGCTTTTCATTCCGGAGCTGGATATTTTAGAAGCTTTATTCGGAGATATTGAAAAATTAACTTCAACTGATATTTTGGTTTCAGTTTCTTTATCTTTGGCGTTAATTTTATTTTTGTTGTCGGTGCACAAAAAATTGGCTTTGCATATGGTTTCCCAGGATATGGCTTCTTCTATAGGAATTAATTCTAAACAGCTGGAATTTATTTTTTTAATGCTTTTTTCTTTAGGAGTGGCGCTGGGCATCAAGTTTATCGGAGCTTTATTAATGGGAGCTTTGATTATTATTCCGGCGGCGGCGGCTAAAAATATTTCCAGAAGTTTGCGTGGTTTTATGGCTCTAAGCGTTGCTTTCGGTATTTTATCGGCAATTTCCGGAGTTTATCTTGCTTCAATTTATAATTTGCCGCCAGGCCCGATTTTCATTTTGTCCGGAACCGCGATTTTTATTTTATCCTTTATAAGCAGGGGAATTTTTAGGAGATGATACAAATATGTTATATTTAATCTAATGAGAAATATTTGGATTATTATTGGTTTAACAGTTTTGGCGCTAACAATTGCCGGCCTTTTTTATTGGTGGAATCGGCCAGCGCCGGTTAAGACTACGGAAGAAGCAATTGAAGTTTTAAGCGAGTCGCCAGCCACCGAGGTTATTCCAACCAATCCTTTAGAAAATAAAGTTCCGGATTTGAATCCAGTGGAAAAAACCAATCCTTTTAAGGATTCCTATAAGAATCCATTCGCGCCATAAAATGAATTAACTGATGACTAATAACTCACAACTCACCACAATAAATAAATTTAATTTAAAACTACTAATTGGTTTTTTTGTTGTTATTGTTGTTTCTTTGTTGTTAATTGTTGGTCGGGTTAATGCCCAATCTACTGCCAGCCGCAATTCTTCCATTTCTTTTAAAAAAGATCCCAATAATCTTTTTATAATTACCATTCGCGACCCGCAGGGAATTAAAGAATTTTCCCTTCAGCCGCCGGGCAAGTTTTCTTACGGCGGAGAAATTTCCGGTTGTCCGACCAGCCGCAAAATTGATAATGTGGTTTTTGACGACCCGTTTGATTTTACTCCGGCTATGGGCGGTTATGTGGTGGATTGCGGCGGCAATAAAGACGAACTGGAAATTTTTCCGCCGAAAAATGGAGTAGCTAGCGCAGTGAGGGTTGGCGCCCAAGAAGAGCCGGCCAAAACCGAGGCGAAAAAAGAAGCGCCAAAGACAGCCGCGCCGACCGAGGAAGCGCCGAAACCTTCTGCCGCCCCTTCAGCTGGCGGAACAACGCCCAGCGCCGCGCCAGCCGCTAAATCAAATATTCAATATCCGGTAGCGGCGCTTGGCAATTGCTCCAGTGAATTTGAATGCCGGGTTTATTGCGATAGCCCGGCCAATATCGGGAAATGTCTGGATTACGCGGAAAAGAATAATTTAATAAAATCCGACGAAATTGAGCGCGGCCGGAAATTTAAAAAAGTTTTGGATAGCGGCGGCACGCCCGGCGGCTGTGATTCTCAGCAATCCTGCGAAGTTTACTGCAATGATATTGATAATTTGGATAAATGTTTAGCTTTTGGCGAGGCTAATGGTTTTCTAAGCGGCAAGGAATTGGAAGAAGCGAAAAAAGTTCATTCTATAGTTAGGGGCGGAGGAAAATTGCCCGGTAATTGCCGCAATAAAACCGCTTGTGAAGCTTATTGTAAAAATCCTCAACATGGCGAGGAGTGCCTGGCTTTTGCGGAATCTGCCGGATTTTTGAGTGAAAAGGAATTACAGGAAGCTAAGAAGTTTTTGCCTTTGATGCAACGAGGCGAGACACCGGGCGCTTGTAAGTCCAAAGAAGAATGCGAAGTTTATTGTGAATCCGAAGAGCATATTGATGAATGCATAGATTTTGCCATTAAGCATGATGTGATTCCCAAAGAAGAGCGGGAACGGGTGGAAGCGTTTCGGAAAGCCGGCGGAAAAGGGCCGGGCGGTTGCCGCGGCCGGCAGTGCCAGGCATTTTGTGAAAATCCCGTCAACCAAAAAGCCTGTTTTGAATGGGCAAAAGAAAACGGAATGCTTAGAGAGGATGATTTGCGGCGGATGGAGGAAGGGAAACAGCAGTTAAAAAATGCGCTGGGACAAATGCCGCCGGAGGCGCGAGCTTGCGTGGAAGAAGCAATACCCGGCGGCCTTTCCGCTGTTGAATCAGGAGAATTTTTTGGCGGGCCGGAGATTGGCGATAAAATCCGAGAATGTTTTGAGCAGGCATTTTCTCAATTTGGCGGTCCCGGAGGTCCGGGCGGTTTTCCGGGAGGTCCTGGAGGCCCGGGAGGATTTCAGGGTCCAGGCGGCTGTACTTCTCCGGAAGAATGCCAAGCTTTTTGTCAGGATAATCCGGAAGAATGCCAAGATTTTCATCCGCCGACTGGCGGACCAGGAGGCGGACCCGGCAGTGGATTTCCTGGCGGCGGCGGTTTTGGCGGTCCCGGCGGCTGTAAGTCTATTGATGAATGTATGGCGTATTGCCAGGAACACTTGGATGAATGTGGCGGTTTTGGCCCGCCCGGTGGAGGAATGCCAGGTGGCCAGCCCCCCAGCCAAGGCGGAGGATTTCCGGGCGGTGGCGCCACTGGCGGCCAATTTCCCGGTGGCGGACCTAATGGTGAATTTCCAGGAGGACCAGGCGGTTGTAAGAGCCAAGAAGAATGTACTGCTTATTGCAAGGATCATCCGCAAGATTGCGGAGGCGGTGGCTCCCCGGGAGGCGGACAAGGTGGCAGTGGATTTCCTAGTGAACCCAGAGATTTTAGAGGTCCTCGCAATGCGGAAGAGTGCGTGAAACAAAGAGGCAGTTGGGACGGCAGTAAATGTAATTTTCGCGATTCAAGTCAAGAAAATATCGGTATTGACCGTGGCGGTGAAGAATGTGTCAAACAAGGAGGAAATTGGGATGGTAAAAATTGTAATTTCCCTCAACAACATCAACAGCAATCTCCAAGAGGGGAAGAATTTCGCCAACGGCTTCGGGAAAGCCCCATAGATAAATTAAGAGAGGGTTTTGGCGCGCCGCCAGCTGGTTTACCGCCGAGCGGCAGTCCCTCGCCAGCCGATTTTCAACAGCAATATCAGCAACAATACCAGCAAGAATTTCAAAAACAAATTGAACAGCAGTACCAGCAACAATTCCAACAGCAGTATCAGAATTTACAGCCGCCAGCTGGATCTTTTCCTCCTTCGCCAACTAATGTAGCGCCGCCAACGAATTTAGCTCCGCCGCCAAATCAAACCGCGCCGCCTCCGAGCGGATCATTAGAAAAACCATCATTTCTCGCAAGACTTTTAAATTTGCTTAAATAAAAGCACCGCTTTTAGCGGTGTTTTTTATTAATGGTGCCCTCGGAGGGAATCGGACCCCCATCACATGGTTCGAAGCCACGTACTTTATCCATTAAGCTACGAGGGCATAATTATCTTTACTCTATTCCAATTTTCAGCGGAATTCCATACCATAATATATATGGAGAAATTTAGGCATTTGTCTGATAATAAGGAGAGAGAGATTCCTATGGAAAAGCTGGAAAAACCGGAAATTAAGGAAATCGGCTCGGTTTTAGAAAAAGCTGGTTTTGAGGCGTATTTAGTCGGCGGCTGTGTCCGGGATCTTTCGCGCGGGCAAGAACCGAAAGATTGGGATATAACCACCAATGCCAAGCCGGAAGAAATCCAAAAATTATTTCCGGACAGCGTTTACGAAAACCAGTTTGGGACGGTGGGGGTGAAAATTAGGCGTGAGACTACCGAAATAGTGGAAGTTACGCCCTACAGGCTGGAAGGCAAATATTCTGACAAGCGCCACCCGGATGAAATTAAATTTGCTAAAACTTTGGAGGAAGATTTGGCGAGGCGGGATTTTACCGTCAACGCAATGGCATTGCGTTTGACTATAGACTTAAAACAAAAAACTAAAAACTTAGTTGACCCTTTTGGCGGTCAGGAAGATTTAAAAAATAAGATTTTGCGGGCAGTCGGCAATCCGGAAGAAAGATTTCAAGAAGATGCTTTACGGTTAATGCGGGCAGTGCGGTTTATGGCGCAACTGGGATTTAAGATTGAGGAAAAAACTGAAGCGGCGATTAAAACCCATGCCGGGCTTTTGGAATTTATTTCTAAAGAACGGGTGCGGGATGAGTTTTCTAAACTTTTGCTGGCGGAAAATGCGGCGGATGGCATCCGGAAAATGCAGGAGCTTGGGTTACTAAAAATAGTTTTGCCGGAATTGGAAGAGGGAGTTGGTGTTGGCCAGAATAAGCATCATATTTATACGGTGTTTGAACATAATGTCCGAGCTTTGGAATATGCGGCTAAACAAAATTACGACTTAACTGTTCGGATTGCTTCGCTTTTGCATGATGTGGGAAAACCGGCGACTAAGTACGGCGAGGGGCCGGATTCCACTTTTTATGGCCATCAGGTTGTTGGAGAAAAGATGGTTTTAAAAATTTTAGACCGATTGCGATTCCCGAAAGAGATGACGGAGAAAGTGGCGTTGCTGGTTAGAGAACATATGTTTGTTTATGATCCGGAAACAGTTACGGACGCTGGTGCCCGCCGCCTTGTTCGTCGAGTTGGCAAAGAAAATTTAGAAGACCTTTTCCGGCTGCGGGAAGCGGACCGGATTGGCTCCGGCGTTCCCAAAGCCCAGCCGTATCGCTTGCGCCATTTGAAATTCCGGATTGAAAAAGTGATGAATGACCCGATTAGCGCAAAAATGCTAAAAGTAAATGGCGAAGACGTGATGCGGGAAGCCGGGATTCCGGCCAGTCCAAAGGTGGGGGCGATTTTAGCCGTGCTTTTGGAAGAAGTGCTGGACGATCCGGCTTTGAACATCAAAGAAATATTGGTGGCGCGGATTAAATCTCTGGCGCAAATGGAAGATAAAAAACTTGGGGAAATGTCTAAATTCGCCCGCCAATCCGCTGACCAAGCCCAAACCAGAATTGAAGAAGAAATAAAGAAAAAGTATTTTGTGAAATAATTTTCGCTCACCTTTCATTTCTTTCGAACTCGGGCTCCGGCAGAGACAAAACTAATTCGCTCGTAGCGTAAAAATTTCACCCTAGTCATTCTTCCTGGGTATCCCGAAATTTTTACTACTCGCTCAAAGTTTTGTAACTCTGCCTCCGCAATGTTCTTAAGTAAATGAAAGGTTCGCTTAGTTGTTAGTTTTAAGTTTTTAAAATTCCGCACAAGAGATAATTTTCGCTTTGCTGGATTTTTAAGTTGCCGCACGGCAGATAAGTAGCTCGTTATGTTTGTGATAAAATAAATTCATGTGGAGGCGTTATTACAGAAAGCATTACTACAATAAAAAAGATGATTTGATGGATGGCATTGATAGCATTGCAGGTTTATATATTTTATATTTATTATTTTTGTGGTTTACAGATAGGGCTAATTTTTGGCTATGGGTTGTTTATGGATTTATCGCCTTATTTTTACTTTATGGGATATTATTTGCAATAAGTAAATTTAAAAATAAACGAGAAGCTTATTTCCCATATCAAAGATATTTTAGACCTCAGCCAACGCCGGAGGCAAGGAAATTGGGTGATTTGTTAAGGGGATATGGCTGGAATGTTGAATTTGAAAAATGGGACGGCCATAAACATATAGATATAGCCATTACGGAAGCTAAATTTAATATTGAAGTTGAGGGTAGCCAGCACAATTTGAATCCGAATCAAGCTTTTACAGATCAATTAAGAGATTTTTATTCCGATCAAAGGGGTTTTGTAACTAAAAGAATACCCAATAGTTTATTAAAAGATGATGTGAGGGCAGAGGAAACAGCTAAATTGTTAAATAAACAATTACAAGAACGAGTCACGCAATTGAGAAAATAAAATTTGCCTTTCTGGAAAGTTTGAAAAAAATTAAATTTTGCGTCAGTTATTCACACGTCCATTGACTGCGATATAGCATATATGCTATATATAGTTTAGTAGCAATAGTTGATAAATAATAGATTTTCTGATAAAATCTTATTTATGTATGAAATCATCATATTGCCAGGTGTAGGAGATTATATAAATAAGTTAAGACAGAAGCATCGGGAAAAGGTTATTGATTTTGTAAGGTTATTAAGAGAAAAAGAGGGAGTATTGGACGAACCTTATTCTAAGCATTTACGGGGCGGAATTAGGGAATTAAGAATAAATTTCGGTAATTCCAATCACAGGATTTTATACGCCTTTCTGCCGGCTAAAAGAATCATGCTGTTACTCGCTTTTCTAAAGAGCACTTCAAAAACGCCTCCGAAATTTATCGATAAAGCCATGATGTTATATAAAGAATATAAAAAATTGCATAAAATTAATTAAATTTATGAAAAAAGCTGCAGTTAAAAATTTAAAAATAAAAACTTTGGAACAATTATTGAATGAGCAATATCCGACTAAAAAATCTCGTGCTAAAGCCGATGAAAGATTTCATCGCTTGGCATTGGGTTATGAAATTTATTCCGCGCGAAAAAAACGCGGTTTAACACAAAAGGAATTAGCTCAAAAGATTGAAACAACTCAAAGCGAGATTGCCAGAATCGAAAGCGGGGAGCAAAATGTAACCGCAGACAAATTGAATAAGATAGCCAATTCACTTAAGGGAAAATTAAAAATATCTCTAGTTTGAAATTTTCACTGGCCTTAAAAAGTTTATTCTCCGTGAGTTGTTAGGATTTTTTAGATAGATTTTTTGTAACTTTCCGAGATATTCAGAGCGGAGAAGATGATAGCGAGAATTACCAAGCTTTGGCCAACGGTGGCGGCATAAGGAATGGTTAAAACTAGCGATCCGAGTAAAAATCCATAGCCGGTTGTCCAGCAGAAAAATTGCATTCTGCCGGTAAGCGAAGCCTGAAGATTATCTAAAGAAAATTTAGTAATTAAAACTTTTTCTTCGGTGTCGGATAAGCCGCGAAGATATTGGATTAAAAAATCTTTTAAAGTAATCCAAATTAAGATAAGCTGGAGCGACCAAAGAATAATAATCAGCTGCAAGTTTAAAAGGTTAAATTTGTAAATGAGATAAGTTGCCCAGGCGATCAGCGCTCCGTCGCGAAGATGATCCAGCCAGGTTCCGAGAATAGTAACATCGTTATTATTGCGCGCGGTAGGTCCGTCAATCGCATCAGTTATTGCGGCAATTATTAAAATAAATAATTGCGTTTTTAAATCATAGCCTTGTTGATTCAGCCAGATTGCAATCCCGATTAAAATAAATCCGAGATAAGTGATTTGATTCGCGGTTATTCCGGTTTTTTTAAAAATATCCGTCAGCGGCCGCAATGCCCAATCTCGCCAATTCTTTTCCAGTGCGGTTAAAAAGTCATCCTTTCTTTTGATAACCAGCCTTTTTATTTTTTGGCGTTCTGCTCTGCCTTTTTCTTTTAGTTTCTCAAGGCGCTCTTTGATTTGCTGTTTATTCATGCTTATAGTTATTATATTATAGATTTATCGGACTGTAGTATACCGGCAGTATGCACGCTTCGGGTGCGTGAGGACTGGGTTCGATTCCCAGCAGTCCGACAATGACCCTTAAATTATATAACTATCTCTTTTTAATTATTTTAGTCGGAGCGCTTTCCGCCGGATTTCACGGCTTGGGATTTATAAAAACTGTTCCCTGGCATTTGGTTTATAGCGATACTTTGGGATTTTTTGACCGGGTGGCGCAGCCGGGTTTTGCTTATATTTCCAAAGCGATTGAGTACCCGCTTTTGATTGGCCTTTTTATGCAGATCGCTGGAATCGCCGGGAAGACCAAGGCCGGCTATTATTTGGTTAGTGTGATTGGTTTAATCGCGGCGGCAGCAATCGCCACTTATTTTTTATATCAAATTTTGCCAGAAGGGCAAAAAAATAGACTGCTCCGTTACTGGATTTTTGCTCCGTCCATGCTGATTTTTGTAACTTCCAATTGGGATATTTTGGCAATTGCCTTAATTGCCGCCGCGCTTTATTTTTTGTATAAAGATAAATTTTACTGGGGAGCTTTTTTTCTGGCGCTTGGTTTTTCCGCCAAATTTTATCCGATTTTATATTTCCCGATTTTACTTTTGAAAAGGCGACGCTGGCAAGAATGGGCTGCTATTATTGGAATTTTATTCTCTACCACCGCGATTTTAAACGGCTGGTTTATGTTCCATCATTTTGATACTTGGTCTTATTTTTATAATTTGAATACTTTTCGGGATCCGAATCCGGATTCTATTTGGACCATAATTAGATATTTTATTTGGCCACTGGAAATTAACACAATCAATTGGCTTTCTTTGATTTTATTCAGCGGCAGCTATCTTTATTTAATTTGGCAAAAACGCCGGGAATCGCTGGTAAAACTTTTTTTGATCGCCACCCTGCTTTTTGTTTTAAGCAATAAAATATTTTCTCCGCAATATGTGCTGTGGCTGCTGCCGTTTTTTGTATTGCTGCCGGAAATAAAAAAGGCATTATTTTACGCCTTAGAATTTTCTAATCTTGCCGCCTTCTTTTTTATCCTGCCGTGGTTTTTCCTTGGCCACAACGTGTTTTATTTTTATTTAGCCGCTCCATTTGTAATTTTGCGACACCTTGTTCTTATTTTTATTCTTTTTCGGTTGTTAGGGCGGCGCCGCTGATTTTTTTGATTAATTTTTCCCAGAGCGCCTCGGCAATTCCTTGGTGGCCGCGGACAATCATTAAAGAAGTGTCCAGGTGTTTGGCTAGCAGTTCTGGAATGTTTCCAAATCTTATTTCGCCAAGAATTTTTGGCCGGGAAGCGCCAATGATTATCAGGCTGGCTTCTTTTGTTTTGGCTTCATCTATAATAGCCGTGACGACAGATTTTGCCTTAAAAAATTCTACTTCGTCATAATCTTTCTTTTTCAGCCCTAGCGGTTTTAGAAGAATTTGCGGGTCGGGTTTAAGATAAAGAGGGGTTTCGGCGCCTAAAATGCTTATCAATTCGGTTTTTGGTTTATAGTAATTTTTAAGGGCCAGAAAAATTTCCCCCATTAGTTTTAAGTAAGGGCTGTCGCCGGCCGGATGAGCCGCCATCATCAATGAAGTGATTGGCCGCGGATTTTTGACAACCAAAAGGTCGCATTTGGATTCCCGCAAAATCCGGTCAATTTTGCTGCCGAAAATTGTCCCTTTAGTTTTGGTATAGCCTTCCCAGTTTAAAAGCAAAAGATCGCAATCTTCCATTTTTATCACATCCAGGATGGTTTCCACAATATCCCGGCCGACCAGGAGAAAATTATGGAGATTAACATCTTTTTTTCGGCCAGGCATTTTTTCGTTGAATTCCGCAACCCATTCTTTCAGGTTTTGGAAAATTTGCCGGTCATGAGTCATGGTCGCGCCATCCAGCAGAGCCAGCGGCTGGGGAACTTGATGGACTTTAATTGCGATGATTTCCCCGCCCAGATTGCTGGCCAGCGCAAAGGCGATTTCGGACAGATTTTTTAATTCTTCTAAAGTTAGTTCCGGCGCGATCGGCATTAAAATCCGGCGGCCGGTTTTCGGGCCCACTCGCACGGATTCTTCATAAACAATTTCTTTCTCAAAATCTTCCCGGCTTTGGGTTTTCGCGTAACTTAAATAGTTTATCAGTCCGAGCAGCAGCCAGAAAATAGATATTACCCAAGCGTTTAAATTAATTTTTAGCATAGTAAGGGCGAGGAGAGCGTAAGCAATGATGGCAATAAGCGGCAGTAATGGGAATAGTGGAACTTTATAAGCCCATTGGGTATTCGGCCATTTGTAATGGATTTTTATGCCGGCAATATTGAGTTGGAGGAATAATAAAATAAAAAGAAGGCTGGCCAGAGCAGCGACGTCTAAAAGCGGAAGAAAAATTACCATTAAAGCAATAAGAACCGCGGAAAAAATAACGGCAATATGGGGGGAAAGATTTTTTAAGTGAATGTTGGCAAGGTGAGACCAGACATTTTTGTCCCGCGCCAGAGCAAAAGCCACCCGACTGCAGGAATAAATGGTTGCGTTTAAGGCGCCGAGGTTTGCCAGCAATCCGCCGATGAGCATGAGAAAAGTTCCTAATGGCATGAAGCCCTGGGCGGATTTTACAATTGCTCCTTCTCCCCAACGCCCTAACACTTCCCAGATTGGTCCGCCATCTCTGGTCGCGCCAATAATGATAAGTGAAACTAAAAGATACAAAGCGCTGACTATTGCCCAGGACCAAATAAGTCCGGATTTTAGCGTGGTTTCAGGATTTTTAGTTTCTTCTCCGGTCTGGACTTGAATTTCCGAACCCTCAAAAGCAATATAAAAAAGAGCAGCCGCGCCAATAATTCCGAGAAAGCCGTTCGGCAAAAGAGGAGAATATTGGCTGAAAGATTGCGTTGGCTCGCTGAGTATTTTAAAGATTCCAGAGCCGATAAAAAGTAAAAGAATTCCGACTAATATACCGTCAACTATATTGCCAGTTGTGCGGCTGGATTTCGCGCCTTTCCAGTTGATGTATCCGAAAATAATTACTACGGCAACACCCGCGATTTTTTCTATTGATAGGATATTTATAGCAAGTTGGCCGCCAAAAAGCTTATAAGTTTCATAAGCATAGTAGCCGAAGCTTAAGGCGTACAGTCCGGCGGCCGCGCCATGGGCAAACCAGCTAAGCCAGCCAGCTAAAAATCCTTGGAAATCTCCCAGGCCTTTCCGCACCCAAAGATAGCCGCCGCCTGCTTCCGGAAAAGTAGTTCCCAATGCTATGTACATTTGAAGATTAAGAAAAGCCAGTCCGGCTCCGAGCAGCATAGATAAAAATAGCCCTGGTCCGGCTATGCCTGCGGCGGGGCCTAAAAGCGTAAAAATTCCGCCGCCTAATAAAGCGCCTACCCCAAGTAAAATAATAGAGCCCAATCCAAGGGTTCTTGCCAAGGCAACTGGCTGGTGGCCTATTTCCCTAATTTCTGGCATACGATATATATAATATCTATTATATAATATATGTATGGCCCATAAAATCACCGCGTTTATAATTGCCGAGGCGGTTAAAGTAAAAAAAGGAAAAGAAGCCCCGTCCGTACTTCCGGCTCAAAGCGCGCCGCATTATTTTGAGAAATCAGTGCCGGCGCAATTTATCTTGGGTGAGGAAAAAGTAAAAATTAACGGCGCAGCCGTAACTTTGATTGCGAAAATTTATCATCCGGACGCGGTTTTGGTAGAAGGCAGTTTAGAAGTGGAAAGCGTTTTGGGAGAAGGAATTTTAGAATTAAAAGACCAGCTTCACGGCGCTTGTTACGAGTTAGCGAAAAAATACAGCGCCAAAGAAGAACCAGCCGAAGAATACACGGTTTACCAGATTTCCGGTTATCAAGGCGACCCGGAATTAATTTTAAAAAAACACGCTTCAAAAATTACCAGCCTTCTTAAATCAGAAAAACTGGAATTGGACGAAAAAGAAGTGGAACACACTCTTTCTTCGCAGTTGAAATACGCCAAAGATGATTTAGTGGTCGTGGATTGGGATGGGGCATTCCTTTTTTATCCGAAAGGCAATTTTGAAGAAACCATTGAGCTTTTAGAGCTCGCTAATTACCAGCTTTTGCGATTTCGGATTTTGGATCAGGATTTAGATGAACGGATTCAAAAAATTTCTAAACTTCTGGAAAAGCCATCCAAGAAATGGTTTTTATTGAAAACCAAGGAAGTTGCCCAAGCTTATAGAGAGGTAATTAAAGTTAGTTCGCAGTCAGTTTCAGAATTTGAGGCCCTGGATAGAGAAATTAAATTAATCGGCGATTGGTATTCGGCCCGGCTTTATGATTTGGTAATTAAAAAATTCCGGTTAGATGACTGGCGGCACACCGTGAAAGAAAAATTGGAATCGCTGGAAAATATTTATTCCATTGTCGCGGAAAATTTCAGTATTTCCAGCAAGCAGATTTTTGACGCGATTCAAATGGCTGGTTGGTTTATTTTGATGCTTGGTTGGTTTGTGCTATTATTTTTAGAAATTGCGGCGGTTAAATAATAAGTTGGGCCTGTAGTAAAGTGGCATTACGCAGCATTCGCATTGCTGAGGCGGCGGTCCGATTCCGCCCAGGTCCACAAATAAAAATCTCCAACAATTGTTGGAGATTTTAGTTTTTTTTGGAATCGGACCGAGCCGCACCCCGTATCAGGAAGGCAGGAGCGAAGTGACGTCGGAAACCGAAGGTGTCCGAGACGGGGGTCGGGGTGCGGTGTGGGTTCGGCAAGCGAGCGGGCTATCCAGCCGCGAGCGCAGCGAAATTCCGGTTAGGTCCACCAATTTGCTATAATAAATATAATGGTTTCAGAAGAGACCATTAGCTGTAAAAACTGACAGAATTTTATTGACTTGACGGTCGATACGGCTTAAATTATTTAACTTTATAATTAATTAAGAAAATATATACAAAATGTTAATTCAAACTTGGACTGACGTTTTAGTCGGTTCTTTGCAAAGTCTTTGGGTTCAAGTAATTTCTTGGCTGCCGAATTTGATCGGCGCCACTTTGGTTTTCGTAGTCGGCCTTATTGTGGCGGCTGGCCTCGGGTCTTTGGCGGAAAGGGTGGTCGGCGCTTTGAGATTAG
Organism: Candidatus Harrisonbacteria bacterium; assembly: GCA_016192685.1. Lineage (GTDB taxonomy): Bacteria > Patescibacteriota > Minisyncoccia > UBA6257 > 02-FULL-45-10c > JACPTS01. The sequence goes on from JACPTS010000001.1 coordinate 389,823, forward strand.
ACGCGGCGCTTAGGAAATTGGGAGTAGAAGAATACACTCGCCGAGCCAATCTGGAATTAAACTCCGGCCATTTTCTCGGCCAGCTGGTTTATTGGTTTATGTTGCTGGCCTTTTTGCTGGCGGCATCGGATATTCTCGGCTTTTTCGCGCTTTCCAGTTTCTTGCGGGAGGTACTATTATATATTCCCAATATCGTAATTGCCGTCTTGATTATGCTGGCCGCTTTGGTGGTAGCTAATTTGGCAAAACATTTGGTGCGGGCATCAGTGATGAGCGCCCGGCTCCACGCGGTGAAATTTTTAGGTTCCGCGGCTTGGTGGGTGGTAATGATATTTGGCGGATTAGCGGCTTTAGTACAGCTTGGCATCGCGGTTTCCATTATTAATACCGTGATTACCGGCTTAATTGCCATGATGGCGCTTGCCGGCGGATTGGCTTTCGGCCTTGGCGGTAAAGATACTGCGGCAGAACTTTTGAGAAGAACAATGGATGAATTGGAGGGGCGCAGTTAAATTTAGCGCTCATTATACAGACAGAATTCGCTTTTGTTGTTAGATTAAGGAAAACAAAAAATCTTCGCGGTGAGGGCGAAGATTTTTTGTTTTGACATTATTTAGCGAATATTATACAATTTTGTTAGTTATTCTTTGACACATTAAAAAAATGGAATTAGACCCGAAATTGGTTAAAAAACTGCGCAAACAAGCGAAAAAATTCGCAAAGGAAATGGCCAGAAAAGATAAATTAGCTTGTAAGAAAGCAATGAAATTATTATTCAATAAACCAGTCGTTATCCAGCTTTTAAAAGCCGTTTTGTTACATGAAAATCGAGCGCCTTTATTTGTTGAGAATTGCGCCCCTCTTTTAAAAATGACAGAAAAACAATTAGAGGCCTTGTTAAAAGAAATAAAGGGCGCCAAATTGGTTAGGGTAGTTGGAGAATTAGAAACTTTAATATTGGGAACATATGGTTTCATTGCTATGGCTGCCAAGGGAAATTTAAAATCCGACGACCCCAATCTTTGGGATTGGAAGCGCGGCTTTAAGACATTAGAAATGGAATTAAGGGAATTACACGGGGAACCATTACTTTAATAAATTAAGAAAGCCGCCAGCTAATAGGCGGCTTTTTTATCCACCGGTTATTCACAGCGGGAATTGGTGGGGATTGACAACTTTTTAGCCGCGAGTATACTTGTAACTACAATTAATGGTTACTAAATTACATATTAAAAACAGCGTGGCTCGGTGACTTTAACTTTTTGCTATGCAAAAAGCCGCGCCCTGCGCGGCTTTTTGAATTTTAATATCGATTTTTGCCGCATCTTTCCATAATCGACTATGGAAGGATGCGGGAGAGATTGATTGTTATGAAAGTATTTCCAGAATTTTGAAAAAGCGATTCGCCGAAAGCGAAAAGCTATAATATGTAAAATTTATACGGCATGCCAATTAGCATTTTCACGGCATGTCGTTAGATTCTAAATGTGGTTAGAATCGGCGGCTTAGTTAAGCCGAATACAAAGTTAAAAAATGAGTACTGACTTAAGAGGTCAGACGTGCATTTATGCACGATAAAATTAAGGGCGTATGGTGGATGCCTTGGCATCAAATGGCGATGAAGGACGTGGCGTGGCTGCGAAAAGCTTCGGGGAGGTGCTTAGCAACCTTTGATCCGGAGATGTCCGAATGGGGAAACCCAATTGCGTAAACCGCAATTATTCCGGCGCAAGTCGGAGAGCGTATCCGCTGAAGTGAAACATCTCAGTAAGCGGAAGAATAAAAAATAACAATGATTCCCTGAGTAGCGGCGAGCGAAACGGGAAAAAGGTCCGCAAGGATCGAGCCTAAACCTAATGAAAGAATTTTAGCGGTGGGATGTCGTGAATTGGCTTTAAAACCAGTTCACAGTTTCATTTAGCTTTTATTTAATTATCGGGTGTCGTAAGATAGAATTTTTTAACTTTAAAATTATTTTATCGATAGTGGTAAAATAATTTTATTGTTAAAGGAGAGTTACAAAATTATTGGCTAGCTGAATCCGCTGGAAAGCGGAGTCAAAGAGCGTGATAGCCGCGTAAGCGAAAGCTGATAATCTTTCTATTTCTAGTGGTATAAAATCCACAGGCAACTTTACGGTTGTCTATCTTGAGTACTTCGAGGCCAATATACCTCGGAGGAAGCAACGAGAACTATACTCGTGAGGCTAAATACATTTGATGACCGATAGTGAACTAGTACCGTGAGGGAAAGGTGAAAAGCAGCCCGATAAGGGCGATGAAATAGTACCTGAAACCATATGCCTACAAGGACCAGAAGCACTAACGTGCATAGCACACAACTAATTAACTACAATAAACTACAACCAACAACAATTTTGTCGTTAGTTGTTATCTGTTGTTAGTTGTTGGTTGCGCGCTGTGCGCGCAGTGTAACTGGGTGCCTATTGAAGAATGAGCCAACGACTTTACATAAGCGGCTTGGGTAAGTCTTAAAAAGATGGACCCGTAGGGAAACCGAGTGTTAAAAGCGCGTCGTTCCGATGCAAATCGGAACATGTCGTTTATGTAAGACCCGAAGCCAAGCGAGCTTGTCCTGAGCAGGATGAACTCTGGGTAAAACCAGAGGGAGGTCCGAACTAGTGGGTTGTGCAACACCCTTGGATGACTTGGGATAAGAAGTGAAAAGCTAATCGAGCTTGGTAATAGCTGGTTCTCTCCGAAACAGTTTCCGGACTGGCGGCCAGCAAAAACTTTTTAGAGGTAGAGCACTGGATGGTCTTGACAGGCCGAAAGGCCGCGAGACCAATCAAACTCCGAATGCTAAAAAGGAAGCTGGCTAGTTAGACTGCGGGGGCAAAGCTCCGTGGTCGCGAGGGAAAAAGCCCAGATCGTAATCTAAGGTCCCCAAATTCTTACTAAGTGTAAAAGGTAGTAGTAAACCATTGACAGATAGGAGGTTGGCTTAGAGGCAGCCATCCTTTAAAGAGTGCGTAACAGCTCACTATTCGATGGTTTATTGCGCCAAAAATGTACCGGGGCTAAGTAAGATACCGAAGATACGGATTCTTTGCCGGAGACTTTGAGTGGTAAGCGTCCATTCTTCGTTCCGCTTTGCGGAACTACGAAGGACATCCTTCGCCAGAAAAATATTTTTTGGCGGAGTGGCTTGCCATCCGAAGCCTCTGGCGAAGGATGGTAGGAGAGCGTTCCAATCGCAGTGAAGGCGGACCCGCGAGGGCTGCTGGAGCGTTTGGAAGTGCAAATGTTGGTATGAGTAACCACAATGCGCGTGAGAAACGCGCACCCCAAAAATCCAAGGTTTCCGTGGCAATGTCAATCAACCACGGGTTAGGCGATCCTAAGGCAATGGTGAAAACCGCAGCTGATGGGTAGCCGGTTAATATTCCGGCCCGTCTGACATATTCGATGGAGTGACGAAGGAAATAAAATTTAGCGCCTTAATGGTTTGGCGTCATTTACGTAAAGCCAGGTTTCGTTGGCAAATCCGCGAAACTGCTTTTAATAGCAACTGGCGCGCGTTGATGTAAGGCAAAGTTTTTACTTTGCTAATTAAATTGAAGAGCCTTCCGAGAAAAACTTCTAAGGTTCGTATGTTAGGCTTCGTACCGTAAACCGACACTGGTGGATAGGGCGAGTAGCCCAAGGGGAACGAGTGAGTCTTCGTTAAGGAACTCGGCAAAAAAGCGGCCGTAAGTTAGCGATAAGGCCTGCCCAACTTGTGCTTCGCACAAGAACTGATAACTAAATAACTTTTAACTTTTAACAATTTAACGTTAATTGTTAACAGTTAAATGTTAAATATTTTTGTTATTTGTTCTCGCGCGGAGCGCGAGGGGGGCTGCAACAAAAGTATCTCTGGCGACTGTTTATCAAAAACACAGCTCCCTGCTAACTCGTAAGAGGATGTATAGGGGGTGACGCCTGACCGATGCGAGAAGGTTAACGGTGGGGGTGTGCGCGCAAGCGCGTGCTCACTGCCCGAAGCCCTCGTCAATGTCAGCGATAACTATAATCGTTCTAAGGTAGCGCAATTCCTTTTCAGGTAAGTTCTGAAGCGCACGAAAGGCGTAACGATCGGAGAACTGTCTCAACGAAGAGCTCGGTGAAAATGCGATTCCCGTGAAGACGCGGGATACCTGCAGCGGGACGAAAAGACCCCAGGAGCTTTACTGTATTTTGGCATTGGCTTTAGAAATTGGATACGTAGCGTAGTGGCGAGGATTTGAAGTTTATCTTTCGGGATAGATGGATCCGACAATGAAACAGCCATTTTTCAATTTTTAAATTCTAACCTATCACGCCAAACGTGATGGAGACAGTGCCTGAAGGGCAGTTTTAATGGGGCATTACCCTCCTAAAGAGTAATGGAGGGGTTTATTAAGGTTGGCTTAGCCCGGATGGAAATCGGGCTGGACGCGTAAAGGCAAAAGCCAGCTTAACTGCAAGACCTACAAGTCGAGCAGGTGCGAAAGCAGAACTTAGTGACCCGACAATAATACCGAGCATATAATTTATTATGTGCTTGGTTCTTAGTAGAAAGGTTGGAGACATCGGCTAAAAGTTACCCTGGGGATAACAGGCTAGTGTTGTCCGAGAGTTCCTATCGACGACAACGCTCGGCACCTCGATGTCGGCTCATCCTAGCGCGGGGCTGGAGAAGGTCCCAAGCGTATGGCTGTTCGCCATTTAAAAGGATACGTGAGCTGGGTTCAAACCGTCGTGAGACAGGTTGGTCTCTACCTGCTGTAGGCGTGAGTCCGAAAAGGACTCGTAAACACTTGAGGGAAGTCGATCCTAGTACGAGAGGACCGGATTGAATAGGCCTCTGGTCTACCAGCTTTGTTACCAAATGAAGCGCTGGGTAGCTATTGCCTAGACGGGATAAGTGCTGAAAGCATCTAAGCACGAAGCCTCGCCCAAGATTAAGTGTTAGGACCGTAGTAGACTACTACGTTGATAGGCTCTAGGTGTAAGGCCAGTAATGGTTTTAGCCGAGGAGTACTAATAATCCGATTTTTTCTTACATAAGGCTTTGCGCAAGTGAAGTTTTATGTAAGAAATTTCTGACCTCTTAAGCCAGTACTCTAATTAGTTTTTCTCCAGTGACTTTCCGGTGATTTAGCTTAGCGTGCCCTACCTCTTCCCATTCCGAACAGAGAAGTAAAAGCGCTAAGCGCTGATGATAGTTACGACTTCGAGTTGTAGCGAAAGTAGGCTTCGCCGGAATATCACTGGAGAAAAAATAAAAAATTCCCTTATCGGGGGTTTTTTAATTTAAAAAAATAATTGTATAATTTCAATAATGAGATTGCTCAAACAATTTTTATACGGCACTTTTTATCTTTTGATTTTGGCCGGAGTTTTGTGGGGGATTTACGCGATTACTTTGCGGCCGGCGCCGAGCTGTTTTGATAATCGTCAAAATGGCAAGGAGACCGGCGTGGATTGCGGCGGAGACTGCGTTTCCTGCGAGATTAAAAATCTTCAGCCGCTTTCTTTGTCGCCGGCGGCATTATTCAGCGCGGACAGAAATTTTTCCGCGAGCGCAGCATTACGCAATCCAAATTCTACTTACGGCGCGAAGTTTGATTATGAAGTTAATTTTTTGGATGCTGGGGGAAAAGTTTTAAAAAATATTACAAATAAAGGATTTATTTATGCCGGAGAAGCTAAAAGTATTATTGAAGCCGGGGGGCGGATTACTACCGGCATTCCAGCGCGGGCGGAAATTAAATTAAATGAAGAAAGTGTTGCTTGGGAAAAGCCGCAGGATTTTTTCCAGCCGCCGCACAAAATTGGAGAATTATCCGCTGTTTTAGAAAATGAACAAGCGGTAATCAGCGGCAATGTGGCTAATTTAAATAATTATCCGCTATCTCGCGTGATAGCAAGCGGATTTTTAGTTGATAAGCTTGGTGTGAAAATTGGCGCGTCCAAAACTGAACTCCAAAATGTAGGGCCATTCCGGGTGGAGAGTTTTAAGATTTTTATTCCGGTGAGGAAAGATTTAATAAGCGCGGTGGATTTGGAAGCCACCGCGCAAAGTGTGTTTGTAGAGATACTTAAATAGAGTATGTATTTAAAGCGTCTTGATTGGATTTTAAATTTTGGGATTATTTTTTTATTGGCGGCCGGATTGGTTTCGCTTTTTAGCACCGCGCCACGTTTGGCTTGGCTTCAATTGTTGTGGGCGGTTTTGGGACTAGCAATTATTTTGGCGCTGGCGAATTTTGATTGGCGGCCGTTTGTAAATTATAGATGGTTTACTTTTGGATGTTATTGGTTATCAGTTATTTTGTTAATTGTTACATATGTGGTTGCTCCTCCGGTTCGCGGCGTGCGGGCTTGGCTGCCGCTCGGGCCGCTGCAGGTACAGACTTCCGAGCTTGCCAAAGTCGCTTTAATACTTTTATATTCATCTTTTTTTGCCAAGGGCCACATTAGCATTGCCCGTTTGAAAACTATCGGAGTATCATTTTTATATTTTTTAATTCCTGCTATTTTAGTTTTAATCCAGCCGGATTTGGGGACGGCGCTTATTCTTTTCAGTCTTTGGTTCGGCTATCTCTTGGTCAGCGGATTAAAATGGAAACATATTTTGTGGTCAAGTGCCGTTTTTATTGTAGTTATGATTCTAATGTGGTCATATGCCTTGAAGGATTATCAAAAAGAAAGAATTTTAGGCCTTTTTAATCCTTCGCGGGATCCGCTCGGCACTAATTACAGCGTGATTCAGTCTAAAATCGCTATTGGCTCTGCTGGATTCTTGGGCAAGGGTTTTCGGCAGGGAACGCAGGTCCAGCTGGGATTTTTGCCAGAAGCTCAAACTGATTTTATTTTCGCGGCTCTGATAGAAGAATTTGGCGTGGCGGCTGGCTTAGCAGTGGTTGGAGCGTTTTTACTGCTGCTTTTTGAAATTATGCGGATTGGGATTGGGGCGGATAATAATTTTTCTAAATTTATCTGCCTTGGAACGGCTATTATTTTTTTAACCCATTTTATTTTAAATATCGGGTCTAATTTGGGATTAGTTCCCGTGGTGGGCGTGCCGTTTCCATTTTTAAGTTATGGGGGGTCTAATTTATTAGTCAGCGCGTTTTTGATCGGGATGATTCAGGGCGTTGTGGTGCATAAGAGATTTTAGAATAATGAATAATGAATCATGAATAAGGTATCAGGTATTAGGGGAAAAGAAAAAAGTCCATAATTCATAATTCCTGATTCATAATTCATATCCTAATTTATGCAAAGACTTCTATTTATATTTTGGACCAGTATCAGCTTAGTCATCGCCTTATTTTTATTTTTTCTTGGTTCGGCCGCGGCTAATTCGGATTATCGTTCGGTGGAAATTTTGCCCGGTACCGGTTTTAAAGAAATTGCCGGGCTGTTAGAAAACCAAAAAATCATCCGTTCCAGAAACACCTTTTTGATTTATGGAATTTTATCCGGTTCGGCGCATCAGTTAAAGCCGGGAAATTATTTATTAAGCGCCGGTTCCAGCACGCCAGCCATTGTTTTGTCATTAACCCGCGGGCCGGAAATTGATAGAGAAATCACTTTTCCGGAGGGGGTAACTTTAAAAGATATTGACACGATGCTTGCCAGAGAAAAAATTTTGCCGGCCGGAGCGCTGATTAATCTCAATAAATCCAGAGATAAAGGATTAGAAGGATTTTTATTTCCTGATACTTATAGGTTTTTTATAAATAGCAATACGGAGCAAGCAGTAAGGAAATTTTTGGATAATTTTGAAAAAAAAGCCGTCCCGCTGTTGGGGAAGTGTCTAGTATCAAGCGGCAAGTGTCAAGAATTATTAACCATTGCTTCTTTATTGGAAAAGGAGGCGCCGGAGTTTAGAGACAGGCAGATAATCGCTGGCATTATTTATAAAAGATTGGAAGCCGGCATTGCTTTGCATATTGATGCCACTATTACTTACGCTAAATGTGGCGGCGCGTTTTTAACTTGCGATGACCCGAAAGTTTATCGTAAAGATTTAGATTTTCAATCAAGGTACAATACTTATCTATATAACGGCTTGCCGCCCGGACCAATCGGCAACCCGGGCTTAGAAGCGATTAAAGCCGCGCTAAATCCCATTAAGTCGGAATATCTTTATTATCTTTCCGACCCGAAAACCAAAAAAACCATTTTCAGCCAAACTTTAGAAGAACATATTGAGAATCGGGCGAAATATTTAGGGGTTTAATAAAAAGCCATGTGAGTAAGTTGTGGATAATTCAATATTTTAAAGCTATCCGCAATGCTTGACAGAAAATTAGTAGTGCGCTATAATATTACTTACGTGTTTTGTATACAGAAATTAGCCGTTTTTTAGAGGGGTGGTTTTTATTTATTCTGGATAATTAATTTTATTTTTTACGGAGGTCTTAGTCTCTAGGAAAATTTATTTGCTAAAAAATAATTTTTCCAATTTTTAAAATGCCAAAACTTCCAGCCAAAGTTTTTTCTAGCCATCCGGGCGCTTTAATGGCCCAGCCAAATTTGGTAGAAATTCAAACCAATTCCTATAACTGGTTTTTAAATAACGGTTTGAAAGAGCTTTTTGAAGAAGTGTCGCCAATCAAAGATTATACCGGAAAAGACTTAGAGCTGCATTTTAAGGATTTTTATTTTGATGAGCCGAAATATGACGAAGAATATTCCCGCTATAAAGATCTGACTTATGAATCGGCTCTTCGGGTGAAGTTTCAACTGATAAATCGAAGGACGAAAGACAAAAAAGAGCAGGAAGTTTATCTTGGCGATTTTCCGGTGATGACTTCCCGCGGCACTTTCATTATTAATGGGGTGGAGCGGGTAGTAGTTTCCCAGCTAATCCGCTCTTCCGGGGTTTACTTTACCGCCAATGTTTGGAAGGGGCGGAAGCTTTTTGGAGCTAAAATAATTCCGAATCGCGGAGTTTGGATTGAATTTGAAACCGATGCCGACGGTTTAATTGGCGTTAAAATTGACCGTAAGCGCAAAGCTCCCGCTACTGCCATGCTTAGAATTTTCGGATTGGAGGATAACGCGGAAATCGCGGACACTTTTAGCGATGTTGATACCGGAGAAATAAAATATCTTCAGACTACGCTTAAAAAAGATTCCGCCAAATCAGCCGACGATTCGTATATTGAAATTTATAAAAGAATCCGGCCGGGAGATTTGGCCACGCCGGAAAATGCCAAAAGTTTGATTGACGCCATGCTTACCCGGTTTGACCGCTATGATTTATCGCAAGTCGGAAGATTTAAAGTCAATCAGCGGCTCGGCCTGAACAGCCAAAATCGGATGCTGGAGCTTCAGGATATCATTGCTATTTTAAAAGAAGTGATTCGTTTGAATAATAATCAGTCGGTTGAGCCGGATGATATAGACCATTTGGGTAATCGCCGGGTGCGGCCGGTGGGAGAACTTCTGCAAAATAAACTCCGGGTGGGGCTGGCCAGAATGCGGCGCATTGTTCAGGATAGAATGTCCACTTTAGACATTAATACCCTGTCGTCAGTGCAGCTGGTTAATTCCCGGCCGATTGTTTCGGTGGTAAAAGAATTTTTCTCTTCTTCCCAACTTTCTCAATTTATGGATCAGGTGAATCCGCTGGCGGAATTGGAGCATAAACGGAGAATTTCGGCTATGGGCCCCGGCGGTTTAACCCGTGAACGGGCTGGTTTTGAGGTGCGTGATGTGCATAGTTCCCACTATGGCCGGATTTGCCCGATTGAAACTCCGGAAGGATCCAATATCGGCTTGGTGAATCATTTAGCCGGCTATGCCCGGGTGAATGAGCTCGGATTTTTGGAGACGCCCTACGTTGCCGTTGAAAAAGGAAAGATAACTTCTAAAATTGTCTGGCTGAATGCTTTAGAAGAAGAAAAATATAAAATTGCCCACGCGGGTGTGCCATTTAATCCGGAAACCAAAGAAATTATTCCTGAAGTGGTGGGCGCCAGAATTAACGGCGAGCCGGGCACCTGCTTGAAAAGCGAGGTGGATTTTATTGATGTGGCGCCAAATCAATTAATCAGCATTGCCACCGCCTTAATTCCTTTTTTGGAGCATGATGATGCCAACCGGGCTTTGATGGGTTCTAACATGCAGCGGCAGGCAGTGGTTTCAATAATGGCGGAAGCTCCCTATGTCGGTACGGGCATGGAAGAAAAGGCGGCGCGCGACTCCGGGCATCTGCTTTTAGCCGAGGCGGCGGGAGAAATAACCGCGGTGGATGCTAATCGTATAATTCTTAAAACCAAATCAGGAGCGAAAAAATATGTTTTAAATAAATTCAAACGGTCTAACCAGTACACCTGTATTTCTCAGCGGCCGCTGATCAGTCGCGGCCAAAAGGTTAAAAAAGGAGAAGCGCTGGCTGACGGTCCCTCCATGGAAAACGGCGTTCTGGCCCTTGGCCAGAATTTAGTGGTGGCTTTTGTTCCTTGGGAAGGGGCTAACTTTGAAGACGCTATTGTGCTTTCCGAACGGGCAGTTCAGCGCGATAAATTCACCTCAATCCATATTGAAGATTTTTATATTGATGTCCGGGATACCAAGCTTGGTCCGGAACTTACCACTCCGGATATTCCTAATGTTTCTGAGGAAAAGTTGAAGAATTTGGATGAGGAAGGAATTATCCGGATTGGCGCCGAAGTGCGCTCCGGCGATATTTTAGTCGGTAAAATTTCTCCCAAAGGCGAAAGCGAGCTGACCGCGGAAGAAAGATTGCTTCGGGCAATTTTCGGCGAGAAAGCCCGAGACGTAAAAGATACTTCTTTATCCATGCCGCACGGAAAATTCGGCCATGTGGTCGGCATTAAGATTTTTGACCGGGAGCGCGGCGATAAGCTGGAGCCGGGAATTATCAAGCGGGTGCAGGTGGAAGTTGCCCAGCTTCGGAAGGTGATGGCGGGCGATAAATTAGCCGGCCGCCATGGCAATAAGGGCGTTATTTCCCAGGTGCGTCCGATAGAAGATATGCCTTATCTGGAAGACGGGACGCCGGTGGATATTGTTTTAAATCCGCTTGGCGTTGCTTCTCGTATGAATTTAGGCCAGGTTTTAGAAACTCATTTGGGATGGGCAGCGGCGAAACTCGGCTATCGCGCTTATACGCCGGCGCTTTCCGGCGCCAGCTGGCAGCAAATTCAGGAGGAGCTGGAAAAAGCCGGTTTGCCGAAATCCGGAAAAGTGAAATTGCATGACGGACGGACCGGCAAGCCATTCCATCAAGAAGTGACGGTCGGCGTTATTTATATGATGAAGCTTAATCATTTAGTGGAAGATAAAATTCATATGCGTTCCATCGGCCCGTATTCTTTAATTACGCAGCAGCCGCTGGGCGGCAAAGCGCAGTTTGGCGGCCAGCGTTTCGGCGAAATGGAGGTTTGGGCGTTGGAAGGTTATGGCGCGGCGCATACGCTTCAGGAAATGCTTACGATTAAATCGGACGATGTTCTGGGGCGTTCGGCTGCTTATGAATCAATTATTCGCGGCGAGCCCATTCGGAGTCCGAATATTCCGGCATCATTTAATGTTTTAGTCAGTGAGTTAAAAGCGCTTGGCTTAAATGTGGAATTGCTTGGCGCCGATGGCCAAGTCGGGGAAAGAAAGCCAAGAAGAAAATAAAAATGGATAATTTAAAAGCCTTAAAACTAAAAATTGCTTCTCCGGACGACATTTTAACTTGGTCGCATGGGGAAATTATTAAGCCGGAAACAATTAATTACCGCACTCAACGGCCGGAAAAAGACGGCCTTTTCTCGGAGAGAATTTTCGGCCCGACCAAGGACTGGGAATGTTATTGCGGAAAATACCGGCGTATCCGTTATAAGGGTATTGTTTGTGACCGCTGCGGAGTGGAGGTTACCCGTTCTATCGTGCGGCGCGAGCGGATGGGGCATATAAAGCTCGCGACGCCGGTTTCTCATATCTGGTTTTTACGCAGCGCGCCTTCCAAATTAAGCTTGGTTTTGGATGTGCCGGTGCCTAAGCTGGAAAAAGTTGTTTATTATATTTCTTATATTATTACCGCCGTTAATGAGGATAATCGGGAACGGGTTCTTAAGGAATTGGAAAAAGAATTTGATTCCCGGAAAAAGACTGCCCGTAAGGAAGGGGTGAAGACTGCCGATTTGCGTTCCGGCCTTTCGGAAAGCAAAAAGGAGGTGGAATATTTAAAAACCGGAGCGATTTTAAGCCAGATGGAATTTCATCATTTAGCCAGAAAATACGGCGATGTTTTTGAAGCCGGCACCGGAGCCGAAGCCCTGCGGAAAATTTTGGAAGAAGTTAATTTAGAGAAATTAGTCAAACAAGTGGAAAAAGAACTGGAAACTAACAAAGACAATCTTCGGGAGCGCCGGCTTTTAAAGCGCCTTAAGCTGGCCAAATCCATGCTTAAAGAAAAAATGAGGCCCGAATGGATGATTTTGACTACTTTGCCGGTGTTGCCGCCGGATTTGCGCCCGATGGTGGCTTTGGATGGCGGCCGCTATGCCACTTCTGATTTAAACGATCTTTACCGCCGGGTTATCAATCGGAATAACCGGTTAAAGAAACTTTTGGAATTAAACGCTCCGGAAGTGATTATCACTAATGAAAAAAGGATGCTCCAAGAATCAGTGGATGCTTTATTTGATAACTCGGTTCGTTTTGGGACTCAGCAAATGTCCAGCCAGCGCCGCCCGCTTCAATCCTTATCAGACCAGCTAAAGGGAAAAACCGGCCGTTTCCGGCAAAATCTGCTTGGAAAACGGGTAGATTATTCCGGCCGCTCGGTAATCGTTATTGGTCCGGATTTGAAAATCAATGAGTGCGGTTTGCCCAAAAAAATGGCTTTGGAACTTTTTAAGCCGTTTGTGATTAATAAAATTATTGAACGGGGACTGGCCCATAATATCAGGAATTCCAACAGGCTGATTGAGCAGGCGCCGCCGGAAATTTGGGCAATTCTGGAAGAGGTGATTGCGGACCGCAAAGTGCTTTTAAACCGGGCGCCGACCCTGCATCGCCTTGGTGTTCAGGCTTTTAAGCCGGTTTTGATTGAAGATTTGGCGATTCGGATTCCGCCGATGGTCTGCACGGCTTTTAACGCGGACTTTGACGGCGACCAAATGGCGGTGCATTTGCCGCTTTCGGCGGAAGCCCAGAAAGAAGCATCGGAAATTATGCTTTCCAGCCACAATCTTTTAAAACCCGCCACCGGCGACCCGATTGTTTATCCAACCCAGGATATCATTCTCGGGATTTATTTCTTAACTAAAATTAATAAAAACGGCAAAGGGGCCGGTTTGAATTTTGCCAGTCCGGAAGAAGCCAATGTAGCTTATGAAAACGGCATAATTGACGTTAACTCGCCAATCCAGACGGTTTGGAATGGCGGAAAGCTGGAAACTTCTTATGGCCGGATTCTTTTCAACAGCGTTTTGCCGGAAGGGCTCGGCTTCATTAATAAAATGTTCCGCAAGAAAGATGTTACTGTGCTGGTTGGAGAAATTATTCATCGATATGGCAATGAGGATTCCGGCAAGTATTTGGACGCGATGAAAAAGCTGGGATTTGAGTATGCCACCCGTTCCGGAATCACTTGGTCAATGAGCGATTTAACGACACCAAGCGAAAAGCCGGCGATGCTCGTCAAAGCCGAACAGGAAGTGGCGGCTATCCGCCAGCAGTATGAAGAAGGATTGCTTACGGATTCGGAGCGGCGAGCCAGAGTTTTAAGCGTCTGGGAAAAAGTAAAAGAAGCCGTCAGTAAATTAGTTCCTCAATCTTTGTCGGAACATAACCCGATTTATTCCATCATTGATTCGGGGGCGCGGGGAACCTGGTCTCAGCCGGTGCAGATGATTGGCATGAAAGGTTTGGTGGCTAATCCTAAAAACGAAACTATTGAATTGCCGATTAAATCTTCGTATAAAGAAGGGCTTTCGGTGCTGGAATTTTTCATTAATACCCATAGCGCCAGAAAAGGAACCACCGATACCGCTTTAAAAACCGCTTCAGCCGGCTACTTAACCCGGCGCTTAGTTGATGTCTCGCAAGATTTAGTCATTAGAGAAGAAGACTGCAAAACTAAAGAAGGGATTGAGATTGCCAGGGCGGAACGGGAGCAGTTCGGATTAGATTTCGGCGACCAATTATTTTCCAGAACGGCATTGGAAGATATTAAGATTGACGGGAAGACCCTGATTAAATCCGGAGAGGTTATTGACAGAGAAACCGCCAATCTTTTTAAAGCTTCCAAGGTTGAGATGGTAAAAGTGCGTTCCCCGATTGTCTGCCGAACTCTATATGGCGTTTGCTCCAAGTGTTATGGTTTTGATCTCGGTAATAATCAGCTGATTAAGCCCGGATCGGCAGTGGGCATTGTGGCCGCCCAATCTATCGGAGAGCCGGGAACACAGCTGACCATGAGAACTTTTCATACCGGCGGCGTGGCCGGAACCGATATTACCCACGGTTTGCCGCGGGTAGAAGAGATTTTTGAATGCCGGCCGCCGAAAGGGCGCGCGTTTTTGGCGGAAGATGACGGAGTGATTGACGGCATTGAAGAAAAAGGACTTTTAAAAAATATTCGGCTTAAAAATCAAAAAGGGAAAAAGGAAAAAATTTACGAATATCTGGTGCCCCGCCTTTCCGTAATTTTTGTTAAAACCGGAGACACGGTCAAGAAAGGAGACCAGCTTTCCGAAGGCGCCCTGGATCTGAAAGAATTATTCAATTTAAAAGGCAGCCGGGCAGTGGAGCAATACGTGGTTAATGAAGTGTTAAGGATTTATGTTTCTGAAGGAGCGACTATTAATAATAAGCATATTGAAATTATCGTCCGCCAGATGTTTTCCCGGGTGAAAATCAAAGAATCAGGCGGCACGGAGTTTGTCGGCGGCGAAATTGTGGAAAAATCCCGCTTTTTAGAAGTTAACCGGGAAGTAAAAAAAGCCGGCAAGCAGCCGGCGAAAGCCCAGCAGCTTTTGCTGGGAATCACGAAAGTGGCTCTTTCTACCCAGAGTTTTCTTTCCGCCGCTTCTTTCCAGGAAACAGCCAGAGTGCTTATTTCGGCTGCCAGCGAAGGAAAGTCGGATTTGCTCCGCGGCCTGAAAGAAAATGTCATTATTGGCAAATTAATACCGGTTGGGACCGGCTATCCGGGTTTAGTAAAAGAAGCGTCAAACGAGGCGATTGACGAAGAAGAGGCGGTAAGTTAAACTATCCTAAAATGGATAAAGATAAAGAAAAAAAAGAGTATGAGATTGCGATTCTCGCAAAAATGCCGGAGGTATCTGCCGTAACAGATATTTTGAACCAATATCGGGCGGAAATATTTTATCAGAGCCCGGTTACTGAAGTTCGGCTAGCTTATCCGATTAAAAAACAACGGCAGGCTTATTTTGGCTTTTTTCAATTTCGGGCAGAACCGGAAGCCGTGGAAAAAATCCAGCAGGCCCTAAAGCTCAATTCGTCAATTTTAAGATTTTTGGCGGTTTCTTCGCCGATTAAAAAATCAGAAAAATTGCAACGCCCAGCCGCGGAAATAAAATATTCCCGGAGCAAACCGGAGCCAGCGGCGGCTGAAAGCGTGCCGCTCGGCGGAATTTTAACCAATGAAGCTTTGGAAGAAAAGTTAGAAGAAATACTTAAATAAATGTTATGAATCTCAATAAAGTATTTATTTTAGGAAGATTAACCGTTGATCCGCAGCTGCGATCTACCGCCAGCGGCCAGCAAGTAGCGAGTTTTGGCGTTGCTACTAATCGGGTTTGGAATGATAAAAGCGGCCAGCGCCAAGAGGCGGTTGAATTCCATAATGTGGTAGTTTGGGGCAGGCAAGCGGAAGTGGCCAGCCAATATTTAACCAAAGGCAGTTTAGTTTTAGTTGAGGGCAGGCTGCAAACCAGGGATTGGGAAGGAAAAGACGGCCAAAAACGAAGGACTACCGAAATTATCGGAGAAAGAATCCAATTGGGGCCGAAGCCGTTTGGCAAAAGCGTTAAAGAAAATCCGGCTCCGGATTCTTCAGTCCCCACTGTTAATTTAGATGAAGGAGAAATTAAATCGGAAGACCTCCCCTTTTAAACGGCTCTTAAACCTATGAGACAATGTTACTTTTGCTCCCAAAATTTTAAAGACATTGATTATAAAGAAGCCGAACTTTTAAAGCGGTTTATTTCCGGCCAGGCAAAAATTATTGACCCGAAATTTACCGGTACCTGCGCGAAGCACCAGCGGGCGCTGGCCAAATCCATCAAACGCTCGCGATTTTTGGGATTGCTGCCATTTACAAGGAGATAATGAATTTTGATTTAGCTTTATTTAATTTAATCCATAATTTGTCCGGCAAAAGCCGGCTGCTGGATTTTTTTGGCGTTTTTTTTGCCGATTATTTCGGCTATTTTTTAATTATTGCCGTTGGCCTAATATTATTTTCTCGGAATGGCTGGAAAGAGAAATACCGTTATTTTTCGCTGATTTCACTGGCAGTTATTTTATCCAGAGGAATTTTTACGGAATTAATCCGTTTTTTTTGGCATCGGCCAAGGCCTTTTTTGGTTTTGAATTTTACGCCATTAATTGAACAGGCTAATCAAGGCGCTTTTCCTTCCGGCCACGCCGCTTTTTATTTCGCGCTGATTTTGCCGGTTTTTTTGATTAATAAAAAATGGGGTAATTATTTGGCGGCCGGCGTTTTGTTAATGGGTTTATCCCGTATTTTTGTCGGCGTTCATTGGCCGCTGGATATAGCCGGCGGCGCTTTGGCGGCTATTTTAAGCGTGCTAGTGGCAAAACGAATCTTGCGCTCCTAGGCTATTATGTTTTATATTGGATTTAAGCGTACTTTGAAAAGCAGGAGTTGAGATGAAAATTTGCTGGTGTGACGGCTGCAAAAAAGAAGAACTGAACCGGCTTAAGAGCGAGATTAAAAAGCTTCAAGAAGAAATAAAGGAGTTGGAAGAAGCTAATCAGGACGATAAAGCTTTGATTAGGATTTTGATGAAAAGGATAAGAAAGTTGGAAAAAGCAGTATCGGAATTGGCGGAAAGGGCGCAGCATTATAAAAATAGCGTTGCTAGGCTGTCGGAAAGGGCAAAGCGTCCGCCCTGCGGCTACGCTATTTTTGTCCGTCCGCATCCCGGCGGCGAGCCGGATGAGGTTGATGTGCTGGATGGCGGCCATCTTAAGAAGGTGGCGCTCGCCATGTCTGATATTACTGCCAAGGATTTGAAATGCGGTTGGGAAGTTTTACTGAATGCGAAAGATAATGTGGTGGAGGTGACTAAAAATTATTGGTCGTGGGGATCGGAAGTAATTTTTAAAGAGCGTTTAAGCGAGGATATTGCTTTAGTAATGAGTGAAGTGGATAGCGTCCAGCAATGTTTTTTAAGCCCAGAATTAAAAAATGTTCAATTAAAGTCCGGCGATTCTTTATTGAATTGCGGCGGCCTGCTGGTGAAGATTCTCCCGAAAACCGAAGAGAAAGATCATGATTTGGAAGAGGTTCCGGATTTGGACTTTTCTAAGGTTGGCGGATTAGCCAAGCAAATCGCCGAAATTGAAGAGGCGTTGGCTCCTTTTGCGGATCGCGAGGTGTATATAAAAGAAGCTAAAGGCCAGGATATGCCTCGGGGCATTTTATTGGATGGGCCTCCCGGTTGCGGCAAGACGCTTCTTGCCAGGGTTATTGCTTCTAATTTAGCCAAGCACCGCGGCCTTAAAGGTTATTTTATGGCCCTGACCAGTACCGAGCTTATCAATAAATATGTCGGAGAAACCGAAAGAAAGCTCCGCGAATTATTCAATCGGGCGAAAGAAAAATCCGGCGAAGGCAATTTGGTAGTCATTTTTATTGATGAAATTGACGCTTTGGTTCGGAGTCGGGATTTTGCCATGGATAAGGAGCCGTGGAAAGGCGATACAGTCGCGCAATTCTGCGGGCTCTTGGACGGCATTACGCCGTTGGGCGATATTATCGTTATCGGAGCGACCAATCATAAAAATTTGATTGACCCGGCTATTTTAAGGCCCGGAAGAATGACGGTGCAGATTACGGTGCCGCGGCCGAATCGGAAAGGCGCCGAGGAGATTTTGAGGATTTATTTGGCCCCGGATTTGTCATTTGGGCAGAAATATTTTCAAGATGATTTGTATGAGTACCTTGACCATTTTGGCAGCGGCAAGAAAGAAATTGCCGAGCTTAATAAAAATCCGGAAAAGGTGCGCGATCATTTCTTAGACATGGTCATCAAAAGAATTTTCTATAAAGGCAATCCGCTGGAAATAGTTTTGGGCGAGGGCACGGAAGATGAAGAGGTTTTAAAGATTGACAATAAAATTGAGGTTATGAATGAGCATCAGCTGCTTAAGACTTACCTCAAGGATTGGGTATCGGGCGATATGCTTAAAAATATCGTGGAAAAGGCGAAGCGCATCGCTTTTACCCGTTGGCTTCGGAAGAGGAAACAGGATCCGGCTGTCAAATATGAATTAACTAAGAAAGATTTTTTTCTGGCTGTTGATGCCGAATATCAAAGAATTGTTTCTTCGGTGAAGGCCCCGAAACAAGCGGCGGAAAAGAAATATGAAATAGGATTTAAAAGTAAAGAAGAGAAAAATGAATAGCGCTCGTTAAGGGCGCTTTTTTATTCCCTTGTATTCTCGTTGGCGGTAGTTTAAAATAGGTTCAAGTTCTTTGAAAGAGCGGAGGGCTATGGCAATTCCGAAGCTGTGCGGCATTGAAAATGAATTTGGATTTTCTGTTTTTGACGCGGCCGGTAAGCAATTAGGGAGTGATGGCTATTTGGAGGCGGCGCATCGCTTTGTGGCTTATTTTCTGGCGCACGAAAAAGCCATTCGTTACGATCCGGCGAAGGAATCTCGGCGGCGCGATACCGACGGAGACGACGAAGAAGAATCGGAAACTTTATTTGAGCGGACGCACCGGCGGCTTACTGAAAGTCTTACAACGGGAACTGACGGTTTTTTGGCAAATGGCGCGCGGTTTTATTTGGACGCGCACCATCCGGAATATTCCACGCCGGAATGCTTGACCCCGCTGGAATTAGTTGCTCATGATAAAGCGAGCGAGCTGGTGATGCTGGAGGCGGCGCATTTATTTTCGCGTCAGCTGGCCGGCAATCGGCATCGTATATTCGTCCATAAAAATAACAGCGATGGCAATGGCCACAGTTACGGTTGCCATTTAAATGTCCTTTTAAAGCGGGAATTGGTAAGCGGCAATTTTAAATATCTGGTAAAGCAGTATATTCCGTTTCAAATCAGCAGGATTATTCTGATTGGGGGCGGGAAGCTGGGGGCGGAGAATAATCGGCCCGTCTGCCAATTTCAAATTTCCCAGCGAGCGGATTTTTTTGAAAAGTTGGTTAGCCAGAATACGGTTGAAAATCGCCCGATTTTCAATACCCGAGACGAGCCGCACGCGGACCCTAAAAAATATTTTCGCCTTCACGATATTTCCACCGATTCTTTGGTGTGCGAACAGGCCATTTTTCTTAAAGCGGCGCTTAGCCAAGTTGTGCTGGCGATGATTGAAGACGGATTTTTAAAAGACAATGTTTTGCCTAAAAATCCGGCAGAGGCGATGGCGCGCGTATCCCGCGACCTTTCGTTTAAAGACGGACTTCTGTTGGAAACCGGCAAAAAAATGACCGGCTTAGAAATATTGCGCCATTATCTGACGCAAAGTAAAAAATATCTGGCTGAACATCCCATGAGCGATCAGCATATTTTAGCGGTTGACCAGGCGCTGGGACTGCTTAATCAATTGGAAGAAAATCCGCTGGCAACTGCCGGAAAATTAGATTGGACTACCGCTTGGAAAATCGCCGAAAGCCGGCCAGCTCAAGCCAAGCAAAACCTTTTGGCTTTTAGGGAAATTTACCCCCGCGGATACTACCGGGAATTGGTTAAAAGAGGAAAAATATGCCGTCTGGTAAGCGATGAAGAGATTGCGCGGGCTAAGTTAAGCCCGTCAATTAATACCAGGGCTTATTTAAGAAGCGAGATGATTAAAAAATTCGGTTTAACGATACGCGATATGAGCTGGTCTCTTTTCTCGGTAAAAATCGGCCAACGGCTAAAAGTCCTGGAGGCGGATAACCCCCTTCTTGCAAAAGCGGAAGCGGATATGCTATTATCAAATTTAGAAATTTGATTTTACTGGAAAAGGAAAAATATGGTTCCGGAAGAGGAGCGGAAGAAAAAGAAAGATAAGAAAAAGAAGAAACCAGGCGATCCGGAAGAGGAAGAAGAGGAGAAGGAATCCGACGAGGATGAAGAGTTAAAAAAAGACCTTGAAAGCGATGATATTGGAGACATTTTGGACGATTTGAAGAGCACTCAACCGGAGCAAATTCCCGATGAATTCCGCCAAAAGAGCGGACAATAATTAGAGCGAGCCGCCTTTTTTAAGGGCGGTTTTTTGTTGTCAAAAAAACCGCCAGAGAGTATAGTATAAACAGCTTATTTAAAATAATGCAATAAACAGCCATGCCAGACCGGCTCTGCGGAAAAGAACAAGAGTACGGCATGAGAATTTTACCCACAAAGAAATTCATCGCTTCTCTGCCTCAGGGGATTTTACTCCCCCCGGAACATCTGGAATATTACTTAAAAGAAGATAGTTTTACTGATTGGAGACGCGGTTTTGCGCAAGCAATTATCAGCAATATTATGAATTCTAAAATTCCAAATTTTTCTAATGGCAGCGATCGAATTTGGCTTGCTAATGGGTCGCTGATTTATATTGACCTTAAATGTATTGTAGAAACGGCAACCGCCGAATGCCGCGCCGGATCCCTGGACGGATTATTGCAGGAAAAAGCCTCTGAGCTGATTCTTAATGAAGCCGCGCAATCGGTCGTGGCGCAGCGCGGCATTGAATCGCTTACTTTGTATAAAAATAACGTCGGCCCTTCCGGCTTGGGGGAAGACAGATTTAACGAAGTAACGTATGGGAGCCATCATAATTATTCTTATCTTGAGTCCAAACAGGTGGCTGTATTCCAGGTATTGAAGAGTTTTCTTCCGGTTTCTATTATTTTTAGCGGCAATGGGCACGTGTACAAGCATAGAAATAATATAATGTACGCGCTTTCTCAAAGGGCGTCTCACATTACGCTGGCGCAGTCGGGAGCGACGTTGGATAATCGAGCTATCGTGACTACGCGGGATGAATCGCTTATGGACAGGTCAACCGGCTTAAGCCGCCTGCATTTAATTTCGCGGGATGCCACGCGCTGTGAATTTCAGACGTGGCTGGTGGATACAATCACTCATTTAGTATTAAGACTGGCGGAAGAGGGGTGGAAATTGCCTTTAAATTTATCGCTTAGCGGCCCAGTCACGGAAATGCACGCCATTAATTTATCACTGGAGGTTAATTTAGATTATAAAGCGGCCTGCTGGCCGTTTGGGGTTAATAGGATAGATATTTTTGAGTATAACAAGATTTTTTTGGATGCCGCTAAACAGCTTAGTCCGCTCTCCGAACCAGAAAAACTCTGCCTCCAAGAATGGGAAAGAGTTTTAGAGCTCCTGAAAGCCAGAGCTTTTGACCAGCTGGTGGGAGAATTAGATTGGGTAACTAAATGGTGGCTGCTTAAGAAAAAAATGAGCAAATATTTTAGATAAAATTCTATATATCAATTGGGACGCGGTGTACTTGCAAGGCAATCCGCCTAAACATTACCCGACCGGAGAGACTGGCAATCCTTTCGCCGCCGTCAGTTCTTCGTTGGAAAATTTGTATAAAGAATTAGGATTAGCGGCCGATTAAAAAATTTATCCTCGTTAGGCGAGGATTTTTTAATTGATAAAATTAATAATTTGCCTTATATTAAAATGAGCTTCTTAAAAAAATAACAGAGAAAGAAAATGCAGAAACGTCTTTGCGGCCGCGAGCAAGAGTTTGGAGCTAAGATTATCCTTTCTTCCGGGGGCCTCAGAAAATTAAAACTAGGTACGCGAGCAGATGTTATCTGTAAAATAATAAGTTTAATTGCCGATGTTGTTCCGGCAGTAACTTTTAACGACAGCAGCAGTGATTATTGGCTTTGCAACGGCTCAAGGGTTTATTTGGATATGGATTCGGTAGAAACTTCAACTGCCGAGCATCTTGCCGGTTCTTTTGACGGGATAGCTCAGGAGAAAGCTCTGGAGTTAATTCTTAATAAGGCGGTTCAATCAATAATACGGTCAAAAATAGGGTTAGAGTCTGTTGCCCTTTACAAGAATAATGTTTGGCTTCAAAAAGAAGATGGTCGTTTTCAGGAGGAGACTTACGGAAGCCACCACAATTACTCTTATTTAACTAAAAAACGGGAGAGGGTTTTCGGGTTAATGAAAAATTTTATTCCCGCCGCCCTGCCATTAACCGGGAATGGGCATGCGCTTGGCTTAAGGTCGGGACAGTTCGTTTATTGTTTGTCCCAAAGGGCAAGGCACATCATTTTAGTCAAGCATGATGATACTTCTTCCGTGCGGCCGATTATCAATCTTCGCGATGAGCCTTTAATGAATGAATCAACCGGCTTAAGCCGCCTGCATTTAATTTCGCGGGATGCCACGCGCTGTGAATTTCAGACGTGGCTGGTGGATACAATCACTCATTTAGTATTAAGACTGGCGGAAGAGGGGTGGCAGTTGCGGCCAAGTTTGGTTTTGGAAAGGCCGCTGGCGGAGCTGCATCATCTGAATTTTAAATTTGATTTGAATTACGAATTAAAGACTGCCTCCTGTGCCATGGATGTCGTTGATTACAATTATCTTTTTTTGCGTGCCGCGGAGAAATTAAAGCCTCTCTCCGAACCAGAAAAACTCTGCCTCCAAGAATGGGAAAGAGTTTTAGAGCTCCTGAAAGCCAGAGCTTTTGACCAGCTGGTGGGAGAATTAGATTGGGTAACTAAATGGTGGCTGCTTAAGAAAAAAATGAGCAAATATGCTTCTGGAAGCAGAAGGAAAGATTAAGCATCTTGTCTCCAAAGAAGACATCAAAAAAGCCATTCTCACTCCGCCGGAGACAAGGGCTAAGAGCCGGGGGAAGTTTATAAAAGCTTGTTTTAAAAATCCCGGGTTGGCAAAACGGGTTAGGGAATTTAATTGGGGCAGCGCGGCAATCTACGATAAAATTATTTATTTCGGAGAAATAAATAATCCTTTTTCCGTTTCCACGGTTGTGGAGAATGGCTGGCCTTTTTTAAGGCCCGGGATAGATTACAGACCGTTACGGCATTTTTAATCTTTGGCTAAAAATCCTAAAATCTATTATATTTCTCGTAAAAACCTGCTGTATTCAGCAGGTTTTTTATTTTAAGAAGTGTTTTTGGTGCCTAGGGAGGGATTTGAACCCTCATGACCTTGCGATCGCAGGTTTTTGAAACCTGTGCGTATACCAGTTCCGCCACCTAGGCATCTTAATTATTATGCTTTCTGAAGCCATTGGATTACAATATAATATAAATATGCTTAACAATCAATTTCAATCTCAGCCAAAACCGCCCGACCCGATTTTTCATATTGAAGCGGACAAGATTAAGCCTAATCCTTTTCAGCCGCGGCGGGATTTTGATGAAGAATCACTGAAAGAATTGGGCAGTTCTATCCGGGAATTCGGCATTTTGCACCCGATAGTGGTTACCAAGCATGAAGTGGAAACTGACCACGGCACGGACGTAGAGTATCATTTGATTTCCGGTGAGCGGCGCTGGCGGGCTTCCAAAATGGTTGGTTTGGAGCGGATACCGGCGATTATCCGGGCCATGCCCAGCGAACGGGAACGGCTGGAAATGGCGATTATTGAAAACATCCAGCGGGAAGATTTGAATCCGATTGAAACTGCCCGCGCCTATGCCAAGCTTCAGGATCAGTTTGGCCTTACCCAGCGGGAAATCGCGGTTCGGGTCGGGAAAAGCCGGGAAGTGGTGGCTAACGCGGTTCGGCTTTTGAATTTGCCGACGGAAATCCAGGAGGCGGTGGCAAAAAGCCAAATCAATGAAAGTCAGGCGCGTCTGCTTCTCATGCTTTCGGATTTAAAAGACCAGCAGAATTTATTTACGGAACTGGTCAGCAGCAATTTAAGCGTCCGGGATCTTCGCACCCGCATTCAGCAAACCAGAGAAAAAACTTCGGCTGCCCCGCCTTTACCGCCCGACCCAGTACTCCAAAGCATTGAGGAGCAACTGCGGGAATTACTTGGAACAAAAGTAAAACTCCAAAAAGAAGGCACTGGCGGGAAACTCACCATCAGTTTTTACTCGCCGGAAGAACTGCAGGGAATTATTGAAAAATTAACCAAAGCCAATGCTGAAAAACCAGCATTGCCTGACTTATCCGAACCAAAAGAAGAATTTACGATTTAAATAAAATTTATAGCTAAATCAGCTGATAGCTAATTTCTTTTATTTCTTTCAGTTTTTTTAGTTTTAATATAAGTTTTTCTATTTTATCTTTATTAGTGATATCGCAGCGGATGCGGAGAATCGGGAATTTGGCGTTGGTAACGGTATTAACGGAAGTCATATTTACGTGGGAACGGGCAATAATAACGGAAATATCTTTTAAAAGCCCGACCCGGTCTTCAACAATGATTTTTAATTCCGTGGTCTTTGGCTCCCGTTTATCTAATTGGGTATTTTTTGTTTTTAGCGCGGCCCTGATATGGTTTTTGGCTCCGGATGTCTTAACAAATTCTAGCCAATCCTCCGACGGTTTTTTATTTTTTTGAGTTATGATTTCTATGATGTCTCCGGAGCGAAGCGGATGATCCAGGGGTTTGATTTTTCCGTTGATTCTGGCGCCGGTGCAGCTATTGCCGATTTCAGTGTGGATTTGATAGGCAAAATCTATCGGGGTGGCGCCGGCCGGCAAATCAATTACCTCGCCCTTCGGGGTGATGGCAAAAATTCGGTCTTTGAAAAAATCAATTTTTAAGGATTCCATAAATTCTTCCGGATTGCTGAATTCTTTTTGCCAGTTGCGCAGCTGCTGGACCCAGTCCAGCTCTTTTTTATCGCTAAGCGCGGATTTTTTTTCATTATAAATTTTAGTGCCCTTGGTTTGTTCGTAAAGCCAGTGGGCGGCAATGCCGGTTTCCGCTTCATCATGCATTTCTTGGGTGCGGATTTGAATTTCCGTAATTTTGTTGTCAGCGCAGAAAACCGTAGTATGGATGCTTCGGTAGCCGTTTGGTTTTGGCAAGGCAATATAATCTTTAATCCGATTCGGAAGCGGCGGCCAAAGGTTATGAATTGCCCCAAGAGCGGCATAACAATCAGCTATGGTTTTTACTACTATCCGGACGGCTACTAAGTCGTAAATTTTATCAATATCCATATCATAACGGAGCAGTTTTTTATAAAGGCTGGAATAGCGTTTGGCCCGGGAGTCTACCGAAATTAATCCGACGCCTGATTTTTGGAGCGCTTCAATTACTAATGGTTTTACTTTTTCTATATATTTTTCCCGCTCTCCATATTTCTCTTTGGTGTGTTCAATCAGCCAGCAGTATTCTTTCGGATAAATATATGGAAAGGCCAGATCTTCCAATTCGCCGCTGATTTTTTGCATTCCCAGGCGATAGGCAAGCGGCGCGTAAATTTCCATTGTTTCCAGGGCAATTCGTTTTTGTTTCTGGGGCGGCACGGCATTTAATGTCCGCATATTATGGAGCCGATCCGCTAATTTTACGATGATTACCCGGATGTCCTGGCTTAAAGCCAGGATCATTTTCCGGAGATTTTCCACTTGCCGCTCTACGCCGCGATATTTGATTTTACCAAGCTTAGTAACGCCATCTACAATAAAAGCCACTTCCTCGCTAAACTCTGATTTGATTTTCTCCAGCGGATAATTGGTGTCTTCCACGACATCGTGAAGAAGAGCGGCCGCAATGCTGGTTTGATCCAGTTCCCACTCGGCAATAAATTCCGCCGTTGCCAGCACGTGGTTGAAATAAGGTTCGTTGGTGTTTCTTTTTTGGCCCTCGTGCTGGCTTTTGGCAAGATTATAAGCACGCCGGATAAAATCGTTAGCTTGAATAAGCTTTTCAATTTTTGGCGCTTTCATCATTATTTTTTTATTAGGAGATCAGGATACGAACCAAATCGGATTTAGAATCTAAAAAATGAGATGATTTCAAGGCGCGAGGAGGAAATCGCAGCCATAGCTGCCTTTCCGACGAGCAACAAAGAAATCAGCCATTTTTTAGATTCCCTTCGGGCGGGCCAATTTTATCCATCTTCTTCGTTGCGATTTCGCTTATGTGCCTACTGGCACACCGCGCTCATCGCGCCTTGAAGCTGAACAAAATTGGCTCCGCTAAACCGATTTAGGTTCGTATCCTGTTCTCCTAGGTTTTTCTTCTAAATTTTCTTTTGGCTGGTCTTTTTCCGGCTCAGGATTTAGCGGATTGGCCCAAGAGGCGTAATCGCATTTCGGGTATCGGTTGCAGCCCCAAAAAATTTTACCGCGCACCTTGCCGCGAGAAACTCTTTTTTCAATGATATCTCCGGGGTTGTCCAGCGTAGCGGGATCTGGCGAAGCCAGACATTTCGGGCATTGCATGCCTATTTTTTTCGGCTCTTCTTTTAAGCTTTTGGTATTTCGGCATTCCGGAAATCCCGAACAAGCCAGGAATTTTCCGAATCGGCTGAATTTTACCACCATTGGTTTTCCGCATTTATCGCAATTTATCCCGGTTGCCTCTTTTCCGATTAATTCGGTTTTAGTCACTTCTTTATATTTTTTCTCCAAATTTTTAGAGAAAGGAGTATAAAATGCGCCGATTAAATCCCGCCAATTTTCATTTCCTTCCGCTACCTCATCCAGGCTGGATTCCATTTTGGCGGTAAAATCTATATCCACGATTTCCGGGAAATTTTCCGTCAGTACTTTATTAACTAAAGTTCCCATTTCCGTGGGTAAAAATTTTCCCTGCTGTTTTTCCACGTAGTTCCGCGTTTGAATTACCGAAATCGTCGGCGCGTAAGTGGATGGCCGGCCAATGCCGTATTCTTCAAGCGTTTTAATCAGGCTGGCTTCGGTATAGCGGGGCGGCGGTTCGGTAAAATGCTGAGCCGGAACTAACTCTTTAACGGTTAATTTTTCCGCAGCCGTTAATTCGGGCAGTTGGTTCTCTTCAAATTTTTGCTTCCAGATTTTCAGAAAACCGTCAAATTTTAAAACATTGCCGTTGGCCCGGAAAGTATATTGGCCGGATTCAATATCGGCTTGAGTGGCATAAAATTCCGCCTGAGGCATTTGAGAAGCCAAAAAGCGCGACCAGATTAGCTCATAAAGTTTTAATTCACTTTGGTCGTCAATATTTTTCGCGGTTGGTTTCTCGGACGGATCCGTCGGCCGGATAGCTTCATGCGCTTCTTGGGCTAAGCGGGATTTAGTGGTAAAAGTTCGCGGCGCTTGGCTGGCGTATTGGACGCCCAATTCTTTTTCCAGCCAAATTTTAGCGGCGGCCAGCGATTCTTTGGAGAGGTTCACGGAATCAGTCCGCATATAGGTGATTAATCCTTTTTCGTAGAGGCGCTGGGCCATCAGCATGGTTTTTTTCGCGGAATAGCCGAGTTTTTTCGCGGCAGTTTGCTGAAGGGTGCTGGTGGTAAAAGGCGGCAAGGGGTTTTTCTTAACCTCCTTTTTATCAATTTTAGAAACCGTAAATTCGGAATTTTTTATTTGCGATAAAATTTCGTTTATCGCCCCTTGGCTTTTTAATTCCAGTTTTTCAATAGTTTTTCCATTAATTTTAATGAGCGAGGCTTCCAAGGCTTCCCCGGTTTCTTTTTGCAAAGTTGCTTTCAGGGTCCAATATTCTTCCGGTTTAAATTTTTTAATTTCCTCTTCGCGTTCAACGATTAATCTTACCGTCACCGATTGCACTCGGCCGGCCGAAAGGCCGCTGGCCACTTTTTTCCATAAAAATGGCGATAGTTTATAGCCGACCAGCCGATCTAAAATCCGCCGTCCCTGCTGGGCGTTAACAAGGCTTTCGTTAATTTGGCGGGGGTTTTTAAGCGCGGTTTCAATGGCATTTTTGGTAATTTCATGGAAAACAATCCGTTCGGTTTTTTCCGGCGGCAAAGCCAGAGCTTTGGTTAAATGCCAGGCAATGGCTTCTCCTTCCCGGTCTTCGTCAGTAGCTAAGACAACCCTTTCTGATTTTTGAGCGGTTTTTTTAAGGCCGTTTACCAGTTTTTTGGCTTTAGTGGGAATAACATATTGCGGCTCAAAATTTTTTTCAACTTCAATTCCGAGTTTGCTTTTGGGCAAATCTCTGATATGGCCGTAAGATGACTCAACTTTATAGCCATTTTTAATAAATTGAGAAATGGTTTTAGCTTTGGTCGGAGATTCTACGATAACAAGTTTCATTTTATAAAGTATTTGCCGTTAGATTCTTTAATTATACCCTTAATAACTAGCATCGCTAAATTTTTGTTTAGCGCGGAAAGGCTAAGGGCAGTATCCCCTTGTAATTGTTCAATAGATAAGTTTTCTTTTTTCAGGGCGTGGAGAATATTTTCCTCCAAGGAATTTTCGCTGGCGGCAGGTTTATCCCCTTCGGTTTTCGCGGAAATTCCGAAATAATTAAGAAGGTCTTCCGGTTCGGTTACCGGGGTGGCGCCGGCCTTGATTAAGGCATTGGAGCCTTTGTAATTTTGAGCTTTAACATTGCCCGGAACAACAAAGACTTCCCGGTTTTGCTCTAAAGCGAATTTGGCGGTGGCTAACGCCCCGGATTTTTCCGGCGCTTCAATAATCAGCACGCCGTCAGCTAAGCCGCTAATCAGGCGATTTCTGATTAGGAAATTTTGCGGATGGTATTCTTGGTTTAGGGGATATTCGGAAATGATGGCGCCGCCGGATTCCAGGATATTTTTCGCCAACCCTTCATTTTGTTTTGGATAAAGATTATCTAAAGCAGTTCCTAAAACCGCGATGGTTTTGCCATTGGCATCCAGCGCGCCGCGGTGCCCCGATTCATCAATGCCCAGCGCTAATCCGCTGATAATGGTTAATCCCGTCCGAGCCAGGCCTTGGGCAAAGGAACGCGCCAGTTCTTTGCCGAGCGGAGTGGCGTTTCTGGTTCCCACAATGGCCAAAGCCGGCTGCCGGTAGCTGATGTCGCCTAGGACGTAAATTCCAAAAGGCGGCCAAGCTATTTCTTTCAGGAGAGGCGGGAAAGTTTTATCTTCTTTAAGAATTAATCGGATATTCAAATTTTCCAGCCGCTGCCATTCCTGGTCAGCATCTTTTAATTTATTTTTTTCATGCTGGCAGGCGGATTCCCAAGTTAAAAATTTCTCTTTTGCCTTTTTTAGCTTGGGGTAATCGCTTTGGTATAAAAGATTCAGGGCATTATAGTATTTAGTTTCTTTATCCATATTGGTATAATATAGTAGAAGTATGGAATTTAGACAATGGCTTTTAAAAAATGGAGGCATCGCTTTAGCGGTTATTTTATTTTTGGCTATTCTCCTTTTGCTGTTGGGCCGGGATATTTCCAGCCGAACGGCCATGATTGGAAAACAGCGGCAGGATTTATTGCTCCGTTCCCAGGCGATAAATTCTCTGGCCCTTCTTCGTTCGGAGGGAGAAAAATCAGAAAACATTTTTAAGGCGGTGAAGGATTTTTTGCCGACCAGCGACCAATTGATTAGTTTTCCTAATACATTGGAAAATTTGGCCAAAAACAACCAACTGGGATTTGGCTTCGCCTTTAATGCCGAGGTGCCGGCCAGCGAATCCGAGCCGGGAGTTAATACTTTTACTTTAACTTCCAGCGGCGCTTACAATAATTTTCTTAATTTTTTGAAAGCGGTGGAAAAAGGGAAATATTATGCCGGCTTTGATTTTATTGAGCTGAACAAAAAAGACAAGGATTTTCAAATTTTAATGAAAGGCAAGGTTTTTTCTCAATAATTATGCTTAAAAATAAAAGAGAATTGACTTTTTGGGCGCTTGGGGTTTTAATGTTATTCATAGTTGTTGGTTATTCGGGAATGGCGATTTGGTTTTTGGTCAGAAATTTAAACGCCGCTTTTAATAAGGGCATAGAAACAGCGCCGGCTATTCTTCGGTTCCAGCTGGAGAAAGCGGAAACTTTGAAGAAATGAAAATCGGGTGTGTAGTTCAGTGGTAGACCTGCCTGCCGGCAGGCAGGACGCTGGTCCTGACCTCCTCGCACAAAACAATTATGGGTGTGTAGTTCAGTGGTAGAACGTTGTCCTGATAAGACAAAGGCCGAAGGTTCGATTCCTTCCACACCCACAAATGGCCCCCGGGGGTCAAGCGCGTTTAGCTCAGTGGTAGAGCGTTTCATTGACATTGAAAAGGCCGCTGGTCCGATTCCAGCAACGCGCACCGATTATTTGATTTTTGCCATTTTTTCATTTAATATATAAAATCAATGGAACAAACCCTAAAAGACGAAGAAATTTTAAAGCTTTCGCTGGAAGACCCGTCTTATTTTAGTATTTTAGTTGATAAATATCAGATTCCTTTTTTGCGGAAAACCATGGGAATTTTGCGCAATCGCGAGGAAGCGGAAGATATTGTCCAGGAAACCTTTGCCAAAATTTACCGTTACGGCCATCGGTTTAAAAAGGAAGACGGCATAGAATTCAAAAGCTGGGCTTACAAAATTTTGATGAATACTTCTTTTACCCATTATCAAAAAATCAAGAAAGGCAGCGCCAATGTTGAATATTTAGACCCGTTATTGTATGAGGATACGCCGGAAGAAAATCAGGATTTTGCCACTATCCAGGACGCCAAAGCGGCGGTAGCGGCCGTCATTGATAAAATGCCGGAACATTTGGCCCGGGTGTTAAAGTTATATTATTTGGAAGACAAGTCTTACGCGGATATTTGCAAAACGGAAAAAATTTCCATTCCCACTCTTAAAATGCGGCTTTTCCGGTCCAAGCGGCTTTTTGAGAAGCTAAGCGCCGATTTAGATTTATAAATATTATGGATAATCAAAAACCTGTTACAGTAAAAGAAATGCTAAAGAATCGGATTTTATGGCGGATTTATGTTTTGTGGTTTTTGCGCCGGATTATGCCGCTGGTCATTTTCCAAGTCGCCGCTTTTATTTTGCTGTTCAGGATTTTCGCCAAAAATGTTTTCGTCAGCAAAGTTTTCCGGAACGCGACTTATGCCGCTGATTTCGGTTACTGGTCATTATTAAAATACAGCTTGGCCGCTTTTCTTAATACTCATTTAATTACCCAGGTTTCCATTCTTTTAATTTTAGGCGTGGTGGCGCTTCTCTTGCGTGACCTGATGAGGGTTCTTATTACCTATAAGGCAATGTGGTTAAAGCGATAATTATTTATAGAACCTAAAAAGCCCCTTGCGGGGCTTTTTAAGATAAAGGATTATGAATAAAAGCGATCATAGCAACTTTAGAAAGTTTATGAGGGTTAATCGCGGTCGAAACGATTAACAAGACATTCCAAATTTGCTAGATCTACTATATAAAACCAGGGGGTATGGGGTTTGGTCACATGGATACAAAAGTAATTTATCAAGATAAAAATCTGCTGGTTTTGAATAAACCGGCCGGTCTTTTGACGCACGGAACAAAAGAGAAGCGGGAAGAGGCCAGTTTGGCGGATTGGCTTTTAAATAATTATCCGGAAGTGCGAACAGTAGGCGATGACCCGGTCAGCCGGCCGGGGATTGTTCATCGTTTGGACAAAGACACCTCCGGCGTTTTAATCGCGGCTCGCAATCAAGAAACTTTTGATTACCTAAAAGCTTTATTTCAAAAACATCTGGTCCAAAAAACTTATCTGGCTTTGGTTTATGGGAAAATAAAAGAAAAAAGCGGCATTATAGATAAACCGATTGGCATTAAATCCGGCAGCACCAAACGGAGCACCCATAGCGAGAAAATGAAAAAAGCGGCGATTACCGAGTATAAAGTTATAAAATATGTAACCCTTCGACAAGCTCAGGGCAAAAGCGTTGAAACAACGCTTTTGGAAGTTACTCCGAAAACCGGCCGAACCCATCAAATTAGAGTTCATTTAGCCGCTATCGGCTATCCGGTGGTTGGCGATAAACTTTATGGCGGCAAGAGGCCGCCAGCCGGTTTAACAAGGCAATTTCTCCATGCCCAATCTTTGGAATTTACTTTGCCTACCGGCGAGCGGATGAAATTTGAGGCTGATTTGCCGGAAGAGCTTAAATTGCTGTTAAAGTCAGACTAATAATTTCCCTGGCTTTTATTTTTTGGGTGCCGTATTCAAAAGTTTCTTTACCGGATTCTTTCCAAATATAGCCGGGCGGGGCAGTGATGGAATATTCCAGGGAGCCGTCTACGCCGGACTGTTTTTCAAAAATAAATTGGTAGTGAAGCCCGTCTTGAACATTCAATCGCACCCCGCTTTCATATTCCACGGTTAAATTTTTGTTTTGGCCGGCCGGCACGGTCAGCCAAGCGGCAAAAAAAGTTTTTCCGAATTCCGCTCCCACCCAGGCCTGAAATTGGCCAATTAAGCTCGCTGTTTTTTCAATATTAGCTAAGTCGGGGTCTTGTTCGTAGGATTCCGGATAGCTGGATTTTTGAATAGCCGGCAAATCATTATTTCCCCGCAGGTTTTTTAGCCGGCTATTGAGGGGCGTTAAAATTTTTAAATAATTTTTATTCGGAATCCGGTACCACCAGTCTTTTTCTTTTTGGCCGGAGTGGGTTCTTGTAATCGTTAAATTATTGGCTATTTTCCCGTCTTTTGTAATTTCAGTCTGAAGTTTTATGTGTTGGGTAATAAAGGCATCGCTTTTTCCTCCGGCGATATTGGCATTGATTACCGCCAAGTAATCCCCGGAAAAATTTTCCGGAAGATTAATAATTTCCCCGCCAACTCCGGCAATTTCCAGGAAATTTTGGAGCTGCCAATCCCGGAAATAAACCATAATATCTTTTTTCAAAAGATGATTCCGGAAAGCGGCGATTAATTGCTCTTGTTCTTTATCAGACAGCAGATTTAATTTTTCCAGCAGGAGCGGCGCCAGCGCGGAAAGAATTTTTTTTGGATTTTGGCCCGGTTTTTTATCCCGGCCTGCTTCCACTTCCCGCTGGATTTCTTCCAGGAAATTTTTGCCGTCCAAAGTTAATTCATAATTAGGCAGTTTTATCGGTCCTAGGATTTCAATCAGCGTTTTTAAAACGCCGGTATTGACGGCGATTGCCCCCTGAAAATGGATTCCGGTTTGGCGGTGGAGGTCGGATTGCTCCAGCAGGCTGATGACTTTTTTTGCCGAAGTCGGAAAATCAAAAAACCAATTGGCGTCCCGTGCCCCCCAATTTTTGGTGATTCCCCGCAGTTCCTTGGGGGGGATGAGTTTTAGATTTAATTGGCGGTCCGCGTTATAAATATCGTCAATCCGGATATTTTTGAGATTGCCCCGGTTGATGGTTAAATCTCCATAACTGCCGATGAAGCCGCCGGCCGGCCGAATCTCCGAAGGATTTTGGAAAATTAGGAGAAAGTGCTGGTCCTGCGGCTGCTGTAAAATTGCGAGGAAAGCATCTACTGAATTTTTCGCCCGATATAAATTTGAATTAATGGTTAAATAATTTTTATCCAGGAGATTGGAAAAATAAGCCAATCGCGAGGAAATATTTTTTAATTGGAAACTTTGGCTCTTGAGCCGGCTATTCAGGTTTTCAATATTTTCCAGATTGCGGGATAGCCGCCCCAAAGCGCTGATTACCTCTTCTCCTTTTTGCCGGTGCATTAATTGGAATCCGTTTCTTTTTAAAAAATCCAAATCCTTAGCAATCAAAAATCCTTTTTCGTTAAGCAGGGCAAGATTATCCAGGGCGGCGGGAACTTGAGCGAAGGGAGGAGAAAATCTGCCAAGAAGAGAGGTTAGTTTTATTAAGCCGATGATTTTTGCCTGGTCGTTAATTCGGCTGATTTTTTGATAAGTGTTTTCCAATGATCGGGCGATTTGGTCAGGCTTTAATTCTAAAGCCGCGTTTTTAATCTGGACAGCTTCTTTTTTAATGGTAGCCGCGGCCGCCGTAATTTCATTTTTAAAATTAAAAAGAGCAACGAGATAGAGGCTGGCCAGAAACAGCAAAACTGCCAAAATCGGCGCTCGATAGGATATCCCACCCCCCCCTTTTTTTATAGCGATAGCCGGCTGGATAGCCGAGGTTTCCGGTTTTGCCAGCGGCGGCTGGACATCCCTAACCAGTTTATTTTTTTCATCAGCCATTAATTTAAAATTAACATATTTTTGAGATTGACAGTTAGGAATAAATGGATTATTCTTGGAAAGGTTATGATAAATGAATCTATTTTGCCAAAAATTAAAGCTGGAGCTACGGTGAAAGTTTATGAGAAAGTAAAAGAGGGGGATAAAGAGCGGCTGGCCCAATTTTCCGGTTTGGTTTTAGCGAGAAAACACGGCAGTGAACCGGGCGCCACTTTTACCGTCCGGACGACGGTAGCCGGAGTTGGCGTGGAAAAAGTTTACCCAATCCATTCGCCGGTAATTGAAAAAGTGATGATTTTGAGTTCGCCAAGAAAGGTAAAAAGGGCAAAGCTTTATTATGTCCGGGATCTTTCCCGCCGCCAAATTCGGCAAAAAGTAAGCGCCGCCCAACAATAAGCCAACTTTTTTCTTTTTAGTTCTTGATTTAAATATTTTTTATTAATATATATTGGCATACGCTATTACCTTGAGGTATGGTATAATATATTATTAAATATTAAGCGCCAGGTAGTAATAAAAATATGGGAAAACCGCAGAATAAAGTAAAAATTAAATGGACATCAGAGTTTGCTTATGCAATTGGCCTTATAACAACTGACGGATCTTTATCTAAAGATGGGAGGCACATAGATCTTACTTCTAATGATCGTGAGCAACTAGAGAATTTTTTATTATGCCTGAAAAGTAAAAATAAAATTGGATTTAAACATAAAAATCACGGTAGCGCTTTGAGGATTCAACTTGGAGATGTAAATTTTTATAAATTCTTAGGCGGGATAGGACTTATGCCAAATAAGACAAAAATAATCCAAGATGTTAAAGTGCCAAAAAAATACTTCTTTGATTTTTTGCGGGGACATTTTGATGGCGATGGGAGTTTTTATTCTTATTGGGATCCGCGCTGGAAATCAAGTTATATGTTTTACACGGTTTTTATTTCCGCAAGTAAAAATCATATTCAATGGATTAGAGAAAGCATCAAAAGGATTTTACAAATAAAAGGTCATATTACTAAAAGCATTAATAATTCGGTATATCAGTTAAAATATGCCAAAGCTGAATCGTTGAAATTATTGCCTAAATTGTATTATAGTAAAGACGTTATCTGTTTATCTCGGAAGCGTATAAAAATAGAAAAAGCTTTGGCAATAATAAATCAAAAGATAAAATAATGCGCGGGTGATGAAATGGTATACATGCCAGCTTGAGGTGCTGGTGTCCGCAAGGACGTGGAGGTTCGACTCCTCTCCCGCGCACCAGTTATATTAACTCAAACCAATTGACACTACTGATACACTTTTGATACACTAATAGCATATGGCCTCTATTACTAAAACGCGAATCAATATAAGTTTGCCAGACGAGTTGAAAGAGGCGCTTCATAAACTTGCGAAACGAGACCGTATCCCGGAAGCAACTAAAGCGGCGCGGCTTCTTGAAGTAGCGCTTGAACTTGAAGAAGATCAGGTTTGGAATGAAATCGCAGAAAAACGAGACAAGAAAAAAGCTCGCTTTGTTTCGCATACAAAAGCGTGGAAAGAATAACTTTTGAAATCTTCTACCATTATCTTGTTGCGGAGAACGACATTCCAAAACTCCCAACCTCATGGAAAAAGAAAATCCGGCGCGCTATTGATTCAAAACTTGCGACTAGGCCGGACGTCTATGGCAAACCGCTTCGCCGTTCACTAAAAAACTACCGTAAGCTTCGCGTTGGAGATTACCGAGTTATTTTTAAAATTGAAAAAAGTGTTGTAAGAATATTTGTTATTCAACATCGATCTGTAGTCTATGCCGTTGCCGAAAAACGGGTTAATCGTTAAAGAAAATTTTTTAATAATATTCGTAATTATTTGATATAAGAAACGGCAGAGATGCTGGTTTTTATTGGACTTGACAGATTGGCATAAATTTGCTATATTACAATGAAGCTGAAAGTTGTACATTTCTATTAGAAAAGGAGGAAGAGATGAGGGGAAAACCAGCAGTGGTCACCGTTACGATGCACTATCTTGGTGGTGACTCTCCGTATCTTAAAGCGAAACTCAACAGGGAGATCAGTGAACAGGAATACAATGCCCTATTTCGAGGGTTGACCTCTAAGGGCGCGGAGAAGAGTGTCTACTACGATCAAACTGATGATACTGGCATCTACGTCGCCAAGAGTGATAACGGAACGTG
Source organism: Candidatus Harrisonbacteria bacterium (assembly GCA_016192685.1). GTDB lineage: Bacteria > Patescibacteriota > Minisyncoccia > UBA6257 > 02-FULL-45-10c > JACPTS01. Next base: position 426,290 of record JACPTS010000001.1, read on the forward strand.
GGGCGAGGCAAAGTCATATCTTGTCAAAAGCCTGAAAAAGGTTTTTGGCGGGGCGACTAGCATCACCATCATCGAGCCTCAGTGGAAACCGGTGGCTGGTCAGAAAGCCACGATTCTCACCGGCTGGAACTGGGGCGGCTTCAAAGTGAAGTTCGCCAAAAAAATATCCAAGGAGCAATGCAGTGCCTTGAGTGAAGAGATCGCCCCCGAGGGTCCAGTCGAAAACGGCATAACCGAAGGCGAAGTAAAGCGCACTGGCATAGAGTTCAGTATCGAAGATGCCAAGCTGGAAGATGTTGTCAAGTGTCTGAAAGTGGTGCTAAAGAAAATCCTTGGCCAGAACATCAAGATCGTGCATAAGCATGAGGCGCGAAAGCTGAGGAAATATTCGGTTCCCTGCATGGACTGCAAGAAACTACACCGCGGACAAGATGAACTCTGTGACAGTTGCAGAGAGGAAGACGAGGGCTACCAATCAGTCATACGTGAGGAAGCAGCTTTGGATCCTACGGGTCCTGCTGCCTACATTATCTCGGGTGGCCACTCGGAACTACGTCGGGGGTGGAGCTGAAAAAGGAGGTGAAGATGGAAATGATCGTCGGAGTGTTGAAAGCGGGCATGATGGGTCACCGCGCCTTCGCGGGATTCATGACGGCGCTGGTGTTTTGGAAGAACGCGCAAGTGAGAGAGATCTGTCTCATCCTCGGCCTGATGGGATTCATCAGGGGAGCGATGGCATATCTTGGCTTCTCGAAGAGCGACGCACTCATAACATCTGGATTCGTCGCCATCTTCGTAGCCTCTCTCGTCCATGCCGCCATTCGTAAGTTCGGAGGTTAACAAAATCTCTGATATGGGCCACATCGTAATTTTTACGATGTGGCCCTTTTCATTTTGTAAAAGAATTTGCCGCTAAAGAAAAATTGGAAATTGTCACCCGCCTTCGTTAAAACTTCGGCGGGACAAGTCGGTGCGGCGGTCTTGCCCTGAGTTTATCGAAGGGAGCCGCGGGTAATTTCAGGGCAAAATGCGTTCGGACTAATTCAAGAATACCGCACCAAAATTTACTGAATGCTAAAAACCGTTTTTTGAAAATTCGTTCAGCGCTTTTTGTTGCGCGTCCTCAAGATGAATGGACGGCCGCTTTGCTTTGATGATGGCGAGGGCTTCGTCAACGCTTTTGCCCTTTTTAATAAGGTAGGCGGCCACTAAAGTTGGCGCGCGGCCGTGGCCGTTTTTGCAGTGGATGTAAATTTTCTTTTTCATATTCACGAATTTTTCTAAAGTTGAAGCGCCAAAATCCAACTGCTCTTTGGTGGGGGCGGAGTGGTCTTTGATGGGAATCCAGGTGTAAAATTGAACCCCAAAGGGCGCGTCAATCCGATTTTCTTCCAGAGATATGTCCGCTTCAATGTTTTCTTTCTTTAATTGTTCATCAAAATGGGTCTTACAACACTGATTCGTTCCGATATAAATGCCGTCGGTAATATAGTTAAAATCCAGTTGTCCTTTCGCCGGAGAATGGCCCAGCGCCGGTTTTTCTCCCGAAGCCCATTTCGTCAGTTCTTCATAAGAAGTTTCGCCGCAAATAAATTTTCCGCTTTCGGTGTTAATGAAAAAGGGGACGCCGCCGCAAAGTTCTTTGTCATACTCCCGCATCTTTTTTAAATTTTCTTCATTATGCCAAACCTCGTATTTTTCAATATCAATGCCGGTCTCTTTTTTGAGGCGCGGAAAAAACTCCGCCATTTTCAAGCAATGCGGGCATTCTTGCCCGTAAAATTCTATAAGCATATATTTTACTCCACGATAATCGTTCCCGTGTCGCCGGGATTTAGATGGTTGTGATATTTCCAGGTGCCGGCAATATCAAATTTAAACGGCCAAGAATCGCCTGGCTGAATTCCTTTGCAGGCATCAAAGGCGCTGCTTATACAGCCGCCGGTTGCGGGATATAACGTATGCGTCGGATGAATCGCCGAAGCGGTCCACATTGTTTTTGAACTTTCATTTTTAAAAGTAACCGTTCCCCCCTTTTTTATTGTTAACGCGGATGGCGAAAATCCAGAGTCGGTGTAAGTTACCGTATTAGTTAATGGTTGAGCGGTCGGCTGTTGGCTTGGCAGTTGAGAAACTGGCGGCGCGGGTTGATAGGCGCTCCTTAACAAGAAGTAACCGCCCGCAGCGATAATCGCTACGGCGACAATAGTAATAATAGTTTTGTTCATTGATTTATTTTTTGCGGCAAGGAATCAATCATCAGCGCCAAGGCCGCGACCAAAAGTCCGATATCCCGTACTGTTATATCAGTAATGCCAGCAACCATAAGAACAATAATAAGATGGCTTGCTCCGACGAGAGCGGCCAACCAGGTTAAAACATCAATCAACAAGAAAAAACCGACAGTAATATCTAAAATGGCTACCCCAATCATTGTTTGAGAAACGGGAATTGGTAAAAGTGAAGCCGCCCAAGTTTGAATATAGCCGCCCCAAGCCTCCGGATTTTTGAAAATCAAAACGCCAATCCAAAGAAAAGTTATGGCCAGTCCGACTCTTAAAATATGGAATGAAGTTTTTTTCATATCAAATCACTGTGCTTACCAATATTATAATTCCCATCAGCCAAATAGTAAAAGCCGACATCAGACACCAAAAACACCAGGCGTGAATGACGCGCCATTGAAGGTAAGTCAGAAAAAAAGATACAAGCGAAGCAACGGCCACTAAAATTTTTAGAGCGGAATTCCACATAAACATCGGCTCAACCCCAATCACCAGAAACGCGGCAATCAATGAAATAATAATGTAAGACAAAAGCCCCAAAATATCGTTGGGAATAAGAAACATTTTGTTGTATTTGCTGGTCAAAACAGTTGCGCAACCGCCGCCAATCGGGCAAATCGGTTTTTCGGAAGCAATTCTCTTGCGGATAAGATAAACGGTTTCACTGATGCCGATGGCCGAAAGCGTAAAAAGTAAAGCCAAGGAAGTCATGCTGATATCATATTATAAAATTAAAATTTTGAAAAATTTAATTCGCTAAAGTTTTCTTCGCTGGAAGCTTTTTTCTTTTTTTAAAAGGATTATAATTTAAATTATGTTTGAGATTATTACCGAAGCGATTGTTTTGGACAAAGAAGACCTTGGCGAATCCGACAGCCGAGTTTTTTTATACACCAAAGATTTGGGGAAAGTAGCGGCTAAAGCAACCAGCTTGCGGAAAATTACTTCTAAGCTGGCGGCCCATCTGGAGCCGTTTAATTGGGTAACGGCGCGGCTGGTTTCCCGTTCGGATTTCGCGGATAGCCGGAATTTCCAGCTGGCTGAAGCTCTTTTAATTGACAATGCCGGAGATTTAAAATCCAATCCGGCCAATTTGCGGCAGGCGATTGAAGCTGTAAATTTAATCCGAAAAAGCATTCCGGAGAGCGCGCCAGACGAGAATCTTTGGCAAGTTTTGCAGAACATCCGTTCCCAAAAAACAATCTATTCCATTCAAGAAATTTTGAAAATTTTAGGTTTGGATTTGGAGTTTGCCGGCTGTGAACTGTGCCGGAAACCCGGCCCGGAATATTTTTACCCTAGAGGGAATTTTTTTACTTGCCGGACCTGCCGTTTGGCCTCTAAAGAAACCAAAGAAAATTTTATCCGTTTATGCGCCTTAATTCAAAAATAGTTAATTTGACTATCGCGGCTTTCGTCGCTATTTCTTTAGCCAGTTCTTTTTATATTTTTGTTTTGCGTGACCGAAGCGCTTTGAATTTGGAGCTGGAGGCGCCGGAAGAAATTTTAACCGGAGTTCCTTTTGATTTAAGAGTGAATTTCAGCAATAATTCCGGAAATTTAATCAGCGATGTCCGATTATCGGTAGTTTTGCCGGAGGGAGCCGCCTTTTTCGGTAAAGACCCGCGAAAAAATATTGATAATAAGCCGTTAGGCAATATCGGCGACGGCAGTTTGGTTCAGGAAACTTATAAAGTAATTGTTTTTTCCGCCGAGCCGACCGGAAAAGAATTCAAAGCAGCCGTGAATTATGCCCCGGCGTCTTTGGGGTCCCGGGTCCGTTTTGAAAAATCCGAAACCATAGCGATAGAACCCCGGTCTGCCGGCATTAAGATGGAAATGGCCGCTCCGGGAGAAACCGTCAGCGGCGACCAATTTTCTTTGGACATTGCTTATCGGAATGTTTCGGAACTGGATTTTTCCGATTTGGAATTGCGTTTGGAGTACCCGCCTAATTTTACCTTTGCCAGCGCTTCTTTAAAGCCGGATAGCGGCAATAATGTCTGGCTGCTTGGCGATCTTAGAAAAAATTCCGAAGGCAAATTTTCCGTGAAGGGAAATTTAATCGGCAGCGAAGGCGAATCTTTTGAATTTAAGGCGGAGCTTGCCAGCCGCCAGGGAGGTTATTCTTATTTGGTAAGCCAAGGTTCGGTGAAGACGGCCATCAGCTCTTCGCCGCTTTCTTTGGCAATTCATTTAAATAACGGAGAAGATTATATTGCCAGGCCGGGAGATAATTTAAATTACACCATTAGCTACATTAATAATACTGATTCCCTATTAAGCAATGTGGCCATTAGAGCAAAATTAATTGGCGAGCTGTTTGATTTGAGTTCGGTGCAGACTCAAGCCACGCCTGCCGGCGGGCAGGGATTTTTTCGGCCAACAGACAGCACTTTAATTTGGAACTCGGCTAACGCGCCGGATTTAGCCTCCTTACCCCCGGGGAAAGCTGGAGTGGTAAATTTCAGCGTGAAAATCAAAGAAATTTACCCAATCCGCCGTTTCAGCGATAAGAATTTTCTTTTGAAAGTTCAGGCGGAATCTGAAAGCAACGGGCGGATTTTTAGCAAGGTCCAATCGGAGACTAAATTGATTGGCAAGGCGGAAGTTGACGCCAAAGCTTATTTTAGGGACGCCGAGTCCGGGTTTTTAAATCAGGGTCTTTTGCCGCTGAAGATTGGCCAGCCGACCAATTTTACTATCCATTGGCTGGTAAAAAGCTTTGCCAATGATCTTTCCAATATTGAAGTGCGGGGAGCGTTAGGTAATAATGTTAAGATGGTTGGCGCGCCGAAGAGCAATGCCGGAGCACCGCCGTTTTATTCCGTCGGAGGCAATGAAGTAGTTTGGCAGATAGAAAAAATCCAGGCCAATCAGGGATTAATTGGCATTCCGATTGAAGCGGTTTTTCAGGTGGAAGTTTTGCCGGAGGCCGGCAATGTCGGAAATTATATCCAAATTTTAGGGCCGACGGGCATTAAGGCTTTGGATAGTTTTACCGGCCAGGAATTATCCAACAGCGATGGAGCGTTGACTACTGCTTTGCCGGATGACTCTACTGTTGGGCAGCAGGGAGGAGTAGTCCAGCCTTAGTTATTATGGAGAATTTAATGGAAAAAATAATCAGTCTTTGCAAACGGCGGGGTTTTATTTTCCCTGGTTCGGAAATTTACGGCGGACTGGCTAACAGCTGGGATTTTGGCCATGCCGGAACAGAGCTTTTCAATAATATTTCGGCGCTTTGGTGGAAAAAATTTGTACAAGAGCGTCCGGATATGCTGGGCATTCGCGGGCCAGTACTGATGAATCCGAAAGTTTGGGAAGCGTCCGGGCATGTAAAAAATTTTACCGACCCGCTGGTGGAATGCCGGGTATGCCACGCCCGTTTTCGGGCTGACAAGGAAAAAGAATTAAAAGAACACGCCAAAGAACATAAAGAAAAAGATATTTGGACCGAATCAAAATTATTCAGTCTTTTAGTCAAAACTTTTCTCGGTCCGGTAGAAGACCAGCAATTAATGGTTTATCTCCGCGGGGAATTGGCGCAAACGATGTTTACTGATTTTAAGATAATGCTGGAAACTAATCGCCGAAAATTGCCTTTTGGCATTGCTCAGATTGGAAAGGTGTTTAGAAATGAAGTTACCACGGGAAATTTTATTTTCCGAAGCCGGGAATTTCATATTGCCGAGCTGGAATATTTTGTAAAGCCGGGGAAAGAAGACGCTGTATTTTATTCTTGGGCAGAAGCAATTGAAAAATTTTTGACAGCTGAATTAGGGTTGAAAAAAGAAAATTTGCGGCAATACGAACACCCCTCAAAAGACCTTGCCCATTATTCCAAAGGAACTATTGATTTCCAATATCGTTTTCCGTGGGGATGGGACGAATTGTGGGGATTGGCATCGCGGACGGATTACGATTTGAAGAATCACGAACAGCTTTCCGGTCAGAATTTAAAATATAAAGACCCAGAAAGCGGCGAAGAATTTTGGCCGTATGTGGTGGAGCCGAGCGTTGGATTGGAGCGGCTGATGCTGGCGGTATTATTGGATGGTTATACGGAAACTGAAGCGCGTTCCGGGAAAGAAGACGCGGTGCATGAGGTTGAGACGGTGCTTCGCCTTAAAAAATCATTATCGCCGGTCAAGGTTGCGGTTTTGCCGCTTTCCAAGAAAGAAAATTTATCTAAAAAGGCGCAGGAAATTTATCAAGATTTAATTAAAGATTTTGTTTGTGAATATGATGAAACTCAAAGCATTGGCAAGCGCTACCGCCGGCAGGATGAAATCGGCACGCCGTATTGCGTAACCGTGGATTTTGAGTCGTTGGAAGATAACGCGGTTACTGTTCGCGATCGGGATACTATGAAACAAGATCGTATTAAAATTGCCGAACTAAAAGGTTATTTAAAAGAAAAATTGGCATAAGCATGCATAGTTTCAAAAAATACATTTTCACTAACGGCCTCCGAGTGGTATTGGTGCCGCAGCCGGAGAGTTTGGCGACCACGGTTTTGGTATTGGTGGAAGCCGGCTCCAAATACGAAAAAAAGGAAATCAACGGCATTTCCCATTTTTTAGAGCATCTTTGCTTTAAGGGGACAAAAAAACGGCCAACCGCTCTAGCAATTTCTTCGGAAATGGAATCAATGGGCGCGGTTTCCAACGCTTTTACCGGCCATGAAGCAACCGGCTATTATTCCAAAGTCCGTTCGGAAAATTTGGATACGATTTTGGATATTATTTCCGATATTTATTTGAATCCGGTGTTTAACGCGGAAGAAATTGAAAAAGAAAAAGGAGTGATTATTGAAGAATTAAATATGTATGAGGATACGCCGACCAGGAAAGTCAGCGATCTTTTTATGGAGCTGGTGTACGGCGATCAGCCGGCTGGCTGGGATATTGGCGGCACTAAAGAAGTAATCCGTTCTTTGCGGCGGGAAGATATTGTTAAATACCGCAGCCAGCATTATGTTGCTAAGGCCACAACCGTAGTAGTGGCCGGCGCTTTTGACGATAAAAAAACGCTTTTAAAAATTAAGGAATTATTTAAGGGAATCCAGGCCGATAAAAAGTTTTCTAAATTAAAAACAGTTGACTCTCAAAATAAGCCGGCAGTTTTAGTGCACCACAAAGCTTCGGACCAAACCCATATTGTTTTGGGATTCAGGGCTTTTAGCATGTACGATAAACGGCGATTTGTCCTGGAAGTTTTAGGCGATATTTTGGGAGGCGGAATGAGCTCCCGGCTTTTTCAGCGGGTGCGGGAACAGCTTGGGGCGGCTTATTATGTCCGAGCCGGTTCGGATTTGCTGACAGACCATGGCCTTTTCGCGGTTTCCGCCGGACTGGATAATCGCCGGGCCGACGCGGTTATCAAGGCAATTTTGGAAGAGCTTAAAAAAATCAGCACTTATAAAGTCAGCGAGACCGAGCTGCAAAAGGCCAAAAATCATTTAAGCGGGACAATGATGATTGGTTTAGAAACCTCGGATGAACTGGCTAGTTTTTATGGCCAGCAGGAATTATTCCATAAGGACATTCTGTCGCCTAAAGATGTGCTTAAAAAAATAGAATCGGTTAGCGCTAAGGAAGTTTTAAAAGTAGCCCAAGATATCATTAAAAACGAACATTTAAATCTTGCCCTTATCGGCCCGTTTAAAGATAAAAAGCCATTTGAGAAAATTTTGCGGCTTTAGGAAACAAATAAGCTTATTTTCTCGTTGTAATCAGTAATTGATTACTATAATATAAAAGCATGGAAAAATCTTTAGATATCACTTGGACGGGCCTTTGGCGGCTGGCTGGAATGATTATTTTAGCCAGTGTTTTTTATTACGCGTTGGATGTTTGGGTAGCGGTTTTGCTGGCTATTGTTATTTCTTCCGCTTTAGATGCTTCGGTTAGCTGGCTGGAGAAGAAAAAGATACCAAGAATTGTCGGCACCCTTGCTATTTATATATTGTTGGTTTTGGCGATTGCCTTAATTTTATATGCCATTGTACCGGTAGCCCTAGGCGAACTTTCCAGTCTTTTAAAAAGTATTGGGAAATTAGACGGAACCGCTCTTGGCTTGGAAGAGGCAAGCCGGATTATCGCGGTAGTTAATGAAAGCCTAACCAGAGTCACCAATCTTCTTTTAAGCGGCAATATTTCTTTTATGGATATTTTATCTAAGTTTATTGGCGGAGTTTCTCTCGCGATAGCGGTTTTTGTGCTTTCTTTTTATCTGACCGTTGATCGGGATGGAGTGGAGAAATTTTTATTGGAAGTAATGCCGACTGGCTATGAAGATAAAGTGTTGGAGGTTTATTACCGGACCAGGGTCAAGATTGGGCAATGGCTTTATGGGCAATTGCTTTTAAGTTTGTCGGTAGGTACCGCGGTTTTCTTCGGCCTTTGGTTTATCGGCGTGAAATATAGTTTGGTGCTTGGAATTTTAGCCGGTTTGCTGGAAATTGTTCCTTATGTCGGGCCGATTTTAAGCGGCTTGATTGCTTTTCTGATTGCCGCCTCTGATTCTTTGGTAATCGGCCTTTACGTCTTGGCTCTTTTTATTTTAATTCAGCAGGCAGAAGGGACTTTGCTGGTGCCGCTTTTAATGCGTCTTACCACCAGCGTTCATCCGGCCGCGGTTTTAATTTCTCTTTTAGTCGGAGCAAGAATTTTCGGTTTTGTCGGAATTATTTTAGCCGTGCCGATTGCGGTTATGGCGCAGGAATTAATGGAAAGCTGGGCAAATGAGAAGACCAAGCGTAAAACTTCTTCTCTGGCGTAAAAGCGGTCGCCTAAGGCGACCGCTTTTTTAATTCATTTTTTTGTTTTAATATCAGATTATGAATAAATTTTATATAACAACTTCTATTGCCTATGTTAACGCGCCGCCCCATCTTGGTTTTGCTTTGGAATCGGTGCAGGCGGATGTTTTGGCGCGCTGGCATCGCCAGCAAGGCGATGAGGTATTTTTTTTAACCGGCACGGATGAGCATGGGGCCAAAATTGTCCGCGCTGCTGAAGCGGCCGGAAAAACATCGAAAGAATTAACGGATGAAAATTCAGAAAATTTTAAAGCTTTAAAATCCGCGCTTAATTTATCGTGGGATAATTTTATTAGGACTTCTGACCAAAAGGTTCATTGGCCAGTGGCACAGGAGCTATGGAAAAGATTGGAAAAAGCCAGCGATTTATATAAAAAAACCTATCAAGGGCTATATTGCGTTGGTCATGAGGCATTTGTTACTCAAAAGGATTTGGAAAATGGAAAATGCCGCGACCATCAAAAAGAGCCGGAAGCGCTGGAGGAAGAAAATTGGTTTTTTCGGCTTTCTAAATATACCAAAGATATAGAAATAAGAATTAAGAATGAAGAATTAAGAATTATGCCGGAGACCAGAAAAAATGAAATTTTATCGTTTTTAAGCGACGGGCTGGAAGATATCAGTTTTTCCAGGCCGGCTAAAGATTTATCCTGGGGCGTGCCAGTGCCGAATGACCCGAGTCAGACAATGTATGTTTGGGCAGACGCGCTTGCCAATTATATTAGCGGCAAAGACGGAATTAAAAAATGGGAGGAACATCCGGCAGATATTCATTTAATCGGCAAAGATATTTTGCGGTTTCACGCCGCAATTTGGCCGGCCATGTTGCTTTCGGCGGGGCTTCCGCTGCCTAAAGCCATTTATGTCCACGGCCATATTTTAGTTGACGGGGAAAAGATGTCTAAAACCGTTGGCAATGTAATAGATCCATTTGAGCTGGTTAAAAAATACGGAGTTGATCCGGTGCGTTATTTTCTTTTGCGGGAAATTCCATCCGGAGAAGACGGCGATTTTAGTTATAAAAAATTTGAAGAGCGGTATAATGGCGATTTAGCCAATGGGCTTGGAAATTTTGCGGCTCGCGTTTTAACGCTAGCCAGCAAAGAGAAAAAATTAGGGGGTAAGGCGGAAGAGGGTATTGGTGGAAAAATAGAAGCTGCTAAAGCAGCCGTATTGAGAAAAACCGAAGAGTTTAAATTAAATGAAGCCTTAGAAGCGCTTTGGAGTTTAATCCATTTTGGCGACCAATATGTGAATGAGAAAAAGCCGTGGGACAAAGAACAAACGACTGACGACCAACGACTAACAACAATTTATAATGCCGTGGTAATTTTGGATAATGTGGCGGCAATGCTGGCGCCGTTTTTGCCGGCCACCGCGGAGAAAATTACCGATTCAATTCACTGGTCTGACGGCAAATTAGAAATAAAAAAAGGCGAAGTTTTGTTTCCTCGCCTGTGAAAATTGCGGAAAAGTTCAATAGTTGATGGCTGTTCGGCTGCGGAAACGGTTGATTTCCGGATTATCCAGGAACCACCGGATTGCTGTTTCTGTTTCTTGAATAAGGGAAACTATTTCTTCGGCCCTGGATTTTTTATTCCCGCGGAATAAATTTCTTATTTTTTTGATAAACGGCGGATAAATTGTTTGGGAATATCTTTCATTAAAAATCTCCTTCCGTTCTTTTAAGAATCCTTTTTGGATAACGGATTTTAGAGTTTCTCCGGCTACCGCGTCCACGATCATTTTTTCACCTCTTAAAATTTGAAGATCGGCCGGATCGCCGGCGGTTTTGGTAAGATTAAAAAGAGTTACTTCTATCCGATAGTTTAGAGTTTTTATGCCAAAGAGTTTTTCATTTTCCGAAGCGGTTTCGCTGCGCGCGATGGAAAGCCAAACAGCAGAATCTAATTTTCCCAGCGGCAGAATGGCATTCAGATAATCTCCCGGCACTTTGTAGATATTAAAGAGAGCGGTTTCTTTCGGGCGAAAGCAATAAACATCCCGGTGTTTAAAAAGATTTTCCGGAATTTTGGCAAAGAATTGGAAAATACCCTCATCAATATCCGCTTCCATTTTTTCGGATAATTTTTCAAGGTAGCTAAGGATGGGGTCGGGGTTTTCCATGCCGTGGGCGGCCACTTTTTTATTACTGATTTATATATTAAACTAAAACTTATTTTTATGCAAGCTGAAATTATTGACGTTCATTCTCACGTTCAGTTTCCGGTTTATGACGCGGATCGGGAAGTGGTTATTAAGCGCGCAAAAGAAGCCGGCGTAAAAATGTTGGCAGTTGGCACTCAAGCCTCTATCTCGGAGGCGGCTATAAAACTTGCTCATCAATACCCGAATGATATTTGGGCAACAGTCGGCTATCATCCGAATCACTTAAGTAAACAGTGGTATCACGACCATAAAGAGCAAAGCGAGGCAGTTCCGGAAAAATTTGATATTGGCCGCCTTAGGCATTTGGCAAAAGATCCGAAAGTGGCGGCGATTGGAGAGTGTGGGCTTGATTACTTTAGACTAACGACTAACGACCAACGACTGACGACGATTAAAAATTTACAGAAAGAGGTTTTTTTAGAGCAGGTTGAATTAGCGCAAGAATTAGAAAAACCGCTCATGATTCACTGCCGCCCAGCCAAAGGCACCGATGATGCCTACCTAGATTTATTAGCCCTAATTCCTAATTCCCAATTCCTAATTCCTAAAATTGTCCATTTCTACGTTGGCAGTTTGGAAATTACTAAAAAATTAGTCGCGGCTGGATTTTATTTTACTTTTGGCGGCGTAATAACCTTTGCCAGAGATTACGATGAAGCAATTAAATATATTCCTTTAGACCGGATTTTGTTGGAAACTGATTGTCCTTATGTGGCGCCGGCGTCGCATCGCGGCAAAAGAAATGAGCCGGCTTATATTGTAGAAACTGCCTCAAAAATGGCGGAATTGAAAAATTTGGATTTAATCAGCCTAGCAAGCCGAATTTCTGATAATGCCTTGAAAGTTTTTAGTCTATAATTCTTTTCCACAAGGACATCTTCTATATTATATTAAAGACTGGTATTTTTAATTTATATAGATTTATTAGAATAGCTATGTCTTTTTATAATCCTAAAAAAATTGAATCAAAGTGGCAAAAATGGTGGGAGAAAAAGCGGATTTTTCAGGCGGAGGATTCGGCGCGCGGCAAAGAAAATTTTTATCATCTGGTGATGTTTCCGTATCCTTCCGGCGACCTTCACATCGGCCATTGGTATAATTTCGGCCCGGCGGATGTTTATGCCCGATATAAGCGGATGCGGGGTTTTAATGTTATGAGCCCGATCGGTTTTGACGCCTTTGGCTTGCCGGCGGAGAATGCCGCTATTAAACGTAAAATCCATCCTCAAAAATGGACAATGCAGAACATTAAAGCGATGACCAAACAGCTTAAATCAATGGGCAATAGCTATGACTGGTCGCGTTTGATAATTACTTGTTTGCCGGAATACTATCAGTGGAATCAGTGGCTTTTTTTAAAACTTTACGAAAAAGGCCTGGCTTATCGGAAAAAAGCTCCGGCCAATTGGTGCCCCTCCTGCAAGACGGTGCTGGCCAATGAGCAGGTGATTGAGGGTAAATGCGAGCGCTGTGACAGCGAGGTAACGCAAAAGGAAATTGAGCAATGGCTGTTTAAAATTACGGATTATGCCGAACGGCTTTTAGATGATTTGGAAATGTTAGATTGGCCGGAACGAACGAAAATTATGCAGCGTAACTGGATTGGCCGGTCTGAAGGCGCGGAAATTGATTTTCCGGTAACGGATTCTAATTTGAAAATAAAAGTTTTTACTACCCGAGCTGATACTTTGCCGGGAGCGACTTATTTGGTTTTAGCGCCGGAACACGAACTTCTTAATTTGCTTAGCGCCAGAATTTTAAATAAAAACGCCGTGAATGAATATATTGAAAAAGCCAAGCATAAATCGGAGTTGGAACGCTTGGCGGAAACTAAAATTAAAACCGGCGTAGAAGCCAAAGGCATTACGGCAATCAATCCCTACACCAAAAAGGAAATTCCGATTTGGATTTCTGATTATGTCATCGGCGGCTATGGCACTGGCGCCATTATGGCGGTTCCGGCTCACGATGAGCGGGACTTTGCTTTTGCCAAAGAATTTAGCCTGCCGATTTTGCCGGTGGTTGTTGACGGGAAATTGCCGGAGGGAGAAATAAAAGAGGCGTATTTTGGCGATGGAGTGATGGTAAATTCCGGAGAATTGGACAATCTGCCGAATCATATTGCCAAAGACCGGATTATTGAGTTGGCTGGCGGAAAGAAAAAAATTAACTATAAGCTTCGGGACTGGCTGATTTCCCGCCAGCGGTATTGGGGCGCGCCGATTCCGATTATTTATTGTTCTTTGTGCGGAACAGTGCCGGTGCCCGAAAAAGATTTGCCGGTTGTTTTGCCGAAGATTAAAGATTTTAATCCGGAAGGCACCGGTAAATCGCCGCTGGCTAAATCCAAAAAATTTGTGAATGTTGCTTGCCCGAAATGCGGCGGCGCGGCCGAACGGGAAACGGACACCATGGATACTTTCGTGGATTCTTCCTGGTATTTTATTCGTTATGCCGATTCTCAAAATAAAGAATCTCTGGCGGAAGAGAAAAAAATTAAAGCCTGGCTGCCGGTAAAAATCTATGTTGGCGGCGCCGAACATACCGTGCTCCATCTTTTATATTCCCGGTTTTTTACTAAATTTTTGTACGATCAGGAGTTGGTGAATTTTAAAGAGCCGTTTCTGGCGCTCCGGCATCAGGGTATTATTTTAGGCCCGGACGGCCAAAAAATGTCTAAATCCCGCGGCAATGTTGTTGACCCGGATGATTTGGTGGAAAAGTTCGGCGCCGATTCCGTCCGGATGCATCTTTGTTTTATGGGCGAATATCATCATGGCGGCCCCTGGAATCCAACCGGCATTTTGGGGGTGCATCGGTTTTTGGGAAGGGTGTGGAAATTAATAAATGACCAACGACCAACGACCAACGACCAACGACAAGAAGATAAAAATTTAGAAAAATTGTTTCATCAGACGATTAAAAAAGTCGGAGAAGATATTGAAGCGTTTAAGTTTAACACCGCTGTTTCGGCGTTAATGATTCTTCTTAATGAGATAGAGAAACAAAAAAGCCATTTGTCGCCCGCCGCTTGTCAAATATTTATTAAATTATTGGCTCCTTTTGCTCCGCATCTTGCCGAAGAGTTATGGCAAAAGTTCGGCAATGAAACTTCAATTCATTTGGAAAAATGGCCGGAATATGACGAGAAATTAGTTATGGAAGAAGAATTTGAGCTTTTGATTCAAATCAACGGCAAACTGCGGGATAAAGTTGTGGCGCCAAAAACCATTTCTCAAGAAGAAGCGGAAAAGCTCGCGCTGGATAGAGAAAGAGTTCAGGATCAGCTTAGTAAGAAAAAACCGAAGAAAGTAATTTTCGTTCCAGGCAGGTTAATTAATATTGTTATCTAATATGAACTCTCAATTTTTTGGTTTAATGCTTTTGATTTTGGCAGTGGCGGTTGGCGTTTACGTTTCCACTAATTACACGGATTTAATTAATTTAAAAATTCCGGTTCCGGTAACGGTTAAGCCGGTGACGATTCCCGCTACTGGCATTGGCGGGGCGCCAAGCATCTCGCCAGCCCCCGTTGATAGCGGCAGTTCGGTTTTGGCGGAAAGAAAGCTCGTAAGAATTACTTCTATCCGTCAGCCAACCAGTTTTAATTCTTATTTAGAAGTGGTTTTATCTTCAAGTTTAGATCGCAATGAAACCTTGAATATTACCGGCTGGACAATCAAAAGCAACAAAGGATCATTTGTTATTCCGCGGGCGCAGGAGATTTATTCTTTTGGCGGAGCGCAAAATAATATTAATTTGCGTTACGGCGATCGAGTGTCACTTTATTCCGGAATCGGGCCTAAAGGAAATTTCCGGCTGAATAAATGTTTGGGTTATTTGGAGGATGTTTCTCCTTTTACGCCGTCTTTGCCCCGCAGCTGCCCTTATATTTCCCGGTCGGAAATTATTGGTTTTAGCGGCGCTTGCCAGAATTATGTTTTATCGCTTCGCAGTTGCCAGAATCCCGTTGCTAATCCGCCGGTGCCGGTTGATGATTCTGCCTGCCATAATTTTTTAAGCAAGCTTAATTACGTTGGCTGCGTGGAAAAATATCAAAATGATTCTGATTTTCTAGACAATGAGTGGCGGGTTTGGCTTGGCGAGCAAATAAATATTTTTGACTCGCTTCACGATAAAGTTCAGCTTTTAGACCGGGAAGGAAATTTAGTAGATGAATATGTTTATTAAAAGCGGTGAAACGAGCCAGAGAAATATTTTAAAAATTGAATCCGTCCCATGAGGGCGGATTTTTTTAAGCTCCGCCCGTCTGCATATCGATACTGGCATTTATTTTGAAAATGCCGCTCCGCCGAATTGTCTATGAGAACCGCGGTTCTCGCACTCCAGCGGCGCGAGCCCGCTACGCCTCGGCGTCAAAAGTCGCCTTTGGCGACACCAATCTTTTGACGCCTCCGTAGTTTCTCTACGACAACTCGGCAGATCGGCTTTCATAGTTGTCGCACGACAAACAGGCGGGGCTTTGCGTAACATTTGACATATTAGGATTTATATATTATACTACTCTAAGTTCCTAAGAAGCAAATACGAGGCGAGGAGGTAGTAAAAATGAAAATAGAATTAAAGGGAAGGGTAATAGAAATAAATAATCCGCTAGTTAAGGAAGGTTATGCTCCTAACGATTTAATATCGAAGCTAAAGAAAGCCGGTTGGGATTATGTAGGAAATTTTACAGGAATGGGCCTAGGTGGATGTGCATTAGTGAATAGCCCTGACGACTTATGCACCATTAAGTACTGTATCACCGTACTAGACGTACAGTCTAGAAAAATCTTTACAATAGAAGGATACGGATTTGATAGCTTGCTGATAGATGCCGGAACTGAAGTGGAGAAAAAGAATAAGTTTGGGGGCTATCATTTGACTAAAAAACCGAAAGATAAAAACGATAGGCTTTTTCGCATAAATATTGAAGCTAAGTAAATTTAATAATTCTTTTCTTAACTCCTTTCCAAACAAAACCCCAACCTCTACGGCTGGGGTTTTTCATTTCTTATAACAACCTAACTATAAAAATGATTAGCCAGTATGTTTCGTAAAAATTAAATACTCTAGCTACTTATTAAAATTAAGCAATCGCGAGAACTCTTTTTGAAAAGGCAACATGCAAAATACCTTCTGGAGCGAAGCCCGACCGAGCACATAATATTTATGTGCTCGGGAGAGCCCCGCACAGCGGGGCGTGGCGAGAGGGGTTGAGGAGCGAAGCGACGAAATCGCCCGAGCGGAAGTGCTGTTGCCGTTTAAAAAGAGTTTGAGCTACTTTCTTTCCGCCAGCACCACTTTAATCTTCGTCGGTTTTCCGAAACGGAGAATTTTCATATTTAAGACGTCTCCCACCGCCAGTTCTTCCAGGAAATCTTGGATAGTTTTTCCCATGGTTAATTTTTCGCCATTGCATTCCAAAATAATATCTTTTTCTTTAAGGCCGGCTTGATGGGCGGGGGTTCCGGGAATGACGGCTTCATGATGCGGCCCTTTGCCGGCAACGATGGCGCCGTAATTTACCGGTAATCCCATTTTTTCTTTTAAATTGTCGTCAATGTTTAAGTAGCGCAGTCCCAAGAGCGGCCGCCGCACCCGGCCGTATTTTTTTAAATCTTCCAAATCGCGTTTAGCGTAATTTATAGGAATAGCAAAACCGACATTTTGAGCGCCAAAAACAATAGCCGCGTTAATGCCGATTACCTCGCCGCTTAAGTTTATTAACGGCCCTCCGGAATTTCCCGGATTGATTGCCGCATCGGTTTGGATAAGGCCTCGCAATTCCTGAATCGGTTCTTTAGGGTCGGGTTTCGCGGCAATGGAACGGGACAAGCCGGAAATAATCCCTTTGGACACGGTATTATTAAACAAGCCAAGCGTATTGCCGATGGCCAGCACTTCTTCGCCCAGTTCCAAACCAGTGGATTCTCCTAATTTCGCGACTAGAAGATTTTTCGCGTTAATTTTTAAAATCGCCACGTCATCAACCGGATCTCGGGCGGCAATTTCCGCTTTATATTTTTTCCCATCGCTGGCAATAACCGTATATTCGGCATTGGCATCGGAAACCACGTGTTTATTGGTCAGGATAATGCCGCTAGCGTCAACGATAAAGCCGGAGCCGCCGCCGACCTGCACCATTCCCCGGGCGTCAATTTTATCTTCGGGAATTTTTAAATCCGGCATCCCAAAAGGCATGAGCGGCATCAGCTCCGCCGGCAATTCTTTTTCAATCTCTTCTAAACTTTTGGAAATGATAATTGAAATCACGGCTGGCATCACTTTTTTAATAACTTTAGTAGGATTGGTAGCCATAAAATAATTTTAACACAAGTTATCTGTTATTAGTTATTGGTTAATTGTTACTTACGGTATAGCCACTTACCCAATTCAATCGCCGCAATGTTAGAGAATCCCACTCCGGCTACTCCTAATAGCCAAAGCGGCGGCAGAGGGACGGTTTTTAACAGCATTTGCATTGGCGGAAAATAAATTGAAGCCAGCATCAAGATTAAGCCCGCTCCCACGCCGCTAAGAAGATAAAGATTGGAAAAGGGATTATATTGAAAAATGCTTTTTTGCAGGCTGCGGACGGAAAAAATCAAAAATAAAGAGTAGGTTCCAAAAGCGGCAAAGATAAAAGTTCTTACAATTAACGGGTTAAAGCCTAATTTTAACAGCGTAAAATAGAGCGCGAATAATAAAACGCTGGTGGGAATGCCGATGGCGGCAATTAAAAATTTCATTTCCGGGTCAATTAGTTTTTTGGGCGATCGTTTTGGTATTTGGAGCAGATGGTCAATGTGGTCTTCAAAAGCCAGGGTAATGGCCGGAAAACTGTCAGTTAAAAAATTTACCCAAAGAATTTGGATGGCATTTAGGGGCAGGGCAATGCCGACTAGAAGTGACCCTCCAATCAGTATTAGTTCGTCCAGGACTGAAGAAAGGAGATAAACAATTACTTTTCGGATATTTTCCATTGTCCGCCGGCCCTCTTCAATGGCGGCGACAATGGTGTGATAGTTATCGTCCAAAAGCACCAGTTCGGCAACGTCCTTGGCGACATCGGTTCCCGAACCCATGGCCACGCCAATATCAGCTTGCTTGAGGCTGGGAGCGTCATTTACCCCATCGCCGGTCATAGCCACTATTTCCCCGATATCTTGGAAAGCCTTAACGATTTTTAATTTTCCTTCCGGACTGACTCTGGAAACAACGCGCAGTTGCGGCAAGCGGGATTTCAGCTCTTCGGCATCCATCGCGTCTAATTCCGAACCGTTAATAATATGTTCCGGTTTGGTTGGCAATCCTAATTCTTTTGCCACTGCTTCCGCGGTGCCGCGATGGTCGCCGGTTACAATTACCGTTTTAATTCCCACTTCTCCTATCCGATGAATAGTATCCCGGACGCCTTTTCGGATTGGGTCAGTAAAAGAAAGAGTTGCCAAGAATTGGAAGTCTTCAAATTTATATTTAGCGGTAAGAGCGATTGGCTGATGGCTGTTTATTTCCCGTACGGCGATTCCCAGGACCCGTTCGCCGCTATTCGCCATTTTATCTATTTCTTTTAAAATCTGCCGGCGGTTTTCTTCCGGAGTTTGGGTGGAAATTTTAATGAGAATTTCCGGAGCGCCGAAAAGGCAGATATAATTTTTTCCCTGGTAATCAATGAGGGAAGCGGAAAATTTACTGGCGGAATTAAATGGCCGGTAATTCAATACCGGAATTTCTTTTTTAATTTGATGCGGTAAAATGCCGATTTTTACTGCCGCTTTTACCACGGCTGCTTCCAGCGGCCGGCCGACAATCCGCCACTTATCTCTCGGCTCTTTTGGATTTTCAATGACGACATCGGAATTGGTGATGGCCAATTTCAGTACTAATTCATCATCGGCCCAGTCATCAAATATTAAAAGGCGGGAAAGATTCATTTTTGCTTCGGTTAAGGTGCCGGTTTTGTCGGTTAAAATTACCGTGGTGTTTCCCAGAGTTTCGGCCGCGAGCAATTTTCGGATAATGCCGTTCTTTTTTGCCAGGCGCTGGACGCCGATTGCCAAAATAACCGTCATCGCGATCGGCAGGCCTTCCGGGATGGCAGATACCAAAATGGCCACCGAAGTTAAAAACATTTCCAGCGGCGAGTAACCGACCAGAACACCGGTAATAAAAATAACCGCTGTTAGGATTAAAAGAATGATGCTGGCTTTAACGCTGAAACTGGTAATGGCTTTTTGAAGCGGGGTTTGTTCCCGGGTTTGTTCTTTTACCAAGGAGGCGATGCGGCCGATTTCCGTGTTTTCATCAGTGCGGCAGACAACCGCGTTGCCGAATCCCTGCACCACCAGCGTGCCGCTGAAGATCAGGGATTTTTGGTCTCCAATGGAAGCTTGAAAACTGACTGCTTCAGTCCCTTTATTAACCGGCAGAGCTTCGCCGGTTAAAATTGCTTCGTCCACCATTAAATCATTGATATAAATCAGCCGGCAGTCGGCTGGCACGCGGTCTCCTTGGGAAACCCGGATAATATCTCCGGGAACCAATTCCTTGGCGTCAATTTCAATTTCGCGGCTGTCCCGAATCACCCTAACCCGTTCTTCAATGTAACTTTGGAGGTGGGCGAGCGCTTCCTCGGCTTTATTTTCCTGATAAAATCCCAATAGGCTGTTAATGATGGCCGCGGCCAGAATAGCAATGGCATCCCGATAATCCTTTAAAAGGACAGTGATAGAACCGGCGATTAATAAAAGGAAAATCAGCGGATTTTTGAATTGATTTAAAAGGATTTTTATTCTGGTGGTCTTTTTTTGCCCGTTGATTTCATTTTTACCGAAAATTTTCAATCTTTTTTTGGCTTCTTCATCGGATAGTCCTTCTTGGGTGGATTCCAATAAATCCAAAACCTCGCCGGTTTTGAGCGCCCAGAAAGATTTATGAACAATGTCTCTGATAATCATCTCTTTATTATAACCTTCGCCGCTTGTCATTGTATAACTTTTAATTGCAAAAATAAAATACTCCAACAAGCGGAGTATTTTATTTTTGCGGTGTCTGTTTGAAAATATCCGAACGGAACTCTCTGGGCTCGGCGGGCGGAATTCCCCCCACACCCCCCTTCCGCCCGCCTCGCTTTGAACCGGAGCGGAAAGGACGATTTCAAGTTTTTCTTTGGCGGCAAATTCCTAATCAATTTTATCCTTAAAAAACTCCAATGTCGATTTTACAGTGCTACCATCGGATTTGGTTAAAACCGATTCCACTTTTCTAAAAACTTCAGCCGGAGGTTGATCTTTTTTATCAATTCTTATTTCTCCGGTTTCGCCAAAAATTAAAT
Organism: Candidatus Harrisonbacteria bacterium; assembly: GCA_016192685.1. Taxonomy (GTDB): domain Bacteria; phylum Patescibacteriota; class Minisyncoccia; order UBA6257; family 02-FULL-45-10c; genus JACPTS01. Next base: position 446,907 of record JACPTS010000001.1, read on the forward strand.
GAACTTTTTGTCCATCGCTCTGTTTATCGCCAATCAGTAAGTGTTGTTCATTGCCTTGCGTTCTTGATTCAACCCAAAGTTTTTCATCTTCGAGACGGTTTATAATTTTTTTCTCGGTTATATATTGCTCAAAGAAATCTATGTATGGTTTTATCCAACTTTCACCGCCCATTGGGAAACCGCTAGTGTCGGACCATAAAGTTCTCGGCTTGCTGGGAAGTTTAAATTTCCGATAGCGTAGAGATAACAAGCCATCGCCTTTTAGGTTCTGGTCTAAAAATTTCTCAACTTGGTCTTTAGTTTCAGTAAGCTCCGTAGATAAGAGTAAATTCTCGGCGATGGCTTGAGATTTCGATTTTATCAATTTTATGATTTCTTCTTCGTTCATATTATCTTTATTCCAAATCGCTTTTCCCGATATTGCACTTTGAGCAAAGCGTTTGTAAATTTTCTAAAACTGTTTCTCCGCCATTTGCCCACGCCTTGATATGGTCAACATGAAGAATGATAGTCGGGTCTGTCGCGGGCGATCTCCCGCAATTTTTACATTTGAAATTATCACGCCTCATAACAATAAATCGCAACCTCCAATTTATCGTCCGTGGTGTTTTGTGTTGAGCAGGAAATTCAGCCCTCTCAATTTTCTTGATTGATTCTTCAGAAGTAGCACCTTCTTCGCTATTTACATATTCAACAAAACGCTCTAACGCTTTACGCCAGCCACCAAAACGATTTTCATAAGTCCCAACATGAAATTTTGAAAGCGGCTTCTGCACTTCTTGATAGCGAGGTTGTCGTCCAAGTTTTATCCATACTTCCTCTAAATTCTTAAACAATTCTTCTTCCGGAACATTCGGAGAAGTTCTTGTTTTTTGCAGCCCCGCTTTTTTTAATGCGTCAAACCAGCTTCCAAACCGTCGAAGTTGGGTTGTGCTGTGATATTTCCCGTTAGTATCATATTCTTCTCGCGTAACGGAATCCTTGTTGAGTTTTTTGGCAACAACTTTTAAATCCTCTATAAGAGATTCATCAGATACATTTCGGTTGTAATCGTCTAGTTCAAATTTCATAAAATTATCTTAGTAAATCTTCCATAGAAACGCCGAGGGCTTTAGCGATTTTGGCAATCATCTGAACGCCCGGCTTCGTTACAAAATCGCCCTCAATCTTGGCGAGAGTGGAGTATTTTATACCCGTCTTTTTAGCAAGGTCATCCTGCGTTATTCCTTGCTTTGCCCTTATTCTCTTTATGTTTTCTCCTATTGTTGCCATAGTATCCAAATTTTGATAGTATAAAAATATGTTATACTTTTACTTGTATGATTATCATATCTAATTTTTTGATTTTGTTCAAGAAAAGCCCGCTTTTGGCCTTCATAAAGTTCGAGTCGACATTTTTGACAGGCTCTTTGGCAGTTTGCCTTTCCGCTCCGGTTCAAGGCGAGGCGGGCGGAAGGGGGGTGTGGGGGGAATTCCGCCCGCCGAGCCCAGAGAGTTCCGTTCGGATATTTTCAAACAGACACCGCAAAAATAAAATACTCCGCTTGTTGGAGTATTTTATTTTTGCGGAAGCGGGAGGATTCGAACCTCCGATGCCCTTTCGGACATAACAGTTTTCAAGACTGTCCGTTTAAACCACTCACGCACGCTTCCTTGCCGAGTGGACCTACGGGGAATCGAACCCCGGCCTCCTCCATGCCATGGAGGCGTAATGCCATTTTACTATAGGCCCGTCAGTATTTTATTTTAAATAAAATCTGGTAAAATTGGAAGCAGACCTTATTTTTAACAATTGAAAATGAAACGATTAGTTTTATCGGCAGGTATTTTGTTATTTCCTTGGCAGGAGCTTTTTGCGGAACAAGTAAGAGTTACCATAAATAAAAAAACAGTTTATCAATCAGAAGTTTTAAAAATCCAGCTGATTCAAAAAAGCACTGCCCCGTTTTCAGTTAATTTTCTAGGGAGAAAACACGAATCTTTTTTAATGGGGCGGCGCCAAACAGTTTTACTCGGAATTGATTATCAATTAAAGCTAGGCACTTACAGCATTACCGGAGTTTTAAAAGAAGCTGATAATTTTTATTTCCCGATTTATTATAAAATTACAGTCAGGGAAAAATTCCCGAAATTGAAATATGTTCCTCCTAAGCGGTCGGAAAAAGAGCAGGCGCGGATTAATAAAGAAACGGAAGAGAAAAGAGCCGTTCTGGAACGGATAGATTACCAGCCGGATTCAATGGGGCATTTTGCGCGGCCAGTCCATCCGGCTGTTGTTAATGCCAATTTTGGAGAAAAGCGATGCCGTGACCGTACTTTGTGGAGGCGATTTAATTGCCGTTATCATCTGGGGATTGATTATCGGGCGGCTTTTGATTTTTTCCATCAGCGGCCGGAACCGATCCGGGCAATCAATAATGGCAGAGTTGTTTTGACCGAGAGCCGCATTGTTGACGGCAAGACGGTTGTTATTGACCATGGGTATGGAATTTCTTCCGAATATCTGCACCTTTCAAAATTTTCAGTAAAAATTGGCGAAATTGTTAAGCGTGGGCAAATTATCGGCATTGCCGGCAAGACTGGGGCAACCGAAGCGATTCATTTGCACCTCACGATTAAAATGGATAATGGAAAAACTATAGTTGACCCGGAAAGTTTTTTCCAGGCAGTCAGTAAATAATTATTCAAATTGCTCCTTCTCGGGGCATTTTTATTGCCATTTAGTTTTAAATGGAGTAGAGTTTGGGATAGGAAATTGTCAACTGTATAGGATAAGGGGATGAAGAAAGTTTTTGCTTGGCTGTGGGATAATTTTAAGTTAGGCGTAACTCCGTTGATTCTTCTGATTATTATATGGATCGCTATTGCCTGGTTATCGCCCTTGGTGTTGCGTTGGGGATCGCTGCTGTTAAAATTTCACATTGTTAATCTGGTTGCGGTGGACGTTTCATTGAATTTGCTTATTCTTTCCTTAGCCATTATGATTTTCGGCTACCTTAGAAAACTGGAATGGTTCCAAAAATTTATTTGTATTTTTTTAAAAGTACCGATTGTTGGGCTGCCCATTTATAAGGTTTTATCGGTTAAGCCGTTTATTTTAGTAGAAGTAAGAACTGTTTGGGGGCCGACTCCAGAAGAAAGTTGTTGGGAGTATGCTATTTTGTTGGGAGAGGAGGAAGAGGAGTTGCCGGATAGAAAATTAATTTGGTATCGCGCGCATACCTTGGGAATGGGTTCAGGAAAATTATTTTCCCGAGTCGGACGATTGAATATCCGTTTTTTGTCCAAGAAAGAACAAAAACGCGCTTGGCTGTTAGTAATGACAATGGGATTTTATGATTCTAATTGACGATAAAAAGTCCGCTAGTTGAAGCGGACTTTTTCTTGTCTCCTCAGAGGGAATTGAACCCCCATCTTTCCCTTAGGACGGGATTGCTCTATCCGTTGAGCTATGAGGAGTATTTTTATAATTTAACCCAAGATAAAGTTATTCACAATTGGCAGTTTTACATTCCCCACCCTAAATTTGCTATACTAATGATTAGCGTGTTTATAAAAGGGTTGTTTATCTTTTGTGCGTTGTTTTTGAATTTTATTGTGAGGATAAAATTTTATTAATAATAAATTTAAGATAAAACTGATTAGTTGAGTAACCCAATTGATTTTTTAGAAAAAATCAGGTGGCAGGCGAATTTCATTAAATTTTATTTTTTTGTTTCCCTCGCACGAGAATTTTTTCGTGAAAAATCAATTGGCAGTGCATTGGCTGGTTAGTTTGGAAAATATTGCGGCTATTCCGAATTCGGAGCTGAAATATTTGCCAACCCTTTTATAAGCGTGATAATATTTTAGTTCAAAGGTCGCGATTCTTACTTCAAATTTTAAAAAATATGGCGAATAGCGCATTTATGAAACCATTGAAGGTTAGTTCGGATTTAGCGGCGGTGGTCGGCAACGGGCCGATGCCTCGCAGTGAAGTCGTCAAAAAGCTTTGGGTGTATATTAAAAAGAACGGCCTTCAGGACTCCAAAAATAGGCGGAATATCAATGCTGACGCGAATTTAAAGAAAGTTTTTGGCGGAAAGTCGGTTGTTAATATGTTTGAGATGACCAAGTTAGTTTCTAAACACCTTTCTTAGAAATTGATTTTTAATGGGGAACCGTTATATACTCAATTTATTAAGAGAAAGGTCGTAATGAATAGTTGAAAGTTATTAAAGTTCATAAAGTTTATAAACTAAAACTATGGAAGGTTATTGCGTAAAGTGTAAAGAAAAAAGAGAAATGGACAATGCCAAGGAAGTTACCATGAAAGGCAAGGGCGGTAAGACCAGAATGGCCATGACCGGTACTTGTCCGAAGTGCGGCACTAAGATGTTCCGCATTATGGGGAATAAGAAGTAAGACTTATAGATCTATAAATCTTAAAAAACAAAAAATCCGCCTGCTAGCTATAGGGCGGATTTTTTGTTATCTTAATAAAGTTGGAAGGTTCGCATAGTGGTCTATTGCGCCGCATTCGAAATGCGGTTGGGGAGAAATCCCCTCGGAGGTTCGAATCCTCCACCTTCCGCAAATTTAAAAATCTCCAATTGGAGATTTTTAAATTTTCTGGAGGATTCGAACGGGAAGGGGTCGGGAAACGGGAGTTTCCCGTGTAGGAAGGCAGCCCGCTACGCTATAGCGTAGCGGGCGTCGGAAAACCGAGGGTTTCCGAGCTTCGTAACTCCTCCACCTTCCGCAAAGTTATTTTACCCGCCTTCGCAGAAAGCCCCGAGCTTTAGCCCGGGGATGAATGCGAACAAGGGTAATCCGCCGTAGCTTTAGCGAAGGAGGATACGCTTCGGTGGGTTTCGCCGAAGTATAATGGAGAAGCCACGGCTTTTAAGCCGTGGAGCTTCACTTGTCTTAAGCTCAAATTTTAAATATACTGGTTATGGTTTCTTGAAAAGGAGAAAGAGAATGAATTTGGAAGCAGCGGTAAGGCGATATTTTAAGACAAAGGGTTTGCCGTTGCAGCCGGCGCTTACTTTTGCCGATGTGGCGATTAAGGATAATTTTTCCGCCATTGATAGCCGGTCAGATATTAAGAATTTGAAAATCCGGCTGGCGGGGGAGATTTGTTTGAATATGCCGATTGTTTCGGCGAATATGGATACCGTGACTGATTCCAGGATGGCTATTGCTTTAGCGCGCCTGGGCGGTCTGGGTTTTATCCATCAATTTTTTTCTTTGGAAGAAAGAATTAAAGAGGTGGCGAAGGTAAAGCGGGCGGATAACGCTTTAATTGAGGATCCGGTAACTATTTTGAATACCGCCACTCTTGGTGAAGCGAAAGAGCGCATGGCCGAATATAAAATTTCCAGTATTTTAGTGGTGGATGAGTTTAGTCGGCTTTGGGGAATTTTGACTTCCAGAGATTATCGGTTTCAGTATGACGATGGGCTTTTGATAGAAAAAATTATGAGTTGGATGCCGCTGGTTATTGCCGCGCCGAATATTACCAGAGACGAGGCGTTAAAGATTATGGATAAAGAAAGGATTGAAAAATTGCCGCTGATTGACAATCGCGGCTTGCTGAAAGGATTGATCACCTCTAAAGATATTTTGAAGGAAAAAGAATTTTTGCAAGCGGTGCGCGATCGGCGGGGGAAATTGATGGTTGGCGCGGCAGTTCAGCTTAACGCGGATTATCTTGCTGAGGCCGAACAGCTTTTAAAAGCCGGAACCGACGTGATTCTTTTGGATGTCGCCCGGGCTAATGCAAAAAGAGTAAAAGAAGCGGTTCAAAAAATTAAAAGCCGATTTCCTAAAGCGCCGCTGGTGGTTGGAAACATTGATACCCCGGAAGCGGCTTTGATGCTGATTCAGGCGGGCGCCGATTGTCTGAAGGTTGGAGTTGGCCCGGGTTCAGCTTGTAAAACCAGGGAAACAACCGGTGTTGGGTTGCCGCAATTGATGGCCGTGGTTTCCTGCGCGGCGGTTGCCAAAAAATACGGCGTTTCTCTTATTGCTGACGGCGGAATTCGCAGCGGAGCGAATCTGGCAAAAGCGTTTGTTGCCGGAGCGGACGCCGTTATGATCGGCAGCCTATTTGCCGGAACTGACGAGTCTCCCGGCGAGATATTTCAGGATGAAGGAAGGCGTTGGAAAATGTATCGCGGTTCAGCTTCTGCCGAACATCAGTTTGACCGAATGGAATCAGGGAGCCTTGATGGCATGCGGACGCCGGAAGGAGTGCCAAGGCGCATTCCATACACCGGTCTTGTTAAATCGGTGGTGGAGGAATTGCTTGGCGGGCTTCGGTCTTCAATGAGTTATGTTGGCGCTCATGATTTGAATGAATTTTGGAAATTGGGAAAGTTTGTCTGGCAAAGCCGCTCTGGTTATGAAGAGGGTAAGCCGCAAAGTTAAATTTAAATCTGCCCTAGTGGCGGATTTTTTTATTTTCGTTTAGCATAAATATTATTCAGGGCCATTAGCTTAGTGGCAGAGCACCCGGTTTGCATCCGGGAGATGGGGGTCCGATTCCCCCATGGTCCACAACTATTTATTACTTTGTTCTGTTATAAATTAATATATGCCTAAAACGATATTAGTAACCGGTTGCGCCGGATTTATCGGCAGTAATTTTGTAAAGCAGTTTAAGAAAGAGTTTCCTAAAATTAGGATTGTCGGGATTGATGATTTTTCCACTGGGCGTCGAAAAGCCCTGGATAAAACCGTCACTTTTTATAAAGGTTCAATTTTAGATGAAAAATTATTAGAAAAAATTTTTAAAAAGCATAAGCCGGAATATGTTTTTCATTTCGCGGCCTTGCCAAGGGTTTCTTATTCCCTGGAACAGCCGTATCAAACCACGCTGGTGAATATAGGGGGAGTGGTCGCTCTTTTGGAAAAATCAAATAAGCATGGGATTAAAAGATTCATTTATTCCGCTTCGTCCGCGGCTTACGGCGGCGCGAGAATATTGCCCACTAAGGAATCGGAAAATCTTCCGAATCCGAAATCGCCGTACGCTTTGCAAAAATATGTCGGAGAATCTTTTTGCGAAATTTTCAGCGGTTTATACGGGCTGGATACGGTTTGCCTACGCTATTTTAATGTTTTCGGTCCGGGACAATATGGTGATTCGCCTTATTCTACGGTAATTTCCGCCTGGCTGGAAGTATTGTATTTTCCAAAAAAGAAACCGGCTTTTCTGGAGGGCGACGGCAAACAATCCAGAGATTTTTGTTACGTTGATAACGTAGTTCAAGCGAATATTTTAGCAATGAAATGTAAAAATAAATTCAATGGCGAGGTATTTAATATCGCGCACGGCGAGCGGACCGCTGTCGCGGAAGTTAAAAGATTAATTGAAAAATACACCGGCAAGAATTTGTTTTTAGAAAAGCGTCCGGCGCGGCTTGGGGACGTGCGGCATACGCACGCCGATATTTCCAAGGCCCGGAAATGGTTTGGTTATAATCCGAAAATAAAATTTAAAGAAGGGCTTCGGCGCACGATTCAATGGTTTCAGGCGCGTTGATATTGATGGCTCCCGCAGGAAAAAGAAAAGCCCTCCGATGTCACATCGGAGGGCTTTGGATTTTAATTGAAAAACGCGGATTTAATCAGCGCTTCTCGGCATTCAAAACAGTCTGGCAATCCGGGTTTAACTTGCGGTTTTGATTTTTCATTTTTGTGATTCAGGCAACGAAATTTTAGTTTGCGTATCTCTGTTTCTTTGGATAAGCGGCAATCAATCGGCGTTTCTTTCAGAAAATAAGAATCCGCGGAAGCGAAAACCAGAATTGAATCCAGCGGCGCGTCGGTTCGCTCTTTGTAATCATGGATTGCCGCGGCGATTGCCGGTTTTGATTTTTCCATAAATGCCAGGGCATTGATTCTATACCCGCCTTGAGTATGAGCCACATAGAACACCCGATTTTTTAATTTCATTTTCTCCCCTTTGAAGTTTTAAACGAACAGCAGTTTTATATTATAGCATATTTATTTGGTTTTTGCAATGACCAGGGCGACAATTTTTTTAGCGCCGGCGGTCCGCAGAGTTTTTACCGCTTCATTGACGGTGGCTCCGGAAGTGTAGACATCGTCAACTAAAATTATATTTTTATTTTTGAGATATTCGGCATTTTCAATTTTAAAAGCGCCAGTCAGATTATTTTTCCTTTCATCCCAATTTTTCAGTTCAGTTTGGGATTTAGTTTCTTTATTCCTGATTAAAATTCCTTTTGCTAAGGGCAGATTATATTTTTCGGAAATTATTTTTCCGATCAGTTCGGCCTGGTTGAATCCGCGTTCCCGTTCGCGGTTTTTATGAAGAGGAATCGGGATTACTAGATAATTTTTCAATTTAGCCTTGTCTAATTTCAAATTTTTTAAATAAATTTTTAAAAGATAGCCAATCGGATTTTTCAATCGGCTCCAGGATTTATATTTGAGACGGCGAATGATATTTTTAACGGCGCCATCATAGTCAGCGGCCGCTCCGAGCAAGTAAGCGGAGTTCTGGTGGCAGGTTTTTTTATTTTCCGGAAGTCGGGCGCGGCAGGTGGGGCAAAAAAGAGTGGTATGAATAATGATTTTTGACAGGCATAAATCGCAGATTCCGTTATTTTTTTCTGCTTTAACAAGGGAATTTTCGCAATTCAGGCAAATCGGCGGGAAAAGGATATCTAACGCCAACTCTTTCAGTTTAATGAGATTAGACATTGCTGGTATAATAAAGATAGCTGAAAAAATAAGCAATTATTTTATATTATGGCCTTTGGATTTTTTAAAAAGTTTTTTCCCGTCAAATCTTCTCTTGGCATTGACATTGGCACCGCCTCCATAAAATTAGCGGAGATTAAAAAAGATTCGGCTCAGCCGGAACTTTTAAATTACGGGATTTTGGAGAGTTACGGCCATTTAGAACGGCCGAACAGCGCTATCCAAACCAGCACTCTTAAAATGCTGGACAGGGAAACTGCCGAGCTTTTAAAAATTCTTTTAAAAAATTCCGGCGTAAAATCAACTGACGCGGTGGCCGCCCTCCCGGCCTTTTCTTCTTTTGTCGCGCTTTTAGAAATGCCGGCGATGTCCGGAAAAGATACCACTCAGGCGATGCAATTCCAGGCTAAGCAGTATATTCCTTTGCCGATTTCCGAAGTGACGATTGATTGGCTGAAAGTCGGCGAGCGGCAGGATGCCAAGGGTAATTCGGTTCAGCAAATTTTATTGGTTTCCGTTCCGAATGAACAGATAGAGAAATACAAAAATATTTTTAAATGGGCAGGTTTAAATTTAACGGCATTGGAAGTTGAAGGCCTTTCCAGTTCCAGAGCTTTAACCGGCAATAATAGCAAAACCGCTTTAATTATGGACATCGGCTCCCGTTCTACCGCTATATCCATTGCCCAAAGCGGCTTATTAAAATTTTCCGGCCAAACTGATTTTTCCGGCGGCTCTTTAACCCAAACGCTGGCCGCTGGTCTTAATATCCGGCCGCGCCGGGCAGAAGATTTAAAAAAACAGCGGGGACTCAGGGGAACCGGCGGAGAATACGAGTTATCCACTTTAATGCTCCCGATTCTGGATGTTATAATAAATGAAGCAAGAAGAGTCAAGGAGAATTACGAGAAGGCCTATAATGATAAAGTAGAGCAGGTTATTTTGTCCGGCGGCGGAGCTAATTTATTGGGGGTGGCGCCTTACGTTCAAGAGGCTTTAGCTTTGCCTGCCAGTAAGGCCAATCCGTTTTCCCAACTGCGTTATCCATCTGGGATTGAGCCGTTTGTCGGCGAATTAGGGCCCCAGTTTTCCGTTGCCATTGGATTGGCGATGAAACCGTTCCAATAAATTTTAGATTTTATGCCTCAGCAGTTTAATCAAAGCCCTCTCAATCAATTTGAATCGGAAAATCTGCCGGTCGGCTGGCCGTGGCGGTTTTTTTCCGCGTCTTTAATTATTTTTTTAACTTCCCTTTTGATTTTTTTGGGTTTGACCCTGGGCTACGGCCCATACCTCCGTTCCCAAATTCAGGAAACGGACGCCAAAATTAACCAGCTTTTGGAAACGGTTTCCAAAGAAGACCAAGAGAAATTTATCCAATTTTATTCTCAGCTGGTAAATTTAAAAAATCTTTTGGATAATCATATCGCCAGCTCAAAAATTTTTCCTTGGCTGGAAAAAATTACCAACCAAAAAGTTTATTATGGCAATTTAAATTTGCGGGTGCCGGAAAAAGAACTGGAATTGGAGGGACTGGCCGATTCTTACGCGGTTTTAGGAGAGCAATTGGAGGCTTTTAACCAGGCGCCGGAAATTGAACGCTATCTCATGAACCAATCGCAGGTTAGCGGGAATTTAGTCCAATTTAAAGTGACCCTAAAATTAAAAGATGAAACCATCCACTAAAAGAGCTTTAAGTTTAATTCTTTCCGCGGGTTTTTTGATCGCGGCTTTGGTCATTTACGGCACTTTTATCCGTCCGGAATACCGGTTAATTTTGGGTTGGCGCGGCGAATTGGCGTCTAAATCAAATCTTTTGGAAAAACAGCAGGCGGTTATGACCAATATGCAAAATTTAATCGCTCAATATCGCAGTACGGAAAGATTAGGCGATTCCTTGTCTCTGGCCCTGCCGGTAAAAGAAAATGTTTCTTCCGTTATGTCCCAGCTTAACGCCGTCTCTCAATTTTCCGGATTGGCGCTTCAATCAGTCGGTATTTCTTATCTGCCGATTAAATCAGCGCCCGGAAAATCTTCCCTAAATCAGGGATTGGGGGCTTTCCGGCTGGATTTGCGCCTGTTTGGAAATTATTCCGGATTAAAAAAATTTTTATCCGCCCTGGAAACCAATATTCAAATAATGGATGTTAAAGCGTTAAAATTAGAACCAGCCAGTAAAACCGAATCGGATATTTTTACTTATCTTTTAACCGTCGATACTTATTATCAAACAAAATAAATCGTCATGGCTTTAGTTTTTGAAGGTGAGAAAAAATTTAATTGGAGGGGGGTGGCAATCGTGGCGGCAGTTATTTTGGCTGTTGGCGGAGCGGCTTACTTTCTGTTTTTTACGCCGGTTCCGGCAATTGAAATTATCGTGCCGCCGGCCGCCCGCTCCATTGAAGAACTTTCCGGCGCCCATTTTGACCCGGCCGGAGTAGTGAATAGCGAAGATTTCCGTTCGCTCCGCCGTTACGCCGGCCAGCCGAGCATCGGCCAAATCGGCAGGCCGAATCCTTTCATTAAGTTTTAATAAATATAATACGAATCTACAAATTTATTCTAATCTACAAATATACAAATAAATTTATATTCGTTATTTGTAGATTGGCATTCATTCGTAGATTAGTATTACATCAAGCGTAAGCGTATATGGATGATAAACAATTACTAGACAATTTAATTTCGGCCGGCCTTTTGGCTAAAGAGGCGGCGGAAAAACTTTTAAAAGAAATGGAGCTTTTGGGTAAAAGCGCCGAGGAAATTATTTACGACCGCCGCTTGGTTCCGGAAGAGGAGGTAATAAAAATTAAAAGCCAGCTTTTAAAAATTCCTTATAAGAAAATCAATGTGGAAGAAATCACCAAGGAGCTGCTGGCGAATATTCCGGAAGAAGTAGCCCGGACTTATAAAGTAATTCCGCTTTCCAAAGCCAAGGATTTGTTAGTGGTGGGAATGGTCAGCCCGATGGATTCTCAGGCGCAGGATGCTCTTCGTTTTGTCGCCAAACAGCAAAAAATTAACCTCGGGATTTACTTGATTACGCCGGGAGATTTTGATTTGGCGCTTCGGAAATACTCTCCTTATAAAGATGAGGTGGAAGCGGCCATCCGTTCTTTGGATATCAAGCCGGGAAAGAAAGCCGCCTCCGGAGAGCGGCTGATTTTTTTGGAAGAAGGAGTGGCGGTATCCGAAGAGGCGCCGATTATCCGGCTGGTCGCTTCTACTTTGAAAGAAGCGGTTAATCTGGGGGCTTCGGATATTCATATTGAACCGCAAAGATCCAAGTTGCGGATTCGTTTCCGGATTGACGGCAATTTACAGGAAGTGAGCCAGATGCCGATTGAGCTTCATCAGCCGATTATTTCCCGGATTAAAGTGCTGGCGAATTTGAAATTGGATGAGACCCGGATTCCGCAAGACGGCCGTTTTCGGAGCATTGTTTTTGGCCGGGATATTGATTTTCGGGTGGCGACTTTTCCGACGCCGGCCGGAGAAAAAGCGGCTATTCGGGTGCTGGATCCGACTGTCGGTTTAAAGACGCTGGAAGATCTCGGCTTAACCGGCCGGAACGCGGAAATTCTTAAAGAAGCTCTGGCAGAGCCGTACGGCCTGATTTTAATCACTGGACCGACCGGGTCCGGAAAAACTACCACCTTATACGCCTTGCTCCAGATTTTAAATAATATTCAATCTAATATCGTCAGTTTGGAAGATCCGGTGGAGTATTTTATTGAGGGTGTTAACCAATCCCAGGTTCAACCGGAAATCGGTTATGATTTTGCTTCCGGTCTGCGCCAGATTCTCCGTCAGGACCCGGATGTGATTATGGTTGGCGAGGTAAGAGACACGGAAACTGCCCAGCTGACTATTCATGCCGCTCTTACCGGCCATATCGTGCTTTCCACCCTGCATACCAACAACGCTGCCGGAGTTATTCCGCGTTTGGTTGATATGAAGGTAGATAGTTTTTTACTGCCGGCTTCTTTAAATGTGATGGTGGCGCAGAGATTGGTTTCCAAGCTTTGCCAAAAATGCAAAAAGCCGGAAGCGCCCAGCGCCAAAGTGGCGGATATTATCAAGAAAGAATTAGAATCTCTGCCGGCGGAATTAAAGGGAAAATATAAAGATTTAAAAATTTATCATTCTTCCGGCTGTAAAGCCTGCAATGATAAAGGAATCGCCGGCCGAATTGCCATTTTTGAAACATTAAAAATGACTCCCCAGCTGAAAGATATTATCAATGCCGGAGTTTCCGAAACGAAATTGGCAGAAGAGGCCAGGCATCAGGGAATGATTACTTTGCGGCAGGACGGAATTTTAAAGGCTTTGGATGGATTGGTGAGTATGGAGGAAGTGTTAAGGGAAACTGCGGAATTATAAGTGTATAATTAGGATATGCCCGAAAATATTTATAAACAAAAATTAGATGAATTGCTTTTGACAACGGCGAAACATAATGCTTCTGATTTGCATTTGGCGGTTGGCCGGCGGCCGACTTTGCGGATTGACGGCGTATTAATCGGCCTTCAGAAAGAATCAGTTTTGACTCCGGAAGCCATGGAGGGTTTGGTGGATGCCCTTTTAACTCCGGAACAGCGAAGCAAATTTTTGGAAAATAAGCAGTTGGATTTCGCCCATTCTTACGAAGACAAGGCGAGATTCCGGGTGAATGTTTATTTTCAGCGGGGGTATCTGGCGGCGGCTTTGCGTTTGGTTCCGGCTCAGATTAAAACTATTGAAGAATTGAATTTGCCGCCGATTCTCCATGACTTTGCCCGGCTTTCCCAGGGATTTGTTTTAGTGGTAGGGCCGGCTGGCCACGGAAAATCAACGACCTTAGCCGCCATTTTAGATGAAATTAATCATCAGCGCACTGACCACATTATTACCGTAGAAGACCCGATTGAATATTTATTCACGCAGGATCGCTGCATTATTTCCCAGCGGGAGGTGAATAACGACACTTTAAGTTTTCATGACGCGCTTCGCACTTTGCTCAGGCAAGACCCCGATGTAGTGATGATCGGGGAAATGCGGGACCGGGAATCTATTGCCACGGCCATGACTGCCGCGGAAACCGGCCATCTGGTTTTTTCCACCCTGCATACCAATTCCGCTTCCCAGACCATTGACCGGATAATTGACAGTTTCCCGCCCGACCAGCAAACCCAGGTAGTTTCTCAGCTGGCGGCTACTTTGGTAGGAATTGTTTCTTCCCGCTTGGTGCCGCGCATTGACGGCGGCCGGATCCCAGCTTCGGAAATCATGCTGGTTAATTCCGCCATCCGTAATTTGATCCGGGAAAGAAAAACTTATCAGATTGATTTAGTAATTGAAACCAGTTTGCAGGAAGGAATGACTAATTTAAACCGTTCTTTGGCGGAATTAATCCGCCGCCGTGAAATTTCTCTGGAAAATGCCGAATTATATTCATTAAATCCGTCGGAATTGAGAATTTTATTAGAGCGAGCATGAAATTTAGATACAACGCCAGAACTAAACAAGGAGAATTGCAGACCGGTTTTGTGGACGCGGCGAACCGCGACGCGGCTTTGAATATTTTAACCGGCCATGAGCTTTTTATTTTAAGCCTGGAAAGCGCCGAGACAATTCAATGGTATCAGAGATTTTTGGATTTATTTAAACGGGTGAAACCGGGCGATTTGATGATTTTTACCCGGCAATTGGCCACCCTGTTGGACGCGAAGATTTCTTTGGCTGATTCTTTAAGAAATCTTTACAAACAGACCCGCAACCCGATTTTAAAAGAAACAATTTTTGAACTTTCTTCGGATATTGATTCCGGACTTTCGCTGTCTCAGGCCATGGAGCGGCACCCGCATATTTTTTCGGAATTTTATACCAGTATGATCCGTTCCGCGGAAATAACCGGGCGTTTAGAGGAAGTCAGCGCTTTTATGGCGGATTATTTGGAAAAAGAAGTCGGCCTTTTGTCGCGGGTGCGGAATGCTCTTATTTATCCGGTTCTGGTGATAGTGCTTTTTACGGCGGTGGTGGGTATTATGGTAGGAGTGGTTTTCCCCCAGTTAGAGCCGATTTTCGCCGAATCGCAGGCGCCGGTTCCGGCAGTTACCAGAATTTTGCTTGGCGCCGGCGGCTTTATCGCGGAATGGTGGCTGGCCCTGCTGGTAATCTTGGGAATCTTCATTTTTTTGGCGGTTGATTATTTAAATACGAAAGAAGGGAAAATTGTCTCTGATGAAATCCGGGTGCGCCTGCCGGTGATCGGCGATTTATACAAAAAACTTTATGTGGCCCGTTTTGCCGAATCAACCAGCGTTTTAATCCGGGGCGGCATTCCGATCGCCCAATCTTTGGAGATTTCCGGCCATAATATCGGCAGCATTATTTATCGGGACGCGCTTCATGAGGTTGCCGAAGCGGTGAGAGCCGGCCAACTGATGTCGCAAGCGTTGGCGGAACATGAAAATTATTTTCCGCCGCTGGTTTATCAGATGGTGGCAGTCGGCGAATCAACCGGCAAATTAGAAGCGTTATTATCGCGGATTTCTTCTTTTTACACGCGGGAGGTGGATGACACCGTTGCCAATTTAGTGGAATTAATCCAGCCGGCAATGATGGTTGGCATCGGCGTTTTGGTGGCCATCCTTTTCGCGGCAGTGCTTTTGCCGATTTACAATCTCGCCCAATCTTTCTGATATGTTATAATATAATTAATATGAATTTAAATTCTAAAAAAGGTTTTACCCTTATAGAAACTTTAGTGGTTGTTTCCATTATCGGGCTTTTGTCATCGGTCTTTTTGGTCGGATTGGGCGGTTTTCGTTCCCGGGGCCGAGATGCCCGCCGCATTGCCGATTTGAGGCAGGTTCAAAACGCCTTGGAACTTTATTATTCTAAAAACAGCGCCTATCCGGCATTAAGCTGTACCAGCTCCGGCAGTCGAACTTGCTGGGATGGTTTAGAAACAACTTTAGCTGGCGCGGGAATTGGAGTAGCCAAGATAGCCAACGACCCCAATTCCGCCCAAAGTTATATGTATGCTTCGGATGGCCAGAATTATACTTTAGGAGCTAGGTTTCAAGGCCAAGACCCGGTGTTGAATGATGATATAGACGGAACATCCAATGGAATTGATTGTATTGGCGGCTCTCCGGAAACGGTTTATTGCCTCCAATTTTAGTTTACAATTTTTTTAATGTTTACCGCCCTTCTACTTTTCAGCTTCGGTCTGGTTATCGGCAGTTTTTTAAATGTTGTCTCTTTCCGCTATTCGGAAGAAAAAAATTTATTCCATACCGAGCATTTAGGCGGCCGGTCAAAATGCCGGCATTGCGAACAGAAGCTCGCTTGGTATGAATTAGTGCCGGTTTTTAGTTTTCTTTTGCAAAAAGGCAAATGTTGGGTTTGTTATAAAAAATTATCCTGGCAGTATCTTTTGATGGAAGTTGCCGGCGGATTAATTTTTTTATTGCCGTTATATTTATACAACCCCATAATTCCAAATTCATTATTCATAATTCAGAGCGCCATTTGGATTTTGGCGTTTCTTACCTTTTTGCTGATTTGGTCAATTGATTTCCGGCTTTATCTTATTCCGGATGAATTAAATCTGGTTTTAGGAGCATTGGGGCTGGTTCTGGCAGATTATACAAATCTTTACGGACAATTCGGGAATTTTAAAGGTTCTTTTTTAGGCAGTTACGCCGCCCTTTTCGGCTGGCGGAGCAATATTTGGATTAATCATTTTTCTGCCGCCCTAATCGGCGGGGCGCTGGTTGGACTGATTATTTTTTTATCCAAAGGAAAGGGCATGGGAATGGGGGATTTAAAAATGATGCTGGCGCTTGGGCTTCTTTACGGATGGCCGGATGTTTTATTTATTTTTATAATTGCTTCGGTAATCGGAGCCGCCGCAAGCTTGGCGCTGATGCTGTTTCACAAAAAAACTTTGAAAGATGCTTTACCTTTCGGGCCATTTTTAGTAATCGGAGCAATCTTAGTCTTTTTTTGGGGAGAAGCGATTTTAAGGAGTTATTTTAACTTCTTCGGGCTCTAATGTTAAAATTGAGGTAATGATTGATAAGAATTTTGGCTTCACCCTTGTTGAGATATTGGTTACTTTAGCTATTACCTCGCTTTTAGTCGGAGTTTTAATAACTTATAATCGCACTGGCGGCCTCCAAATTCTTATTTTTAAGGACCAGGCCAGAGTTATTAATATGGTTTTGCGCGCGAAAAGTTTGGCAGTTCAAATTTTCAGCCAATCAATCCCGGTCTGCGGCTATGGCGTCCACTTTGATTCCGTTAATAAATCCTTTATCCTTTTTAAGGATTTAGCCGATCCCTGCTCCGGTTCCGATAATCGTTATTCCGGTTCAACGGAAGATTTAGAAATAATTAATTTAGATTCCCAACTAAAATTTTCCAATTTGGAATTAACGGATATTTTATTTATTCCGCCGGAGCCGATCGTCATCATTGACGGCGATTCCGGTAAAAGCGGGGATTTTCTTATTGAATTAGACACGATAAGAGGCGGCAGTCCGAAAATAATTAAGGTCAATAATTTCGGTCAAGTAAGCACTCAATGAGAACCCATCTTAAAAATAGCTCATCCGAATCCGGCCAGTTGATGGTAGAGTCTATCATTGCTATTTCCGTTTTGATAATTGGCTTGTTGGGCATTTTCACCTTGCTTTCCCGCTCCCTAAGCTTAAATCGGGTAATTGCTGACCAATCCGCGGCAACTCATTTAGCCGCGGAAGGAATTGAGCTGGTGAAAAATTTAATTGACGCTAACGCTATTCAGCGGCGGCCATGGAATCTAGGTGTTAATCCCGGAGATTATGAGGTGGATTTTAATGACGGCGCTTTAGCAGTTCCTCAAAATCGTAAATTGGATTTTGATTCCGGGTCTGGCCAGTACAGCTATGACTCCGGCTCGCCAACGACTTTTCAGCGTTTAATCGTCATTAGCCAGCCAAGTCCGGATGAGCTCAAAGTTAATTCTTTAGTTAAATGGACCACCCGGGGCGGCGGGCAATTTGAGGTCAATTTAGAGGATCATTTCTTTAATTGGAGATAATATGAAAAATTCTGGTTTCACCATTGTAGAATTATTGGTAGCCATTACTCTTTTTTCCGTTATTGTTGCCATTGCCACCGGCACTTTTATCCAGGCTTTGCGGACTCAGAGAGGGGCGGCGGGTTTAATCGCGGCCAATAGCAATGCCAGTCTGGCCATAGAACAGATAAGCCGGGAAATTAGGACCGGAAGAGCTTTTTCTTTAAGCGGCGGAGTATTGAATTTTACCAATGCCAAGGAACAGGCCGTTTCGTATCGCTTAAACAATGAATCCATTGAAAGGATAGTTGGCGGCGAGGCGGGGATTATTACCGCCGCTAACGCGAAAGTCGCTAAATTAAATTTCATTTTGGCCGGCGAAAGTTCCACTGACGGCTTGCCGACTAAGATTACCGTGATATTGGAAATCGGAGCGCCGGAAGCGGCCGGAGCGAAAATTAATCTGCAAACCACCGTCAGTTCCAGAATTTTGGAGGGTTAAATTTTCAAAAGCCGATTTTGGTAAGCGGAATTAAAGATTATGCCGGAGTTTTTTATCCGGACGGCACGGAAATTTTAGGGTATCCAGATAACGTAATTTCTTTTATGAATGTGGAGATAAAATTTTAATTTGACAAAAATTAGATATTAGATTAGTATATAAATACTGCAGGGTGGCGTTAGGCGCTATACCCGCAGTTTGTACTTTGTAGCAAAAGGAGTTAGTAGTCATGAAAGGACCAGGAAACGGACAAGAAGGCGCAGACAGTCAGTACGAAGGCGATCGCGGACAGGGAGAGGGAACTCACAACGCAGATACTGACTAAGTAAGAAAGAGCTCTTTTATAAAAGAGCTCTTTATTTTATAATTTAGATAAATATGAATTTTATTAAAAAAATTACAAAAAGCGGAGTACCGCTTTATATTTTGCCGATGCCTAGTGCCAATACGGTTGCTTCTGGTGTTTTAGTTAATGTTGGTTCACGTGACGAAAAAATGCCGGAAGAAGCAGGATTGGCCCATGGTTTTGAGCATATGTTCTGTCAAGGTAGCAAAAAATTTCCGAATAAAAAATCGTTATTTGAATATATTGAAGAAATCGGAGGTGTCCGTAATGCATTTACCTGGAAAGAAATAACTTTTTTTCATAATCAAGTTCCTTTTAATGAATTTGAGCGAGGCGTTGATTTATTAAGTGAACAAATTCAGTATTCTTTAATTCAGGAAGAAAAAGTATCTAAAGAAATGAAAGTTGTGATGCAGGAATTAAAAAGAAGACAAGATAGTCCGGCTATTTTTTTAGGCGATTTAACTTTTGAGGCGGTTTTCGGTGACCATCCGATTGGGCATATGACTTTAGGAAATGAACAAACCTTACTTAGATTTAATAGAGAAAGTTTTATTAGTTTTTTGAATCGTTATTATAATTCCAGTAATTATACTTTTTTGGTTGCTGGCAATGTTGACCCAGATTTAGCTTTAGATACTTTTAATAAATATTTTGTTTTAAAAGCGGGTGAAAAAAACATACGTCCACGTTTATCAATACAGCCAGCAAAAAAAACAGCAGTATTTTATAAGGGAATTAATCAAGCCCACATTAATTTAGCAATTCCTATTGACGTCAATAGTTTAAAAGAGAAATGGTCTTTAAATTTATTTGCAATGATGATAGGTTATGGTTCGTCTTCACCACTTTATATAGAAATTAGAGATAAGCGTGGTTTATGCTATTCAGTAAATGCTAATTATTATTGGGGCACGGATTATGGTCTTTTTAAGATTTATATGGCAACTGATAAAGAAAAGTATAAAGAAGCAATTGATTTGGCATTTTCGGTACTTACTGAAAATAAAAATAATGCTACTTTATTGGAAAAAGCTAAAAAAATGGAATTGGGAGCATTGGCGCGTCGATTTGAAAATCCTATAAATATTATTTCTGATGCAGCGGAGAGCGTCGCTTTTACGGGAAGTCCTTATGGATTTCAAGAAGTCGGCAAAGCAATAAAAGATATTACAATTCAAAATATAGAAAAAGTAGTGGATAAATATCTAAAACCCGAACAATTTACTGCCGTGCTTTTGGCGCCGGAAGATTTTAAAGAATAAATTTGACAAAATTAGTAAGAAATAGTATACTTAATTTAGTAATAACGGTTCGCTTGGGCGTCCGGATTGAAAATAAAAACATAAAGGAGGAGTGAATGAAAGGCTTGCTTGCCGGATTCTTGATGCTGGCTGGTTTTTTTAGCGCCGAGGCCGCAGATTGGAATTTTCGGTCTGGTCCGGCATTGGCGACTGCCAAAATTGAGGGCACCGAGACGAGTCTGTCTGGATGGACCGTTGATGTGTATCGCTTATCTCACCGGAAGTATATTTCTTGGGGTCTGGGGCTTAAAAATCTCTCGGCAGGGATGTATCGCTATACTGGAGGAGATGTGCTGCTGGGATATTATTCGGATAAAACCAATATGAAAAAAGTCAGTTGGCATATTTCGATAGCGGGCGGTTTGGGGATATTATCGGGTTTGCCAAGTGGTTATTCTAAATTGCCGGCGGTAAGCTCAGCCGCGCCTGGGAAACAACGCTTGAAATTTCCTTCGGTGTCAGGGCGTGGCGGAATGAATTTTGGGATTAACTACCTGGTCAAGCCGCCTAAAGATGGCAGTAAATCTTTTCTGGCTTTGACTTTTGACTTGGATAATGGAAGAATCGGTCAAGAGGTTTTTACTTCAGCAAATATTAAAACTGATTTTAACTTAGATTATTACGCCCCGATGCTGGGATTAATTTTTTATTGGTAGTTCTTAACGGCTCCGCAGGCATTTCTGCGGGGCTTTTTATTATGGTAATATTATGATTATGGGGATGTCTTCAAAAAATTTTTTTAAAGAAATTTTTTTGGCTTTATTTTTGGTTTTACTTTTTTCCAGTCCCGGAATTGCCGAGGCTCATTGCAAATGGAGTCATCCGCACCATTGCGTTACTCAAACAGTTGATAATTTTGGTCAGGTAGTTAGTAATATTACAGCTGTCACTGTTAATTTTTTTATTACTGCTTATAATGTTACCGTGAATGTTGTAGCGGTGGCGTGGGATATGACTGTTGTAGTGGGAACTGGAGGAATTGCTTGCGTGGCAGGCGTGGATTGCGACGTTCTACTTAGAGACGCGGGTTGCCGAATCAACGATTTAACTCAAGATCCGCGTCACCTCCGTTGTTTTGAGCAAGGAGGAATTTTAACTATTGGCGAGATAGCGATTGACGCTCCTGCTTGTTTGGCCGCCGGCGCCGAGCTGACTTTTTATGATGCGGGGCCGCGTTCTCCGGACGAAAAAAATTCCACGGTTCAGATTTATCGTTTTACCCTGCCTCAAACCGAGCGTTATTATCCGGTTGGCGGCTTAACCGATGAACAAGCCCAAAACGCGGCAGTGATGAATTGGATGGCTGGCCTTGATAATCAAGTCGGCAACGGCCTTATCAGCCCTTATGATTTTATTAAAGAAAGCAGTTATTTTTTGGCCAAAGGAGCCGCGGCCGCGCCGTTAGTGGAAGTTCCGTACAATAAAGTTTGCGGCGCGAGCGGCGTTTGCAGAATTCGGGACCAAGCCCTGCCCAAAGATAAATTTTTCGCTTATATCGCGAAAACTGCCGCTGATTACGCGTTAACTATTCCCAAAGGAGCAGTTTATCAGCTTCAGGGTGAATGTCCGGTTGGTAATAGCAGTTACACGACTGGCGGGAAGATTTATTGCGTAGATGAAGCGGGCCAATACAACTTTAACACTTATAAATTGATGTATTTCTTTATCAGCGATCAGGGCGGCAGAAGGGCGGAAGCGCGCTACGAAGCTCCGCCTGGCGGCTATGAAAATTCCGACGGGGATTGGGTTCCTTGGTTCGGAGAGCCAAAGTGGTTCATTATTGACGCTAACGGCAAAAGGATTGACGCGGCTATTGACGCTTCTTTGCTGGAAGACAAAGAAACATCAGAAATTTCCGGCATTAAAAATAATTACGGCAATTATTATTTTAAATTCACGGAAGATTTCTTTTTTCGGCGGCAAGGAAAATTTTTAAGCGCCAAATCCGGCCAGCCGGTAACGGACACCTATATCGGTTCCCCATTTAATTTGGTTAACGGCAACGGCATTTTCGGGCCGTTTAAACCGATTGCCGAGACGGCTTGCCCGCCGATTCCGGCGCCAACCGTTATTAGCCAAACCTGCAACGCGGTTACTCTGGAATCAAAAGAATCAAAGCCACTTAATGTTCTTAGGCGGGTTAAGGGCGATACAGGCGGTTTTATTTTGGCGGGCCAATTTGATTTTTCCGGCGGCAGAATTTTTACCGATGCCAATCTTCAGCCGCATACCAATTATGAATATGCTTTGGTGCCGGCTGCCGCGGATGCGGGAACAGTGGTTCAGAATGACCAAATAATTGAGGCTTATACTTTTTGCCGGCCAAGTTGCAAAATTTTATCTGAATCTGCCGCCATACCCGAGTTAGGCTCGGCAGATTTAAAGTGGCAGTGTGCTTCCGATACGGTTCCGATTTCCTGCCAGGTTCAATCCGATGACCGTAAAATCGGCGTTAAATCCGGTTTGAATTCCGCTGGTTCGTTGAAAGTTTCTCCGTCTGATGATTCCCGATATATTTTAACTTGTATGAATGTTGACGGTTCGGTTACGCTTACGCCGTTTAAGGTTAATATATTGAAGCCCGGTATAAAAGAAGTAAAGCCATGAAGGGGCAAGTGATGCTTATAACAGTTTTAGTTCTTTCCGGAACTATTTTGGGGGCAACGGCGATTGCCGGCCTTTTGATGGTTTATCAATTGCGCCAGTCCAATGATGTCATAAATTCCAATAAAGCGATTTTTGCCGCGGATTCCGGAATTGAATGGCGGCTGTATAAATTTTTTAAAGCCGACAGCCAGATTTGCAAAGAATGTCCGGACGGCGGCGTTTGCCCGGGACCCAATTTTGAAAATGGCGCCAGTTTTCAGACTACCTGCGAGCTTTTAGGGGGCGGCGCTGTCCCAACCGTTAAAGTAAAATCCACCGGCACTGCCGGCAACAATTCCAGGGCTTTTGAAATTATTTTACAGTAAAAAGATTTTGTCCATGAAGCATTTTCTCATATTTATAATAATTATTTTGATTATCGGTTTTTTCAGCATTGCCGCGACGTGGTTTTTTGAGTATCGCCTGCGATGGCCGGTTGTTTCTTATTTTTTTTCCGGTTTTGACAGTTGGGAAATGGTTAAGTATCCGAAAAGAGTTATGCTGACTTTGGAAAATTGGAGCGATGCCGAGCAAGCCGCCGCTTTAATTAAAAAAAACGGCGGGCAGATTATCAAGCTCGTTCATTGGCCGGAAAAAAATGTTGTGATAGCCCTGCTTCCCGATAAAGACGCGGAGCAAATTATCCGCCGGGACGCTTTCTGGGGCGGAATCGTTGGTTTTTTCGGTTTTACCGGTGCGGGAAATAAAATCGGAGGCGGTATTGATTCCGTGATTACCGATGGAAAGGTTTCCGCTGATTCCGCGCAGGTTCCCAATTGGGGCGTTTTGAGAATTAAAGCCAATGAAGCTTGGGCCATGAGCCGCGGCTCGGGCGTTCGCATAGCGTTATTGGACAGCGGGATTCAGCGCGACCATCCGGATCTGGCCGCGAATATTAAAGGAGGAATTAATTTTATTGCCGGATTGGGCGCTGACCAATGGGGTGATGACGGTGGCCACGGAACGCATGTCGCCGGAATTATCGCGGCGCTGGATAATGATTTTGGCGTTGTCGGCGCAGCGCCGGAGGCAAATTTATTCGGGGTTAAGGTGCTGGACGGGGCTGGCAGCGGATATTGGAGCGATGTGATATCCGGAATTTATTGGGCCGTGGAGAATAACATGAAAATCGCCAATATTAGCTTGGGCGGCCCGCAGGGATTTGATGAATTAAAAAACGCGGTTGATTACGCTTATCAGCACGGAGTTTTGCTGGTTGCGTCTGCCGGAAACAACGGCGCCAGCGGCGGAGCAGTCAGTTATCCGGGCGCTTATGATTCCGTGATTGCAGTTTCGGCGACTATTCCGGACGACCGTCTGGCTTCCTTTAGTTCGTACGGGCCTCAGGTTGAATTAGCCGCTCCGGGTTCCGAGATTAACTCCACTTCCAATAATAGTTTATATTCCGCGCTTAGCGGCACTTCTTTAGCCGCCCCTTTTGTAAGCGGAGCCGCCGCGCTGGTATGGGCGAAGAACCCTCAATTTACCGCGGTTCAGGTTCGGGAACAATTGCGCGCCACGGCGATTGATTTGGGAATGCCCGGAAAAGATAATCAATACGGATACGGTTTGGTTAATGGGCGGGAGAGCGTGATTGCCAGATTGCCGGCATCGCTGATTTTACTTTCTCCGCGGGGCGGCGAGCAATGGCAGCAGGGTACGCTTCATAATATTTTTTGGTCTTCGCAAAATTTGAACCAAAATGAAAATGTTGACATCAATTTAATCAGGCAATACACCGTTTATGACGATTTGTGGGATTCTGCCGGAGTAGTCAGCAGCGGAGGCGCCAGCGCCGGGGCGCAATGCGACCAGTTTTTGTCAACTTATAATCGTATTTACGCTCCCAACGAAAGATATTCTATTAATACCCACAGGCCGCATTGCACTTTTAATAAATTTATACGGAGGCAGGTTGTCCGGGAGGCTGTGGAAGCAATCAGTATTGCCAAAGGAACAATTAATGACGGAATGGAAGAGTGGGCCGTGCCGGCTGATTTGCCGCCCGAAGGCCGATATTTTGTTGAGGTAAAATGCGGACAAGATTTTGTCGGCGTCTGCCAGCCGGGAAAAAGTTCCGAATTCAGTATCGCGTTTACGCCTCCGCAGTCATTTTCAATTCTTTTTCCCAATGGCGGGGAGCAATGGCCGTTGGGAAGTTCTCAGTCGGTAATTTGGTCTTCCTCATATTACGGTTTAGTCGGCGTGGACATCAGTTTATTTCAAAACAAGAGCACACCTCAATATTCGCTTGAAAAAGAAATCGGCAGCCCCTGGGTTGGCATTGGAAGCGCGGCTAATCCGGACACTTGCGACGGCAACAGAGCCTCGCGCGAGAATGGCGGGGTCTATGCCTGCCCGGCAACTAATTCCAACGGGAGTTTTACTTGTTCGGATATCGCGGAATCGCGCGATACTGCCGGATATTATTTCCAGCGGGAGGTGGCCTGTTCTTATTTGGTGTCCGGCACGACTGATACCTTGGAATTGGTCCGGCTTCTGGAATCCGGCATTAATAATGACGGTTCGGAAATAATTGTTATTCCGGCGGATTTGCCGTTAAGCGACCAATATTTCATACAGGTCGGCTGTTCCCGATTTTCCGGTTCCTGCGTTCCCGGCAGGAGCGGGCAAGCGCTAAGCATTGTCAGCGATAGTCCCGCCGGTTTATCTATTTTATCTTCCGGCGGAAATGAGCAGTGGCAGGCGGGAAAAATGCAAACAGTCAGCTGGCAGAGCGTTGATTATCCGTCAGACGGAACCGTTGATATTTATCTCTTGAAAAAGACAACCGGCGCGCTCCGCTCTTTTTTGAACGTCATTACCTTTGACGCGATTAAGGATTATGAAATATTTAAGCCTTTAATGCTGGAGGCTCCTAATACCGGAAGGGCAATGATTATTGTTCCGGAGGATATTAATGCCGGAGATGAATATTTAATTCAGATTGTTTGCGGTAAGAATACTCTGCGGGCTCCCTGCCATGGCGATATCAGCGATAAACCATTTCGCATTTTAGCCCCGAATTTTGATAATTCTTCCGAAGAGAGAAATTTTTCTGTTCCTTACGTTGCTTCCACTACTATAATTAATAATCAGACCCGATTTCCATATCGCAGGGCTGTTCAGCCTTCAAAATTAAAACCCGGATTTTATGAAATTCGTCCTTAAGATTATCCATAAGGTTAAAAATATGGCATAATAAATTTATGGGCAGAAACAGAAGGGGCTATATAATGGTATCTTTGGCGATGGCTTTGTTATTTTTTAATGGGCTGGCAGAGGCCGCTTACGAGGTGAAAGTTAATCTTAATACTCTTGGCGGCGGGACAGGCCGGGTTATTTTTTCCGCGACTTCGTCCCGCGATTTTGAATTTTCCGGCTGGTCCGGCGAATCCTGCATAGGCAAAGGACTTTGCGTTCTTGGAGATCTTATTCCGAAAAGTTCTAAAATAGTAATCGCCAGCTTTAACGCGCCGCTGTGCACTGAATTTACTTATTCTGATTTCGGCGCCTGCCAATTGGACGGCACGGCGCGGAGAACCGTCACATCTGCCGGTCCGCTGGGGTGCGTTGGCGGGGATCCGGTAACCAGCCGGGGATGTTTTTATGACCCTTGCGCCAGAGCCCAGACCACAGAAGTGACAGAGCCTAGTTTGTGGGAAAGGTTTAAGGATATGGTGGGTTCGGTGCAACAAGGTGATTATAAGGAAGCGCTTGATAAAGCTGTTGATTTAGTTACTGGAGGCGGCAAAAAAGAGCCCCTCTTGGAGATTCCGTCAAGTTTCCCGCCGGGCGGGGGCGCTGGCGGCCCTTCTCAATATGAAGTGGATGTTAGCGACACGACGGTCATTCCTGTTTCCGGACCTAAGCCCGAACCTCTTTATGAGCTTCCTGATATTATAATTACTGCTCCTCGTTATGTTGAACCCAAGCCCGAGACTGAGCTTCCTGATATTATAATTACTGCTCCTCGTGATAAGCCCGGATTTGATTTTCAGTTTGATACTAGTTTTACAGCAGATCCAGGTGTTCGGTGCAAGTAAGGATTTATTATGAACTCGCAAAAAATCATTTTTGTAATATTTTGCATTATCGCAATCGTCATTGCTTTATTTGTAATTAATAAAATTGAAACTGCCCCCCAGCAAGTTCCAGTTACAACACAGCTAACAGCGTGGGAAATACCGGCGCCAGCACCGCCAACCAAAGCATTGGCTCCGGCCGGCAAAGAAACTCCTCTGGAAAAAGAATATCCCAGGCAAGTAATGATTGGATTGCGAGCTTGGAGCGATGTGGAATCCGCGAAGAAAATCATTACTGATAATGGCGGACAAATAATCAAAACTTTGAAATGGCCGGCCAAAAATGTCATTATCGCGGTCCTGCCGGATAAGAATGTAGAACAGAAAATTCTGAAAAATTCTTTTTGGGGAAAGTTAATCGGAGGAATCGGGCTGACTTCTTTGGGAAATAAATTAAGCGGCGGCGTGGATTACGTGGAAAAAGATTTGAAAGTCCCGGCGCAAGCCATTAATCCCATTGATTGGGGAGTGGCGCGCATTAAGGCGGATAAAGTATGGAATGCGAGTACGGGCAAAGGCGTGAAAGTGGCGGTTATTGATTCCGGCATTCAGCGCGACCATCCGGACTTGGTTGCCAATATTAAAGGAGGAATCAGTTTTATGCCCGGTTCGCCGGCTCAATGGGATGACGAAGGCGGCCATGGCACTAAAGTCGCCGGCTTAATCGCCGCCGTGAATAATGATATTGGTTATGTTGGTGTTGCGCCGGAAGCCGATATCTACGCGGTAAAAGTCATGGGTAAAGACGGCCTGGCCGCCACCAGCGATATGATTTCCGGAATTTATTGGGCCGCGGACAATGGGATGGATGTTGTTAATTTGAGCCTTGGCGTCTATATGGACCCTGTTATATATAGTAAGACTATCGCGGAAGAAAAGGCGGCAGTGGATTATGCTTATTCGCGCGGCGTTGTCCTTATAGCTTCTTCCGGCAATGAGCCAAAAGATGGGCCGGATTGCGACAAGGTTATTTATCCCGCGGCGCTTGACGCGGTTATCGCGGTGGGCGCGACTGCCCCGGATAATACTGTCGTTGATTTCAGCTGTCATGGTCCGGAGGTTGAGCTGGCTGCTCCGGGGCTTTTTAATAATGTTCCGGTTATGGGAAGTTCTTATGGTTATGGCAACGGCACTTCCATAGCCGCTCCTTTTGTGTCAGGAGTGGCGGCGCTTATTTTACAAAAAAATCCTCAATTTACTCCGTCAGAGGTTCGCGAGCGGCTGGATTCCACCGCGGTTGATTTTGGCGCGCCCGGCAGAGATGAATACTTTGGCTATGGATTGGTAAACGCGTATGACAGCTTGTTTCCTCCGGTTTTGCCCGTAACCATTACTCTTATCTATCCAAAAGGAGGAGAAAAGTGGTGGGAAGGCACGCAGCAGAAAGTTAGTTGGAGCGTGGCTAATGTGCCCAGCGGCGAAAAAGTGGATAAAGTGGATATTCAATTGATTCGCCAATCCGGCGGCACAATCGAAACCATTCCCCTTGCCTTGGACGCGGTTAATAATGGCAGTTTATTATTGAATGTTCCTTCCGGATTGTTGGTTACCGGCGCGTCTGACAGTTATTATCTTCAAGTAAGCTGCGCGAAATCATTTGTCGGAAAATGCCAGCCGGCTAAAAGCGGGCCATTGGATATTACGGCCGTGCCTCCGCAGGCGTTAAAAATTATTTCTCCCAACGGAGGCGAGCAGTGGCCGCAGGGGACAATTCAATCCGTGTTGTGGACAGGAAATTATTTTGGCGGGCCGAATGTTGATATTACTCTTTTGAAAAAAACGCAGATATCGCAGTATTCTCTTAGTTTTCAGAGTCCGGAATCTTGGTATGGGGGCGGTATTTGGGACCCGCGGGGCATAGATACTTGTAACGGTAATTTTGGCAAGCGCGTTGACGGCGGAGTTTTTTCTTGTCCCGCAACTTATTCATCCGACAGTTTTTCTTGCGTAGATGTCGCTACGGACAAAAGCGTGTCAGGATGGTACTGGAAAACAAATGTTACTTGCGCATATAAACAAACAGGTTTAACTGACGCGACTACCCCAGTACAAACACTTGCGGCAAATATTATAAATAAAGGCTCGGCGGAAATTGCCGTGCCCAGCGATGCGGAGGGAAATAATTATCTTATCCAATTAAGCTGCGCCAATTTTACCGGAGAATGCGCTAAAGGATTAAGCAACGCTCCATTCAGCATTATCCGTTTGGCGGACCCGGTAGTTCTTACTATCAATAAATTCGGCGCCGGCGCGGTAACTGACGGAAATATTATTTGCGGCAGCAGCAGGGATGCTTGTTTAGAAAATTATGAAAGAGGAACCGCGGTAACTTTATCTGCCGCGTCAACAAATCCTATCGTAATATTTACCGGCTGGTCCGGAGCTTGCAGCGGCACCGGAACCTGCCAGGTTACCATGGGCGGGGACCAGTCAGTAACTGCCACGTTTTCCGTGAGAGCGGTAACTCTTATCGCGGAGGCGGATCCGGGCTCAATATTTACCGGCTGGTCCGGAGCTTGCAGCGGCACCGGAACCTGCCAGGTTACAAGCGACCAACAATCAGTTACGGCTAATTTTATTAAAAGCCAGGTTATTCAGACGCCGCCACCTCCATCGCCTTCGTCACCGTCTCCGTCTCCGTCTCCGCCGCCAGCCGCTCCAAGTCCATTTACTCCAGTGCAACTTCGCGAAGTTAAGCCGTAAAAAATACCCCCACCGAGCACATAACGTTTTATGTGTTCGGTGGGGGTTTGGTTATTTTTTCTTCCGCTTGGCAATTTCCTCATCGTCCATTTTAATTGCCTTCTCCAAAATTCGCATTGAAAGATCTGCGTGATATCCATTCTGATGTGGTTTGGGGGAAGTATTTATTTTGAAGTAGTCGTTGATGTAGCTTACAATTTGTAAGAGATAACTCCCGTCTTTCATTTGGCGATGCCGGTGGTTTCTTGGCACTTCCTTAAGATCAAGCGCGTAGTAGAGCATTTCGTGGGCCACAATATCATAAATTAATGCCTCCCTATCTTCAAAGCTGAATTTGTTATAGACAGATTGCTCGCCTCGAATGATCCGGAAAATGCTCTCAAGATAAATTTCCGCTTTCTTATTATTAAAGTCAATTCTTCCCAAGCCCTTCGGATTTCTGCTTTTGAGAAACACAATTCCGGGCATCGGCGTATTCGGGTCAATTTCGGTGATTTTCACCGCCTCTTTCCAGATATTTTGGATTAACTGCTCATCGGATTTCCATTCTTGGATTAATTTTTCATCTTGAATAAATTTCTTATCATCTTCTCGTTTTTCCTCTTCGTCCTCGTCAATTGCTTTCGTCAAAGACTGCATTGAAAGATTTACGTGATATCCATTCCGATGCGATTTGAAGCCATCGTTGATTTTGAAGTAGTCATTGATATAGCTTAAGACTGGCAAGAGATACCCTTTCTCTTTCATTTGACGATGATGAAGATTACCCGGCACATCTTTAAGATAAAGTGCGCCGTGGAGCATTTCGTGAGCTACCGTATTATAAACAGACGCCTCTATCTCTTTATGGCTGAAGTCATAACCAGATGTTCCGTCAGATTTTTGATAAGCATCTTGTGCTTTCCAAATAAATTCCGTAATACTCCCAAGATAAATCTCTGCTTTATTATATTCGTAGAAGAATTTTCCTAGAGCTTTTGGTTCTGTTTTTTTGAGAAATATAACTTGAGGCATCGGCGTATTCGGGTCAATTTCGGTGATTTTCACCGCCTCTTTCCAGATATTTTGGATTAACTGCTCATCGGATTTCCACTCTTCGCATCCGCTCAAAACTATTACTGGCAAGAGCAGCGCGCTCCGGGCCAATTTTTTAAGGTTCATTACTTTCTCCTATTGAGGTATGCTTTTAGCTTATATAATAATAACATATATTATAAATTTATGCAAGTTCTTTTTGACGGTAATTTAGAATATAATTTACTTAACAGATTCCGTTAAAATTATGGACAAAAAATCCGTAAAAGAAAGAATTGAAAAATTAAAAAAAGAAATAGAGAAATACCGGTATGCCTATCATGTTTTGGATAAATCGCTGATTTCCGACGCGGCTTTGGATTCTTTAAAAAAAGAGCTTTTTGACCTGGAACAGCAATATCCGGAATTTATTGCGCCGGATTCGCCGACCCAAAGAATCGGAGGCCAGCCGCTGAAAGAATTTCAAAAAGTCCGGCACGGCCAGCCGATGCTTTCTTTTAACGACGCTTTTTCCAGAGAAGACATGCAAGATTGGCTGGAGAGGCTGGAGAAGTACCTCGGAAGAACAATTACTAAGCGAGGCGATGCCTCTTCTCCGAAACCCCCGCAGCCGCGAGGCATGGTGTCGCCGCAGGCGACCGAGCGGCGAGGACTTAGCGAGTCACGCGCTGGCGGGACGAAGCGGGTTGAGGAAAGAGGTTCGCCGAGCGCCCCTTTCTATTGCGAGTTGAAGATTGACGGCCTCGCGATTGAACTGGAATATGAAAACGGCGTTTTGATTAGGGGCTCCACGCGCGGCGATGGATTGATAGGCGAGGATGTTACGCAAAATCTAAAAACTATTGATGCTATTCCATTAAAATTAAATGTTCCAAGTTCCAAGTTTCAAGTTCCAAGAAAGCTGATTGTAAGGGGCGAAGTTTTTTTGACTAAAAAAGAATTTGACCGGCTCAATAAGGAGCAATTAAAAAAAGGGGGAAAAATTTACGCGAATCCCAGGAATGTTGCCGCCGGCTCTATCCGTCAATTAAACCCGAAAATTACTTCCGGCAGGAAATTAGATTCTTTTCAGTATGATATTGCTTCGCCCTTCGAAGCTTTAGCGAAGGAGGGTATTCATTTTAAATTTCACGAACAAGAGCATGAGATTTTAAAAGAAATCGGGTTTAAGATTAATCCCCAGAATGCCCCCGCGGCAACTTTAGACGAGGTTTTTAAATTTCATGAATATTGGGCCAAGCATCGGGAGCAATTGCCTTATGAAATTGACGGGATTGTGGTAATCGTAAACAACAATAAAGAATTTGATGATGGAGGAGTGATTGGAAAAGCGCCGCGGGCGGCCATCGCTTTTAAATTTTCCGCGAAAGAAGCGACTACCATTATTAAAGATATTAAGGTCCAGATTGGAAGAACTGGCGTCCTTACCCCGGTTGCGGTTTTAAAGCCGGTGCCGGTTAGCGGAGTGACAATCAGCCACGCCACGCTTCATAATGCCGACGAAATTAAGCGGCTGGATGTCCGGGTTGGGGATACGGTGATTGTCAGCCGGGCCGGAGATGTGATTCCAAAAATCACCAAAGTTTTAAAAGAGCTTCGTCCGCGGGGGGCAAAAGAATTTGAGATGCCGAAGAAATGTCCGGTGGATAATTCGCCGGTGGTACGGGACGGAGTTGCTTATAAATGCGGCAATAAAAATTGCGGAGCGAGGAATCGGGAACAGCTTTATCATTTTGTTTCCCGAAATGCTTTTAATCTGGAAGGCCTTGGCCCCAAAATTATTGACCGATTTTTGGATGAAGGCCTGATTTCCGATGCCGCGGATATTTTTACTTTAGAGGAAGGGGATATCGCGGTTTTAGAGCGGTTCGGGGAAAAATCAGCAAAAAATATCGTGGCAGAAGTTAAGATTAAGAAAAAAATCAGTTTAGCGCGGTTTATTTATAGTTTGGGAATTTTGCATGTTGGCGAAGAAACCTCCGGATTATTGGGAAAGGCGCTTTTGAAAATTAATCCGAAAATTGATTCGCCCAAAGAAGTTTTGGCCGCGGGCTTAAAACTTACTGAAGAAAAATTGTTTGAAATGCCGGATATCGGCCCGGCAGTTTCCAAAAGCATTTTAGAATACTTTAAAGATGCTCGCCACCAAAATTTGCTGAAAAAATTTGATGAAGTAGGTATAGAAATAGAAAGTTCAAAATTAGAAGTTAAAAGTCAGAAGTTAACTGGTTTAAGTTTTGTTTTAACCGGCGGGTTGGAATCTATGAGCCGGGAAGCGGCCAAAGAAAAAATCCGCGCTCTTGGCGGCGATGTCAATGAATCGGTTTCTAAAAATACTTCGTATGTGGTGGCGGGAAGCGAACCCGGCTCAAAATTTGAGAAGGCAAAGAAACTGGGCGTAAAAGTCATAGACGAAAAAGAATTTTTGAAAATGTTGAGTTAAGATTATAATTTATTGTATATGCTTACTAAAAAGGATTTAGAACATTTGGCAGAATTGGCGAGGATTGATTTAAAAGCAGGGGAGGAGGGAAAATTATTGAAAGACCTCGGGGCGATTCTGGATTATTTTAAAGAATTACAGAGTGTGAATACCGATGGCGTAGCGCCGATGACCGGGGGAACGGAGTTTAAAAATGTATTAAGAGAAGATGCAGCTGGTGGGACTGATGATACTGGAAAGGGATCAGACGCTTTTCCGGATAAACAGGGTAGTTATTTACGAGTTCCTCCGGTTTTTTGATTATGCATTCATTACATTCTTTAACTATAAAGAAATTCCATGATGGGCTATTAAAGAAAGAATTTTCCGCATTAGAAATGGCGCAGAATTTTTTTGATTGGATTGAAAAGAAAGACGGCGAAATTATGGCTTATTTGAGTTTGAATAAAGATTTGGCAATGCGGCAGGCAGAGGAGGCGGACATTAAAATAGCCAAGGGCGAATCGCTTAGCGCCTTGACTGGAGTCCCGCTTGCTATTAAAGACAATATTTTAATTGAAGGATTGACGGCGACTGCCGCTTCCAAAATTTTAAAAGATTATACGGCGAGTTATGACGCGACGGTGATTAAAAAACTAAAAACCGCCGGAGCGGTTTTCCTTGGGAAAACCAATTTGGATGAATTTGCCATGGGGTCTTCAACGGAAAATTCCGCTTTCCAGAAAACTAAAAATCCGCATGACCTTTCGCGCGTTCCCGGCGGTTCTTCCGGCGGTTCAGCGGCGGCAGTAGCGGCAAATATGGCAGTGGCAGCTCTTGGTTCGGATACCGGCGGTTCTATCCGCCAGCCAGCGGCTTTTTGCGGAGTGGTGGGATTAAAACCTACTTACGGAGCGGTTTCCCGTTTTGGCTTGATTGCGATGGCTTCCAGTTTAGACCAGATCGGCCCGTTTACGAAAACCGTTGAAGATTCAGCTATTTTATTTAAAGAAATTTTGGGACAAGATGGTTTAGATGCCACTTCAGCTGAGGTTTCGTATGGCAATGAGCTTTTAAATCCCAAATTGGAGGATATCAAAAAATTAAAAGTCGGCATTCCGGAAGAATATTTCGTGGAAGGATTGGATAAAGAAGTGACAGAAAAAGTTCAGGAAGCGATTAAAACGATTGAAAGTTTGGGTTTAAAAACCAAGAAAATCAGCTTGCCACATACCAAATACGCGCTATCCTGTTATTACATTATTATGCCGGCAGAGGTTAGCTCCAATTTGGAGCGGTTTGACGGCATTAGATATGGCACGCGCCAGAAAGCGGATAATTTGTTAGAATTGTATAAGAAAGACAGAGAAATGGGATTCGGCTCGGAAGCTAAGCGAAGGATTCTTCTTGGAACTTTTGTTTTATCTTCCGGATATTATGACGCGTATTACGCAAAAGCTCAGAAAGTCCGCCAATTGATTAAAAAAGATTTTGAAGAGGCATTTAAGGAGGTGGATGTAATTCTTACGCCGGTTACGCCAACGCCAGCTTTTAAAATCGGTGAGAAAATCAGCGACCCGCTTTCCATGTATCTTTCCGATGTTTTTACTATTCCCGTTAATCTTGCCGGCTTGCCCGCAATTTCCATACCGGCAAAGTCGTCAGGCGGATTGCCGGTTGGTTTTCAATTAATCGGCAAGAAATGGCATGAAGCGGATATTTTGGGAATCGGGCAATATTACGAACGTTTATAAATTTTATGGCGGGACCAAAAAAACCAGAAACCAAGAGTACGGCAACCGGTCTAGAATTATTAGTTTTTATTTTATTGCTTACCGCGATTATTCCGGTTATCGCCGGTTTTTTTGCTTTTACTTTTAACCCGCTGAAGTTTTTATCGGAAGTTCGGGCGTATTTTGCGCCGTTTTTTGAAAGATATTTATTTTGGCTGGAAGCATCGGCAGTTATTTTTTCGGCGCTTTTTTTGTGGGGAATTATTTATATTTTTATCAAAACCAATTATTTAGAAATTAAACGGGAGCAATTTTTGGATATTTTAGGAAAACCCTATGTTTCCCGCCGCCGTTCTTTGAAGGGCTGGAAGCAAATCCAAAGCCGCCTGCAGTCGCAAGAGCAGAACCAGTGGAAATTGGCGATTCTGGAAGCCGACCATATTTTAAATGAAATTCTGAAAATGTCCGGCTATCTTGGGGCGAAATTAGAAGATAAGCTGGAATTGATTACGCCTGCTCAGCTTTCTAATGTGGAAGAGGTGAAAAAAGTTCATCAAATCCGCCATAAAATCGCGAGCGACCCAGGTTTTCTAATTACCAACGAGGAAGCTCGGGAAATTATTGATATATATAAAAAGTCTTTTATTGAGTTGAATTTAATCCAAGATTAAGGTATTTTTAAAATAGTTTTGCTTACTAGATATATTGTTTAGGATGAAACTGAAAGCGGGGATTGAGGGGGAGTTTGAGAAGTGGCGATTAAAAATGTTGAATGCCCAAAGAATGGAAGTGCTAAGGGGATTTTCAGAAATCAGCGAGTTGCTGGAAGCTAATCGTCCCACAAAGGAAGCGGCAGAAATTTTAGCTAGAAGCAAATTAAAAATAAGAATTAAATTGCAAGATCTGGGATATCTGGCGTTGGCGGTTTCCCTATTTCATGAAAAAGGCAGAAATTTTCGGTTTCATTGGAATCAATTTTGGCAAGGGGAAGATTGGGCTTTGGATATGGAAGTTTCTGGGCGGGAAAGAGTTTTTAGTCCTTATGCCTCAGAAAAAGAATAACCCCGCTTAGCGGGGTTTATGTTTGGTTAGAAAAATGATAAAATTTAAGGGTGCCAATATTTAGAACCAAAAACGAAAATTTTTTTAAGAAATGGTCACCAGAAATGGCTTATGTTTTAGGATTTTTCGTCGCGGACGGGAATTTAACGCTTGGAAAACGAGGAAATCATTATATTGAATTTACTTCTTGTGATAAAGAAATTTTGGAGAGAATAAGGAAAAGTCTTGATAGTAATCATAAAATTAGCGCGCGTAAACTCCAGAAAGAAAATCACAAAATTTGTTACAGGATTCAAGTTGGTAGCAAAATTATATTTGAAGATTTAGTTAATTTTGGCTTCAAACCGAATAAAAGCAAAAGATTGGCTTATCCCAAAGTGCCCTCCGCGTATTTTCATCATTTTGTACGCGGCTATTTTGATGGCGATGGCCACGTGACAGAAGGATTTTATAAAAGCCGGGATAGAAAAAAGCCAAAACATTTACTTTTTGCCGGTTTTACTTCAGGAACCAAAAGTTTCTTAGAAAAATTGAAGTATAATTTAACAAAAGTTCGTATAGTTAATGGCGGCACACTATATTATTCAAAGGGCTACAGATTAAATTTTTCAATTAGCGATAGTTTAAATCTTTATAAATTTCTTTACAAAAGCCTAGATAATCAATTATACTTAGCAAGGAAGAAAAAAGTATTTGAAAAGTATTTAAATGCGGTAGTAGCTTAGTGGCCTAAAGCGCCTCCCTGTAGGTAACTGCAGCTCCTAATGGAAACTTTGGGATGAACATTCTGGGATAACGGTGAAGCCTTAAATAAAATTTATTTATGGTAATACCGTGGGAACCGAGCACATAAATCTTTATGTGCTCGGGCGCCGTAGAGACTAGATACCAGAGCGTCTAACCCTAATTTTAGGTAAGATGAAGATATAGTCCACGCCATTACGAAAGTAGTGGATTCGTGCACGGAGGAGACCGTGGGTTCAAATCCCATCTACCGCGCAATTATAAAAGCAGAGCTTGTGCTCTGCTTTTATAATTTTGATTGGAAGGGATTTGAAGGGTATTCCAAAAACATAAACTGCTTTATGTTTTTGGAAACCCCGGCTTTGAAGGAGGAGCGAGCCTGTGCTTTGCACGTGCGAGCGACGGGTGAAAAGAAATCCCATCTACCGCGCATTAGAAAATCTTAGCGAAGAATGAGCTTTAGATTTTCTTATGCCCCGCCATTGGCGGGGCTACTTAATTAATTTTTCACTGGATTTGAAATAACAATAATCCTTTTTTTCCAGCCAGTTAGGAATTTTTTAAGAGAAACTGACCTTCGGATATTCTTTTTGGCGTCGGGGTCGTGATAAAAAATTTTATTTTTTTCCATTCCTACCAGTACTATTAAGTGCCCGCCTCTTTTTGGATTAAAGGCATTATAAATAGAGGCCAAGAGAGGATGTTTTTTTAGGTGAATTTTTAATTGAGGAACGGCAATGTTTAAATCAAGTTTCGCCCAATCAAAATTTTTACCTTTGGCGCCATATTTTTTGGCAAGTTCTACCAGGCTGCGATGTTTCCAGCCGATTCCCGGCAAATAAGCGTCAATTTTAAGCCCCAGTTTTAATAAATCATCCGGCTTAGTTTTTCTGCCTGAATATTCCAAAAGCATCGCCAGGCTTACAATGCCGCAGCTTTTTTTGCGCCATTTTGGGTCTTTAATATGAAGGTGTTGGGAATAAGCTGGGACGAGATGCCGGACTTTCATAAGATTCTTTTAAGCATAACCACTGGCCCTTTTTCTTTAATAATTTCGTGTAAATTGGTTTCTTCAACGCCTTTTTTAGATGAGCCGTGAATTACTTTGTTATTGCCAATATACATCGCTACATGGCCAATGTAGACTTCACATTCCGGAAAAAGTTCGTCATCATAATGGCCTTTGGTCCCGCGGAAAAACAGCAAATCCCCGATTTGTAAATCGGAGATTTGCTGTCCTGAGCTCGTCGAAGGATTTACATTAATTTCTTTTCCGGCTTGCGCCGCCTGAAGAATGGTGCTTCTTGGAATTTCAATGCCTAGGTGTTTATATACATATTGAGTAAAAGAAGAACAATCTAAAAATTGTGGAATTTCTTCCGGCTTGGCAGCGTATTTATAAGGAGTGCCAATCAGTGAGTGGGCGATGGTTAAAATTTTTTCTTGATTTTCATTCATATTCTATATATAATATAGCATAGCGGGGTAGAGCAGTAGTTAGCTCGCCTGGCTCAATAACAATATATTTGGGCGTCTTAATAAGTAATTATTAAGAAGATTACTCGTCAAATTCGGGGAAGTCTTAAGTTGCATTTTGCGGCCTGATAATCCCGAGCTAAAATTTAATACTTTAATTGTATTAAATAAATGTGTAGAGACTAGATGGCGAGGTCGCTTTTGGCGATAAGGTATAGTCCAGACCACAAACCGTAGCACATAAAATTTTATGTGCTCGGGCGATGAAAATCGTAGTAGGTAAGCATAACCAGGAGGCCGTTGGTGCAAATCCAACCCCCGCGACATGTTTTAAACAAAAAATACCTTGATATAAGGTATTTTTTGTTAGCATTGCGGGGGTTGGATAGGGAAGGGGTCGGGAAACGGGAGTTTCCCGTGTCGGAAGGCACCGAGCACATAAAATATTTTATGTGCTCGGGTCGGAAAACCGAGGGTTTCCGAGCATTCTAATCCCCCGCGACTAATTTAAAAATACCCGTGTGGGTATTTTTAAATTTTGAATCTGTATTTTAAAATTGTCCAGATTCCAATCAAGCCATCTTTAAAGGAAATTTTCTTCCCTTCTTTAAAAGTTCGCGGCTGGTAGCGGACCGGCACTTCTTTAATAAGGCCGCCGCGCTTTAAAATTTTACAGGTAACTTCTTCGCAGAATTCAAAACCATTGCTTTTAAGATTAAGAGATTTAAGAAAATCGGTCCGGAAAAGTTTGTAGCCGGTATTAATGTCCGTAAGATGCGAGCCAAAAAATAAATTGGTTATAAAAGTTAAAGACCGGCCGCCAAAATAATAATGAAAATAGCCTCTGCCGGCGTTGCCAAGATTGCGTGACCCATAAACCGCCGCGGTATTTTCATCCATCACGGTAAGCATCCTCGGCCAATCTGCCGGATCATATTCTAAATCCGCGTCTTGAATTATTGCGTAGTCCCCGGTGAGATGAGGTAGGGCGGTTTTAATTGCCGCGCCTTTGCCCAGATTTTTTTGGTGGCGCAAAACCAGATATTCCGAACTTAATTTTTCCAGAATCTCTGGGGTTTTATCCGTAGAGCCGTCATCAACGATAATAATTTGTTTTTGGATTGGGCTAAGATTAACGCTCGCCACCCTCCGCAATATTTCCGCAATGGTATTTTTTTCGTTATAAACCGGAATAATTATGGAAAGAGTTTTTAGATTCATAATAATAGTTTAGAATAAGTAAGTATGAAACGAAATAGCGCCTTATTTTTTGTTTTAGCGGCTGTTTTAATTTCCGCCTTTTTTAATTTTAGCTCGCCGAATATTCCGGACCCGGACAGTTTTTACCATCTCCGCCACGCGGAAATCCTGCGGCGCAACGGCTTATTAGATGCCAGTTTTCCTTGGACCTATTTTTCCGCCATTCGGACCGAGGGCGCGGATATTTGGTATGGCTTCCACCTTTTGTTAATCCCATTTATTTTTAGCGGCGGGACAGCGCTGGGGATTAAAGTTGCCGGTGTTTTTTTAACCGCAACTCTTTTGTTGGCTTATTATTGGGTGGTAAAGCGGCAGAAATTTGTTTGGCCGGCGCTTTGGCCGTTTTTATTTTTTTTGGCAGTGCCGAACGCGCTATTTCAACTGTTGATGGTGCGGCCGCATATGGTGTCTTTAGCGCTGGCAATGCTTTTATTATCTTTTTTAAGCTTCGGTCTTTGGTTTCCGATATTTTTAATCAGCGCGGGAATTACTTTTTTCCATCTGAATTTTTTTTGGATCGGGCCGGGGATAGCGCTGGCTGTATTTTTAGCGTCTATTTTGGAAAAAACTTTTAGCCGTTCGCTTAAAAAAGTTTTAGCAGTGGCGCTCGGGACAGCGGCTGGCGCGCTGTTTAGGCCGGAACCAATATCCGCCTTGAAACTTACTTATATTCAGGTAGTGAAGCTGCTGCTTGAAAAACAAAGTGACTTGCCGCTTTTATTCAGCCGGGAACTGGCGCCTTTGAGCTTAAAAACGCTTTCCCAGACTTCATTTCTTTTTCTTTTGCTTTGGCTGGCGGCTATCTTGGTTAGCGGTTGGACGCTCTACCATTTTCGCGAGCAGATTAAAAAAATTCCTTCCGAAGCAAAAATATTCTTACTGACGAGCGGCCTGCTCTCAATTGCTTTTTTCTTAATGAGTCTTTTTATCGCGCGGCGTTCTTATATTCTATGGGTGGCTTTTGGAACGCTTTTCATCGGAAGCGTTGCCAGTTTTCTTTTCCCGAAAAAATCCCAGCAAGATTGGTTTTTGGTGCTGACAGCGGTTATTTTTTTGATAATGGTTCCGTATACGCTTTCTCAAAACGGGATTAGTATGGCGCGGAATGCCTCGCCGCCGGATTATTTGCGGGAAGCGGCGGAATGGCTCCGCAATCACAGTAATTCTGGCGATATTGTTTTTAACACCCATTGGGATAATTTCTCCCCGCTTTTTTTCTGGAATCAGACCAATTATTATATCGGCGGCATGGACCCGATTTTCCAATATGCCTATAATTCGGAGCTTTATTGGAAATTTCATCATATTTCCGCTGATGAATTTGGCGATTTGACTTGCGGCGCAATCATTTGCGATAAATCCAATGTTCAGGATATTTATTCAGTATTAAAAAAAGATTTTCAGGTAAAATATGTCTTGGTGGAAAAAAGGCGTAACCCAAATTTTCATCGCTGGCTGGAATTAGACCGGCGTTTTGAAAAGCAGTTTGATAATGGAAAAGAAGTGATTTTTCTGTTAAAATAATAATTACAAAATTGCCTGTGTAGCTCAGTGGTAGAGCGAGGTCTTCATAAGGCCGAGGTCGCAGGTTCGATCCCTGCCACAGGCACTAAATCAGTTCAAAGCAATTTTAATTTTTGCCACAGGCACCACGATGAAAAAGCATTTTGGAAGATTCATTGTTTTAAGCGCAGTTTTGGTTGGCGCGTATTTTTTATTAAATAGAGAAACCGTTTCCAGTTATACTATTCCGTTTATTGAAGTTCGAACTGGGGAGATTGCCGAAAAACTTAGCGGTTTGACTGGGGGAATAAAAAAATATGCTGGTGGGCAGGCGACTGTCGCGGTTTCGGAATTAGCAGATGATTTTGTCAGTTCAGTTTCAGAAAAAGGTGGACAGTTGACGCGGCAAATTTTTGACGGCGCTAAAAATAATGCCTTTAATTTTTTCCGCCAGGCAGTCAGTGAAAAAGTGGATAGCGTCGGCGCTAATTTAGGAATTGATGTCCAGCAAATTGGTAAGGAAATTACGCCGTCGGAGCAAGAATCGCCGATTATCTTTGGAATTCAAGCCGGCAGTCCGGCGTATTTTACGATTAAAAATCGAGAACTAGAAAAAATCAGTTATGAGGTAGATTGGCGGGATGGCAATAAAAAGAACGGTGATGTATCGGTTAAAAAATCAGTGACTGTTTCCCGTATTTGGAGTTCTCCCGGCGAATATTACCCAAGATTTAAAATCATTACCTCACGCGGCGAGAAAATTTATGAAATCGCAATTTCCGTGATTTCGTTGTAAAATTCTTACTATGAGAATAGATTTGGAAAAATTAAAAAAAGAGGCTTTGGGGCTGATTAGCGGCGTAAAAGACGCTAAAGCTTTGGAAGATTTGCGGATTAAGTATTTGGGGCGGACTAATGGCGAATTAACGAAACTGATGAAATCTTTGCCGAAAATGTCTTTGGCGGACCGGCGGAAATTTGGTCCGCTTTTGAATTCTTTAAAACGTGAATTGGAAGCGGCGCTGGAAAATAAATTAGCGGCCCTCAAAGCTCAAAGCTCAAAGCTCAAAGCTAGTATTGATATTACTATGCCTGGCAAAAAAGTTTCACTTGGCCACCTTCACCCTTTGACTATGGTAGAAAAAGAAATCCGGGAGATTTTTACCGCTCTTAATTTTTCGATAGTGGAAGGTCCGGAAGTGGAATCGGAATATTATAATTTTGACGCTTTAAATATTCCCAAAGACCATCCGGCGCGGGAGATGTGGGACACATTTTGGCTTCGCCAAAATGAACAATTAACTAATAACAAAAAACAATTAACAAAAAGTGAAAAGTTAAAAGTTAATAGTTCAAAGTTATTGCTTAGGACTCATACTTCGCCGGTGCAAATCCGTTATATGGAAACTCATCAGCCTCCGTTTCAGATTATTGTTCCGGGCCGGGTATTCCGCTATGAAGCCACGGACGTTTCCCACGAAACTAATTTTCATCAAGTAGAGGGGTTGATGGTTGGGAAGGACATTAATTTGGCGAATTTTAAATTTGTAATTGGAGAGTTTTTTAAGCGTTTATTCAAAAAAAATGTTGTGATTCGGCTTCGGCCCAGCTATTTTCCTTTTGTGGAGCCGGGATTGGAAGTTGACGTGAAATGCGTTCGTTGCGGCGGAAAAGGTTGCGGCTTGTGTAAAGAATCCGGCTGGCTGGAAGTAATGGGCGCGGGCATGGTGCATCCCAAAGTTTTTGAGGCCGCCGGCTATAACCCGCGCGACTTTCGGGGATTTGCTTTTGGTTTGGGATTGGAGCGGATAGCCATGATTAAATATAATATTCCGGATATCCGGCTGTTTTACTCCGGAGATTTGCGGTTTATTAAGCAATTTTAGAATATGGAAGGGAATTTTGAAAAAAATATAAAAAGAGAATTAATCCAAGAACAGATTGATGCCGTTTTAAAAACTATCAGCGAATTTTCCGGCCTTAAAAAAGAAGCGGCTGATTTAAAAGAGAAAGGCGAGAAATATGACCCTCATTTTGATTCTATAGATCCCGCTGTTATTCAGGTAAAAGAGGCGGAACTATGGCAAAAGATGAAGATTATAGATTCAAAAGAAAAATACAATGATTTTGTGCAAGAATTAAGAGCGTACCGGAATGCGCTTCAGAAGGAATTAAGAGAAGCTGGCCAGGAAAGAGATACCAATCCGCACGCCGCTTTTGCCGCTTATTTAAGCAATAAAACAATGGGAGTGTATGAAAAATTAGAAGAATAATAACGGTATGAAATTCAGCTTTTCTTTAATTAAAAAATTAGTTCCCGGCCGATATACCAAATCTGAACTGACGGAGAAATTAAATTTGCATTCTTTTGAAACGGCGGATTTGGGCGGCGATGTTTTGGAAATTGCCGTGACACCGAATCGTTTTTCCGATGCCGCTTCGCATTTGGGGATCGCCAGGGAAGCGGCCGCCATTTTTGGCATCCCATTAAAAGATCCTCTGGAAGAAAAATTAAAATATGGCCATAAAGACCAGGGCGTGTTTCGGGTCAATGTTAAAGAAAAGAATTTATGCCGCCGGTATCTGGCGTCTTACGTGAGTAAGATAAAAGTTGGGCCGTCGCCAAAATGGCTGAAAGAAGTTCTGGAAACTTGCGGGCTTCGTTCCATTAATAATGTCGTGGATATTATGAATTACGTGATGCTGGAAATCGGCCAGCCGCTCCATGCGTTTGACGCGGATAAGGTTTCCGGCGGATTGGTGGCGCGCCGCGCCCAAAAAGGAGAAACGATTACTACCATTGATAATCAAAAATTTAATTTGGAT
The DNA here is from genome assembly GCA_016192685.1 of Candidatus Harrisonbacteria bacterium. Taxonomy (GTDB): domain Bacteria; phylum Patescibacteriota; class Minisyncoccia; order UBA6257; family 02-FULL-45-10c; genus JACPTS01. Next base: position 490,324 of record JACPTS010000001.1, read on the forward strand.
TCGGAAGTGTTGGTGATTGCGGACGCGAAACAGCCGCTCGCCATTGCCGGCATTAAAGGCGGCAAATCCAGCGAAGTAACCAGCGGCACTAAACGGATTTTAGTGGAAGCCGCTCATTTTGAAAGCGCTAATATTTACAAAACTTCCCGTAAATTAGCCTTGCGAACCGATGCGTCGGTGCGTTTTTCCCATTTTTTAAGTCCGGAATTGCCGGAATTGGGAATGCGCCGGGCGCTCGCGCTTCTTCAAGAATTGGCTGCCGCCACTATTCATCCGCCGATAGATGTTTATGCTAAAAAAGCAGGATTGCGGCTGGTTCCTTTTAACCTTAAAAAAATGAGCGATTTAATCGGCGAACATTTTAAAGAAAAAGAAGTTTTGCAAGTTCTTTCCAATCTTGGTTTTAAAAAGAAAGGTAAAAGTTTGTCGGTGCCGGCGTTGAGGATGGATATTGATGGTTTAGAAGACATAGCGGAAGAAGTAGCGCGGATTAAGGGTTACAATAATTTGCCTTCCCGGCCGCCAAGCATCGCTCTCGGAGCGGCTCAAGAAGAAGAACAAATTAATTTGAAGAACCGGCTGCGGAAGTTTTCGGCCGGCGTTGGTTTTAGCGAAGTTTATAATTATTCTTTTTTGGCGGAAAAGGAAGTCGGCAGCCGGGCCGTGGCTATTGCCAATCCTATTAGCAGCCAAGCCGGATTTTTGCGGGATAGTTTAAAAATGGGATTAAGGAAAAATTTGGAAAGCAATAAGCGATTTTTTGAGGAAGTCCGCGTTTTTGAAATTGGCAAGGTTTTTTCGGAAGAAAAGGGCAGGGTGGAGGAAAGATTAATGCTGGGAATGGGGATTTTGGCTAAAAATAGTTATTTAGAAATCAAAGGAGTTTTGGATTCTTTGCTGACCGGATTGGGCATTATTGAATATGAATTAATCGAGAAGAACCCCGCCCGTTTAGAAGTGAAATTGGAAAATTTGCTCGTTGGAAATTTAGATTTGATTTCGGAATTAAAAAACGCGGCCGTTTTAGAATTGAATCTGGACCTTTTATTAAAAGAAATGGACGAAGAAAGGGAATTCGCGCCTTTACCGAAATTTCCGGTGATTACCCGTGATCTTTCTATTTTTGTTCCGGAAGAAACGCGCGTGGGAGAAGTTTTAGAAATGATCCAGCGGGTTAGCGCTAAATTAGTGAATGACGTGGACTTGATTGACTTTTATGAGCCGGATGAAAAATTGCGGCCGAAACAAGACCGCAGCGAGACACAGGAAAAAAGGCGGAAAAGCTTGACTTTCCGGATTGTTTTTCAAGCCGAAGACCGTACTTTAACCGATGCGGAAGCGGATAGGGAAATGGCGGCCATTAATCAAATTTTGATTGATAAATTTGACGCGGAATTAAGGTAATTTTTTGTTTGATTTTAACTAGTAGATTTGCTATACTAATAAAGTAGAAATAGATATAAAAAGGCCGGGCCTTTTTTAAATTATGGCTAAAAATAAAGAGAAAAAAGAAGTTAAAAAGGAGGGTTCTTATACCGCTAAAGACATTTATGTTTTAGAAGGTTTGGACCCGGTGCGGAAGCGGCCGGGAATGTATATCGGCACTACCGACACTGCGGGACTTCATCATTTGATTTGGGAAGTGGTGGACAATTCCATTGATGAGGCGATGGCCGGTTACGCGAAAAATATCCGGGTGGATTTATTACCCGGCAATAAAATCAGCGTGGATGACGACGGAAGAGGCATTCCGGTGGAAACGCATAAACAAACTAAAAAATCCGCTCTGGAAACCGTAATGACTACGCTCCATGCCGGCGGAAAATTTGGTGGCGAATCTTATAAAGTTTCCGGCGGACTGCATGGCGTTGGCGTTTCCGTAGTGAGCGCCCTTTCAAGTTGGCTGAAAGTGGAAGTTTGCCGAGATGGCTATGTCTGGGTGCAGGAGTACGAGCGGGGCCGGCCGAAATATAAAGTAAAGAAAACTGAAAAATGTCGCCGGACCGGCACCCGAGTTACTTTTCTTCCCGATTCCGAAGTTTTTGCCAAAATTGAGTGGGATTTAAAACGGGTGGTGGAGCATTTGCGCCAGCAAGCCTTTTTAACCAAGGGAGTAAAAATGGAAATTCTGGACCAGCGCGTTTTACCGGTCAATCACCACGGATTTTATTTTGACGGCGGCCTGCTTTCTTTTATTAAATATATTAATGAAGGGGAAAAATTGATTCAGGATACTCCGTTTTATGTTCATAAGGAATTTGAAAAAATTGACGTGGAAACCGCGTTTTTATACAACGAAGACATTGAAACCAAGGAATTAAGTTTTGCTAACAATATTTATACTCCGGACGGCGGCATGCACCTGACGGGTTTTCGCTCCGCGCTAACCCGCACTCTTAATGATTACGCGAATAAAGAAGGATGGATTAAGGGAAAAGATGATAATTTGACCGGTGAGGACGTTCGGGAAGGGCTTTCCGCGATTGTCGCGGTAAAACTGCGCGACCCGCAATTTGAAGGACAGACTAAAGCCCGTTTGGGCAATCCGCCGGCCAGGACCGCGGTGGAAAGCGTGGTTGGCGAGGCAATGAAAGATTGGCTGGAGAGGCATCCGCAAGACGCGCGGCGGGTAGTGGAAAAATGTTTGCTGGCGGTAAAAGCTAGAAAAGCCGCCAAAGCCGCCAAAGATACGGTTTTGCGGAAAGGCGCCCTGGACGGGCTGGCTTTGCCCGGGAAACTGGCGGATTGCAGTTCCAAGGATCCGGCTGAATCGGAATTATTTATCGTGGAAGGCGATTCTGCCGGTGGTAGCGCTAAGCAGGGCCGGGATCGCCGGACCCAGGCTATTTTGCCGCTTAAGGGGAAAATTCTTAATGTGGAAAAGTCACGGATTGATAAAATGCTTATTAATAAAGAAATTAAAGCGTTGGTGGTTGCTATGGGGACGGCTATTGCCGAATCGTTTGATTTATCGGGACTGCGCTATCATAAATTAATTTTAATGACTGACGCGGATGTGGATGGCGCTCATATTCGGACATTGCTTTTAACTCTTTTATATCGTTATTTCCAGCCGCTCATTACTAATGGTTATGTTTATATTGCCCAGCCGCCGCTTTATAAAATTCAGAAAGGCAAGGAATTTAAGTATGCTTATAGCGATACGGAAAAAGAAAAAGTATTAAAAGAGTTTTCCAAAAGCGGAGAAAAATCTCCGCCCAACCTTCAGCGTTATAAAGGCTTAGGAGAAATGAATCCGGCTCAGCTTTGGGAAACGACCATGGATCCGGCTAACCGGCTTTTAAAACAAGTAACAGTAGCTGACGCGGTAGAAGCTGATAAGCTTTTTGATATTTTGATGGGCCAGGAAGTGGAGCCGCGTAAAAATTTCATTCAAGCCAGGGCATTGTCAGTTAAAAATCTTGATATTTAGTTCGCTACCTATCTGTCTACCGGCACCGGCGTTCGCCGACTCCTGCGGTCGGCGCCGCCTACGCCTCGCCCCGATTTTTCGCCTTCGGCGAAACCTAGCAAATCGGGGCTCCGTAGTTGCCGTACGACAGACAGGTAGCTCACTCTGATTGACGGGGGGTGAATGAATTAGGTATAATATTAAAATGTTTTCAAAACTAACCTCATTTTTACAAGAATCCAAGCAAGAGCTGATGCGGGTTAATTGGCCGAGCCGGGAAGATACTACCCGGCTAACTCTGGCAGTTATTGTAATTTCTTTGCTGGTAGCGCTTTTTTTGGGAGTCCTGGATTTTATTTTCAGCAGCCTTTTGAATACTTTTTTACTAAAATAATTTAATGAAAGCTAATAAAGAATCAAAAATAGTGGAAATTAAGAGCAAAGAACGGCATTGGTATGCGGTGCATACTTATTCCGGCTATGAAGACGCCGTGGCGCGCTATTTGAAACAGCGGGTGGATTCGCTATCCATGAATGATAAAATTTTCAATGTTTTAGTTCCGAAAGAAACCAAAATTAAGATTAAAAACGGCAAGCGCCGGACTGTGGAGGAAAAAATTTATCCTGGCTATGTGCTGGTGGATATGACTTTAACCGAAGATTCCTGGTATGTGGTTCGGAATACGCCGCGAGTGACCGGTTTTGTCGGGCCGGACTCCACCACCCCAGTCCCGCTTTCTAAAGATGAAATTGACGTCTTGATGGCCCGAATGTCGGGGGAGGAAAAGAAGTTTAAGATTGAATTGAGGCCTGGAGAAATGGTAAAAGTTATTGACGGCCCGTTTAAGGATTACGACGCGAAAGTGGCGGAAGTGGATGATGAAAAAGCTAAGGTGAAAGTGCTGGTTCCGATTTTCGGCCGCGACACCGCGGTAGAGTTAGATTCATTACAAGTACAAAAGATATAATAAATTAAAGTTATGGCAAAAATAGTTAAAACAATTCTTAAATTACAGCTGGAAGCCGGAAAAGCAAATCCTGCTCCTCCAGTGGGCACGGCGCTTGGGCCGCATGGCGTGAATATTCAGGATTTCTGCAAGAAATTTAATGACGCGACCAAAGATATGGCCGGTGATGTGGTGCCGGCGGAAATTACGATCTATGAAGACCGGAGTTTTGATTTTAAATTAAAAACCCCGCCAGCATCGGCGCTTCTTAAAAAAGCCGCGGGCATTGAAAAAGGTTCTGGCGATTCGCTTAAAAATAAGGTTGGTAAAGTTACTAAAGCGGAGGTACGGAAAATTGCGGAGCGGAAGATGGTGGATTTAAATGCTTATGACCTGGATGCCGCGGAAAAAATCATTGCCGGCACCGCCCGGAATATGGGGATTGAGGTGGTTGATTAGAAGTTTAAAAACTGCTACTTTATGAAGTAGCAGTTTTTAATTTATAATTTAAAAATGGATAAACCGAGGGGAAGATTTATTGTTTTGGATGGTTTGCCGGGATGCGGGAAAAGCACACAGGCGAGATTGCTTTCGGAAAGATTGCTGAACGCGGTTTTAAACGTTGAGCCGACTAAGGCGCTGTTCGGCGCCGTAATCCGCGCTTATATTGAACGCCAAGCAATTCCGGAGGAATTGCTGGAACAATGTTATCGTTATAAATCTTCGGAAAATGATTTTTGGCCAATTGCCCATCACATTATTAATCAGCTGAAACTGAAAATGCCGCTGGGCGAGATGGAAAGGCAAATTCTTTTTGTGGCTGACAGGGTTTATGATTTAGAAATGAATATTTTGCCGGCTTTGGCTGCTGGCAAAACCGTTATTCAGGACCGCTATTTTTTCAGCACTTTGGCCTTTGGCTATTCGGGAGGGTTAGAGATTGAGTGGTTATGGAAAATTCACCAGGAGGCTTTTGCCGCCAGTTCTAAAATTGGGGGTCTTTGGAAGCCGGATTTAACAGTTATTTTTGATTTGGATCCCGCAGTATCAATGGCCCGGCAAAAAGCCTCCGGAAAAGTTTTGGATATTTTTGAAGAAAAACCGGAACGATTGGATAAAATAAGAGAGGCATATCTTCAATTATCTAAAAGAACTGATCTTTCTACCGGCATTTCTGTTATCAATGCCGATCAGCCCGCAGAAAAAGTTTTTTCGCAATTGGAGCAATTAATTAAATATCAAACTGCCGTTTAAGAGGCAGTTTTTAATTTTTTAAAATTTCTGTTAAATTTAAATAAATGATAGCTAAATTACCGGTTCAAAAAATTGTTTCCGACCCGATTTTGGGGCTGATTGATATCAGCAAGGTTTTGCCGATGGTGGATGTCCGGGAATTCCAGTCGCTGGCTTATAAATATCAGCTTGGTTTGGCGTTTTTGCTTTTCCCTTCCGCCACTCACACCCGCAAACAGCATTGCTTGGGCGCTTACCAGCGGACTAAAGAATTAACCGGGCGCTGGGTGGAAAGCGGGATGATTACTAAAGACCAGGCCCGGAATGTCAATGCTTACGCGCTTTATCATGATATCGGCCATGGTCCGTTTTCCCATACCGTGGAGCCGCTTTTTGACCTTTTACCCGGAGCAAAAAAATCAAAATTGCGCGCTGATGACGCCATGGGAATTGAGATAGCGCGAAATTTGAAAAAGGAGATTGAGGCGACCGGAGCCGAATTTGAATCTTTAATGAAATTTATGAAACACGAAGACCCTTTGTACTTGGCAGTTCATGATAAGAATTTAGGAATGGAAAAATTTGATTATTTAACCAGAGACGCTTTTTACACCATTAAAGAAATGCCGGGGGTGGATTATTTATCCCGCTATATCTATTTTGTGGATGGGCAAGTGGCGGTAGATGAGCGGGTGATTGACCAGGCAAAAGCAATCCAGGAATTTTATATAAAAATGTCCAAGCATGTTTATTTGCGCAAAAAATCCGCGATTTTACAGCGTTTAGTCCAAAAAATGGCTTACGAGCTGTTAAAAGAAGGGATGACGGTCGGGGAGATTTGGAAACTTACGGATTTTGGGCTTTTGGGAAGATTGGAAATTTCTCCCAACCCGCTTATCAGGAATTATTATGGTCGGCTGATGGCGGGTGATTTGCCGAAGATTGCCATTGAATTTAAGCAGGAGCAATTTGTTCAATTAGATGAAAAGCGGGGAGATAAGTCTTTGCACACTTTTGGGCTGCCGGAGAAGGTTTTAAATAAAGTTCTTGCCCAAGAAGAGGTTTCCGGCATTAAATTTTTAGCTGATTTTGAAAAAGGAATTGCCGCGGCCGCCGGCATTCCGGAGGACAGCGTTATGGTGGTACCGCCGATGTCTCACCACCGTTTTGTTCCGGAAGACGTGAAAGTTTACGGCCGAGACGGCAGTATTGTTCTTCTTAGCGATTTTTACCCCAATCATTTTGCCGCTATGACTGAATACGGAAAATCCCATCATCTTTTGCGGATTTGCGCCTTTCCGGAGCATCGGGATAATTTGGAAGCCAAAGCAGAGAAAATTAAGGATTATCTTTTGGAATTTTCAAAATGAAATATATGCCAACAATTGGTTTAGAGATTCATTCGGAGCTTAAAACAGCAACGAAAATGTTTTGTGATTGTCCGAACGACCCGGATGAGAAGCACCCCAATACCAATGTCTGCCCGATTTGCTTGGGACATCCGGGAGTTTTACCGACCATTAATAAAAAAGCCGTAGAGTCAATTATTAAAATTGGTTTCACGGTTAGCGGGAAAATTAATGAAAATTTTAAATTTGACCGGAAAAATTATTTTTATCCGGATTTGCCGAAAGGTTACCAGATTTCCCAATATGATTTGCCGATTGTGAAAGGCGGCAGTCTGGATATTTCCGATAGACTGGGAATGACTAAAATTGTTTATTTAGATAGAGTGCATTTAGAAGAAGACGCCGCGAGGCTAGTACACGGCGGTAGCCCTTCGACAAGGGCTTCGACTGAGCTCAGCCGAATGTCCTCAGGGCAACAAGCTTCGCTTGTTGATTTTAATCGTGGCGGTGTTCCGCTGATGGAGTTAGTTACCGAACCCAATATGCATACAGCCGAAGAAGCGGTAGCTTTTGCCAAAGAATTACAGTTGATTTTGCGGTATTTGGAAGTTTCGGACGCGGATTTGGAAAGAGGCCAGATGAGATTTGACGCGAATATTAGTTTGACGAACGATCAACAACCAACGACTAACGACAAGTTAGGGACTAAAGTTGAAATCAAGAATTTAAATTCTTTTGCGGCATTGGAACAAGCAATTCAACACGAAATAGAGCGCCAAACCGAAGTTTTAGAAAGCAGTAAGTTTGTAAAGCAAGAAACTCGCGGCTGGGATGACGTAAAAAAGAAAACTGTCAGCCAGCGGTCAAAAGAAGAAGCCCATGATTACCGTTATTTCCCGGAACCGGATTTGCCGCCGCTGGAAGCTTCGGCTTTTGATTTAGCGAGTTTGAAACTAGCTGTTCCGGAATTGCCCAAAGAAAAAAGGCAGCGTTTTAAAGAACAGCTTGGCTTAAATTTTGAGCAGGCCGATCTTTTGGCGGAAGATCGCCAAGCCGCCGCTTATTTTGAAGAAGCGATTTCGGAATTAGAGGCAGACAGCGGTTTATCAGCCGGCAAAGAAAAAATCCAGCTGGCATTTAATTATTTAACCAGTGATCTCCGCGGTTTGATGAAAGAATACGAATTAAGCTTTGAAAGCTTAAAAATTACTCCGGAGAACTTTGGGGATTTAATTGAGATGATTTCTAAAAAAGAAATTTCCAGCCGCACCGCCAAAGATTTATTAGTGAAGATGCTGGAGGGCGTAGACCCCCGAACACTGGTAGAAAATGAAGGACTGGCTCAAGTATCGGAGGAAAGCGCCTTATTAGAAACCATTAAAAAGGTTATTTCGGAAAATCCGGCGGCAGTTGCGGATTATAAAAAAGGAAAATCCAACGCCTTGCAGTTTTTAGTTGGCAAAGCAATGGCGGAACTTGGGGGCAGAGGGAACCCATCGGTTTTAAAATCCTTATTTGAAAAAGAATTGGAGTGATGGTATAATTTATTTAGTTTTAATTTATGGAGCCAGAAATGAATCCGCATAAAGAAATTGAAGAGATTATTAGGCAGACGCAAAAAGAGCGTTTAAGAAAAGAGAGATTAATGGCGGAACAAAAAATTCTGGCGCGCGAGAAAGCCATCAGAGAAACAGAAGAAGGAATAAAGCAAGCAGGCGTTACGGCCGAAGATATAGAACAATTAGAAAAGGCAGTCCGAATTCAAAGATTAAAAAAACCCGATTCTCAAATATAATGACCGCTCCCGGAGCGGTCATTTTTTATGACGAGTTTGTCCTATTTTTTATTTCTTCCCTAAGCTTTTCTTTTAAGGATTCCAATTTCATATTGCCAAGAACGCCGGTTTTATAATGGCGGACATTCGCGCTATTTTGTTCAATTTCTTTATCTCCAGCCACTAATATATAAGGAATTTTTTGAAGCTGGGCGTTTCGGATTTTTTTACCCAGCGTTTCATTTTCTTCGGAAATTTCCGCGCGGAATTCGGAAAGTTCTGACTTTAATTTTTTCGCGTAATCAAGATGTTTTTCGGAAATCGGGACAATGGCGATTTGAACCGGCGCGAGCCAAAGCGGAAAAGCGCCGCCGAAGTGTTCAATAAGAATTCCCAAAAATCTTTCGGTGGAACCAAGGATAGCGCGGTGAATTACTACCGGCTGCTGTTTTTTCCCAGCGGCATCGGTATATTCCAGTTCAAATCTTTTTGGCAGGTTCATATCCAATTGGATGGTAGACAGCTGCCATTCGCGGCCAAGGACATCTTTTAATATGAAATCCAGTTTTGGCCCGTAAAATGCGGCTTCGCCCACGCCGATTTCACTGCGCCAGCCGCGCTTGGCAATCAGGGTTTTCAGAGCGGCTTCTGATTCTTGCCAGACTTTCGGATTGCCGATGTATTTCTCTTTATTTTTTGGGTCGCTGACGGAAATTCTTATCCAAAAATCTTTAAAGCCAAAATCTTGATAAGCTTGGCCAATCATATCCAGCATCAGATTGATTTCGGATTCAATTTGTTCCGGAGCGCAAAATACGTGGCAATCGTCCTGGGTTAGCGCCCGAACTCTGGTTAAACCGGAAAGCTCGCCGCTTTTTTCATAGCGGTAGTTGGTGGTGGTGGCAGTGTAGCGAAGCGGCAAATCGCGGTAAGAATGAGGTTCGGTTTTATAAAGCATCATAAAATGCGGGCAGTTCATCGGTTTCAGATAATAATCAGCCTCATCTTTTAATTTCATTGGCGGATACATCGCGTCGTATTTATCTAAATGCCCGGAAATTTTATAAAGTTCGCCTTTAGTAATATGCGGTATCCAGATTGGCACATAGCCGTTTTTTTCCTGGAGTTCAATGATATAGTTTTCCACCAAGCGGCGGAGAATCGCGCCTTTGGGATAAAAAAGCGGCAGGCCCGGACCAATTTCATCAATAATGGTAAATAAGCCGAGTTCTTTTCCAAGTTTTCTATGGTCGCGTTTTTTTGCTTCTTCCACCATTTTTAAATGTTCTTCCAGTTCTTGTTTAGTATTAAAAGCCAGGCCGTAGATTCTGGTGAGCATTGGATTTTTTTCACTGCCGCGCCAATAAGCGCCAGCCAAGTGAGTTAATTTAAATGATTCAGGATTAATTTCTTTGGTATTTTTCACATGCCCCCCGCGGCAAAGGTCGGTAAAGATATCACCAGTATGATAAATAGTCAGCGGTTTTTTATCTTTAGAAAATTCTTTAATTAAATCTAGCTTAAACGGCTGGCCTTTAAACATTTTTTTAGCCTTTAGGGGCGTGAGTTTTTCGCCTTTAAAATCCAGGCCGGCTTTAATCAGCGAGCGCATTTCGTTTTCCAGCCGTTCTAAATCAGCTTCAGCTATCGGTTTGGGAAACTGGAAATCATAATAAAACCCGTTTTCAATCACCGGACCAATGCCGAGTTTAGTTTTCGGATATTTTTTAAGCACTGCCGCCGCCAGCAAGTGCGCCAGCGAGTGCCGAATTTCTTCTAGTGATGACATAAAGACTTGCGAAGTTAACATTATTTATTATATACTATTTTTAGCACAGTTACATTAAAGTTTGGGGCAGAATGTTGAGTGAAAAAGAAGTAGAAAATATTTGTAGAAAAGCCAAAGAAGGTAAGCTTAGCGAAATCGCCGCTTTTTTAAAAGATAAACTTGGAAGCAGATTGACTACTTTAATTAGCGGCAAACATGACGCAAGCATTTTGGATTTATGGATAAGTGGACAAGAAAAGCCAACTAACATAGAAGAATTGCGTTTGCGTTACGGGTATGAAGCAACGGCGTTAGTAGTTGCTGAATTTGGCGCCGAAACAGCTAGGGCATGGTTTATGGGCACCCACGAAGAGTTGAATGATGGTTCTCCAGCTTGTTGGTTAGCAGATCATGAAAAAGAAGAGGATTTAAAATTAGTTGTTAGTGACGTAAAAGGTTTCCTTTATAGATAAATAGTTTTATAAAACCTCGCATCCTGCGGGGTTTTTTTAATTTGATATTTTATTTAAACCCTGTTATTTTATTTATAGCAAATTGAAAAGGCATTAGAGATGGAAGAACAGACAGCGGTTGAAGAAGATAAGAAGGTTTGGAGTTTATTGGTGAATGATATGTTATTTGGATTGGCAGGCAAACCTAGAAAGTGGGAAGATTGGAAGTTCTCCCAACCCCTTCAAGAACGAAGAATATTCGTTTTTAATACATTAAAGGAAACAATCAAAGCTGATAGGAAGAAAAATCGCTTAGCCTGCAAGCAAGCCATAATTCTTGCCAGGCACTTCAAGCTTTTGGAAACAGAACCCTTGGAAATCCAGGAATTGTATCTCCAAGTTTTTGTGATGACCGAATTTATGTTATCCGGACCAAATAGTTTTTCTAATTTGATAGAAAATCCGTTTTTATTTGAAGAGCAGCTGTTTTGGCGGCAAATTGCCGTTCATAATCTTAGTTTGTCACATGAATTTCAGAAGTATAATCTTAATTGGGAACATTGGTTAAATTATCCTCCTGCCCGTTTTGAATCAAGAGTTAATAATGAAAATCAAGATGTTCTATGGGCTAAGCTTAATCAAGAATTGGATGCGCTAGTGGCGATGTTTGCGAATCATTCGTTACAACCAAGCCTTAGAAAAGATTGCATTGCCATTAAGAAAATGAAAAAAGAAATTCTGGCTGGCGAATTGGTTTTGTTGCGACGGTTTTTCCCGCGGTTTTTCCCGCTATATTATAAAACTCTTGATTATTTAAAGAAAAAAGGTCAACCAATCAGCGATCTATTGTCTAAGTTTGAAAGACCGGATTTAATTAAGCAATTAATTTTGGAATTGGGGGAAATTAAAAGTAGGAATTTTATAATCAAGCTTTGGGAACGCGATTTTGGAAACTTATATTCGGGTAATTATATAGGCAATTGTTTGGCAATTGGAAATAAAGGTTCTTGTCCAGTCATAACTCTTCCTGGGGTTCCGGGGGAAAAACGGCCGGCTGGAATTTTGGATTACTTAGTTGATAAGGGGATTCAAGTGGTGGAGATTATGGAATGTAAAAATGGAGATGAGTATTATGTCGGGCAATGCTATCTTTATGTTTTTTTGGACAATGGCAAGCCGGTTTTAATGGCGGATTCCATTGATTTTCGTCCGATTTATCAGTTAAGCCGCCGGAAATCTTTAAATTTTAAAATTAGAACCGAGCTGTTTAAATTTTTAATGGGTTATGCCAGCGCTATCGGCATTGAAAGGGTGGTAATAGCTAAAAATGGTCCGATATTGGAATCCGGTAAAAATAAAGGGGAGAGGCACGTGATCGGCAATGACGTGGATGTTTCGGATTTGCTGGAAGTTAATTTTGAAAAGATTGAGAAGCTTGGCGGCTACTGGAATCATCAGCCTTATTTTCTGGAAAGCGTCGGCGGCACGGAAGCTTTTGTCATTAGGTAAATCTAAAACCTCGTATTGCGAGGTTTTTTTATTTAGTTAACAATGCTACGATCGTAGCGTTGTTAACTAAAAGGCTAAAGTTCTTTTACGGAATCGCAAATCAGTTTTGGTTCGCCGTTCCGCCAAGACATTTTTCCGGAGACCAGTACGGCGTTATTTTCCCGCCAGACCGGCAGAGTTTTTTGGAGCGTGTCGGAAAAGACGATGACTTCCAGAGAATCATTAAAATCTTCCACTTTGGCAAAAACCATTTGTTGGCCGAGCTTGGTCATTACTCGCTGGACTTTGGAAACAATGCCGGCAATTTTCGGCCTGGGCGCGTATCCGTCTTCAGTTTTAACAAGCAAATTTTTTATCGGTTGGGAACCGGATTTTTCAATTTTATCTCTGTGCTGGTTCAGGGGGTGGTCGGAAATATAAAGTCCCAGCAATTCTTTTTCCCAGGTGAGTTTTTCCTGTGATGTCGCGGTTGGGGCAGATTTTAATTTGAGCGCGTTTGAGGAAACAGTATGGCCGCCAAAAAGAGAAAATTGGTTAGTCTGTTTGGATTTTCTAAGAGTGTTCGCGAAACTGATAATTTCTTCAATATTAGCAAGTCCGGCGTTTCTTTCCATGCCAAGAGAATCCAGCGCCCCGCATTTTAACAAGCTTTCCAGAGATTTTTTATTTAAATCCTTGTGCTCCACCCTTTGGAGAAAATCAGTAAAATTTTTATAGGGGCCGGATTTTTGCCGTTCGGCAACAATGGCTTCCACCACATTTTGCCCGACATTTTTGATGGCCAGAAGCCCAAACCGGATATTTTTTTGGTCGGGCGTGAAATTCGCAAGGCTGGCATTGATATCCGGCGGCAATACATTTATTCCGGCTTTTTTCGCTTCCGCGATTAAAAAGGCCATTCGTTCCACGTCGCCGGCATCCGCATTGAATAAACTGGTGTAAAATTCCACCGGATAATGGGCGCGAAGATAAGCAGTCTGGTAGCCAATGATCGCGTAACAGGCGGCGTGCGACCGGTTGAACCCATACCGGTCAAAAGGTTCTATGAGAGTCCAGAAATGTTCCGCGATTTCTTTTTTTACGCCGTTTTTAATCGCCCCGTTGATAACTTTTTCTTTTTGTTCCTGCATCAGCGATTTTATTTTTTTGCCGACAGCTTTCCGAAGAAGATCTGCTTCCGATAGCGTGAATCCGGAGAGCGCCCGCACGCCTGCCATTAATTGTTCTTGATAAATCATAATACCGTAGGTATTTTTTAAAACCGGCTCCAAAAGCGGATGAAGATAAGCCACTCGTTCTTTGCCGAATTTTCTTTTCAGGTATTGCGGAATAAGTTCCATCGGCCCGGGACGGTAAAGAGAAATCATGGCAATAATATCTTCCAGTTCGGTAGGTTTTAATTCTTTTAAATATCTGCGCATGCCGCTGGATTCCAGCTGGAAAACTCCGGTGGTATCGGCAGCTTGTAAAATTGCGAAAGTTTTTTTATCATCCAGCGGAATTCGGCTGATGTTAATTCTTTCTCTGCCCGCGTCTTCAACGAGCCGCAAGGTGTCTTCAATTATGGTTAAGTTTTTAATTCCCAGAAGATCCATTTTTAAAAGTCCCAAATCTTCCACGCTGTGCATTTCAAATTGGGTGATAATGGTATTTTCATCTTGCGGCGCGTATTGGATCGGCATATATTCGGTTAGGGGCTCTTTGGAAATAACAATGCCGCAGGCGTGGACTGAAGCATGCCGAACAACGCCCTCTAAATTTCTAGCGGCATCCAGCACCCGTTTTGCGTCCGGATTGTCGCGATACATCGCCTTTAGTTCAGAGACATTTTTTAAACATTCATCCAGCCAGCCCTCTTTCATTCCTTGAGTCGGATTAAAAGGAATAAGTTTGGCGATTTGGTCGCAAAATCCATAATTTAATCCCATAGCCCGGCCGGCATCGCGAATTGCCGCGCGGGCCGCCATAGTTCCAAAAGTAATAATTTGCGCAACGTGATTTTTGCCGTATTTTTCTTCAATGTATCCCAACACTTCATTCCGGCGGGTGTCGGCAAAGTCCAAGTCAATATCCGGCATAGAGATTCTTTCCGGATTTAAAAACCTTTCAAAAAGAAGATTGTATTGCAGGGGATCAAGGTCAGTGATATTTAAAATATAAGAGATTATACTGCCGGCGGCCGAGCCTCGGCCCGGACCAACGACAATGCCGTGATCTTTTGCCCAGTTCACAAAGTCTTGGACAATCAAGAAATAGTCGGCAAACCCCATTTTTCCAATTACTTCCAGTTCAAATTCAATCCGTTTTTGGATTTCCGGAGTCAAATTAAGATAGCGGACCGAAGTTCGTTCAGTTACTAATTCGCAAAGATAAGCATTAGCGGTTTTTTTGTCTGGGACATCAAATTTCGGCAGTTGGATTTTCCCGAGTTCCAATTCTAAATTACATTCGTTGGCTATTTTAACAGTATTAGCAATGGCTTCGGGGGCATCTTTAAAAAATTCCGCCATTTCTTCAGGAGAACGCAGGGAAAAATCATCATCTTTTAAAGTCAGGCGGTCGGCATCGGAAAGTTTATTGCCGGTTTGGACGGCGAGTAGGATATCGTGATACGGAGCATCTTCTTTTTTAACGTAATGGATGTCTTGGGTGGCAACGAGCGGGATGCCGGTGCTGGCAGAGATTTTTTTTAACCCCTCGTTAGCTTTTATGGTTGGCGTGATTCCCGGATGATGGCCGATTTCCAGATAAAAATTTCCCTTTCCGAAAATTTCCTCGTATTCCCTAGCGGTTTTTTCCGCTCCGGATAAATTATTTTGTAAAATTAATTTTGCCACCTCGCCGGTAATGCAGGCAGAAAGCGCGATTAACCCCTCATGGTATTGGCGGAGCAAATTTTTGTCTACCCGCGGTTTATAATAGTAGCCTTTGAGATGAGAAATGGTGACTAATTGGATTAAATTTTTCCAGCCGGTCTGGTTTTTGGCTAAAAGAATCAGGTGGTAATATTTATTTTCGCCGTTGGAATTTTTTTCTAAATGGTTTTTAGGCGCCACGTAAGCTTCCATGCCCAAAATTGGTTTTACTCCGGCCTTTTTCGCCTTTTTATAAAATTCAATGGCGCCGTAGAGCGCGCCATGATCCGTGAGAGCGATAGAATCCATTCCCAGTTCTTTAGCGTGGTTTACAATAGCGTCAATTTTTCCAAGGCCGTCAAGAAGCGAGTAGTGGGAATGGGTATGTAAATGGACAAAGCGAGACATAATAATTAAATTTTACTGCCGGAGCGAAGTTAGAAGCAAGAAATATTGGGGATAAAGGATTGACTTCTTTAAAATCCATGTTAATATTAGAAAATTAAGATATTTTTATAATTATGGGTGGCGTACCAGTAAAACATCGTTCTAAGTCCGCGGTTGGACATACTCGTTCTCATCAGGCCTTGAAAAAGGTGCCGGTTTTAGTTTGTTCCAATTGTAGGGCGCCAGTTTTGCCGCACCGAATTTGTCCCAATTGCAAGCAATATCGAAAAAGCGACTAGTGTTTAGCGACTAGCGACTAGTAAATTTTAAATAAATACTAGTGGCTAGTGGCTAGTGGCTAGTCCACTAATGAATGGCAACTCGACAACTTTGCAGATCAATAGTATTGCAATCCCTTTACGAGTGGGATTTTTATAAACAGAAATCGGATTTGACCGGGATTTTAGAGCGTAATCTCCAGGAGTTCGGCCCGGGAATTGACGAGCCGGAATTTGCCTGGAAAATTTTAAAAGGCATTATTGACCACAGAAAAGAAATTGATGAGATTATTGAAAAGGCGGCTCCGGATTGGCCGTTAGAGCAGATAGCGATTATTGACCGCAACGCGCTCCGGGTCGGCCTTTATGAACTTTTATTCGCGGACCGGCAGGAGGTTCCGCCGAAAGTGGCGATTAACGAAGCCATTGAGATTGCTAAAAATTACGGCGGCCCGAATTCCGGAAAATTCATAAACGGCGTTTTGGGCACAATTTACCGGGAAATCGGCGAACCGGGCAAGGATGATAAGGCTCCGGAAAAAAAGGGATGAATTCAGACAAATTAGAAAATTTAATTTCTTACGATTTTAAAAATAAGGACCTTTTAAAAGAAGCGCTGACTCACCGTTCTTATTTAAATGAAAATCCGAAATGGCCGTTGCCGCATAACGAACGGCTGGAATTTTTGGGCGATGCCGTCTTGGAATTGGCGATTACCGAATCTTTATATGAGCAATTTCCAAAAGAAAGCGAGGGGAAATTAACTACTTTGCGGGCGGCGCTTGTCAATTATCAGATGTTAGCCGGTTTATCCAAGCAGATTAGTCTGGAGAAATTTTTGCTGATGTCACGAGGGGAGGCCAAAGACACCGGCCGGGCGCGGGAAGTGATTTTGGCTAACGCGATGGAAGCGCTAATCGGAGCGATTTATTTGGATGCGGATTTTAAACAAGTAAAAAGTTTTGTTTTGAAATTCATTTTTCCGGAAATTAAAGAAGTGCTTCAAAAAGGCCTTGACCGCGACCCTAAAAGCTTGCTTCAGGAATGGTCGCAGGCAAATTTAAAAATAACCCCGCTTTACAAGCTGATCAGCGAGAAAGGGCCGGATCATAAGAAAGTTTTTACGGTGGCGGTTTATTTTGGTAAAGAAGAAATAGCGCGAGGCGAAGGAATGTCTAAGCAGGACGCGGAAGTGGAAGCCGCTAAAAAAGCACTTGCAATCAAAGCAATTTTATAGTTTTATTTAAGTAGTCTTTGCTCTTAGAAAATTGAATAAGTGAATCGTACTTCAATGGGATTGATTTTATGGGTTGGCGTTTTTCTGCTGTTATTTAATTTTTCCAATGCCTTGAGAAAAATTGATCAGCCGGAAAAGGTGTCGGCATCGGAAATCAAAACTCATTTTCTTTCTGGTAAAGTTAAAGGTGTTGTTTTTGAGATTGAAACTTTGAATGTCCAATGGGAGGAGCCTGCCAATAATCCGCCGGCAATTAAAAAATTTATTGCTCGAGCTGCCGGACAAGGCCATTTTAATGAATTAGTGGCTTTAGCCGAAAAAGAGAAAATTCCTTTTGATCCGGCTCCGCCGCCAAATTATTTTTGGCAGTCTTTGCTTAGCAATCTTTTGTGGGTGGTATTGCTGGTTGTTTTCTGGATTTGGATGATGAAAAAACAAACCGAACAAGTATCCGGCCGAGGAGGGCCGTTCGGTTTCGGCCAATCAAAGGCAAAGTTAATTGCGCAGAAGGCAGAAAAAACTTTTGCCGATGTGGCAGGCTGTGAAGAAGCTAAGGAAGAAATTAAAGAAATTGTTGATTTTTTAAAAAACCCGTCCGGTTTTGCTCGTTTAGGAGCCAGGATTCCCAAGGGAGTGCTTTTATACGGCCTTCCGGGAACCGGAAAAACTCTTTTAGCTAAGGCGGTTGCCGGAGAAGCCGGAGTTCCGTTTTTATCAACTAACGGCTCAAAATTCATTGAAATGTTTGTCGGCGTCGGCGCTTCCAGGGTAAGGGATTTATTTGAAAGCGCGAGAAAATTAGCTCCTTGCGTGGTGTTTATTGATGAAATTGACGCGGTGGGCAAAAAAAGAGGTTTTGCCATTGGCGGCGGCCATGACGAAAGAGAGCAAACCCTGGATGCTTTATTGGAAGAATTAGACGGTTTTGATAAAAATTGCGGCATTGTGGTGATGGCGGCGACTAACCGGCCGGATATTCTAGACGAAGCTTTGGTTCGGCCAGGGAGATTTGACCGCCAAATTATGGTTCCCAAACCGGAATTAACCGGCAGAGAAATGATTTTAAAAATTCACGCCAGAAATGCCGTCCTTGGTCCGGAGGTTAATTTATTGGAAGTTGCCAAAGATACGGCCGGAATGGTTGGCGCGGACTTGGAAAACGTTGTTAATGAGGCGGTATTGATCGCCACCAGAAAAAAGAAAGATTATGTTGAGCAGTCGGATTTCAGCGAGGCCGTGGATAAAGTATCCATGGGTCCGGCAAGAAAATCGGTAAAACTTACCGAAAAAGAAAAACAGCGCACTGCTTATCACGAAGCCGGCCATACTTTGGCGGCTATGCTTACTGAAGGAGCGGACCCGGTCCACAAAGTCACGATTATACCGCGCGGTCCGGCGCTGGGTTTTACCAAGCAGTTGCCGGAAGACAGGCATTCTATTACCAAAAAGGAGTTAGAAGCAATGGTGGCGGTTTGCGTTGCCGGACGGGCCGCGGAAGAAGTGAAATTCGGAGAAATTACCACTGGCCACTCCAATGATTTTGAGAAGGCCACGCTTCTTTTAAAGAAAATGATTTATGAACTTGGCATGGATGAGGAAACGGGTATGGCGGTTTATAAAGAGAAAGCTGATTTTTGGGGAAATCCCACCGGCCTGGACGCTTCTCAAAAAACTAAGGAGCTTTTAGAAAGGGCAGTAAAAACAAAATTAGCTAAGATTTATAATGATGTTAAAGAACTTTTGGTAAGAGAAGTGAATAAGCTTGATAAGTTAGCCGGCCAGCTTATGGAAAAAGAAACATTGGATGCCAATGAAATTCGGGCTATTATAAATTCCTCCTAACGGAGGAATTTTTGTTATAATAAATCCGATGTATCTTAAACATTTGGAATTGATAGGTTTTAAATCTTTTGCCCCTAAAACCATTTTGGATTTTCCGGCGGGCATTATCGGAATCGTCGGTCCCAACGGCAGCGGCAAAAGCAATATTATTGACGCAGTTCGCTGGATTTTAGGCGAACGGGAAGCCAAGAATCTTCGCGGCGGAAAAGCCGAAGATTTAATTTTTGCCGGCACTCCCAAGAGGCCGCGGATGGGCATGGCGCAGGTGACGCTTACTTTTGATAATGCCTCCGGATTTTTCCCGGTGGATTACAAAGAAGTTTCTATTCAACGCCGGATTGAGCGGGACGGTAATTCCCATTATTTTTTGAATAAAGCTGAAGTCCGCTTGCGGGATATTATTGATTTTTTCGCGAAAGTCCGGCTCGGCACCCGCGGGCTTTCTATCATTAACCAGGGTTCCAGCGATTTATTTGTCCGGGCTGCTCCGGAAGAGCGGCGGGCGATGATTGAAGAAATTTTAGGTTTGCGGCAATACCAATTAAAAAAGCATGAAGCTGACCGGAAATTAAAAAACACCCGGATTAACATTGAAAAAGTGCGGGCGATGATTGAGGAGGTGGCGCCCCACCTTAGGTTTTTAAAGCGGCAGACCGCCAAATGGGGAAAGCTTTCCGATTTGGAAAAAGAAATAAAAGACCTGGAAAATATTTATTTTGCCCATAAATTGAAAGAAATTCGGGAGGGCGTTGAGAGATTGGATCCCCAGATTAAAAAATTAGACAGCGAAATCGGCGGCAAACAAAATCAACTGCGGGTTTTGAAAATGGTCGTGGAAAAAATTGAAGCCGGAAAGCCGGGAAAAAATTCCGGCGGTGAATTGCGGAAAAAGCGGGAAGTTTTGCTCCAGGAACGTTCGGAGATTGAAAGGGAAGTCGGCAAATTGGAAGCGAAAATTGAATTTTTGAATTCGGTAGCGGCCAGCGAAAATTTAGACCTGCGCTCCGGCGAACTTTTAACGGTTTTGGAAGAAGTAAAAGACAGTCTGGAAAAGCTGATGCAAGAAAAGAATTTAGAAAAGGTTCATTCGGATTTGCGGGCGCTGCTGGAGAAAGTGGCCGGCGTTACTGACCGGTCTTCAAAAAAGAAAAACGAAATTGCTGATTTAAAATCAGTCAAAGATGCTTTGTTAAAAAAGCTGGTTCCGATCCGGGACGAACTATCCGCTTTAACCTCTAAGGAAGAAGCCTCGGCAAAAGAATTTGAAGAGTTTAACGACCAATTCCGCGGCGCTTTTGAAAAAATGGAAATTAAGAAAGAAGAAATTTCCGGATTAGACAAAGAAAAAAATAAGCTGCTTTTTGATTTAGAGCGATTTAATCTTAGAAAACAGGATTTGGAAATGCAGATAAATCAGATTGGCAGAAAGTTGGACGAGTTTATAAGTCCAATAAGTCCTATAGGTCTTATAGACGATTTACCGGCGCTGGAAAGGAAGATGCTTAGGCTTCGTTCGGAAATCGCCGGGATTGGGGAGGTGGACCAGGCTTTAATTAAAGAGGCCGAGGAAACCGAAACCCGCCATAATTTTTTGGCTGGCCAGCTGGCGGATTTGGAAAAAGCGGCCACCGACCTGGAACAGCTGATTCAAGAGTTGGAAGAAAAAATTGATAATGAATTCCAGCAATCTTTCAGGAAAATCAATACGGAATTTGATAAATTTTTTAATTTGATGTTCGGCGGCGGCAAAGCGAAATTGGTTTTAGAAAAGCCTGAGCCGAAAGTCCAGGCGGCGGTGGAGGGGGTAACGGATCCGGAAATGAAAGAGCATCGGAAGGAAACCGAAGATTTGGAAACCGAGGAATTAAAGCAAACCGGAATTGAAATTGATTTAAGCTTGCCGCGGAAACGGATTCATGGATTGGATATGCTCTCCGGCGGCGAAAAAAGTTTGGTTTCCATTGCGGCCCTTTTTGCCTTGATTTCGGTCAGCCCGCCGCCGTTTTTGGTACTGGATGAAGTGGACGCGGCTTTGGATGAAAAAAATACCAAGCGGTTTGCCGATATTGTCCGGGATTTTTCAAAAAAAACCCAGTTTTTAATTGTCACCCATAACCGCGCCACCATGGAAGCCGCTAATATTCTTTACGGCGTCACGATGGAAGAAGACGGAGTATCTAAAGTTTTATCATTAAAGCTTGAATAGAGGATGCTTGACACTAAAAGCTAAAACCTATAAGCTAAAAGCTACTTTTATGTTAATGATTCGTCTCCAGCGCCGAGGGAAAAAGCACCAAGCGGCTTATCGCGTGGTGGTCGGCGAGAAAAGATCTAAATTGCTCGGCAAGCAGACCGATGATTTGGGCTGGTATGATCCGCATTCTGCCAAATTGGATTTGAATAAAGACCGCCTTCAACACTGGCTTTCCGCGGGAGCCAAAATGAGTGATACCGTGAATAATCTTTTAGTTAGTGCTGGTATGGTTCCGGGTAAAAAAATTGCAGTTCATAAAAAAGCGCAAATTTCCGGCGGCCAAAAATCTGAAGCAGCTCCAGCAGTTGCTGAAACTCCAAAAACTGAAACGTCAAAATAGGATTTGACAAATATTTTATTATCTGATATATTATTATAAATTAGCTCAAAGGTCGGTAAAGGTAAGTAAATAAAATCAAGAATGTTCGGAAAAGCTAAAGATAAAGATATGGCACAGAAACCACATGATCAGGAATTTCTGGAATATCTCGTCAAGTCTATTGTTGAGAATCCAGATAAAGTAGAAGTTGACCGTAAGGTAGACGAAATGGGAGTTCTGCTTTCTTTGAAAGTGGACCCGAAAGATATGGGTCTGGTTGTCGGAAGACAAGGTTCCACGGCCAAGGCCATCCGCTCGCTTTTGAGAATCGTCGGCGTTCGGAATAACGCCCGCGTTAATCTCAAGATTGAAGAGCCGGAAGGTTCTACCCGCGGTCCGCGCATGGAGCGCGGAGACAGAGATATGAATCTCTAAAAGTATTTCGCTAAAATCCCCCAAAGCGGGGGATTTTAGTTTATAATAAGTCTTATAGACTTATCGGACTTATTTAATTTTATGCGTTTTGATATAATAACAATTTTCCCGAAAATTTTAGATTCTTATTTCAGCGAATCACTTTTAAAAAAAGCCCAAGATAAGGGTTTAATTAAAATTCAAATTCATAATCTTAGAGATTTCACCGGCGATAAACATCATAAGGTTGACGATACGCCGTATGGCGGCGGGCCTGGGATGGTATTAAAAGCTGAACCGGTTTATAAGGCGGTTCAAGCTATAAAGTTAAAAGTTAAAAGTTCTAAGTTAAAAGTTAGGACAATTTTATTGTCCTTGCGCGGCAAAAAGTTTGACCAGAAAGAAGCGCATCGTTTGGCAAAATACGGCCAATTGGTTTTTATTTGCGGCCGTTATGAGGGCGTGGATGAGCGGGTGGCAAAATATGTGGCGGATGAGGAGCTGTCAATCGGTGATTATGTGCTTTCCGGCGGCGAATTGCCGGCTGCGATTGTGATTGAAGCAGTGAGCCGGCTTATTCCCGGCATGCTTGGAAAATCCGAGTCTTTGGAGGAGCGCAAGGGAACTTATCCGGTTTATACCAAGCCGGAAAGAATAGAGTTGAAAGTGAAAAGTGGAAAGTTAAAAGTATTTAAAGTTCCGCCAATTTTGTTATCCGGAGACCATAAAAAAATTGAAGAATGGAGGGAGAAAAATTCTTAGGGGCTTGCGGTAATTACTAAGTTTATATATAATGTAACTCTATATGGAAGATTTATTGACTAGGGAAGAATTAAATAATAATCCGGATAACTTGCCGGTTCTGGAAGAAATGATGAAGGCCGGTTTGTTTGTCGGCCGCAGGAGTTCTAAAACTCATCCGAAAATGCGGGGTTTTATTTTAGGCATCCGGAATAAATCTTCGTTAATTGATTTGGAAGAGACTTTGAAAATGCTGGAAAAAGCAATGGAATTTATAAAAACTAAAGCCGCGGAAAAAGAAGGGAATATTTTATTAGTCGGTACCGCGCCGGTGGCTAAAAACTCCGTTGAAAAAACCGCCAAACAGCTGGATTTGCCTTTTGTAACGGAGCGTTGGCTGGGCGGGACTTTGACTAATTTTAAGACTTTGTCAAAAAGGATTGTTTATTTCAAAAAATTAAAAAGCGATAAAGAGGCGGGACGGCTGGATAAATATACCAAAAAAGAACGTTTGGATATTGACCGTCAAATTCAAAAAATGACCACGATGTTTAGCGGCGTGGAGAAAATGGAATCTTTGCCGGCGGCGCTTTTCGTGGCTGACGTTAATGCGCATTTGACTGCGGTCAGGGAAGCGAGGCGTTTGAAAATCCCCATTGTCGGGATTATGAATACCGATACTGACCCGGAATTAGTAGACTATCCGATTCTTGCCAATGATCGCAGTAAAGTCAGCATTGATTGGATTTTAGCGCGTCTGGAAAAGGCGGTGGAAGAAGGACGGGCGCTGGCAAGAGAAGCGGGAAAAGCCGAAGATAAAAAAAGTTAATCGTGACTACTGTTATCCAAAAATTAAGGGAGGAAACCGGCGCCGGAGTGATGGATTGCAAGCGGGCTTTGGAGGAAGCCGGCGGAGATTTTAATTTAGCGAAACAACTTATTGAAAAACAGGGGCTGGTGAAAGCGGCCAAAAAAGCCGAGCGGGCCACTGGCGCTGGCCTTTTAGAGGCTTATGTGCATAACGGCCGGGTCGGAGTTTTGCTGGAGCTTCGTTCCGAAACTGATTTTGTTGCTCACTCGGAGCCTGTTAAAGCGTTAGCCCATAATTTGGCGCTTCACGTTGCGGCTATGGCTCCGGAGACGGTTGATGATTTATTAAAACAGCCGTATGCGAGGGATGAGGCAAAAACCGTAGAGGAAGTAATTAAGGGAACGATTGCTATAGTTGGTGAGAATTTAAAGGTGGCCAGATTTTCCCGATATCAGATATAAGATATAATAGAATCGTGTACAACTTTATCCTTCAAACCATTGTAATGTTGAGCCTCGGCGCCTTGATTTATCTGGTGGCGCGGGCTGTACCGCGAGTTTCCGAAACCGAGATTAAAACTTTCTCTCCCGGTGATTCTCTTGATCGGTGGATTAAAAAGTTGCCGCTGGAAAAAATGGACGCTTGGTTAAGCAGCCAATTGGAAAAATTCTTGCGGAAATTTAAAGTAGCGGTTTTGAAATTAGATAATCTTTTAACTAAGCATCTTTCTAATTTAAAATCCGTCGCTACCGAAGAAAAACCAACCTTATTTGAAAAAAAAGAGGACAATGATATAAAGTAAAAAGTAGAATCTGGGCAGATACCAAAGCGGTCAAATGGGACTGGCTGTAGACCAGTTGGCTTTACGCCTTCGGGGGTTCGAATCCCTCTCTGCCCACCATTGAAATATAAAATTATCTTTGATAAGCTATTTTTAGCGTTAACCTTAAAAACCGAATAAGATGACTCGTAATGAACTTATCTTAAAGATTCAAGCGGCTTCCAAAGAGGATGATAAAGAGTTTCAGGAAATTATCGCCACCCTGCTTGATCAAGGTTTTTTGACAGAAACAGATTTATGCCGAGAGATTGGTGCTTCAAAACCAACTATTCGCAGATGGAAAGAAGGAAAAAGTTCTCCGCTTCCGTTGATGCGACTACATCTTTTCAAACGATTGATTAAAAAACTTCAAGAAAACGACCTTTAAAATAACTTGCGTCAGCAAGTTATTTTTAATATTCTAAGTTTATGCCTTATATTGCCCCAAAAGACAGAAAAAAGATTGACCCGCTGATTGATAAATTGGCTGGCGCGATTGTAAAAGAAGCCAAAGAATCTAAATATGACGCCGCTTTTGCCGGTTTATTGAATTACACTTGCACTCGTTTAGCTTTGAAAGTCACCCGGGCTTTGTTCGGTAAAATGCGCTACTGGATTATTGCCACGGTTATCGGAACTTTTAACAATATCGCGGACGAATTTTACCGCCGGATCGGCCTTCCTTATGAAAATAAACAAATGAAAAAGAGCGGCGATGTTGATCTTTACGAGGAATATCAAAAGGAAATAGAGTTAGATTAATTTTTGTAAGCCTCCTTAGCTTAGTGGCAAAGCAACGGTTTTGTAAACCGTAGACGTCAGTTCGATTCTGACAGGAGGCTCAATTTGAAAAATATTTCTAAGACAGTTATAATTAATAACAGATTTTTGCCGATGTAGCTCAGTGGTAGAGCAACTCCATGGTGGGTCGCAAGATCCTGGGAAGTCAGACTTCCATCCGCCCATTCGCCGAGTAATTGGTGAATGAATCCCGAATAACGGTTAAAAACCAAGTCAAACTTGGCTAAGACCGTGGCCGCCGTAGGCGGCCCGAACGACTGACAAGGGGCTCCGGTAATTTCGGAGTAAGATACAGTCTAGTCCTCTTATAATCCCTTATTGGAGAAATAGAGGTGTAAGCGAAGGAGTAGGTCGTCGGTTCAATCCCGACCATCGGCTCAAATTTGATTTTTGAGTCAATATAAAGTAAAATAAATTACTATATGAGCGAGTCAAAGTTTTCTAAAAACTTAATCAAGCTTCGGTGCGAAGTCTGCAAGATGGTTAATTATTATACCCGCAAGAATAAAAAGAAAGTGGAACGGAAGATTGAAACCAGCAAATTCTGCAAACATTGCCGGAGGCACACTAAACATAAAGAAGCCAAAAAATAATCGAGCACATAAACTTGTTATGTGCTCGATTATTTTTTAGTATTAGAATATTCCTATAAGGGGGCGTCGTATAATGGTAGTACAGCGGTCTCCAAAACCGTTAGTCAGGGTTCGATTCCTTGCGCCCCCGCATTTCAAGTAAAGTGGTAGGTTTTGATGATATTGTTGCAAGTTCTTGATAGCCATTTTTGAATGTAAAACTCGCTATTTTTTGATTTCTAATTTTGCAGTTCGAAAGTAAATTATTTAGCAATTCTCTCTTTTCTTCATTTTTTGCAAATTTAAATACTTTTGCCGCTGTTTGTGCTTTAAAAAAGGCATTTCTCATTTGTTCGAAAGTAATAACATCCTTCTGATCATTTTCATTTGTTTTGGTTTCTAAACTTACTACCTCATTCTGTAGTTCCCTCATTTTTGATTCATAAACCTCTTTAGAAATGATTCCGGAGATATAAGTGTCTAATAATCTATTCTTTTTATCCTTAACGCTATTAAGCTCTTTTAAACGCATTTCTTCCATCTTTTCTGAACGATCATACTCAACCTTATATTTTTCTTTGTCAGCTTCAAATGCCAATTCAACCAATTTTTCATCAAACTGAAGTTTTTGTAGAAGTTTAGAGATAAGATTCTCGGCATCTTTGGAAGTAAGGTGTTTATTCCTTTGGTTGCAGATTCCTTTTCCGTTTGTGCAGTAATAGTAAATATATTTTCCTTTTTGAAGCGTAGCGGTTAGTAGGCATCCACAAACATCACAATTCATAAACCCACGAAGGGGGAAGCAATTCTTTTTCTTTTTTGATTTATTATTTCCACCAAGGATTTCATTTGCTTTATCGAATAAATCTTTGCTTATAAGCGGTTCATGATTGCCGCGATAATAAATTCCTTGTTTAAGCATTACCCCATAATAAAAAGGATTTCTAAGAATAAAATAAATTGTGCTTTTGGAAATTTTTTGACCAGACTTTGGTCTGTACCCATCTTCGTAAAGTATATCCGCAAGTTCTTTTGGGGTGTATTTTTCAGTTGCGAACAATTCAAATATTCTTTTAATAACTAATGAGTATTTGGGGTCAATAATAATAGTCTGATTTGATTTGTCATTTAAATATCCAAAAGGAGCAATGCCTGGCCAACCGCCTTTTTCTAATTTGGCCCTAATACCTCGCTTTACATTTACCGATAAATCATCAACATACTTCTTAGCAATACCGAAGTCTAAGCTCATCATGAATTTGTCGTCAGAGATATTACGGAATACTTTTTCCGGAGTTTTGATTTCAGTAATTAAACCTCTATCCATAAACCAAGATACCTTTCCACCATCTAAGGCATTACGAGCTAAACGATCTAATTTCCAAACTAACAGACCACAATTATTTTTCTTTTCTATGAATTTCAGCATTTCTTCAAAGATAGGTCTTCCCGGAGCTTTGGCTGACATGGATTCTTTATAGATTTTAATAACATTTAAACTATCTTTTTTAGCTAAACATAATAGTTCTGATTCTTGAGAATCTATTGATTGCACCTGACGATCTTCTGCCTCTGATGATTTACGACAATAAATTATATAGTTCATAATTTTTCTTTTAAATAAAATTTCTTTGTGATTTTACCAGTAAAGTAATTTTCTCCAGACCAATTTTTGAATGATTCTTTTTTATCATACCGGCGCTTAAGTTCTTCAGCAAGTTTTCCGCGGATAACTATTTCTTTTGGAAATCCGTGAGATATGCGTAGTAGTCGCATCGCATTAAATAAAACTTCTCCAGCACCTTTAGTTATATATTTACTTATATAATACGCCAACTTTCTAGAACCATCAGTCTTTCGCGCATCCACAAAACCTTGTCCCCATAATTTCGCAAGGATTCGGGTTTTACGTTCATCTCCGTAAGAAATAATCCGTCTACCAATTTTCGTATCTCCAAGAGACAAGGGCACGTTAAAAACAAGGCCATGAAAATGGATTCGTCCTCGCGGGGAGAGTTCTGGAACAAAGAGGGATTGGGCTTTAGGAAATTTAGTTTGCAACCGCACTTGGAAGCGGCGAAGGGAATCGTTTGCAAATGAAGCATCTGAGGCGTCACCTTTAAAGGTGAGCGTAACCAAGAGCGGGCATCCAAATTCTTCAAGAGCAGAAGACAAGCGCCGCACACATATTTGTTTTGTTCGCCAAATATTATCGCGTCTTCGAGGACCGTATATAATACGCCTTGCCCTGGGAGAGTATACGCGTATTTTGGATGGCTCTTTTTCGGTTTCTGTGATTTCAACGATTTCGCCATATTTTCGATAAATAACTGGCATTGATTAAATATCAGTTTTACAACTGTGAGGATATATCAAGTCAGGAGGAGTCCTCGCAGAGCGAGGACTCCTCCTTCTTAATAGGGAAAACCCGACAGACTAATCCAGCTAAATTCGCCAAAGACGATAAAAATTCAGCCGCGCCCTCTTTACTAATTGGCCGACCTTTTATTTCAAAATATTGAATTGTTTTATTGATTAGTTCTTCGCTGAATTGATCCATAAGCAAACTTTAATTTGCCCATTTGACGGAAAACGGGTATAAACTTACAGATAAGTTCAAAATTCAGCTAACTTTCGTTTTTTATGCTTAAAAAACTATTTGGAAATAAAGTTAAAAAAATACCCAGGGTTTTCCCAAGTGGAGTTTTAACATTTGAAAAATCTGGTCACACATTAACTCAAGATAAAAATTTCTATGTGTGTTCTAAAAAACAAAAAGGAGTGTGTGAAAATGATAATGAAACTCGCCTAAAAGCAGAAATTTTTCAAAGGAATTTTTCTAGATTAGCTATGAAATTTTCTATACCTGACGGGAATCAAGCGTTTCTTTCTAAAAATATGGTAGCCAAAATTTTACATGCTTTTATAGATGAAATAACCGAATCCAATTTAGACACCGAGTTTTTTGATACAACTATTGATGTAATGGAGCAAGAATCTGGAATTAATAAAAAACAATATAAAACCGACTTTAAAGATGCAAAAAATAGCTATGTAGCCATACAAAATGAAAATACAATATTGCCTCTTGCCTCAATACTTATTTCAGTAATCATAACTTTTATAAGACAAGACAAATCAGAAGCAGAAATGGGAGCAGTTCTAGCGTATTTATCCGATAAAGTTTATTTATCTGATAGCGGCAAAATTAACAAAATTAAATTTAACAAATTAGGAAATTATATAGTGCAATATATTCAAAAATATCTCCCAAACTATGGAAATTCATTTAAGCATTTACTTACTAATGCTGAAAAATTTGAGACTTTAGAATTTAAAAATGTAGCAAAATTAATACGAAAAGGAGAAATGGATAATTTGCTTCCGTATGATCCATTTCAATCTAGCTATACTATTAGCAAATACATAAAATTAACCTTTTCAAATATCTTAGAACTAAAACCGGAAAGGGCAATTGATCATTTAAAGTTTCTTGGCTCTGACCTACAATGGTGGGCGATAAATAATTTATTAAGATTAATTGGAATAAAGCCAGTTAAAAAAGATGAATGAATAAGTTATACTTTAACTAACAATTTAATTGCCTAAACCTTAATTTATTAGGGCATGGCTAAAAGACCCGATGAAGATACTGAACCCCGCGTTCAGCAACTCTTCATCGGGCCATATTGGGAAACTGATATGGGGTCGCAAGACCTAGCTGGTGCGGGGTTTAGTATTTATATGGCATTAACTAAATGTAATGAATGTGGCGGAGAAGTATCAGATAAAGCATCTATTTGCCCGCATTGTGGTAATCCAATTCATACTGAACCTAACTCAATAATTAACCCCCCACCTTTACCAATTTCAGAAATAAATATAGAAGAAAAACCGGGGATTCTTTTTAAAATTACTTATACAATATTATGGATATTTGCTGTATTAATAATAGTTTTTGTTCTCATACTTGTAATTGGGCCATTTATACTCCCAAATAATCTTTATAAAGACCTTATATTACAAGAACTGACGAATTCACCAACAAACCTTTTCCAAAAGCAGTGGTGGCAAGAATTTCAACAGAAGATACCACAAACAAAAGATTCTTCCCCAACGTCATCAACAAAAATTATTTTTAATCCAAAACTTATTTCTGATAGTAAATTTTCATTCTATACATTGAACGTAGGAAAGAACGAAGACCATAATATATCTTATAGAGACGAGCAAGGAATAATAAAATTACTTAATACAATAAATTATCCACCCAAATTAACACAAAATTTAATCATAATTTTTATAAATCCAGATGATGTAACTTCAGATATGATACTTGTAAATCCGGATAAAACTTGGTTAAATTTTTCTGATAATAGAACTGCAGAGGGTGGGCTTTATGCAACAAATAAAAATTGGCATTGGATTGAAATTAATAAACCAGTACCATCATTTACTGGAGCAATTTTAATTCATGAGCTCGGTCATCGTGTAGCTACAGAATTAACTCAACAAGAATGGGATAATTACTATAAACTCCGAGGTATATCAGCTAATACATCAAGAAATATAAATAATTGGATTTTATCCCCACAAGAAGATTTTGCCGAAGTTTTTAAATATATTTTTCGCCAAGGAGACCCTAAAATATCCGTAGAATGGCAGATCCGAACTCAATATGGAAATGTTATACCAACAAATGAATTGATTGAACCAGTAATAACGGGATGTGATTCTTTATTCGGAAGAGCCGATCAAAAGAAATTACAAAGTTGTAGAAATGCTAATAGCGGAGCGCTCGATTGGGTTGGTAGGCCTTTATATTTTAGGGTTACTGATTCAGCAACAGAACAATTTATCAGAAATATTATTAAAAGATTATTGCAATAATTTAATTATGAAAAATATTGAATTTTCAAGAGAATTAATAAAGGGCAGGATTGCTGAAGTAATATTTGAACAAATGATCCGTGAGGAAGAAAAATATACTGTTATACCATTTGGCTATGAGCATACTATGCCCACACTTGCTCAATACAGGCATCTCGCAGAAATCCCTAAAATTATTGATAATATTGCAGACGCTCCCGACTTCGCTCTTATTTCAGAAAATAACAATGAAATCTTTCTTGTTGAAGTGAAGTATCAACACAAACTTAATCTCGCCAAACTCGAAGAATATGCTAATAAATTATTAAACCGATGGGACTACCCATGGCTTTTTGTGGCAACGCTTGATGGCTTTTATTGTGGTTTATGTAAATGGATTGTTGATGAGAAAAAGATCAACAAATTATCAGAAAATTGGGTTACAAAAGAACGCCAAGTAGAATACTTAGAATTATTGAAAGAATTTGAAAAACAGTCTTAATTCTTGCTTGATTATCTTAAAATTTAGATATATTATTTATCATGGCTTGAAGAAACTTTTTAATTATGGACGATGAATTTATCTATACATTATTTTTTACAAAAGAAGAGATAAAAAAGTTTTTGGAAGATTATAGTATACCAGAAACGAAAGATTACGAATTTGTTGTCGCAGTTATTTTTCACCATTATTTTTCTGAAAAAAACCAAAGAAATAAATACTGGATTGGTTTCAAAATACGGTTAGATTACTTAAAAATTTTACCATCCCGTGGCTCTAAGGAGCCAAGAAAGCTATCAGAAATTGCAGAACTTTTTAGAAAAGGCATTGACGAAAACTCTATTATTGATTTTATTATCGCAAAAGAAGTAAATATAAAAAAAGCAGAAGTAAAAACTTTTCAAGTAAAACGATTTGGTATAGGTAGAACAAAAAAAGACACAAATGAATTAATTGCTTATCTTAAAAATTTATTCATGCGTAAATATGGTAAAAAAGCAAAAACCGATCTTGTTGTTGTTCTAGATAATGGAGTAAACATTGATATGAAAAAATTATATGCCGAGATTAATACAGTTAATAATCCCTTCGATAGAGTATTATTTATATGGTTTGACGATAAGATGGTCTATCTAAGTCATGTATATCCACGAGGCGGTATAGAGAAGTGTCCGATTATTGATATTTTCCCCACATTAACACTATGAAGCAATAAGATTTACATTATCTTACTTTCTATTAATTTGGTTCGAAAATCGTTTAATACAGCCCGCCAGCTGATTATTCTTTATTAAGCTATTTTTATTGAGGAATTTTTTCTTGATTTTTGGGTTTTTAAATCGTAGTATACATAAGAAAGTTCTTTAATAAATTGGGGAGCGCCCATATATGCAAAATTTTGATTTGTTTGCCAGGTTTTTAGTAGAATCAAACTTAATTGAAAATATAGAAGATAATTTGGATTTTGTCAGGGAAGAATTAAGATGCGGCGCAAAAGACGGCCATGCCGGGGCGATTCTTTATCTGGAAAAGTTAGCACAGGATAAAAGCCATCTGCTGATTGAGGCGGATATAAAAAAGGTTCAAGGTTTAATTACCAAAGAGCAGGGAGAAAAAAGATTTGATCTTATTTTAAAACCAAAGTGGATAGGCAATTATCGCGATATCGGCGTGACGGTCGGCGGCAGAACCTGCCCGCATTATTTTCAAGTGCCGAATCTTATGAAAAGTTTGGCATTGCAGATTCAAGAGTGGCAGAAATGCTGGAAGAGATTTCCGGAAATGTTAAATTTTGCGAATCTTGCGGATTTTCATTATGAATTTGAGATGATACATCCATTCGCGGATGGTAATGGACGGACCGGCAGAGCGATTGTTTTTTATCTCATGCTTTATATGGATAGAGAACCTTTCGTATTTACTAATGAAGATAAATACCTTTATTATTTTCCACCGCTTCAACGTCAAAATAAGATGCTTATGAGAAACTATTTTTATCGAAAGTCAGGAAATTTAGGATGAAGCCCGGACATATCGGGCTTTTTTATTTTAATTCGCGGATAAATTGCTTGAATTTAAAAACCCCGTCTGGGGTTTTTAAATTCATAAATGTTTTTTCAGTTCTTTCCAGGAGGTGAGGGCTTCTTTTGTCAGGGCCGCCATTTCTTTGACGGAAAGCTTTTTTGCTTTTCCGTAATTAGTCATTGCTTTTTTTGCTAAGTCTTTGTATTCCGCCTCGCCCATTTTTCCCATCTTTTTTAATTGGGGAGCAAGATGGCGGTAGAAATCCGCTGATTTTTTCTTAATGTCACCGCGCAGTTTTTTGCCGGATTCCGGCGCCACCAGCATTCCGGCGGCTGCTCCCAGAGCGACGCCGGCCAGCGCCCCGCCAAGAACTTTAGCTACAGTATTTTTTTTCATAAATCAAAATTTTATTTAGCGCGACCTTTACGAAGTTCTTTTTTGGTACTGCTATTTTTTAAAAGAAAAGAGAAAAGCGGCAGAGCAGCCAGGCGATCCATAATTTCCGAAACCCTTTCTTGAACCTCTTCCGAGGCATTGTTGAGATCTTCAGAAAGCTTTCTTAATTGTTTCGCAATAGCAATAAAATGATAAGCAATTATTCCCAGTAAGATGCCGAAGACAATAATAGCCAGAGAAACGGTCAAATAAAATAAAGTCTGGGCAAAGATTAAGGCAGTCATAAAGTCATTATAGCATTTTAATTATTTCTTCCCAAGGCAAATTCGGTTTTCCAAAGTGGCCATAAGCGGCAGTTTGGAGATAAATCGGCTGGCGAAGATTCAACTTTTCAATTATTGCCAGTGGCGAGAAATCAAACTTTTTTAAGACTACGTTTCTGGCGGTTTGATTGTTGCCGGTGCCGAAAGTTTCTACTTCCACCATCAGCGGTTCGGCGCGGCCGATGGCATAAGCAACACTGACCAAACATTTTTTAGCATAGCCGTTAGCCACCAGATTTTTAGCTACAAAGCGCGACATATAAGCGGCCGAGCGGTCTACCTTGGTTGGGTCTTTCCCGGAAAATGCGCCACCGCCGTGAGGGATAATTCCGCCGTAAGTGTCCACCATTAATTTTCTTCCGGTCAGTCCGGTATCAGCATAAAATCCGCCCACCACGAATTTGCCGGTCGGATTGACGAGAATTTCGTAATCGCCGCGGCCAGTTACTTTTCTAATCAGATGCTTTGCGAGAAGGCCGAGAATTTCTTGTTGGCTTATTTTTTCATCATGCTGGGTGGAAATAAGAACATTTTTTATTTTTCCATCTTCAATAGTTACTTGCGCTTTGCCATCTGGCCGGAGCCAATGGAATTCCGGATGATTGCGCCGCAAATCTTCCAGGCCGCGGGTTAATTTGTGGGCGAGGACCATGGGTAGGGGAAGATATTCTACGGTTTCATCAGTAGCGTAGCCGTACATAATTCCCTGGTCGCCGGCGCCGCCGGTATTTACGCCTTGAGCAATATCCGGCGATTGCTGGACAATATTTGCCTGGATTTCCAGATTATCTTCATGACCGATGTCTTTATAAACCTTAGCTGCTATTTTTCCGGCATCTACTTGGCCATTGCTGGTTACTTCGCCGCCGATTACCAGCAGTCCGTGTGACCCGAAAGTTTCCACGGCCACGCGGCTGGCCGGGTCTTGCCGCAAGTATTCATCTAAAATAGCGTCGGAAATCTGGTCGCAGATTTTATCCGGATGCCCGGAAGTGACGCTTTCGGCGGTATAGAGCATATTACTTATAAATATAACTTAATCCGCAGCCAATTAGTTGACAACCAATCAATTTCCTTTATAATAAATTCAGAATCCTAGAAAAAAGAATAAGAGATAAATGGAAAAGAAATTAGAAACTATCGGTCTTTGTGCGCGTATTGATTACGGGAGCAGAGGATTTCGTTCCGGGTTAGTTAATCTTGGATTTCAGCTTTTTGAGAATGCCAGTACGGATTTTAATATTCTTAACGGCGGCTTGGTAAGTTATCGAGACCTTTTGGCTAAGATGCCTAATCGTGTTCATATCAGAAAACCGCAATTAAAAAACGATCAGAAAGAAATGACGGCCACTGAAAAAAAGCAGCAAGAAAAACAGCAAGAAAAAGCGGAAGCGGAATTAAAGCTTCTGCAAAAATTCGCCACGGATCTTTCCGAGGCTATTCCGAAAATTAAAAAGAATGGCAAGCTGGTTAAGCTTTATGTGGTTACCAGCGAGGCTTATGACGGCTGGATTGGCCAGCGGGTGGCAGAGTTGCTTTCTAAATTGCGTCCCGATATAAAAAATTGGGGGCATGTCAGAGGCACGTTTCCTTTACAGAAATTCCAATCTATTATTGTTGCGCTCAATCCCCGGAAAGCGGTTTGGCGCGGCGATTATTACAGCACAGTTCCTGATCGTTTGGTTAAGGACGAAATGCGAGTTACTCCTAAAAAATTTCCGGATCTTTATATTGTCGGTTGCCTTGCCGCTAGCTTGCAAAGGCCGAAAGGCGAAAAGAAAGTTCCCCGTATTTCAGTTGGGGCTCTTCATAAATTACAAGATGTGAATGCTTCGGAAAACTTCGTTGGAGTCAGTATTTTACGATATCGGGAAGATAAAAGCTTTAGCGAAGAAGTCATTGAATTTAAGACTTTGACCGGACAAGAAAGAGAAATGTTGAAATTGCCGAAACTTCCTAAAATTCAGCAAAAGGCGCTTGCAACTATTATTGCGAGCACGGACACTGCTCCGACCTTAGGCATGTTAGAAGACCGGTCCGGGATTTCCAGGCTTGAGTTAAAAGAAGCATTAACGGTTTTGGAAAAGAAAGGAATTGTTTGGTGCAATGGCGATGATCGGTACGATGTTTCTTTAGAATGGCTTCAAAAGAAGACGATTTATAAACTTCCGGAAAGCGGCTGGCAAGAAGACCGGATTGCGGCCTTTGCCTGTTTGCATGCCGGTTACGACAGCCAACAGAAAGAATTTTTTGAAAATCAAGCTACGCAGCATATGATTGATTGTAATACTGATATTTTAGTTGGCGCCGGTGATTTTATTGCCGGTATAAAGCATGACCTCCCTTCTTACGGAGAAGTTACTGGAAATTATACTGACCATGAAAAGGCCGCTGGAAATTTGGTATTTTCGGCAATGCTTAAAGTGTTTCGTCACAGGATGGATGATTTTCTTAAAGACAAAGATTCTGCTAAATTGAAGCAAGAAGAATTAATGCCATTGCTTAAAGTTGCGCTTATGCAGTTTGTAGCTAAAGAAGGTAATCACGATATGTGGGTTATACCTCTTGGCTTTACAGTTTTGAATACCTTTATGCAAACTTTAAAGGATGGCCTCATAAGAGGCATCTACAAATATCTGAACGAAAAAAATGTTTTTATTAATCTTGATCTTTTAGAATCTCTGGTGGATCAAAAAGTAGTTCAGGTTAATGAATATACCCTGCCTTCTGGTTTGGGAATGTCAATTCATCACTTCCATGCCGGGCGAATGGGCACTTCTAGCGGTTGGCCGCAAAAAGCTTTGGAGTTTTCGGATAAACATATAGTGATTTTCGGTAATTTTCACGTTGCGGAATGCGTTCGGGAATGGACTAAGGATATGGGCCAGCGGGTAAGCTTGGAAGTTCCCACCTTACTTGCAAGAACTTTATTTGAAACTAATAAAGGCAAAAAAACTGATGTGGCAGTCGGATTCTTGAAAATTAAATCAGTGAAAGGATTGATTATCAAAAGCGAAGTGGAATTTCTCATTCCATAATTAAAGTTATAAAGGTCGCGAAAAGGCGACCTTTTTTCTTTTGTGATAAAATAATTTTATGACCAAAGAAGATTTACTTGAAACCCTTATTAAAGACGGCTATTTAAAGACTTCAGCAATTATTGAAGCCTTCAAGCAAATTGACCGGAAAGATTTTGTTGCGGAAGATATGAAACCAGGAAGTGAAAACTCGAGTTCTCGCTCTGCGAGTGATGGCGAAGCCGCTCGAGTTTCTACTTCCTGGAAAGATTTAGCTTATGAAAATATTGCTTTGCCGCTGATGGCCGGACAGACAATTTCCCAGCCGCTGGTGGTGGCTTTTATGCTGGAGCTGTTGGAATTGAAGCCCGGCGAGAAAGTTTTAGATATCGGCACTGGTTCTGGATGGAATACGGCTTTGATGGCGCAATTAGTTGGAGAAAACGGCTTGCCCGGCCAGGGCAAGATTTTTTCCATAGAGCGGATTGAGGAACTCTATAATTTTGCAAAAGAAAATTTAAAAAAATACGGTTTTCCGGAAAACGGGACAGTAGAATTAATTTTAGGCGATGGCTCAAGGGGGTATAAAGACGGCGCGCCTTACGATAAAATTATTGCCGCCGCTTCAGCCGGAGAAATTCCCGAAGCTTGGAAAGAGCAGTTAAAAATCGGCGGCCGGATAGTGGCACCGGTAAAAGACAGCATTATCGTTATTAATAAGTCAGCTAAAGATAAATTTGAAAAAAAGGAGTATTTTGGTTTCAGTTTTGTGCCTCTTGTTACCCCGTAATCAGAACCCATCTCAATAATAATCCCTAAACGCGTTGTCCACTAAAATGAATTAGATCAAGGAGTGACGACAAAGGTGTATCTTTAGATACTCCGAGGAGGAACGACAAAGAGATAATTCATTTTAGCAACAACCCAAAGGGATACAGCCAATTTTGTCTATGACTGCGTTGCTCGTTGGAAAGGTAGCTTAAGCTACGATTTCCTCCTCGCGCCTTGTCCTAGCCAAAATTGGCTAGTATCGCGTTGGGGAGCTATTGTTGAGATGGGTTCTTTGGCCTATACTAAAATCAGGTTTTTTAAAAATCAACAAGGGAAGATGCCTGAACGGCAAAGATTGAACGCCGAAGAGCCGGGAAATCTCGCGAAGGAGCTGAAAGGTTTTTTAATTGGAAGAATCAAGGGACAAGAAAGAGCAGTTAAGAAATTGGTGTTAATAATGGATCTTTTCCAAGCCAATTTTAGGGAGGCTGACCGGCCGATTTGTACCGCCTTGTTTTTGGGTCCTTCAGGCGTTGGCAAGACCTTGGTAGCTGAAGTGCTGGCAGAATTTTTCTTCGGCAGCCGGAACGCTTTTACGAAAATTGCCTGCGGCGATTATCGGGAACAGCATAGTATTTCCTCTTTAAGGGGCTCGCCACCCGGCTATGTTGGTTATTGCGACCCCGACAACAGCAATCATGGACCCATTCTTTCTCAATTTAATATTGATAAATATGGTTATTGGCATCAGCGGAGAACCGGTAAGGAGATGCGGGAAGCAAATGAAAAAGCAAAAGCGCTTTTTGAAGAAAAGGAAAAACTGACTAATCTTTTGGGAGAATTAAAGGGGAATGAAAGGCACGCTTCTTATCAAGAAGCCAGCAAGCGCATTAAGAGAATTGAAAAAGAGTTAACTGAGCTTTTTACCAAATATTTAAATTATTCTCCAGCGAATAATTATCGCTCCGTTATTTTATTTGATGAGATTGAAAAAGCCGATCGAGCTTTGCACCAGCTGCTTTTGGAAATATTGGATAAGGGTAAATTGACTTTAGCCAATGGAACTGTCACAAGTTTTATCAATTCTTTTATTATCCTGACTTCTAATACCGGTTCTCAAAAAATCGCCGATATTTTAAATAAGAAAAAGATCGGTTTTAGAAGAGCTTTGGAGCAAGGCGGCAATCCGTCGGCGGCGATGGAGGCGGATGATTTAATTTATAGCGAATCAATAAAAGAAGCGAGTAAGGTTTTCCCGCCGGAATTTCTTGGGCGCCTGGATACTAAAATTGTTTTTCGTCCCCTTAGCCGAGATAATTTAAAAGAGATTTTAGAAATCCATCTTCAAAACCTTTGCGACCTGATGTTTAATAAGAAATCGCAGGTTGTTTTGGTAATAGAAGAAGCCGTAAAAGAATTTATTGTTGATGAAGCGGCGGACCGTTTGGAATACGGCGCCCGGCTTTTAAAAAATAAAGTTCAAAAGTATCTGAAAGAACCGTTGAGCCGCTTGGTCAATCGAGGAGAATTAAAATCGGGAGATGCTGTCCGTATCTGCCTGGAAGATAGCGGCAAAAAGAAAATAGCTTTTTATAAAGAACAGCCATCGTAAAACGATGGTTTTTTGTTTGGGGGATTGACAGATTTTATGGTTCTGATAAGCTATTATTAATTGGTCTCCGCAGACAGCAGGCATTTTTATAAGTCCTGTTTAGGAAAAGTCCTATTTTTGTTTGCGGACCATTGGCGGTCTTTTTTAATTTTTAAAAAATATGTTAACTAAACAACAAAAAAAAGAATCGGTAGATCAAGGCACGAAAAAGATTCAGGAAAGCGGCGCTTTAGTTTTTGCGGAGTATAACAAGGTTTTAGTTGAAGATTTTAAAAAATTGCGGCGGGAGCTTAAAAAAGCCGGCGCGGATTTGAAAGTTTTAAAAAAGAGGCTGCTTAATATCGCGCTTAAAAATTCCGGAGTTAATTTTGATCCGATGACGGTCAAAACTCAATTAAGCACGATTTTTGCTAAAGGGGATTTAATGTCTGTTGCCGGTTTGGTCCATAAATTTTCTAAAGATTTAACCAAGGCTAAGAAAGGTGAATTCGCGGTAATGGCTGCTTACGATTTGGCGGAAAAGCGTTTAGTGGACGCCAATGAATTTAAAGTGATTGCGACTTTGCCGCCGCGGGAAGTATTGCTGGCGCAAATCGCCATGATGCTAACTATGCCATTAAAACAATTAATGATGACAATTAACGAACGGTCGAAACAAACACAACAATAATTTTTTTATGGAAAAATATAAAGAGTTATTAGATAAAATTGGAGATATGAAGGTGATGGAGTTGTCGGAATTAGTAAAAGCCATGGAAGAGAAATTTGGCGTTTCCGCGGCCATGCCGGTTATGGCGGCTGGCGCCGGAGCGGCAGCCGGCGGAGAAGCGGAAGAAAAAACTTCTTGGGGGGTATTATTGAAAGAAGGCGGCGGCCAGAAAATCCAGGTGATTAAAGTTTTGCGGGAAGTTACCGGAGTGGGATTGAAAGAAGCAAAGGATTTAGTTGATGCCGCGCCCAAAGTCGTGAAAGAAGGATTGAAAAAAGAAGAAGCGGAAGAATTGAAGAAGAAGCTGGAAGGCGCGGGCGCGACAGTCGAATTAAAATAAAAATAAAAAGTACCCTGATTGAAATTAGGGTATTTTTTATTTATATTAAATATAAATTAGGGCAGTTAGTTTAATGGTAAAACGCTGCATTCACATTGCAGAGAGCATAGGTCCGATTCCTATACTGCCCACAAGTAGTAGCTAAATTGAATATGGCGAGTTTACGGGTGCGGGGGTGACACAAGTAGTCCAACGGTTCGTTTAATACCGCTTGGACTATTTGTTTGTCTCTAATAACTAATTTTTTAAAAAATGTTTTTGCCAGTAACGCTTTAAGTTCTGGCGAGGCCTTTTTATAGGCATAGTTGCAGTTTGCGGCCAACGCCAAAGCAATTTCAATTGTTTTTAAAACATTGGCAATTTTACTCTCTGATTTTGCTAATTCCTCGTTGAGTCTCTTTTCCTCGGTTTCTAAATCCACTTTAACGCTTTGAAAAAGTTCTAAATCGTTTTCGCTGGCTTTATTATCAATAAGTTGCAAAACAAGATTTTTCTTGCGTTGCTTAATACTTTCAATTTTTCCCAAAATGTCGGCACGGGCTTTTTCATAAACTCCCTGCTCATCTTTAAATAAAGTTTTAATTCTATTTCTTATTTTTTCAACAAGGTTATTTGGCAATTGCACCACTTTAAGGATTTCTGTGAATTGGTTTAAATAATCATTTTCTTGGCCATAGCTTTGATTACAATTAACCCGCTTACTGTGTTGCGATTTTAGGCAACGCAAATATCTAACCAAATCGCCATTTTTAAGAGTATGTTCCTCCACTGTCATTTTGCTGCCGCACTCACCGCAAAAAGCAATTGTTTTAAGTATTGAAAATAACCTGCGGTTGCGGCTACCGCCCCCCAGTCGGGCATCAAGTATTGCTTGTGCTTTTTCAAACAACCCCCTGTCCAAAAAAACTTCGTGCTTGCCGTTGGGGTTAATTAAACTGCCCCAATCAATAACGCCAATATAAAACTTATCCCGAAGCATTTTAGCTAAAAAACTGGTGTGCATTTTGCCGTTATTCTTTTTATGTTTCCGCAATGGGAACCCCTCTTTTTCTAAAACTTCAGTAAGGGTAGCAATTGAATAATTGCCAGTCGCAAAAAGTTCAAATGCTTTAATAACCCATTTGGCTTCTTGCCAGTTTATTTCAACCCACGCCCTAACTTTCCCCGTAGCAACTTTTTCCTGAACATTTTTATAGCCGTAAGGGGCTCGTGTAGGCCACCACCCCTCTTTTAATTTTTGATACATACCAGATTTAACCTTTTCAGCATTTTGCAAAGAAAAAAACTCAGCCACGGAGGATAGCACTCCTTCAAGCATTTGCCCCGAAGGGGTTTTATCAGTTCCTTCGGTGGCCGAGCAAATCCTAATGCCGTGCTGTTCAAGGTCTTTTTTTATCAATGCAAAGTCAATGCGGTTACGAGCCAAACGGCTAATATCATAAAATATAACCGCTTTAACGGTTTTGTCAGTTCGGCAACGCTCCCAAAGAACCCTAAATTGCGGGCGGTTGGCAGTTCTGGCACTTTCGCCTGCGTCAGTGTAAATATCCGTTGTTTCATCAACCCCATAGCCGTTTTGCTTGGCATATTCAAGACAACGCTCTTTTTGGGCGGGAATTGATAATCCTTTTTGGGCTTGGCGGTCAGTGCTAACTCGCAAGTAAATTAACGCCGTCATAATTTATTTATAACAAACCTCTAATCCATAAAATATTCCGTCTATATTTTTTAGTGATTTTATGCGAAAAGGGTAGTTAGAATTATTGAGATTACTCGCTGTTCTCAATTTATTTTCTTTCCAATTTTCTCTTTTGGGATACACGCTTATTGCACAGCCAAGGCCACCAGCATCAATCAAGCGGCCACCTTCGTCATAAAAGATTCCTAATACAAGACCTTCTTTTTCCCATTCTGCCCAACCAACCTCATCTAAGGGATAACCCTTGGGTTCTTCGCCACGAAGAGGTGAGCCAATAGCTG
Source organism: Candidatus Harrisonbacteria bacterium (assembly GCA_016192685.1). Lineage (GTDB taxonomy): Bacteria > Patescibacteriota > Minisyncoccia > UBA6257 > 02-FULL-45-10c > JACPTS01. The sequence continues at coordinate 532,142 of JACPTS010000001.1, forward strand.
TTTTTATTTGAGAAAAGGATTTCCCAAAAAGAGAGGGGATATCAAATATTATTCCTTGAGTTGGTAATGGTGGTTGAGAATCGCCAGTTGATATAATCACAATAAATAGGATAAACAATGCAGCAAAGGTCATCGCACCAATAGCAAACTTTTTGCTTGGCCAAGTTTTATTTGAATTTTGTAATTCCATTTTATTTTTTTAATTATAATTGCGACCTTTTGGCTAAACCTTTTAGAAAATAAAAAGGGACAGCCAGAACCTGCAACCCACAGTATTGAAAGCCGTGAAGCTCCCAATTGTGGAGGTTTGGCTGCCCCTTTCTGCCCGCAATTGGGCTAAGTAGCAGCTCTTCACGGAAAAACAATACTGTAGGTTGCATTTTTATTTTAACACCATATATTTTGATTAGTAAATTACTCCAAAATGTCTTTTGATAAACTTGGTGCTAATTTTCACAAATTTTAATTGTTAATGGCGACTTTACTGCGGTGCGTAATACCACTCCTTTCTTCGCAAAATTAGTAATATAGTTTTGTAAGTAGTCATCCGTTACAGAGTTTTGGTCATAAACGATTAAAATCCGTCTAACAAATTCCGTGCTCAGCATTTCTTGAAGCTGATTTATCGTGCGGATATTTGCATCACCACATTCTTCATCGGCAATACATTCGCTGATGTAAATATCCGTTTCTGGATTTATGTCAAAACCATTTTCCTTTGCGTATTCTAAACATTTCTCTTTTCGTAGCCCCAACGATTCTTTGTGAGGCGCACATTTATTTAGGTAAATTAACGCTTTATTTTTCATATTTTTTAGTTATTAGCCAATATTTGCTTACGGGCATTATTTAATTTATTAACAAAGTAATCAGCTTCATTTTGCGGTAATTGCTGCACTATTTCATATAAACTAAATTCTTTATTGTTATTGCTTTCTACTGGTTTTGGCGGCTCAAGCCGTAAAAGTTCGGCCTGCCCCCTTAAAAGTTTTTGCAGTGCATTCAATGCACCAATTTTGGCATTGCTATTATCCGCCTCACTAAAAACGCACCAGCATTCTTTAATTGCCAAATCGTAAGCCAATACCTGATTACAGAAATAGCGGTCAAGGTTTAATTTTTTATTACGATTACCTACTCGCCGTGCGGCCACCCGCAAATATTCTTTGGCCGTTGCCCAGTTTTTAATTCCAAGCCGCCGCATTATTTGATATGGCTTTTTAACGCCTATTACAAATAAAGCTTCAGTTTCGTCTAATAAATATTCTCGGTCTATGTTTTTATGATTGGCCATAATGTTGGTTGGGTTTCCCCTAAATTGTGCAATTTTGGCACAATTTTACTTATAGAGTGCAATTCTTGCACTATTTTTACTTGCTTTACTTTTAGTAAAGGATAGTATGCTAATTTTTAGCTTAAAATCTTGTTTTCTTTTTCTTGCCTGCCCGCAATGAGCAAACGAAAGTTTGCTCATTGCTTGCTTGTAAAGCAATTATTTGACGGTATTTTCTGGGTTATTCTCTGTAATATTTTGCCCATAATTGCAATTTGTTTTGTTTGTTTCTACAAATTGATTTGTGGCTTCTGACGGCTGGGCATTGGTTTTGCGTAACAATTCTAACAGTTTAATGACATTTATTTTAAAATGTCTTTTGGGCGGCACTCCCTCTTTTTTAACCTCTAAAATCCCTAATTGCTTCCATTTTTTAATTGCTGTGTCTTGCTCGCCTCGCGTTAGTTTTGTTTCTTGGGACATTTCCTTAATGGTTTTATAAATCCACCCGACCTTTTTCCCCTTTTCCCACCAAAAAAGCAATTGCGACATAAATAAACCAGCATTGGCACTTTTAGCTAATTCTGCCAATAAAGGGTTAAATGCTATAGGTTTTGCGGATAAGGCCTCTAACAATATCCTATTATAATTTTTGGGTAGTTTTCGGGTCATATTTTTTAGATTTTTTAATTTTTGATAGTGAGCCGTGCTCACTATTTTGATAATGGTTTAAATCCTTTGCGACAAACACCAAAACACGAGCAATGGCATCAATTACCATTTCGGTTAAGACCCCCTTGTTATCGGGCTGATTTTCCATAAATTAACGCCCCCAAGTAGCAGCCCGCCACCTTGAGGGCGTTAATTTATGGGAGCTGCTACTTTTTCAAAATTAAAAAGGGCTATATGCCCTTTATACACCCACTTTTTATTTAGCCCCGCCAACAATTGTTACTATTGTTGTCCGTTAATATCAATATCAAACCATTGTTTAATTAACTTTTTAATACGCTTAAATGCATTACCGACAGCTCCCGCCGTTGTTTTTAGTTCTTTTGCAATTTCACGGGCTGTAACTTGGTTATATCTAATAACTACATCTTTTTTATATTCCTTTTCCAAGCCCCGAAGTTTTTTGGGAGAATAAGTGCCGCTCTTTTTAGCTATCACTAAAAAGCTGGACGGTAAATAATCCTTGCGCCTAACTGGATTTCCAATTCTTTTAATCAGCTTGTCAAAAATAACTAAATCTCTTTTAAATTGTTTTCGTGAGCGTATTGGTAGTGTTGTTTCTTTGGAAAAATAAAGTTTCTGTAAGTTTTTTAAATCATTTAAAGCCAGTTTTATTTCTTCTTTGTCTAAAAGGGCAAAAGTTTTAATAGATAAATAATCAACCTCGCCGCTTTTTGGCTGGTGCTCAATAACAAAATTATAAACAGGGGGCACAATTTTATTTTTTAGAATGTAAGCCCTCAACCCATCGCCAAACAAGTTGATAAGGTGATAAGGCAATTTAAATTTTCGCCCCAATTGTTCTAATTGATTGCCGAATTTTAAATTGTCTTCTTTTTCATTAAGGGCTCGCTGCCAATTTGCCATTTGTTCGTCAGTAATAATACCGCTGCTGGGTATGTTGAATTGTTGTCTAATCGCGACGGCTTCTTTCTGGAATTGGGGTAATCTAATCAATAATTCAAGCCGCATTCGGTTACGAAATGCGGCAGAACCCAAATTGATTGGTTTTTCGCGGCGGGCTGCCATACAGGCATAATTTAAGGGACTGTATCCAAAAAATCAATATACTACCAGCTTGTCTTAAGTAATTTTATACGATAAAATAAAAGCACTTAAAAAATGATTTCCAACGAGGCACTAAAAGAATTTAAGAAAATTTGGCTTGAAGAAAAAGGCACAGAAATTTCTGATGCGGAGGCAATGGATGAAGCATCTAATCTTTTGACTTTGTTCAATGCTGTTTATCGCCCCGTGAAAAAAGAGTGGCTGGAAAACCAACCAGAGGAAAAAGGAGATAAAAAATTATGATTATAGACTTCCCAAAAATCAAAGAAAATTTACACAAAGGAATGGAAATTTTCTTACGACAAGAAATTAACCGTAAAGCTCCTTTTGCGGCAACGATTGGCAAACACTTCTTTCACGAAGGAGATAAGTCCTCTTACGAAACAGTTGACCGTGAAAAAAAAGCTCTTGATTTTAAACGAGGCGAGAGTCAATTTACGGTAACTCGTGATGAAATGAATAAGTTGACCATAAAAGACATAATTCAAAAAGTTCAAGGTATCGCAGAAGATATGGCGGGACAAATAGAGCGTAATCTATTCCAAACAATGAACGAAACTATTGAAAAGTCTGGCAATACAATACCTGGTAATCCGCCGTTCTCGCCAGAAGCATTTTTGAAGGGTCTGGAAATGGTTGAAATTGATTTTGATGAGGATGACCGCAACAAACCTCAACTTCCCACGCTGGTGATGCACCCAGACCTTGCGAAGAAAGCCAAAGAGCAGGAAGCCAATATGACAGCAGAGGAAAAGAAAGCCTTTGACGAAAAGATGAAGGCGATGATAGATAAGAAATATGATGATTTTCTCACCAGAGAAGCCAAAAGAAAATTGGTGGACTAAACTCCTCTCCCGCCTTCTTGGAACGAAACCAGCAATTCAGGAGAGCGTGAAGGAGTCCAACCCGTTTTTGGAGCGAACCATTGAAAATTGGTTAAACTCCGCAAATGAAATGGGTTATTTAATGCCCTTCAGCCAGCTTCTGTTAAGCGAGGAATTTAGTATTTGTCATACCTCACGTCAAAATGCTTTTGAGCAAGGCAAAGATGTGGTTGCGCTTGATAAGCACGGAAGCTCCCACGCCTTCCAACTAAAGGGCGGCAACATTACGCATAGCAGATGGCTTAAGGAAGTTAAAGGAGAGATTGAGGAATTGATTGATTTGGCTATTGAGCACCCATCAGTCAGTAAAGGGAGTAAGCACAAATCTTATTTGGTAACCAACGGTGAATTGGAAGACACGGTGCGAGTGGCGATTGATAATCTTAATTCAAACAAGTGGAAGGAAAACCCTCTTGAAGTGATTACCTACGGACAACTTTTGAGGGGGTTTGTGGCATTAAGCAATACTTTCGTGCCGCAGAAAGTTGGAAACTATAAAACATTCCTTGATTTATACTTCAGCAATGGCGGCGGGTTAATTGACGAAAGGATTTTCTCTGATTTTATCGCTGATGTCTTGAGACTGAAGGAAGACGGTTTGTTTAAAGAAGAACGGCGAAGAAACGTTGCGGCGGCTGTATTATATACGAGCTACATCCTTGCTCCGTTCAAAAAAGAAAATAATCACATCGCAATCATTCAAATTCTTACCCTGCTTGGGAGTCATATTATGGCTGTGGCAGAGAAGTTTTCCCTCCCAGAAAAGTATTGGGAAGAATCATTCAAAATCATACAAGACGAAATTTTCCTTACTGGAGGTAGATTACAGGAAGAAATTACAAACGATGGGCTGGTTACGCTCGTTAATTCAATGTGGGATGGCGAGATTGGTAGTTACAGAAGGCATCTGGCGGTGAGCTATCTATTCTCCTTCAAGTTAGCTCAACTTTTTGAAAAGAACACTCTGTGGAACAATGCGGTCAATGATGCGTTCTTCGTGAAGTTAAAAGATTCAATGAAACTGTGGGGCGAAGGCGCAATCTATTCATTGATTGTATGCTTCCTGTATGTGAATAGGGCTTTGAGTAAAAAAGAAGATGATAGAGCATTTTCTCCGCTCTTTACTGCCCTTGAGGCAGTCTTAAAATTCAATAGTCCAGATAGTAAATTTGGTTTGTTGTCGCCATATTACGGAATCACGTTTGCAATTAAGCGGCGGTATGGACAGCTTGAGGAACCGTTGGATGAAAAGTTCACTGGGCGGTCATTCTTGATACGGTCTCTGATTGACCTTTTGGCACGCCACAGTAGGAGGTTAGAGTTGGAAAAGTATTGGAGAGCTATAACACATATAGCCCAAGACAAATTCATTCCTGAAGAATTATGGCAACATTTTACTTGGCATTGTGATAAGGGCGATAATCAATCCGAGTTTTCCAATCAAACTCAAAGCTGGATAGAGTTAGTAAAGAATGCTAATGCAATTGATTTTGACTCAATACCAAAAACCATTCAAACGCATCTGTCTTTTTTACCTCTTTTTTTACTTGTGTATCCGCACAGAATAAACAGTAATTATATAAAATTTTTAGATGAAACTGTTAAAAATGCCTAATTGGCGACACTCATTAAGTTGGCCGCCGCCAATCGATTAAAGCAATTCTCAAACAAAATACGCTGGTATTCGCTTAATTTTTGCGATAATGTATTGATGTATTCAATTAGTGTCCTGTTAAGCCCACCAAAATTAAAAAAGCTTCGTTAAACGAAGCTTTTTCTAATCTTCTTCTTCCTTCTTGGCTAATTCCGTGGCAACTATTGTAATCCCAATTTTTAACTGGCCAACGATTTTTTCCATATGCAATTCCGGTTGGGAATTTAAAGTTATTTCTACATAACCGTTTTTTGTGCCAGAGCTATTATAAGTAGTGACGCAAACCATTGATTTCCCATCTTTTTCAGTTTTTTGGAAAGTACCGTACATAGAGCCATCTTCTTTTTCAAAAAGGTTGTCAGTTTTAATTGTTTTTTCACCATTTTGTTCGGAATCATATATAAAGTTGAACAATTCAATTAAATTTTGGGCTTCTTCAGGCCGAAATTCGGTATATTTCAGGAATTGAATGAAACTTTTACCATCCGTAGTATTTTCCAAAGAAAGCATTATTTTTTCTGGATGAAAATCCTCCGGACTAGCTGGCCAGGCATTAATTGAAACTATTTTTATTTTATTTTTTGGCTGCTCCTGATATTTTATTCTGATGCTTAATTCATCCCAATTTACGCCATAAAAAAACATTGCTATTTTTTGGTACCATTTTACATTTTGAAATTCAAGATCGTAATGAATTATTTGTTCTTTGAAATTTGTTTCTTCCGCGAAAGCAACGGCAGTGAAGCGGGAGATGAAGAAAAGAAGCAAGATTGGCGCGGTTATTAAGCGGGCCATTCCTTTTAAATTTTTATTTTAAATAACCTTTTTAAGGTTATTCTATTTTTATGAAAATCACAAGTCTAATCAGGCGAAATTCCAGGGTGTGGATAACCTGCGGATAAAAAAGCCATTTTAGCTTTATTTTTTAGCCTATTTTGGCGCTGGCTGGCATTGTTAAATTTTTAATCCAAGTGGGGTACAATTAAATGGTAGTGGGGAATTGTGGATAAGTATGGGGATAGAGCGTCAATCAGGGGATAAGTTCCACTCGCTGTACCTTTCTTTCTATCGGCACCGGCGTCGCTTCGCTCCAGCGGCGAAGCGCGCCTACGCCTCGCTCCGAAAATTTTCGCTTCGCGAAAAACCAATCTTTTTGGAGCTCCGTAGTTGCCGTACAAAAGAAAGGTAAGCTCGCTAATTGTTGTTAGTTGTGGGTCGTTAGTCATAAGTCATAAGTCAAATGTTTATAGGCGAATACCAACATTTAATAGACGATAAAGGCAGATTGGCGGTGCCGGCTAAATTTCGCGGCGCTTTGAAAAATGGCGCGGTAGTTACTCACGGATTAGACCATTGTCTTTTTGTTTTTGAAAAAAAGGAATGGGGGATTTGGGCCGGTAAAATAAAAGCCATGCCGATTGCCAAATCTAATTCCCGGGCCTTTGGCCGTCTGATGCTTGGCGGCGCCATGGAAGCATCCTTGGATGTTCAGGGCAGAATTTTAATTCCTGATTATTTACGGGAATATGCCGGATTAAAAAAGAATGCCATCGTTACCGGTTTGTATAATAGACTGGAAATTTGGGATGCCGAAAATTGGAAGAAATATAAATCAAAAACCGAAGCCTCATCTGAGGATATTGCCGAACAGTTGGATGGCCTCGGTATATGACGCACATTCCAGTTCTTTTAAAAGAAGTAATTGAGCTACTTGACCCAAAAGAGAGGGAAATAATAATTGACGGCACTGCCGGCAGCGGCGGCCACGCAAAAGCGGTATTGCAGAAAATTGGGGAAACTGGGCAACTTTTACTGGTTGATTGGGATAAAGAATCAATCGCTAATTTAAAAAAGGCATTTGCCAGCTATCCCAATGTTTTTATTATTCATGGTAATTATGCCGAATTGCCCGGCATCATGGCGGAAAATAATTTTCCTAAAGCGGATGGCTTACTGCTTGATTTGGGGTTTTCTTCCGAGCAATTAGAAAAAAGCGGCCGGGGATTCAGTTTTCAAAAGGAAGAACCGTTATTGATGACTTATAGCGATGCCAGCGAATCGCTGCAAGAATTTTTGAAATACGTTTCCATTTCGGAATTAACGGATATCATCCGGAAATTCGGCGAAGAAAGATATGCCGAAAGAATTGCCGAGGCAATTTATGCGAAGCGGCGGCAAATTTCCAGCAGCCAGCAATTAGGAGAAATTATAAAAGAGGCGGTTCCTAAAAATTATGAACGGGGCCGCATTCATCCGGCTACCAGAACTTTTCAGGCTTTACGGATTTATTTAAATAAAGAATTAGAAAATTTGGAAAAAGTCTTAAGCGCGCTGGATCAAATTTTAACGCCCGGCGGCCGAGCAGTTATTATTTCCTTCCATTCTTTAGAGGATAGGATTGTAAAAAATTATTTTAGAGAATTAGCTAAAAAAGGTCGAATAAAAATTATTACTAAAAAACCAACAATGGCGAGCCAAGAGGAAATTAGCCAAAATCCTCGTTCCCGATCCGCTAAACTCCGAGCCGCCATTATTATCTAGCCATGACTATTATTGAGCCAGCAAAAAATAATTATATTAGTGAATTTTTATATATCGGACTATTAATTTTAATGTCAGCCGCCTTCAGCATCTATTTTTATAATTTAAATGTTAATTTAAAATACCAAATTAGCCTGCAGGAGAAATCTTTGCAGCAATTAGAAGCGGACAATGCCGATTTAAAGAACCAGTTTTATCAGATTCTTGATTCTAAAAATCTTGCCGTCATTGTTAAAAAACAAAATTTAATCTCCGATAAAAATCCGGATTATTTTGAGCACAAAATTTTTGCTTCAATGTGATGAAATTCCGCCTTTTTCTTATAATTTCTTTTTTCTCTCTTTTAAACGCTACCTTGTTTTTTAAACTTTATGACCTCCAAATTGAAAAAAAGGAATACTACGCGAAGAAAGCCGCTTCCCAGCATCGTTTAGCTGGTTTTTTAGAGCCGCAGCGCGGCAATATTTATTTTACGGATAGGAATAATAATTTAATTCCAGCGGCCATGAATAAAGCTTATCAAGTTATTTTTTCCGTTCCCAAAGAGATTCAAGATCCCGCCCTAACTGCCGCCTCGCTGGCTTCGGCGGCTGCTTTGGATAAAGAGAAATTGGTAAAAATGTTCAGTAAGCCCGACGATGAATACGAATTATTTTTGCGCAAAGCCTCGTTATCCCAATTGGAAAAAATCCGCGAGCTTAATTTAAAAGGAATTTATGCTGACGAAGAAAATTTAAGATTTTATCCATTTAAAAATCAGGCTTCCCACCTGCTGGGTTTTGTGGGAATTGACCATGAAAATTCTTATCCGGCCGGAAAATACGGTTTGGAATTTTATTATGATGAAAAACTTAAAGGCGAAGCCGGCCGATTGGAAACTAACCGGATTATTGACCCGATTTCCGGAGAAAATCTTTATTTGACGATTGATTCTAACATTCAAATCCGGGCGGAAGAAATTTTATTTAATTTAATCCAAAAATATAAAGCCGAGCGGGGAATGGTCATAGTGCAGGAGCCTAAAACCGGAAAAATTTTAGCCATGGGCGTTTATCCGAATTTTGACCCGAATAATTACGCGGATTATAAGGTGGAAAATTTTTTGAATCCAGCCCTGCAGTCGGTTTTTGAGCCGGGGTCAGTAATGAAAGTGGTTACCATGTCTGCCGGGATTGACGCCAAGAAATTCACTCCGGAAACTACGGTTTATGATTCTGGTTCTCTTACTTTGGATAGCCGGACAATCAAAAATTGGGATAATAAAGCCCACGGCAAAGTAACCATGACTGAAGTGATTGAGCAGTCCATTAATATTGGAGCGGCGCAGGCGGCAAAAATTATCGGAAAGGACCTTTTTTATAATTATTTGGTAAAATTCGGATTCGGAGAAAAAACCGGCATCGGCCTGCCGGGAGAAGTGGTTGGCAGCCTCGGCAATTTAAAATCCAGCTTCCGGGATATTAATTTTGCCACTGCCGCTTTCGGCCAGGGAGTGGCGGTTACGCCGATCCAGATGATTAATTCTTTTTCTGCCATTGCCAATGGCGGAGTTTTAATGAGGCCGTATTTAAATGCCGATGAGGGTTCCAAAGTGATTCGCCGGGTTATTTCGGAAGAAGCGGCCAGAGCAGTAACTAAAATGATGATTTCCGCGGTAAAAAAAGCAGCCATTGCCCAGATTCCGAAATTTGATATTGCCGGTAAAACCGGCACTGCCCAAATCCCGGATTTAAAAAGAGGCGGCTATCTTGAAGAATTTATCCATACTTATATCGGATTCGCGCCGGCTTTTGACCCGAAATTCACTATTTTAATCCGGATTGATAAACCGGTTGGCGCGCCTTTAGCCGGCTTAACGGTCGTGCCGGCTTTCCGGGAATTGTCAGAATTTATTTTGAATTATTATAACGTCCCGCCAGATTACAATGAATAAAGAAAAATTTCAAAAATATCTTCAAAGGATTGTTCGCCGGTTGGCTATTTGGACAATTAAAAAATACCAGCCGGGCATAATTGCCGTTACCGGCAGTGTTGGGAAAACTTCTACCAAAGAAGCTATTTTCACCGTTCTCAAAAAGCACCGGAAAGTCAGAAGAAATAGCGGTAATTTTAACAATGAAATCGGAGTGCCGCTGACCATATTGGGAGATTGGGATAAAATTGCCGGAAAATATTTTTGGTTGAAAGTTATTTTAGCATCCTGTTTGAGGTTAATTGTCCGCTGGCGTTATCCCGAACTTTTAATTTTGGAGTATGCGGCGGATAAACCCGGAGATATTAGATATCTTTTGGACATTGCCAAGCCGCAAATCGGCGTTATTACCACCGTTGGCGATATTCCGGTGCATGTGGAATTTTATAGCGGGCCGGAGGCGGTGGCGCGGGAAAAAGCGAAAATAATTGAGGCCTTATCCGCAACCGGATTCGCCATTTTGAATTATGATGACAAGACAGTTTTTAATTTGCGCGATCGCACCCGTTCCCATCTTATGTATTATGGTTTTGGCGATGACGCCACGATGCGGATAACTAATTTTGAGACTAGGATGGAAGGCAATCGTCCCGGGGGAATCAGTTTCAAATTAAATTATGGCGGCAGTTTTGTTCCGGTTCGTCTGGACGGCTGTTTTGGCAAGGCCCAGGCATATGCCGCCGCCGCCGCTGCCTGCATCGGCATTGTTTTCGGTTTGAATTTAGTGAAGATTGCGGAAGCGCTTTTGGAGTATGAAGCGCCGCCGCAGCGAGGAAAACTGGCAGCGGGCGTTAAGCAAACTTGGATTATTGACGATACTTACAATGCTTCGCCTCTTTCCATGGAAGCCGCGATTCACGCCGTGGAAAGTTTGGAAGCCAAACGAAAGCTGGCGGTTTTGGGGGATATGTTGGAAATCGGGAAATATACGCCGGAAGCCCATCAGCGTATCGGAGAGCTGGTTCCAAAAGTATTTGGTCTTTTGGTGACTGTTGGCGCGCGGGCAAAATTTATTGCCGAAGGAGCGAAAGAAAATGGAATGGCTCAAAAAAATATTTTCAGCTTTGATACGGCGGAAGAAGCCGGCAAGGCAGTGCAGGATTTAATGCGGAAAGGCGATTTAGTTTTAGTAAAGGCATCCAGGGGCATTGGGCTGGATAAGGTGGTTGAAGAGATAAGAAAAATATAGTATTGTTATTTACAGATATCTTGATAATTAAGGTTCGGGATGACTTTGGAAGAGCTTAAGAATAATTGGGAAAATTACGCTTGGGAGATGCCGCGCGATGGGAAGCGATTGTCTATTCTTTTAAGCCGTTATTATTATAAATGCGAATTTAAAACGTTAAAGGATAATACGAAATGTCTGGCGTTTTTTCTTAGATTTGATGATGGCAGTTGGGCGCATGAATGGGATTTGCTTAAGACCGATAATAAGGGAAATTGCTATCTGTACACTTCTTTAACTACAAATATCAATAAATCTAGATGGTTTAAAAGGGGGCGTTTTGTTAAGGTTAAATAATTTACCGCTTTTAAAGCGGTATTTTTTATATTAGAATATAAAAGTTGGCCCTATCGTCTAGTGGCCTAGGACGTGGCCTTCTCAAGGCCAAAACACGGGTTCGATTCCCGTTGGGGCTACCATTATATGATTAATCCGCCAATCATCTTAAAAGATAAATATGCATTGGTTTTTTTTGCGGCTTCATTGCTGTCTTTAATCATGGCTTTCGGAATAGCTTATGTGAATATATTAGATAATCGGAATTTACTGGTAATTCATTTTGACAGCTATCGGGGAGCGGATTTTTTCGGAGATCGCCGGGATGTGGCGGATATTTTAATTACCGGAGCAATAGTTTGGATTATTAATTTATGGCTTGCCCACGAACTTTATTTTAGAGAACGGTTTTTATCATATCTTTTGGCGGCCGGCACCCTTCTTTTTTCAGTATTGATTTTAATAGCAATTAGAGTTATTATTTCAATTAACTGACGCTCGGCTTTAATTTATTTTCGAACGGCTGCTCCGGCATAAACAAAACTAATTCGCTCATAGCGGAAATTTATCACCCTAGTCATTCTTCCTGGGTACCCCGATAAATTTCCTATTCGCTCAAAGTTTTGTAATATGCCTCCGCAATGTTCTCAAATAAAATAAAGCCTCGCTTAACTGTTTATTATGATATTCGCAATTGTAGAAACCGGCGGCAAACAATATAAAGTAAGCCCTGGTCAAAAATTAAAAGTAGAAAAATTAGACGTTGAATCCGGCGCTAATTTGAGTTTGGATAAAGTGCTTTTGGTAGCGGACGATGAAGAAGTGAAATTAGGCACTCCCTATGTGGAAGGCGCGAAAGTGGAAACTAAAGTTTTAAGCCAAGGCCGACACGACAAGAAAATTGTTTTTAAATACCATTCCAAAACCCGCTATAAAAAGAAAAAAGGCCATCGTCAGCCTTATACGGAATTGGAAGTAGTTTCAGTGAAATAAAAAATGCCGCATATTGCGGCATTTTTTAACTCCTTTTATCAATAGCGCTGCCTAAAGTTTCTTCATCCGCAAACTCAATTTCGCCGCCGGTTGGAATGCCGCGGCCGAGGCGGGTGATTTTATCAGTAAATTCTCCCAGTTCTTTTTTGAGCGTGGCGGCGTTTAAATCGCCATAAACAGTAGGATTCGTAGCAAGGATTATTTCTTCGGCCTTACCTACCCCCTTGCCCTCCGAAGCTTTATGCGAAGGAGGGAGTTCTTTCTTAATGAAATTTTTAAGCGCGGAAAGCCGCAGTTTTTGTTCCGGCTCCAGTTCGCCGTTTTTATGCAGTTCGCCGATTACCAAATACCAGCCGTTGAATTTTTTGGTTTTCTCCAGCGATAAAAGGTCGGTTTCTTTTTCCACTACAGCGATAAGTTTTTGATTGCGGGTTGGGTCAGAGCAAATTGAACATAATTTCTCATTGCCGGTATGAGTTCTAAAACAGCGGGAACAGGCGGTTAAATCAGCAAGATTAGAAACTGCCGAGGCAATTTCTTTTACTTTATTTTTACCGAGTGAAGTAATATAAAAAGCCAGCCGCGTTGCTTGACGCGGCCCGATAGATGGAAGCTTGGAAAATACTTCTACAAAATTTTTGATGGGGTTAGGAAGCATTATGGAATTTATCAATTGACCGGAAACTAGATTTTTCCGGATCAAATCGCAGCTTAATCGTACCAGTTGGGCCATTGCGGTGTTTGGCAATATTAACCTCGGTTACATAATCTTCATTATTCGGATTGCCTCGGTCCGCATCTTTTCGGTAAAGGAACATGACTACGTCGGCATCCTGTTCAATGGCGCCGGATTCTCTAAGGTCGGAAAGCCGCGGACGTTTATTGTCTCTTTTGTCAACTTCTCTTGAAAGCTGGGAAAGAGCCAGCACCGGTATATTCAGCTCTCTGGCCATGCTTTTAAGCCCTCTGGAAAGTTCGGTAACTTGCTGAACTATGCTTTCAAAGTTGGATCTTGGTTGGATAAGCTGGAGATAATCAACAATAATCAGGCTTAATCCGTTTTCGGCTTGCAAGCGTCTGGCCATGGAACGCATTTGGAGAATTGTCGGTGAAGGCGTGTCGTCAATGAAAAGTTTTGCTTCGGAAAGCTTATTTAAGGCATGCTGGATGCATTCAAAATCTTCATCGTTTTTTAATCGGCCGGTCCGGAGCTCCCATACCGGTATTTGGGCTTCCGCGCCGATTATCCGGTCAACAATTTGTTCCCTTGACATTTCTAAAGAAAATATCACAACCGGCTCTTTTTCGTTCAAGGAAGCGTAACGGGCAATATCCAGGGCTAAAGAAGTTTTGCCTAATGATGGCCTGGCGCCCAATACAATCAAATCAGACTTTTGCATTCCGGAGAGTTGATTGTCTATTTCCGAAAATCCAGTCGCAACGCCGCGTATTTTGCTTCCTTCCTGATGTATTTTTTCAATTCTTTCATAAGCGCCCTGGAGTTCGTCTTTTAATTTAATAAATTTTTGGCTGAAAGATTGCTGGGAAATGGCAAATACTTTTTGTTCTATGGCATCCAGCATAGTTTCAATATCTTCAGTGGCGTCTACGGCATTTTCGGTAATTTCCGCGGAAGCTTTGATTAAATCCCGTAAAATCCGTTTTTCTTTTACAATTTTGGCATAGTGCTCCACGTGGGCGGAAGTCGGCACCGATTCAATAAGCTCCGTCAAATAGGAGTTGCCGCCGATTTCTTTTAAAAGATTTTCATTGGTTAATTTGGCAGTGACGCTTAGAATATCAATCGGTTCCCGTTTTTCGTAAAGTTTTAAAATAGTGTCATAAATCTTGGCGTGCGCCGGTTTATAAAAATCTTCCGGCAATAAAATATCGCCGACATTAATAATGGCGTTTTTATCCAGCATCAGCGCTCCTAAAACTGATTGTTCCGCCTCTAAATTTTGCGGCGGCAGTTTCAATGGATTAGTAGATACTTTAAAAGGCCTAAGTTCCATGTCGTTAGTTGTTTGTTATTAGTTGGGGATGACCAGCGGTCCGGCTGGAGTGTCCTCTATACTAAATCCTAACGTTTCTATTTCTTTCCGCAAGGCGTCCGCTTGAGTAAATTGTTTATTAGCTCTTAATAACTCCCGCTTTTTCGCCATTTGCCTGATTTTAGCGGGAATTTTCGGGAGATTTTTGAGATTTAGACCCAAAATTGAATCTAATTTTAAAATTTCTTTTAAAGCCAGTCCGGCGTTTTGGCTGTTCAATTTATTTTCTTTCTGCAGGCCGGCTAATTGGTTTAATAATTCGTGAATGGATCCTAGGGCTTCCGGCGTATTTAGGTCGTCGTTGATTGCGTTTTTAAATTTTCTGACCGCAGTTGCGATTAATTGTTTGGATTCGGAAGCATTTTTAGTTTTTAGTTTGGAATAGCCTTGGAGCAGAGATAAATTGTGTTTTAATCCAACATAAGCATTGGCCGCCGACTTTAAACTGTCCCAACTGAAATTAAGCCTGGATCGGTAATGCGAGGTAAGAATCAGGTATCGGAAAGCCAAAGGATCAAAACCTTCTTTTTTTAAATCATTTATGGTAATAAAATTTCCAACTGATTTTCCCATCCGGTTTTGGTCAATCAGCAAAAATTCTCCATGCATCCAATATTTGGCAAGCGGTTTATTAAAAGCGCCTTCGGATTGGGCGATCTCGTTGGTGTGGTGTACATTGATGTGGTCTACTCCGCCAGTATGAATATCAAACGGCTGCCCCAAGAATTTTGTTGAAATAGCTGAACATTCTATATGCCATCCCGGGAATCCATCGCTCCAAGGCGATGGCCAGCGCATAATATGGTTTTTAAAATCACCCACTAATTTAAACCAGAGCGCGAAATCCGCCGGATGCCGTTTTTCTGGATCAGCCACAACTTCTTCGCGGGCGGCGGTTATTTTTTCCGAAAGCGGCTGTCGGGAAAGCTCGGTGTAGTTTCTAAATTTAGAGACATCAAAATATACTGCTTTAGAAGTTTCATAAGCCAACCCTTTTTTAAACAAAGTTTTTACGATTTTTATCTGTTCTGGAATGGTTTTGGTCGCCGGAACGAGCAATTTCGGAACTTTTATATTCAGATCTTTAATGTCTTTTAAAAATTCTTCGGTATAGAATTTAGTGACATCCCAAACCGATTTTTTTTCTTTTTTCGCTTCTTTTTCAATTTTGTCTTCTCCGGTATCAGCATCAGAGGTTAAATGGCCGACATCGGTGGTATTCATAACTCGTTTTACTTTGTAGCCATTGTATTCTAGCGCTCGCTGTAAAACATCTTCAAAAACATAAGTGCGTAGATTGCCGATATGGGCGTAGTTATAAACGGTCGGACCGCAGGTATAAAGCCCGACTTGTTTTCCGTGAAGCGGCTTAAAAATTTCTTTTTTTCTGGAGAGAGTATTAAAAATATGTAACATTTTAACAATTAACAATTAACAATTAACAATTAACAAAAATATGTTAAATGTTAGTAGTTAAAAGTCATTAGTTAGCGCTACTGGCGCTAAAGCCACCCTTTTCTTCTAAAAAATATCAATAATAGTATAGTCACTATTAATACTAAAATAAAGCTAGAGCCGAAGATGACGGGGTTGCTCCCAATCAGATCATCTATAATTTTTACATTAAAAAACGAGGTAAGAAGCACCAGTGGGAAAGTAAGGAAAGCCAGCACCGTAAATCTTTGCATCACGGCGTTGGTTTTGGCGTTTAAAAGCTGGGAATTGGTTCCCTCCAGTGCCGCCACGGTTTCCTTAAAATTATCAAGCTGCTGCATGATTTTGAGGTGGTCTCCGGCCAGGTCGGAAAAGTAAATTTTCATTGGCTCGCCCCAAAATCGCGCCCCCACGTCGCGCAGCGATTCCAGCAGGATTTTTTGCGGTTCGCTGATAATGCTGTAATCGAAAATATCTCTTTTTAGATAGGAAATCCTTTGCAATAATTGCCCTTCTTTATTTTTGAAAAGCTCGCCGCTTAAGGAAGTGACGTTTTCTTCAATGTGCCGGAGCTGGCGTTCCGAAAAAGAAAGAATTTCTTCAATCAGGTGATAGATGGTTCTGCCGGTATTTTCTCCGAGCGTCCGGTCTTTAAAATTTTTATCGTTATTTAAACGCCGCCAGAAATTATTCAGCGGCTCCAGGTCTTCATAATGGACGGTAATGATTTTGTCTTTGGTAATCAGAAAATCCACTTCTGCCCGCCGGGAGCTTTTTAGGTTGCGGTCATATATCGGCAGGTGATAGGTCATAAAGAGATAATTCTCATACGGTTCTACCCGCGATCGTGCTGACGGATGGAGAAGCTCATCTAAAATAATCGGATGGAATTTATGCTGTTTGCGGATAAACTCAATATCTTTTTTTGTCGGATCTTGAACGTCAATCCAAGTTAATTTGTCCTTGATGATTCGCATATTTCAATTATATCACAGCAAAGTGAGCTACCTATCTGCCGTGCGGCAACTACGGAGCCGCAATTTGCTCGGTTTCGCCGAAGGCGAAAAATTGCGGCGAGGCGTAGGCGGCGCCGACCGCAGGAGTCGGCGAACGCCGGTGCCGATAGGCAGATAGGTAGCGAGCGTCTTTTGGCACTCTATTGACAAGAGTGATAAAAGTTTTATAATGCTTTAATATGGATTTAAGGAGAAAAACGGTTTTAGAAACAGCCATTAAAGAATATATTCGGAGCGGGGAGCCGGTAGGTTCTAAAGAACTCGCGAAAAAATACGATTTCGGCGTAAAAGCCGCGAGCATCCGGAATGAGCTTGGCCAACTTACCAAAGACGGATTTTTAGCCCAGCTCCATACTTCCGGCGGCCGGGTGCCGACGGATAAGGGTTATCAGCTGTTCGTGGCATCTACGCTGGAAAATGTGGTGGAATCCAAAAAAATTCTGGAAGGCCGTTATGGGGCGCTGGCCGGCGATCTCCGCACTGGTAAACTGAAAGAATTCGTGGATGCTTTTTCCGGAGAAATGAAGCTTTTGGGCGTTGGCAAAAAAGAAAAAGAAATTCAGGCGTACAAGAGCGGCTTGAAGGATTTAGTAGAGCATTTAGATATTAGCACCAAAAAAGAAATGTCAGAGATAGTGAACGATTTTGAATCATTAGATAGCCGGATTGACGAGGTGCGAGAGAAGATTTTTAATACCCTCCGTTTGCCCCAGGTATTTATCGGCAAAAGCCCGATTACCAAAAGCAAGAATCTTTCGGTGGTGATGGACAGCTTCAATATTAAAGATGGCAAGGTGCTGGTGGCAGTGATCGGGCCGAAGCGGATGGATTATGATAAAACTTTAAAGGCATTTAAGCAGTTAAAAAATGAGTTAAAGAATTAATTTTTTTGATAGCTCTGCATATCTGCCTACCGGCACCGGCGTCGTTTCGCTCCTGCGGCGAAACGCGCCTACGCCTCGCTCCGAAATTTTCGCTTCGCGAAAGCCGAGCATTTCGGAGCTCCGTAGTTGCCGCACGGCAGATATCCAGAGCTATCTATTACTATGAGTGAAGATAATAAAGACGAAAAATTAAATTCCGAGGAGGAAGTTGGGGAAGAAAAGAAGCCAAAGGACGGGGAAGAAGTAGATAAGCTGAAAGCCGAACGGGACGAATATCTTAACGGCTGGAAGCGAGCAAAAGCGGATTTAATCAATTATCAGAAAGACGAAGGCAAGCGGTTTGAGGAAATGGCGGAATACGTGACCGGAGCTATGGTAAGAGATTTAATTCCGGTGCTGGATAGTTTTGAACTGGGAATCGCCGCGCTTGAAAAAAACGGTCCGGTGGATAAAGGAGTTTACATTATAAAAACCCAGCTGGAAGAAGTTTTAAAGAAAAAAGGTTTGGAAAAAATTAAAGTTTCTCCTGGCGACCCATTTGATACTATGAAACATGAATCAATTGGTGAAGTGGAGGGGAAAGGCGTTTCGGGACAAGTAGCAGAAGAAATTGAATCCGGCTATATGTTAAATGGCAAAGTCGTAAGGCCGGCACGCGTAAAGCTGACAAAATAACTACAATAAAATTAACTACAATAAACCACAATTAACTACAACTGTCGTATCTTGTAGTTATCTGTAGTCTATTGTCAAAATATATGAGCAAAATCTTGGGTATAGATTTAGGCACAACTAATTCCGCGATGGCGATTATGGAATCCAGCGGTCCGCGCGTTTTGGAAAACTCGGAAGGCAATCGCACTACGCCGTCCATCGTAGCATTCTCAAAATCCAAAGAACGTTTGGTTGGTTTGCTTGCCAAACGGCAATCCGTCACTAATCCGCAAAATACCATTTATTCGGTAAAGCGGTTTATTGGCCGGAAATTCAGCGATAAAGAAGTCCAGCACGACAAGAAAGTTCTTCCGTATGAAATCCGAGAAGGCGCTAATAACAGCGTGGAGGTGAAAATGGGCGAGGAATGGCTGAAGCCGGAACAGGTTTCCGCGATGGTGCTTGGAAAATTAAAAACCGACGCCGAAGCCCAGCTTGGCGAAAAAATTGAAGAAGCGGTGATTACCGTGCCGGCTTATTTTGATGATTCCCAGCGGCAGGCAACCAAAAACGCCGGAGAAATCGCCGGACTGAAAGTAAAAAGGATTTTAAACGAGCCGACCGCCGCCGCCCTTGCTTATGGCTTGGATAAAAAGAAGAATGAACAAATTGCGGTCTATGATTTTGGCGGCGGAACTTTTGACGTTTCCGTGCTGGAAGTCGGGGATGACACCGTGGAAGTAAAAGCCACTGGCGGCGACACCCATTTGGGCGGCGATGATTTTGACAAAAAAATCGTGGAATATCTGATTACGGAATATAAGAAACAGGAAGGTGTGGATATTTCCAAAGACCCGTTGGCGCTTCAGCGTTTGCGGGAAGCCGCGGAAAAAGCCAAGCATGAGCTTTCCAGTTCCATGGAAGCGGAAATCAACCTTCCATATATTAGTTCGGACGCATCCGGGCCAAAGCATTTTGTCATGAAGCTTACCAGGGCAAAATTGGAAAGTTTAGTTCAGGAATTTATTGATAAATCTATTGAACTTGCCCTTAAAACCGTCAAAGACGCGAAATTTGATATAAAAGATATTGATGAAGTTATTTTAGTCGGCGGCCAGACCAGAATGCCGGCAATGGCGGAAGCGGTGAAAAAAGCTTTTGGCAAAGAACCGCATAAAGGTGTGAATCCGGATGAGGTAGTGGCAGTCGGAGCTGCAGTGCAAGCCGGAATCATGCAGGGCGATGTGAAAGATATTTTGCTTTTGGATGTTACCCCGCTTTCGGTTGGTATTGAAACTTTAGGCGGAGTTTTCACTCGCCTCATTGAAAAAAATACAACCATTCCAACTGCTAAAACCCAAATTTTTTCCACTGCCGCGGACAATCAGACTTCGGTGGAAATTAATGTGCTTCAGGGAGAGCGGGAAATGGCTGCGGACAATAAAACTTTGGCGCGGTTTATTTTGGATGGAATTCCGCCATCTCCGCGAGGCATGCCGCAAGTGGAAGTTACTTTTGACATTGATGCCAATGGAATTTTAAACGTGTCTGCCAAAGACAAAGCCAGCGGCAAAACCCAATCAGTAAAAATTGAAGCCAGCACCAGCTTATCCAAAGATGAAGTGGAGCGCTTGAAAAACGAAGCGAAAATGCACGAAGCCGAAGACAAGAAAAAGCGGGAACTGGTGGATTTGAAAAATACCGCCGAAAGCACAGTCTATATGGCAGAGAAAGCGTTGAAAGATATACCAGCTGAGAAAGCGGCAGGCGCTAGTGACGTTATTAAATCTGTTCAGGAAAAAATAGACGCATTAAAAGGAGTCAAAGACAGCACTAATGTCGAAGCAATTAAAAAAGCTTTAAGTGAACTTTCTCAAGAACTCCAAAAAATCGGACAATACATGAATCAGCAAACTGGCGGCCAGCAACCGCCAGCAAGTGAATCGCCGTCAGAAGAAGATAAAAAATAATTTATGGAAATAATAACAAAGAAATTTTATTTAAAGCTTGGTTTATCAGAAAAAGATATTTTAGCTCTTAATAAAGAGCTTTCATTACTCGCTGGACTTAAATTAAGTCCATCTGCCAAACCTCGTCGTATAGAAATGTTACAAGAGGCCATTCGATGGCCAAAAGGTAAAAATCAAGAAAAAAGGAAAATAACGGAGCTTTATAAATCTGGTGATTTTATAGTTGCCGTTGGTAAACCAGGAAAAGAAGCGGCGCCAGCTTTCAAACGGAAACATTACATAACTGGCAAGATTACTAATAATCCAAATGACATGAACCCCTTTGTTATGAGGGGAGGTAAAAAAGTTGGGAATGATTTAACTTTTGCAGAATTATTTGAGCAAATTGAACATTTAATTCGAGCAGATTTACTTGGATTGGAACTTTTAGGGATGCTTATATTCAGAATGGCTTTTATGTTAGATCACAAAAAAGATTTAAAGGGGAAATGGAGATATATTCCTCCGGAAAAATCTTTGGCAATGCTTAAAAAACGACTCCCTAAAGTTGGCGATATTCCGGTAGATATATTTTTATATTTTCTCGATGTATTAGCTCTCAATGAGGATGTTAAGATGCATACCTTGGGTCATGAAAATGCTCGATATGATTATGGACGAGTCAATACTTTACTTACCTTTACTCACTTAATTGCAGTTTTATTAAATCGACGCTCTCTAGCAAAATTTGCTGGTACGTTTGCTCGGCCACCTTCGGGAATGGCTCCACTACCTAAAATAAAAGGACTTTTTGAAACTTATCCTCTTTTATCTCCAGATTTTGTTTAAATTTTAATCCTTTTTCTTCCCAGAAATAATTTATGTTCTGGAGCAATGAAACCATTTGCGAGGCGTTTGTTTATTATGTCACAGTATTCTTTGTTGAGCTCGGCCGAAATAAATTGGCGATTTAAATTTCTGCATACATCTATTTCTGCACCACTACCACCAAAGAGAACTAAAACCTTATCTTTTGGCTTAGTTGATGATTTAATAAACATTTCAGTTAATTTTTGTGGAATTTGACAAGCGTGAAAAGTTTTTTCTTTGCTGACATTTTTTACAAGATTAAACTCAAACCATGAGTAAGGCATTCTTCCCTTTGAGCCATTTGCCAGATTTTGACGAATTCTTCTGTCTGTTGGATTTTTATATGGTAACGCTACTGCGTCTTTGAAGAATTTATTATCAGCACTTTTACGAACATGAAGTATGCTTCTGTGTGCTGTTGTGAATCTTTTTGGTGTATGTCCGACATTTGTATTATAAACCCAAACATACTCATTAATATTAGGAAAATTTATATCTAAGTATTTTACGCGAAGATGTGCATTTTGTTGAGGATAGTTCATCATAAAAAGGTTCCCATCGTTTTTTAGAACTCTCATTGATTCCTTAGTAAGTTCGGTATACCAATTTAAATAATCGTCAAAATTTCTTGTATAGTTATTACTACCATATCTAATACCGACATTATAATCCGGATCCCCAAAAATCATGTCAATGCTATTATTTGGCAGGTCTTTCAAAACATGCATTATATCGCCGTTGTAAACTTTATTGATATATTCAGAAATATTTCCACGTTGTTGGGGGCTTTTTTTAGAGGGTAGAATAAATGATTGGTTTAATTGTTTTATCTTATTAGTTTCAATAACATCCAGCATAATTCCTTGAATATGAAAATCTTGTCCGCGGCGCACAATTATCGGCTCCATTTTTTTATTTGCCGGTTGTAGACGAACTTGCCCGCGTTCTTTATAGAATTTTTTAAGCGTTGCTCCACCATCAACTAAGGCCACAATTTTTTGACCATTTTCAGCAGTGCTTTGGTGGCGCACAAGAATTGTATCGCCATCATTAATATTTTCATCAATCATACTGTTACCAGCTACTTTTAAAGCGTAAATATTGCTATTGCTGGAATTGGGGAGTTTATTTTTAGGAATCGCTATATTTTCGCTTACAGTATCAAATAGTGTTAATGGTTGACCGGCAGCAATAGTGCCCAGTAGGGGAATTTGAACCATTTGTTCATTTTGGTTAGATAATTCAATCCCACGAGAGATGTTATCATTTCGTCGTAAAAAACCTTTTTCTACAATCGCATCAATATGTTCCAATATCGTTGAGTGCGCGGAGAGGCGAAAATGTTTTTTAATTTCCTCCGTGGTAGGGGAAATAGATTGTTTTTTAATAAAATCAGAAACAAAATCGTAAATTTGTTTTTGACGTCTTGTCAGTGTTGCCATAAGATATTGACTTTCTTAATTCACGCTTCATATTAATTATAACCCGACAATTTCCCGACAAGAGGCAAAATTGTGGATAACTTTTCAGTAGTTAAGAATTTGGGAGCATGAAATAAAGAAAAATCCAGATAGGGTAGTCAATAAAATTATTAAATTTTTGAAATAGAATTTGCTTCTTTTTACGAACTGATTTATACTATTCAGTAATTTAAAAAATAATACGAAAGTAGTATTTTCTATTTTAGAAAATAATTTGTATGGCAATTCAAATGGATTTAAAAAAGATTTCGTTGATTCGTATAGAGGGTGCTAAAATACTATTAGATAAAGGAGATTATCAAGGTTCTGCATATATGATGGGTCTTGCTCTAGAGTGCGCCTTAAAGGCAACTGTATGCAAAACTCTTAGAATACCCACCTATCCCGAAGATTATAATGCCGATAAAAAAGTTCCCGACTTTTTTATGACGCATTCTTTTGTTAGACTATTATTAGTATCTGGTTTAACAGATATATTTAGTGCAAGTAGCAATAACGTTAAAGCTTTCGATAACTGGTCCTTTTTTACGATTCAATATCCGGGTGAATGGGTGAGTATGCGCTATAGATTAGATCAGTTTGAACAAGATTTAACAGAGGAGTTATATCAATGTTTATATTTTGATGAGAATAGCATTATTAAAGTCATTGAATATCAAAATAGATGGTAGATAAACTTAAAAAAATATTAAGCAAAATGAAATCAGATGGAAAACCAGTCTGGCTATTTGCTTTTTTAAAAATGGATGAAATTATAGATAAATGGTCTTTAGTTATTTCTGCGCCTTGGATAAATGAACAAAATCGTGATCAAGAATTTGAATATATTATCAATTTGTTAAAAGAAAATCTTAATGGCGAAGAATTATCTTCAATAGCTCGTATTAGTGTTTTGGCTAAAGATAGTCATTTAAGTCAAGAATTAATGAAGAAAAAAACAGGTGATTTAATAAAGGAAGAACAAATAAATGGCAACATTATTCACGAAGGTCAAATATTGGAATCAAGCGTTGAGGCGCAGTGGCCATCAAATAATTTATTTGCTAAACAATCAAGTTAAATTTACTTTTATAAAAATTTTCTGCTAATCTATACCAAAACCGGCGTTATATTTTTTAAATAAAATTAATCAAACCGAGTCAAATCAGTTTATTATCGCAAAACCTGCCCTTGGCAGGTTTTGCGTCAGATTATTTTATGATAAAATTTATAGATTAAATTTATGTGTAAATCCGAAAATAATTTTGCTTATATTGACGGCGCTAATTTGCATAAAGGCATATTGAAGGTCTAAAAAGAAAAAGCCCCCGGCGGATACGGATTCCGCAGGGGTCTTTTTCGTAGTGATACTTATACTATAGCATATTCAATGTTGAAGTCAATTGGGTGTTTTAGGAATAGTTTATATAAAATATAATTTATGCAAATACCCAGACGGAAGTCGGAAGAACTTAGGAGGAAAGTTGAGGGGCCGATTCATATAACTGAAGAGGGTTTTAAGCGCCTGAAAGAACGGCTGGCGCATCTTAAACTTGCGCTGCCTGGCTATATCGTTGAGACGCAACGGGCCGCCGCATTCGGCGATCGGTCGGATAATGCTGAATATAAAGATGCAAAATCAAGATTAACCCGCACGCACTTACAAATTTTAAGAATTCAGGATCAAATTAAGCGGGCGGTGATAATTCCTTCGGGTCAGAATACTTCTGGCTCGGTCCAGCTCGGTTCCACTGTTATATTGCGGGCCGAAGGCCTCGAGTATTCCCGAGGGGCAGGTGAGTCGCGGAAAACTTTTCAAATTCTTGGCGCGCATGAAACCAATCCAACTTTAGGGCGTATTTCATTTCAGTCGCCGCTCGGTGCCGCGCTTATGAATCACAAAAAAGGCAATGCCGTCACAATCCAGACCCCAACCGGTCCCCAAAAATATATTATTTTAGAAATTAAATAAATCATTCGGTAAAAATTCCCTTTCCTGAAAATTTTCTTTTTGGTTATCTTCTCTAATTGTATCGAATGATTGAATAGTTTCAAAAATAAAATTTGCCCTTCTAAAAATTTTCTGCTAACCTATACCAAAACCAGCGGCAAAAATAGCGTTTTTGCAATACAGTTATCCACCAAAGTTATTTATTACAGGTTAGTTATTATAGATTATCCGCAACATTCTAACATTCTGCAGAATGTTGGAATGTTGCGGGAGTAATGATATAGTGAAAATTATGAAAACGCCGAAACAACTAGAAAGACACTTTAAGGGGGTAGCCAATCATTGGCGGATCGCGATTTTATCAATCGTGCATCAAAATGAGGGGATTGCGGTTGATGGCATCACGAAAGAGCTTAATGCGAATTTTAAAACCATTTCCCAACACACTAGATCATTGGTCCAAGCCGGCCTTTTGAATAAAAAATATCTCGGCCGCCAAGTAACCCACACCCTCTCGCCTTACGGGAAACTTTTTCTTAAATTTATTAAATCATTCTAACATTCTGCAGAATGTTAGAATAAAGTTTCTAAAGATAAAATTCCCTTTCCTGAAAATTTTTTGCAGCGGGGTTAAAATTTTTCAAAACATTCTCAAGTGTGTAAGGATGTTATTTTTAATATAAAATTCTTTTGCCTGAAAATTTCCGCCTGTTATGGATTAAAGAATGCTAGAATAAACAAATGAGAACTTATCAGGAATTTTATCAGAGCATCCAGAAACCATTTTTTTCTCCGCCGGAATGGGCGTTCGGGTTGGCGTGGGGGATTATTTATCCGCTGATTGTGGTTGCTGGAATATATTTGATTTATCTGGTTTATAAAAAACAAGCGCCGAAAAGTTTACTATGGGTTTTTCTTGCAAATTTGGCCGCGAATCTTTTATTTACTCCAATTCAGCTTGGTTTGAAATCGCTTTGGCCGGCGTCAGTTGTTATTTTAATAATTTTAGGAACTTTGGCTTTTTTTGAATATAAAATCCGGCTTCATTCCAAATTGATTTTTGTTTTGCTTTTGCCTTATCTTTTGTGGGGCGCATTTGCCACTGCGCTTCAGCTGTCAATCACCCTTTTAAATTTTTAATTTAAATAAAATTCCCTTTCCTGAAAATTTTCTTTTTGGTTACCTTCTCTAATTGTATCGAATGATTGAATAGTTTCAAAAATAAAATTTGCCCTTCTAAAAATTTTCTGCTAACCTATACCAAAACCGGCGCTACAATTTTTAATAAAATAACCCAAATTAATCAGATAATTCGCAAAACTTGCTTCCGCGGCAGGTTTTTTGTCAGCGGAGCCGGCATAGTTATCTCTTATTAGAGAGCTAAATAGTTTATATAGGTTATGTGTCCTTCGTCAAGTGACACACCATCACTTGACGAAGGTAAAGTAGTAAGCTACTATTTAAGCAATAAATAGCATTATGGAAAATAAAGAATTCATTTCAACAGTTGAGCTGGCCCAGATCTTGGGTATCAGTCGGCAAGCGGTAGCTGACAAAATTAAACACGGCAAAATAAAAGCCCAAAAATCCGGCCGGGTTTATGTGATTCAAAGAAAAGATATCCCGGAAATTTTAGGCGAGGTTTTAACCGAAAGCGATAAAAAAGAAATAGAGGTGGCGGTTAAGAAAACCGTAAGAGAGTACGGCGAAACTTTAAGATTGCTTGGAAAAGAATGAAATCCATCACAATATCCGAAGTGGAATACGTGGCGTTTCGATTGGCGAAAGAGCATATGCTGTGGGATGAGCCGATTCCGGATTTCGGTTCCCGTTTCCCGAATATTTTAGAAAGCTGCCTGGCGTCCCCATTCCAGTCTTTCGGCGGCAAAAAATTATACAAAGGATTGCTGGAAAAGGCATCGGTATTATTTTATCTGATGGTGAAAAATCATCCTTTTAAAAACGGCAATAAAAGAATCGCAATGACAACACTGCTTTATTTTTTATATAAAAATAAAAAATGGATAAAAGTTGATAATCAGGAACTTTATAATTTTGCCAAATGGGTGGCTGCCAGCAATCCTAAATTAAGGCGAGAAACAATTGCCGCCATTAATAAATTTCTCTCAACTTATTTACAAAATTTTATGATAAAATAAATTTATAGAATAATTTATGGCTAAACGGCATATTATTATAATTTTAGGAATTTTATTGGTTGGCGGATTAGGAATTGTTATGGCAAGATTGGCTTCTCCGCTTATGCCGGAAGAATTAAATCGCAAGTTTATTACTTCTAATCCGTTAGATTTATCCCAAATTGCGGGATTTTCAAAATATAGAAGCTGTGTGGGGCATGATTTTCGCGGACCGTCCGCGGCTACCGGAGAAAAAGAAGCCACACCTCGTTCAATGAAGCATTATGTAAAAGTGCGCGGTGATTTGCGCGGGAAAAATGGCATTGTTAAAGCACTCGCTCCTTTTGACGGGAAAATTTTTAATATAGATGATGATTTGTCGGGCGGTCCCGGAGACCAGCAGATTTGGCTGACGCCGGATTCCATCAGCCCCAGGCAGTGGCAGTTTATATTTTTCCATATTGCTTTGGCAGATGGTTTAAAGAAAGGTTCCGCGGTGAAAGCCGGGCAGCTTATCGGCACTGCCAATTTGAGGCGCGGGCCCGATATGGCAACGGATAATTTTGACATAGCTGTGAAATTTACGCGCCCGTTTCAGGCGCCGGCTGTTGACGCGCCGTTTAATCATGTTGCGCAGAGTGTTTTGGATGAGTACGAAAGGCACGGGATCAGCGCCAACGATTTAATTATTCCGGAAAAAGAGCGTGATGCCGCGGTTTGCCCAATTGACCCTAATGTAAATTATGGAGGACCGGATGTCTATTTTTCACGGGAGGCAAGTCCTGGAGACTCTGTTTGGCTAAGAAATTAAGGAGAATTTAGAATTTTAAAAAAATAGAATTTTTCTCGCCAAACGAGGAATTTTGTTTTAATGTTAAGTAAAATGCGGTATTCAGTATCGGTAAAATTTCATAAAGATTTTGTGGAGATTGATGGCAGTAAGATTGTTGTCGGGATTCAGGCCAAGCCGGAAAAGGGGAAAGCCAATGAGGAAGTGATTAAAAAAATCGCGCGGCATTTTAAAGTGGCGCCTTCGCGAGTCAGCATTCATTCCGGCGCGCGGTCGCAACGGAAAATTATTGATATTTTATGAAATACCAGAATCATTTTATCCAAGATTTGGCGATTATTGCTTTAAGCATTTTGATTGCGGTTATTTTAGTAAAAACCGGCGCGTTGATAAATTTGTTGTCGGCTTCAAAAAATTTAGAGCGTTTTGGCAGTTTTATATCAGGAATATTTTTCACTTCCATATTTACTGTAGCGCCGGCGGCGGTTACACTTGGGGAATTGGCGAGAATAAATTCGGTTTTTTGGAATGCTTTTTGGGGAGGCATTGGAGCGCTGTTGGGAGATTTGATTATCTTCCGATTTGTAAAAGACAGATTTTCAGAAGATTTAAAAGAATTGTTGCGGCATAATAAAATCAGCAAAAGGCTTCGGGCTTTATTCCGGTTGAAATTTTTCCGATGGCTGACTTTTCTTATCGGCGGCCTCATTATCGCTTCACCGCTTCCAGATGAATTGGGAATTGGTCTGCTCGGTTTTTCCAAAATGAAAATTTCATGGTTTATTCCGCTGTCCCTAATTTTTAATTTTATCGGGATTTATCTTGTTGGGCTTGCGGCTAAAGCAGTTTTATAATTCGTCCATTTAGCACTCTTGACGTAAGAGTGCTAATTTGTTATTTTGTGGTATAATTAAATTAATTACCATTTATGGAACCTTCAATTAATCCATCATTAGAAACCGCCAACATTGATATTTCTAAATGGAAAATAGCAGTGGTTTGGGCGGCCGGGCTTATTTCCGCTTTAGCTTTCGGCTATTTTTTGCGGTTGTTTTTAGGCGGCGGAAATCAATTGATGGTCTTAACTGCAGCTCTGGTCTTATTTTTGATTGTTTTTGTTTTACAGACTTTATTTTTGAAGGGCGGTAAGATTGTCTATTCGCTGGCGGCTTTAGAAAGCGGCGGCCTAATGATTTTTTTCCTGGATTATTTTTCTTGGTATTGGTTGGCGGCTTTAGCGGCCTTGCTCGGTTTTTTCTGGCTGGCAGTGTATCGCGGCCGGGCAGAAATAGACGACCAAATGAAAGTCCATTTTCCCCGGATTGAAAAAAAAGTGCTGGCGCAAGTTTTTACCGGAATTTCTTTGCTTATCAGCTTAATGTACGTGGAAATTGCCGGTTTGGGGAATTTAGGCATTACCCAAAAGCAGATTGATAATCTTTTGCGGCCGGCCGAGCCGATAGTTCAGAATCTTTTAATTGGTAATTTTTCTTTTAATATGACGGTTTATCAGTTTGTGGAAGCGAGTATGGTTAATCAGTTAGCGGGGCAGCTGGGCGTGCCGATTAATGCGGTTCCGGCGGCAGCGAAATCAGCGGCGATTAATCAAAGCTTAAATGCTCTTCAGGGACAGGCGGCTGGCTACGGGATAAATTTCCGGAACAGCGACACTATCAGCCAGGTGGTTTATAATTATCTGGTAGGACAGATTAAAAAAATTCCATCCGGATTCCGATTCGCGGTTCCGGCCGGAGTAGCGCTGATTGTTTTTTTGACGGTTAGGGGATTAGGAACGATTATCCGTTGGTTAGTTTCGGTTCCGGCTTATTTGGTTTATGAGCTGTTGCTGCTGACAGGATTCGCGCGGTTAAGTTTGGAATCAAGAAGCAGGGAAATAATTATCTTATGAGTAAGGATTACTACAAAATTTTAGGCGTGGAAAAAAGCGCCAATGAAGAAGAGATTAAAAAAGCATACCGGAAGCTGGCGCATAAATATCATCCGGATAAATCCGGCGGGGATGAAAAGAAATTTAAAGAAATAAATGAGGCGTATCAGATTTTATCGGATAAAAATAAGCGGACGCAATATGACCGGTTTGGCAATGCGTTTGAGGGCGGGCAAGGATTTGGCGGTTTTGATTTTTCCGGCGGCCAAGACGGTTATAATTTTGGTTTTGGCTTTGACCCTTCCAATATGGAAGATTTGTCTAATGTCAGTGATATTTTTGACGCTTTTTTTGAAGGTTTAGGTGTTAAGCGGAAGCGGAAAACCTATCATCGCGGCGCGGATTTAGAAATGGCAAAAGAAATTACTTTGGAAGAGGCGTTTCGTGGCAGCGCCGCCAAGATTCAGGTGGAAACTTTTGTTAGTTGCGCTGTTTGTGCCGGAATAGGGTATTTTTCAAAAGATGGAGTTACTAAATGCGCTACTTGCGACGGCCGGGGAGAAATTCGGGAAACCCGGCAGAGTTTTTTCGGCCAATTTTCCCAGGTGCGGACTTGCGGGAAATGCCATGGCCAAGGCGAAATCCCCAATAAAGTTTGTAAGAATTGTTCCGGCGGCCGGGTAAAAGCAGTTAGGGAAGTTCAGATAACTTTGGCGCCGGGAATTGCCGACGGCCAACTGATTAAAGTTGCGGGCGCCGGACAAGCCGGCGAGCAGGGCGCCGGCGCCGGCGACCTTTACGTTCGGATTAAAATCAAGCCGCACCATACTTTTAAGCGGGTTGG
The DNA here is from genome assembly GCA_016192685.1 of Candidatus Harrisonbacteria bacterium. Taxonomy (GTDB): domain Bacteria; phylum Patescibacteriota; class Minisyncoccia; order UBA6257; family 02-FULL-45-10c; genus JACPTS01. Next base: position 562,695 of record JACPTS010000001.1, read on the forward strand.
CGATGATTTATTGGCCAGAAAAGATTTGGATATTTTGTCCGTGCTTGCCGGCAGGAAAATTGAAATTCCGACTTTGTCCGGCGGTAAAGTGATGGTGGAAATTCCGATTGGCTTTAATTTGCGCGAGCGATTGCGGATTGCCGGCGAGGGGATGCCAAAATTCGGCGGCTACGGCAGAGGGGATTTATACGTAGAATTCGACGTTAAAGTTCCAAAGATTGATCAGAAATTGAAAAAGTTTTTTGAGGAATAGATGCCCCCACTTGGAATCGAACCAAGGTCAACTGCTTAAAAGGCAGCTGCTTTACCATTAAGCTATGGGGGCGGCAAAATTGTATTTAAGCATATTATAACAGGTTTTGTAAAGATTTGCTTTGATGTGATTTTTGAGGTATAATTTGTAAGAACTTTAAAAGCAAAAGAAAATAACTCTTAAACCATGCCTTTTTATAAAAGGGTTATTTTCGGGATTATAGCCATGATTTTGCTGGCAGCGGGAATTATTGGCCTGGCGGTTCCGATAGTGCCGCACTTTTCTCCCATGCTTCTCAGTCTCCCATTTTTCCGATACGCGAAAATTCCCATTATTAGTTCATTGGTAATAGGCGCCGGAGCAATATCCTTACTTTACGTAAAACGGACATTACGATTGTTGGATAAAAAGCGAAATACCAGAATGCGCTTTAAGTTTTATCGCCTGGTTGCCACCTTCAAAGTTTACGGAAATAAATTGATTGGCAGAAGATCTAAGCTCTGAAGTATCAGAGCTTTATTTTTTTTGCTTTTTATAATAGAATTATTTCTATGTTTAAGAGCAAAACTATTTTGATATTGGTTTTATTGGCGGCTATTTTGGGCGGGGTTGGATATTTTTTAAACCTATCAAAACCCGAAGTTAATCCAGTGGTGGTTATGAAAACCAATTTCGGTGATGTTGAACTGGAACTTTTTAAAAAGGACGCCCCGAAAACCATTGCCAATTTTATTAAGTTAGCGGAAAGCGGATTTTATAATGGCACCAAATTTCATCGGGTGATTCCGAATTTTATGATTCAGGGCGGCGACCCGAACAGCAAGGATAATAATTGGGCGGATGACGGCACCGGCGGCCCGGGTTATTTGTTTGAAGATGAATTAAATCCTAATGCTGTATCATATAAAAATGGATATGCCAGAGGAACTTTGGCAATGGCTAATTCCGGCTCGAATACCAATGGCAGCCAGTTTTTCATTACGCATAAAGATTATCCTTTGCCGCATGCCTACACGATTTTCGGCCGAGTATTAAAAGGAATGGAAGCGGTGGATGCGATTGTGAATTTGCCGCGCAATAAAAATGACCATCCATTAGAGGACGCGGTAATTTTAGGAATTTATGAGCTCTAAATCGCTTTTAGTTTTAACATTAATTTTAACGGCAGCAGCGGGTTTTTTTGTTTATCCGCAAAGCCCGATCGCAAATCAAATTTTGCCTTGGCGGTTGGGATTGGATTTAGTCGGCGGCAGCCAATTGATTTATGAGGTGGATATGTCCGGAGTGGAATCCGGCGACCGGAATTCAGTGATGGCGGGACTGCGGGACGTGATTGAGCGGCGGGTGAATTTATTCGGCGTGAGCGAGCCCACGGTCGTTGTTTCTAAATCCGGAGAGGCGCACCGCCTTTTAGTGGAGTTGGCCGGCGTTCAGGATATTAACGAAGCCATCCGGCTTATCGGTGAAACGCCATTTTTATTTTTTTCCGAAGTTGAGGAGCCTTTGAAAGAGGCTGTTAAAAAAGAAGGATCAGAAGCGGCGAGCCCTAAGTTTATTCCGACCGAATTAACCGGCCGCTACGTCAAAAAAGCCCAATTGATATTTGATAGGGTTTCCGGCCAGCCGCAGATATTTTTGGAATTTAACGGCGAAGGGGCAAAAATTTTTGAAACCCTTACCGAAAAAAATACCGGAAAACCGCTGGCGATTTTTTTGGATGACAATCTAATCAGCGCCCCGGTGGTTTCCGAGAAAATCAGCGGCGGCCGGGCGCAAATCACCGGACAATTTACTTTGCCCGAAGCCAAAAAATTAGTGGAACGTTTTAATGCCGGCGCCCTTCCCGCCCCGATAAAATTAGTTAACCAGCAGACCATTGGCGCTTCTTTGGGTCAGGATTCATTCCAAAAAATGGCTTGGGCCGGCATTTACGGAACCCTGGCCGTGCTTCTTTTTATGGCCTTGTATTATCGCCGGTTCGGGCTTTTTGCCGCTGTTGCTCTTATTATTTATGTGGTTTTGGCGCTCGCGGTTTTTAAGGTTTTTTCCGTGACTATGACTCTGGCTGGCATTGCCGGCTTTATTTTATCAATCGGCATGGCAGTGGATGCCAATGTTCTTATTTTTGAGCGCACTAAAGAAGAAATGAACCGCGGACTGGCGGTGGCGGCCGCTTTAGACAGCGGTTTTGAAAGAGCCTGGACTTCTATCAGAGATTCCAACTTTACTACTATTATTACGGCGATTATTTTGTTTTATTTCACTTCCAGCTTTGTGAAAGGTTTTGCTTTAACTCTTTTGATAGGCGTTTTGGTAAGTATGTTTACGGCAATCACGGTGACCAGGACATTATTAAGAGTTTTTATAAAAAGATGAATGTTATTAAATATAAATATTTTTTCATTGGTTTTTCCGCGGTATTAACTTTAGCGGCTATTGCCATAATGCTGATTTTTGGTTTTCGGCAGGGAATTGATTTTGCCGGCGGCGCGCTTTGGCAATTAAGATTGGAATCAGAAAAAATTAGCGCCGGCCATCTGCAGGAATGGCTGATTAAAAGAGGAATTGAAGCTTCGGTGCGCCAGGGCGCCACCGCGAAAGATTTAATGATTCGGATGCCGGAAGTTTCTGAACCGGAACATCAGGAATTGGCTAAATCTTTAAAGAATGAATTTGGAGATTTCCAGGAATTAAGTTTTTCCAGCATTGGTCCGGCGATCGGCTTGGAAATTCGCAATCGGGCCTTGACCGCTTTTATTTTAGTGCTGGCCGGCATTTCTTTGTATGTCGCTTTTGCCTTTCGGAAAGTTTCCCAGCCGGTCAGTTCTTGGAAATACGGTTTCGTTACTTTAATTACTTTATTTCATGACGCCTTAATCCCGGCCGGATTTTTTTCTCTTTTGGGATATTGGCGCGGAGCGGAACTGGATACTAATTTTATTGTCGCGATTCTGGTAGTGATGGGTTTTTCCGTTCATGACACGATTGTGGTTTTTGACCGAATCAGGGAAAATTTGTTTTTGGCAAAAAATAAAAATGACCTGACTGCCATTATTAACGCGAGTATCAAACAGACTTTCGTGAGATCAATAAATACTTCTTTAACTCTGGTTTTAGTGCTTTTGGCGCTTTACTTTTTTGGCGCGGAAAATCTCCGTTATTTCACTGTTACCATTCTTTTGGGAACGATTATCGGAACTTATTCTTCTATTTTTGTGGCCAGCCCTCTTTTAACTTTTTTTCATAGGGGCTCCAAGCAATGAAGCTCCGCGCAGCAAGCTACGCGCTATCGAGCGGAATTCTCCAAAGCCACCCATCCTTCGCTCTTCGAGCTTCGGAGGGTTCTCCGCGCCTTCATCTCCGCAGCAAGCTGTGGAGTATTCGGCGACGGAGAATAAAATAGTATTTGACTCAAAATTTGATTTATGGTATACTATTAATATAAGTATATATAAGGGGGGATTGACTCCCGGGCCTTATTTATAGTAAAATATAAAAATTATGAGTCTTAGCGTTTCTAAATTAACAATTCATTTATTGGAAAGCCTTGACCAGAGGCAAAGAGAAGTTTTGGAGGGCCGGTATGGGCTCAAAGACGGCCATCCGAAAACCTTGGCTGAAATAGGCGATGCTAATCGGGTCACCAGAGAACGGATTCGCCAAATAGAATCCGCGGCTTTGGCGGCTGTTAAAAAGTCAGCCGGCAAAACTCAACTTAGAGAGTTCGTGACAACGGTTAATTCCCATTTGCGGAATTTAGGCGGCTTGCGGCGCGACCTTCTGCTTTTGACTGACCTTCGGGCGATGGTTGGCGACCCCAATACCTCCAATTTAGGCAATAAGATTCATTTTCTTTTAGAGGTAGCCGGCGAAACTAAATTACATCCGGAAGACGGCGACTATTATTCTTACTGGCATTTAACCGAGGAAGACCGGAAAAGAGCCGGAGGATTTCTCGGCAAACTGGTTAAATTGATGGAAGCTCGGAAACAAGAAGTGGTTTCCCATGGCACCATTGATTCCCTTTTTAAGGAAGCCATCGCGCCGCATAACTTAAAAGATTTGGTGGCGTTAAACTACATTTCTGCTTCCAAAAATTTCCATGTCAACGAATATGGCGATTTCGGACTTTCTGGTTGGCCGGAAATTAATCCTAGAACTATGCGGGATTGGGCGCATATTGTTCTGCGGAAACAGCAAAAACCGGCCCATTTCCAGGAAATCGCGAAAATGATTAATAAGGTCAGAAAGAATTCGCAAAAGTTTGCCCATCCCCAGACGGTTCATAATGAATTGATTAAAGACCAGCGTTTTGTTTTGGTAGGCAGGGGAATCTACGGATTGCAGGAGTTTGGTCTGATGCCCGGCACGGCTAAAGAGGTAATGGGCAGAATAATGGAAAAACACGGCCCTTTATCGCCAAAACAATTATTAGAGCTAGTTTTAAAAGAAAGAATGTTTAAAAAGAACACTATTCTAATCAATCTCCAGAATAAAAAGCACTTTCAGCGATTGGAAGACGGACGTTATACGATTAATTTGGTTTAAAAATAAGTTTTGTTCTTTTTCTTTGTTCGTTTTAAAATAAATATATAAGCTATGGATTTTCCGGCTATTGCTTTTGGAATCAGCAAGACAATTTTAGAGGTTTTGAAAGTCAGTTGGTGGGCGTTATTGCCGCTCGGCTTATTTTTCTTTTGGCGGGAATTTTGGCTTTGGGGATTGAATCGTTTATGGAAAAAGAAACAAGAATGGATTTTGTTGGAATTGAAGATTCCCCGCAATATTTTGAAGACTCCGAAAGCGATGGAAAATGTTTTTTCCGCCCTTCATGCCATTTATATCAGGCCGATGGGTTTTGAAGACGTCTATTTTAAAGGCGAAGAGTTATATTGGTTTACTTGCGAGTTAGTGGGCTATGCCGGCGGAGTTAATTTTTATATCCGTTGCCTGAAAGGATTTCGCAATTTAGTTGAGTCCGCGATTTATTCGGAATATCCGGATGCTGAAATTGCGGAAGCGGAAGATTATACCGCTCTTATGCCGGACGTTTTGCCGAATGATATTTATGATCTTTGGGGCAATGATTTTATTTTAGCGAAAGATAATCCTTACCCGATTCAAACCTACGAGTTTTTTGAGGCTAACGTGGAAGAGCAAAGATTGGATCCGATTTCTGCCATTACGGAAGCGATGTCCCGCCTGAAAGAGGGGGAGGCGATTTGGCTCCAGTATCTTCTCCGGCCGGTATCAGACGAGTGGAAAAAAGAAGGAGAGGCTCTGCGGGATAAAATGATGCAGCGCAAAAAAGAAAAAGAAGCAGGGTGGCTGGAGTCAATCGTGCAGGGACTGGTTCAATTTTTCAAAAATCTTTCTTTAGCTTCCATTGAACATCCGACTTGGCCGGAAACGGCGAAAAAGGAAAAAGAATATAAATTAATGGAATTTTTATCCCCGGGAGAAAGGAAAGTGCTGGAAGGTATTGAGAATAAGATATCCAAATTAGGTTTTGAAGCCGCTATCCGGTTTATTTATATTGACCGGAAAGATAGTTTTTCTCGGGCTAATATTTCTGCCGTGCACGGGGCCATGCGCCAATTTAATACTCAGGATATGAATAGTTTTAGGATGCTCAGCGGAACAACGACCTATGTCACTTCCAAAATATTAACTTACAAGAGCTGGTTTCGGGAACAACGGGTTTTTTATCTGAAGCGTTTGATTTATGAACTTTACAGACTGCGCTGGTTTCCGCCGAAAGTTTCTGTTTTAAATACGGAGGAGCTGGCAACCGTGTTTCATTTTCCATTGGTAACCGTGGAAGCGCCTTTGCTTGGCAGGGTAGAAGCTAAAAAGGGTGAGTCGCCATCTAATCTTCCAATTTAATAAAAACTGGTAAATTTATGCTTAAAAAAGAAATAATAAACCATTTTGGAATAACTAATTTTAGGAATCACAAGCAGGTATTTGGAATTAAGATAGAGGACCGCCGCCGGCATGTTTATGCGATTGGAAAAACCGGGTCGGGAAAAACTAATCTTTTAGAAACTATGGCAATTGCCGATATTTTAGCCGGCAATGGAATGGCTTTTATAGATCCTCACGGAGACTCTGCTGAAAGGCTGCTGGATTTTATTCCGGAAAATCGCATTAAAGACGTGATTTATTTTGACCCTTCTGACATGAATTTCCCCATTGCCTTTAATCCTTTGGAGCAAGTTGGAACAGAATATCGCCATTTAGTGGCATCTGGAATTATGGGAGTTTTTAAGAAAATCTGGGTGGATATGTGGTCAGCGCGGATGGAGTATATTTTAAACAATACTTTGCTCGCGCTTTTGGAATATCCCGAATCAACCTTGCTTGGCATTATGAGAATGCTGAATGATAAAGATTACCGGAAAAAAGTAGTGGACAATTTAAAAGACCCGGTAGTTAAAGGATTTTGGGTTAATGAATTCGCGAAATACAGCCAAAAATTTGAAACTGAGGCAACGGCTGCCATTCAGAACAAGGTTGGCCAGTTTGTCACTAATCCTTTAATCCGGAATATTTTAGGTCAGCCAAGGTCTTCTTTGGATATGCGCAGGGTAATGGATGAGGGCAAGATTTTAATTGTAAATTTATCTAAAGGCAAAATTGGAGAAGATAATTCCGCGCTTTTGGGCGCGATGATAATTACCAAGCTTCAACTTGCGGCAATGTCCCGGGTGGATGTTCCGGAAAGCGAGCGTCAGGATTTTTACCTTTATGTGGATGAATTCCAGAATTTTGCCACTGATTCTTTCGCGAGTATTCTTGCCGAGGCAAGAAAATATCATCTTTGTCTGATTTTAGCCCATCAATATATATCTCAATTAATTCATGCCACTACTACTAAAGTTCGGGATGCGGTTTTTGGCAATGTTGGAACATTGTTGGCTTTCCGGGTTGGCGCGGAAGACGCGGAGTTTTTGGAAAAAGAATTTCAGCCGGATTTTATGGCGACTGACTTTGTTAATCTGCCTAAATATAATTTTTACATTAAATTGATGATTGATGGAATTTCTTCCCGCCCTTTTTCCGCTTCCGGCATTCCTCCTTTAAAACCGCTGGAGAAAAATTTTAAAAATGAAATTATTGAAAATAGCAGAAGGGAATATGGAAGGCCTCGGGAAATTGTTGAAAAGAAAATAGACCGAGATTGGCTGGCTGGAGGAGAAGTTATGGTTGAAGAAAAAATTTTCCGCCGGGCCGAACGCCCGCTTTCTCAGGTTTTAAAGCCGAAAGACGCGGGAGAAGAGCGATTTTTTGCTCCGAAGCCTCGGTCTTCGGCTGGTTCGCCTCCGGCGGAAAAACCGTCAATTCCGATAGCCGAGTCCCGTCCGGATTTTCACAGGGAACCGCCGGCAGTTCCGGAAAGAAGTAAAAAGAAAGTGGCGATTGATGAACTGCGAGCGGCTTTAGAAAAGTCTTTGGCCGGCTCTCGAAGAAAGAATGATGAAGAATAAGCAGCTATTCTTTAGATTTTTCCATTCTTTCCACGTAAAGCCCGGTATCAGTATTGACTCGGATAATATCGCCGGTATTTACAAAAAGCGGCACGGCTACTTGAGCATCGGTTTCTAAAATCGCGGTTTTGGTGCCGCCTTGGGCAGTATTGCCCCGTTCTCCGGGCGGCGTCTCTTTCACTTTAAGGTCTATTTTAATCGGCGCTTTGACGCTTAAAATCTGGCCATCCAATTTCATGGCTGTAACTTCACTATTTGGCTTTAAGAATTTTGCGGCTGGCCCGATTTTTTCTTCCGTAATTTTAAAGCGATTTTTTGGATTACCTTTCTCGCAGAACCAAAATTCTCCCTTATGATTATAAAGGTAAGTGATCAGATGTTTTTCTACGTCAATTTCCGACAAGGCTTCATTTTGATGAAAATTTCGTTCCGTAATTTGGCCGTTTAAAAGGTTTTTAAGTTTGGTTTTGGCCACTGGTTTCCGCTGCTGCATTCTTAAAAACGCGTATTCCAGCACTTCATAGGGGACGCCTTCAAATTTGAACATTGTTCCGATTTTTAATTCGTTATAGCTTAACATAGGTGTTTATTTAACTTTTGATTTATAATATAAGTTATATTATAAAATACTAATATGCAAGTTCGAAAAGCAATAATTTTAGCCGGCGGGAAAGGCACCCGGCTTTATCCGGTGACTTTGGAGACCCCGAAGCCGCTTTTAACCGTCAATAAAAAGCCGATTATCAATTATTTAATTGAGATGTTTCGCCGGCATGGCGTTGAGGAAATTGCCGTGACGGTCCGGAAAAACGATTTTGATGATTTTTCTTGGTGGCTGCGGCGTTATCAGAATGATCTCGGCGGCGTTTGGGTGAATTTAATGATGGAGGAAGAATCAATGGGGACATTGGGTTTATGGGCTCATAGTTTGCATACTTGGACAGGGAATGAGCCATTCTTTTTGACTAATGGCGATGAACTTAAGGAAGTTAATCTTTCCGAAATGGCCGCCCAGCATCAAAAAACCGGTGGAATGGCGACTATTGCCGCAGTAGCAGTTTCGAATCCCAGTGAATATGGAGTATTGGTTTTAGATGGTAATTATATCCATAGTTTTTTAGAAAAGCCGAAAAATCCGCCGACTAATTTTATTTCCTCCGGACTTTATCTTATTGACCCGAAGGTTCGAGAATACGTAAAAGAAGATTTAGCGGCTAATAAGAAATTTTTAATGATTGAAAAAGACCTTTTTCCGAAATTGGCAGCGGAAAAGAAACTCGTCGTTTATAAGTCAAGCGGCCGTTGGCACGATTGCGGAAATTTGCAAAGATGGGAAAAGGCGATTAAGGAGTGGGGGGTGTAGCTTTATTTTACTCGCCGAATCTTTTCCCTCAACCCGTTTCGCTCATCCAGCGATTCGCTCACTTGTGCTCGTCGATTTGGTCGCCTGCGGCGACACCATGCCAAATTGACTGCGCGGGTTTCGGAGAAAAGATATCGTCTCGTTCCAATAAAGCTATTTTTAGTGAAAGTTGTTATAAAAATGAAAAATCCCAACCGTAGCGGTTGGGATTGATTGAGAAAAAGATTAGGGATTTCGGCGTTCCAGATCGCGGCAGTTTTGGTAGAGGAGGCTGTAAGCGGTAGATTGGCTTGAAAAAGAATTTGCTCTTACAGCGGAGAAACTTTCATTCTCTGCCTTTTTCATCTCTTGTAGCGCCTTTTCATGATATTGCTGGCAAGAATCGGGTTTGGCGGCGTGGGCTGTCTTTTTTTCAACAATTCCAATCAGCAGAAATAAATTTAATGCCATTAATCCAAGAGCGACAGCCGAGAGAACAGTAATGGTTTTATTCATTTTTCCTCCTTGCCCCGGTTTGATTTTCAGGAGCTGAGAGTAGTATATTATATAAATCTATAATATGTCAAATGTTAAAAGTAAAAAGTTAAAGGTATTTTGTGCAATGTCCGGCGGAGTGGATAGTTCGGTTGCGGCAGGCCTTTTGAAGCAGGAAGGATATGAAGTGATTGGGGCGCATATGAAATGTTGGAGTGATGGTAGCCCTACTTCGCCAAGGCTTCGAAGGGCGGATGCTTGCGCATCCGAGCAGGATGCGGAAGACGCGCGAAGAGCGGCGGAGGTTTTGGGCATTCCATTTTATGTTTTTGATTTTGAAAAAGAATATAAGGAGAAAGTAGTGGAATATATGGTGGATGGGTACCGGCAGGGAATTACGCCAAATCCGGACGTGATGTGCAACAAGGAAATCAAGTTCGGGCTTTTTTTGAAAAAGGCATTGGAAATGGGAGCGGATTATGTCGCTACAGGTCATTATGTTTGTTTGGTTGAGCGAAGAAACTTTATTCCCTCAACCCGTTCGTCCGCCACCGCGGACTCACTTGTGCTCGCTCGCTTTGCCGATCGAGGCTTTGCCAAAACGATCGGACCAGGCAAAGCGGCTGCGCGGGTTTCGAAGAATAAAGCTTCTTCGCTTTATGGAATTCAAAGTAGCTGCTCCGCCTGTGTTTCGTGCGGCAACTACGGAGCCCTGAAATGCTCGGATTTTTGCGAAGCAAAAAATTTTAGGGCGAGGCGTAGGCGCGGTCGCCCGCCGGAGGCGACCGACGCCGGTGCCGTCAGAAATGCAGGCGGAGCGGCACTTTTTACAGCTAAAGACAAAAATAAAGACCAGTCCTATTTTCTTTGGACTTTGACGCAGGAGCAGTTGCGGCATTGCCTTTTTCCGATTGGGGATTATTTGAAGCCGGATGTTAGAAAAATGGCGCGGAAGTTTGGTTTGCCGAACGCGGAGAAAAAGGACTCGCAGGGGATTTGTTTTTTAGGCCAGGTAACGCTGAAAGATTTTTTGGGAAATTATTTGCCGGAAAAGCGGGGATTGATTTTAAATACTGTAGGCAAAGTTGTTGGTGAGCATCAAGGGGCGCATTTTTATACTATTGGCCAGCGAGGCGGCCTTGGATTGGGCGGACAGGTGAAACCGGTTTATATCGCAGAAAAAGATATTAAAGAAAATGCGATTTTGGTGGCGGAAGAAAATGATGCAGTGCTTTATAAAAAAGAGATTGAACTGAAAAATGTTAATTTAATAAATTCTGAATTAAAAATTCTGAATCATGAATTATTGATTCCTATTTTTGTTAGAGTTCGTTATAGGCAGCCATTAGTAAAAGCGAAATTAGTTATATGCCGTATGCCGTATGCCACATGTAAACTTGTGTTTGATAAGCCTCAAAAGTTTGTCGCGGCCGGCCAATCCGCGGTTTTCTACAATGCGCGGGGCGCAATGTTAGGCGGAGGCACTATTGCGTAAATTGGTTTTTTGCGCTAAACTTTAGAAAGTTCTAAGAAATATTTTTAGATTCTATATTCATGAAACCGCGCGGCCGGACCCTGAATTTACGCTCAACTTCTTTTTCTCTTTTTCGGAGAGGAGCAACAGTTAATCAGGTAGCATATCAATTAGGAATTTCGGCCGGTCAGGCCAGACAACTAAAATATGCCTATCTGCGCGATTTTTTTGAAGTAACCGACTATTACCTGAAAGAAAATGAACGGCGAAGGAGCGAGTTGGTGGAAAAATTTTTGGCGCAATTTTTGCAAGCAGTTCGCCGGGGATTTAATGGTTTGGATGACCCGGAAATTATGCGAAGAGTTAGTTTTATTTATTCCGTGTTAGGCGAAGATTGTGAAATCGTGAAAATTTTACTTTTCCCATCCGCTGGAGATGGGGTTGCGGCTTGGGAGACATTCTCTTGACAAGATTTTTTGTTACGCTGGGTAAGTTGCTATTATTGTATTATTTATTAATATTTATATTGTATTTATTGTTTGGTTAGCGCTCCGATTTTTTATCGGAGCATTTTTTTAAAGAATTATCATGATTAATCTTTCGATTCACGACTTCGCTTTCTGGCTCTGCGCCTTTTTTCTTTTGGGCGTGCTTTTAATCAGCTTGCTGAACAATTTTATCGCGGTAATTTTGATTAACGCGATTATATTTTTAACCCTGCTGGTTTTTAAACAATACAATTTTCTTTTGCTGATTCTATTTATTCTTGTTGGTTCCGGCTATTATGAAGCGGCCAACTACTTTCAAGAAAAAATTAATCTGCCATTTGACCAAAAGCAAGAATTAAAAGGAGTGGTCGTCCGGTTGGAGCAGTCTGCCGCGAAACAGGAATTAGTTTTAAATTTGGAAGAACCTTATCGAGGTAAAATTAAAATTAATGCCCGGCGTTATCCCGGCTTTGAATACGGAGATTCGGTAAGAGTTATCGGCGTTATCAAAAAACCTCCGTTGATTTCGGAAAATTATTATAAAAAAGAAGGGATTAGCGGATTGATAAATTTTCCCGCCATTGAATTATTAGAAAAAGAACAGGGGAATTTTATTAAGGCCTCACTTTTGGATTTTAAAGAAAAGATTGTCGGCACTTTTAAAAAATTTCTGCCCCAGGAGAAAGCCGCGCTTTTAGCTGGCCTTACTTTAGGAGCGCGGGAAGATTTCTCCAAGGAGCTTCAGGAAAAGATGTCTCTTAGCGGCACTACTCATTTGGTGGCGCTTTCCGGATATAATATTTCCGTTATTTCAATCACTATTGCTTCGCTTTTTGGATTATTCTTGTCGCGATCCGTCTCTTTTTACGCGAGCGTTCTCGTAATTATTCTTTTTGTATTGATGACTGGCGGGGAAGCATCGGTGGTCCGGGCAGCAATCATGGGCATTATTGCGATTATGGCTAAAGAATCTGAACGGATTTTTAGCATCCGAAACGCGATTATTATCGCCGCCTTTTTGATGGTTTTAGCGAATCCAAAAGTGCTGGTTTTTGATCTGGGATTTCAGTTATCTTTTTTCGCGCTTCTTGGCATTGTTTATTTACTGCCGGTTTTAGAAAAGCTGTTTAAAATAAAGTCTCCAGGAGTTTTAAAATGGAAAGAAAATACTTTAACCACCCTTTCCGCCCAATTGGCGGTTATCCCATTTCTGCTTGGTGCCTTTGGGAAATTTTCCGTGTTTTCTTTAGTGTCTAATGTTTTGATTGCCGAGGCGATTCCGATTACTATGGCGCTTGGTTTTTTAATGGCTGGTTTGGGATTAATTTCCGATTTCCTTGCTTCAATTACCGCTTTGGCGGTTAATTTATTTCTTATTTATGAACTTTGGATTATTGATTTATTTTCCCAATTTACTTTGCCGGTAGCTTCAGAATCTTTTAGTTTTTTAGCCGCTGTTATTTACTATTTATTATTAATTGGTGTAGTATACGCATTAAATTGGAAATTAAAATAAATTTTTATGGAGAAAGTTGTTCAGGAAGATAAATTTAAATATTTAAGGATAAGTTTAGGATTATTAATTACGCTGGATATTTTAATTTGGGTTTCAATTTTATTTCCGGTTCGCCGGCTGGCGGAGAAAAATTTAGAGCTTTATTTTTTGGACGTCGGGCAGGGGGACAGTTCTTTTATCCGGCTGGTCGGTGGAGTAGATTTGCTGATTGACGGCGGGCCGCCGAATGGGCGATTAGAGAAGAATTTAGAGAAGATTTTGCCTATTCAAGACCGCTATATTGATTTAGTAATGGTATCTCATCCGCAATTGGACCATTTCGGCGGATTGATTGAGGTTTTGAAAAATTATAAAATTGGAGCGGTTTTAACCAGTAATCAAATAAGCAAGCAGGCAGCCTGGCAGGAATTAGAAAAAATTATTAAAGAAAAAGGAATTCGGCGGATTATTTTAGCGGCCGGCGATAAAATTAAATATCAGAATTCACAATTAGATATTTTATCGCCGCGAACTTCAGACTGGGCAAAAGACATCAATGATTTGAGTTTGGTGGCGCTTTTACAATATCCTTACATACTTGAGAATGTAAGGGTGTTGTTTACGGGGGATATTAGCGGTAAAAAGGAAAAAGAACTGGCAGATTTATATGATTTAGATGTTGATATATTGAAAGTCAGCCATCACGGGTCGCGATTTTCTTCCGACAGCGCGTTTTTAGAAGAAGCCAGCCCGGCAGTTTCAGTTATTGAAGTCGGCAAAAATTCTTACGGCCATCCGACATCGCAGGCGCTTGCCCGGCTGGCTAATTTTAGCAGCCAAGTTTATCGGACGGATAATGACGGATTAGTGAAGTTATTGATTGACGGCGGAAAGTTAAGGGTCTATGCCGCAAAGCAGTAATAAGTTATATTTTATTTAATGCGTACATTAGTTGGAGAAATCGTAAATAAAGAAGGTGAGAAGGCGGAATTAATGGGTTGGGTTGCGGTTCGGCGGGATCACGGGAAAATTATTTTTATTGACCTTCGGGACCGGAGCGGTATTTGCCAGCTGGTTTTTATTGGTAAAGACAAAGAACTTTACGAAAAAGCGAGCCAGCTCCGTTCCGAATGGGTAATTCGGGTTGTCGGACAGGTAAATAAACGCCCGGAGAATTTAGTGAATCCGAATCTTGCGACTGGCAAGCAGGAAGTTTTAGTTGAAGAATTAGAAGTATTAAATGAAGCCGAAACTCCGGCTTTTGATTTAGCTACCGACGGTTATGAGATAAGCGAAGAGGTGCGGATGGAATATCGTTATTTGGATTTGCGTCGGGAACGTTTACAAAGAAATTTGAGGATGCGGAGTAGGGGATTAAAATTAATTATGGATTTTTTAAACGAGCGTGGATTTATTTATGTAGAAACTCCGATTTTAGGAAAGTCTACTCCAGAGGGTGCTCGTGATTATTTGGTGCCGTCCAGATTGCATCAGGGAAAATTTTACGCTCTGCCGCAGTCGCCCCAGCAATATAAACAGCTTTTAATGGTAGCCGGATTGGAAAGGTATTTTCAAATTGCCCGTTGTTTCCGGGACGAAGACACGCGCGGTGACCGTCAGCCGGAATTCACCCAGCTGGATTTGGAAATGAGTTTTACTAATGAGGAAGAAGTAATGCGATTGATTGAAGAAATGCTGGTGTATTTAGCCGAAAATTTAGTTCCGGAAAAGAAATTAGCGCAAAAACCTTTTCCAAGAATGACCCATAAGGAAGCGATGGAGAAATATAATTCGGATAAGCCGGATTTACGGAAAAGCGAATTAGGAATTATGAATAATGAATTAGGGTTTGTTTGGATTACGGATTTTCCGCTTTTGGAGTATTCGGAAACCGAAAAAAAATTAGTTGCCACGCATCATCCGTTTACCCATCCGAAAGAGGAAGATATTGAAAAACTGGATTCTGACCCGAAATCAGTCCGGGCGCGGGCTTATGATATTGTTTTAAATGGTTTTGAGATAGGCGGCGGGTCTATCCGTATCCATAAGCCGGATTTACAGGAAAAAATGTTTGAAGTTTTAGGCTTATCAAAAGAAAAAACCGAAGCGGATTTCGGGCATTTATTAAAAGCGTTTAGGCATGGCGCGCCGCCGCATGGCGGCATTGCCTTGGGGCTGGATCGTTTGTTCGCGATTTTATCCGGAGAGCCGAACATCCGTGAAGTAACCGCCTTTCCCAAAACCGGCGATGGCCGGGATTTATTAATGAATGCGCCGAGTGAAGCTTCAAAAGAACAATTAAAAGAGTTAAATATTGAAATTAGAAAAAAGAAGAAAGATTAAGATATTTTTATTATGAATAAAAAAGAACGGACTTTAGTTTTATTAAAGCCGGACGCGGTGCAGAGGAATTTGGTCGGGGAGATTGTGGGGCGGTTTGAACGGGTTGGGCTAAAAATTGTGGCAATGAAATTGGTATTGCCGACCCAAGAACAAGCTTTGGCTCATTATAAAATCAATCCGGAGCTTCCGGAAAAGATTTTAAACCATTTAAAAGTATTTTTGTCCGCTAGTCCGGTAGTGGCCGTGGTTTTAGAGGGCAATAAAGCGATTCCGATTGTCCGAAAATTAATCGGTTCTACCGAGCCGCTTAAATCAGATATCGGAACTATTCGGGGAGATTATACTATTGATTCTTATGATTTAGCTGATAAAGACGGCCGGGCGGTAAGAAATCTAGTGCATGCTTCGGCAAGCGAATCGGACGCGGAGAAAGAAATAAAAGTTTGGTTCGCCTCAAAAGAATTGGTGAATTATAAATCAGTAAGAGAAAAGATTTTATACGACGTTAATCTGGATAATATACTAGAATAAATAAAAAAGCCCTTCGACGCAGCGTCGGAGAGCTTTATTGTTTCTTATTTTAGAGCGGGAGAACTTTAAGATGCGCGTGCGTCCCTTTTCTTATAAATGGTCCGGTATGAGTGATTCCGCATTGCGGCACTTTGCCGTCGTTCCATTTTAAATCGTATTTTGAAGCGCGCCATTTATTTTCCAGAACTTCAACTGCTTTTTTTGCCAATTCCTCCGCTTCTTCTTTCAATCCGGTTATTTGAAGAAGGCGGGAACTTTGCTGTTCGTGGAAATTTGGAATTATCAAGATGAAATTCAGCCCTTCTTTATTTTCAAAAAAAGCGAGGAAATTTCTTGATGCGCGGATTGTTTCCTTTCGCGGCAATTCCAATCCATATATCATTCCGCAGAAATCGCAATGCCGGTCTGGCGGCGGTTTTATAAACATTTTTCTCCTTTTCTCGGGAACTAGTCAAATTTAATATTATTATTTCAGTTTTGTCAAGCAATTTCGGGGAAAAGAATTAAAGTGCTGACGGGCGTTTTATCAATGATTGCAAAAAGAGGGATAAAATTAAGTTCCCGGTGAGCATTTTCGTCCGGCAGGGATAGATATACTACGAGGGCGGCTTGATATGCCGCGATAAGCTGTTTCACCTTATTGCGCCGATTTAGCGGCATAAAATCCAAGTTTTCCAGGAAATATTTAAGGGTTTGGCGAAATTTTAAAACCTCGCTGCGCTCATTCGGGCTAAGCGAAGTAAGATATTTTTTTTGATTGCGTATAGCATCTATGGTTTTTAAAAGAAATCGGATTTCCGCTTTTAAAATTTCGTAACTGACAGCTAAATCTTTTAAGTCTTGAATATTAAGCAAAATGGGTTTTGGCGGAAAAAGCCATTGGTTGCCGTGCAGAATTTGAATTGCCCGGTCCGCCGCCTCTTTTCTGGTATTGGAAAATTCATCCCGAATACTTTTAAAAAGTTTAAGCAAATTCTTTTGTTTTTTGCCGCAATAAAAAACATAAAGGGTTACCGCCAGTATTGGCAGGACGAGAAAAATAATTCCGGCCGCTAGCAGCATCTAATTTATTTTGATTCAAAGAACTCTAAATAGATTTAAGCATAAAATATGATATAATGAAAATGGATCGTAAGATCCGTAAAATCTCGCTCGTTTTCCTGATCAAATTGTTTTATAAGGGATGGCGAATCGCTGTTGGCCTTGGCCAGTAGCTGAGCCGACCCACTTGCATTTTAGCAGGGAACAAAGGGCGAGGTTTTATTTTTTAAAAAGCTTTGCCAAATTGTTTACGGGAACCGGCGTCACTCTGCTCTAGCGGCAGAGTGCGCCTACGCCTCGGCTTCAAAACTCGCCCCACAGTGTGGGGCGAGAACAAGCTTTTGAAGCCTCCGTAGTTTCCCTACAACAACTTAGCAAAGCTTTTATATTTGAAAAATTGATTAGGATGAGGTATTTTAAAATCAGATCGTTAATAAATCGGAAATCTAAATGCTGCCGGAATGGCTGAAACCGAAGACTGGGACACGGCGTTTAGCTTATTTGGCGCACCCTCATCGGATGAAGGAAATGGGGAATGTATTTGAAGATTATGTAAGAAATCTTGGGCGTGAGCCAATAAATCCTTTTGCTTCGGAAAGGGGTAAAGACGGTAAATTTCGGAAGGATAATATTGAGGAAGGTTTAGTGGGAAGGCCGGCAATGCTGAAATTGGGAATTTGCACCCAGCGTGGCTGTGGAGAAACCGATGTTTTGGGAATCTCTGAAGGCGTAGTCGGAGAAGTTGCCGATAGATTGGATTGGGATTCGGAAAAAAATATCCGAGTTTTTTATTCTCCTGGCCCGGATTTGCCGGCATTTGATCCAAGGTGGGACGAAGAATGGGACAGATGGAAGGCCGGTTCGGTTTTCGCGGCTTTGCGCGGCAAAAATCGGCTGATTGGTTTGGTCGGCGGCAGATTAGTCGGGAAAACTTACGCGATTGAAAAGGCGATTCGTCAATTTGGCGATAAATTAAAACGGGTTAGAAACGTAACCACTCGTGATTCAAGAAACGAGCAAGATAAGAAATATTATTATTTTGTCACCAAAGAACAATTTGAAGCCGGTATAAAGAATCGCGCTTTTCTGGAATATGACAACCCATTTGGCCAATATCACGGTTCGTCTTTGGAAGAGATAAAACAGGTATTGCGTTCTACTAATGGAATTTTTGCCATTACTCCGGAAGGAGCAAAAGCATTGTATCAGTGTCGGTTTGAAATTAACATTTCTTTTATTCTTCTTAAGCCGGAATCAGATTCGGTATTAAAAATTAATTCAGAACGGCGCAATATTTTAGACCCGGAAGAGCAAGAAAAATATATTAAAAAAGCGAAAGATTTTGTGTTGCCGAGCAATATTCCGCATCAGGTTTTAACAATGACCAGCACGAAAGCTGACAAGGTAAGAGTTTTGGATTTGATAAGCCCTTTATTGAGATAAATTAGTCGGAGTGCCGAGAATCGAACTCGGGCTGCATGCACCCCATGCACGCGGGCTACCACTACCCCACACTCCGAAAAAATCCGCTATTTTACAGCGGATTTTGTTTTTTCTTTTCGGATACACTTTATGCAGGCCTTAACTCGCCCGGTTTTGCCAGTTAAAGTCAGCCATTGGAGATTCGGCTGTTTTCGGGAGTAATTGGTTGGATTATAGTGGCCGCGGAGCAATTTGCGGGTGCCGCCCATCAAATAGCTCTTGGCGCAAATGGCGCATTGACGCATATGTTAGTTGATTATATAGGACTTGAAACTTTAAAGCAAGTTAGGTTATTATATTTATTAGCACGTTCAATTGGACAGGAGAGAAAGAATGAAAAAGAGCAGGAAAAGAAGGGAGAGCAAGGCGGATTTTATTATGGAAAAAATAGGCGCGCGCATTCTGGTATCGTTTGAGCCCGGTGCTGGTAATAATTCTTTTCGCATAAAAGAACATGTTGACGGTAATATATTGGAAAGAATAGTTCATAATTTATCCGACTATCCTTCAAACAAACTCTTAAAGTATTATAAGGTTTTAGGCGTTGCTGACGGGCAAGATTTTATGCATTGTTTATATCTTGGTTCTAAATACGCGAAAAATTTTGAGCACAATGTTGCGGGATACACAGTAGCGGCATCAGATAAAAAGGGATGCACAATGAAAGTGATTTTTTATAAACTAAAGAAAAAGGCTTAAAGCTGGCATTGCCAGCTTTTTTGATTGTAAAATTTTAATAAGTATCATAAAATTTAGAATATGTCCGATACCGCCCAATTAGTGAAAGATAAATTGGATATCGTGGATTTTTTGCGGCAATATGTGGAATTAAAGCCGTCTGGGAAAAATTTCAAAGCCCGCTGCCCGTTTCATAAAGAAAAAACTCCTTCTTTTATGGTTTCGCCGGAACGGCAGTCCTGGCATTGTTTTGGCTCCTGCAGTGAGGGCGGCGACATCATTAAGTTTTTAATGAAATATGAAAATCTGGAATTTTATGACGCTTTAAAGATTTTAGCGGAAAAAACCGGGGTAGAAATTTCTGCCGGTAACCGGGATTTTCAGGCCAATAATAATTTATACGCGGTAATGAATGCTGCCAAAGAATTTTACAAATCCAATCTTACGAGGTCGGACCTCGTAAAGGGGTATTTAAAAGAGCGGGGGTTAAAAGAAGAAATAGTTCAAGAGTTTGAATTGGGTCTGGCGCCGGACGGCTCTGATGTTTTGACGCGGCATTTGTTAAAACTAGGCTATAATATTTTAGATATTGAAAAAGCCGGTTTGGCGCTAAAAACCGAACGCGGCACTTATTGGGACCGTTTCCGTTCCCGGGTGATGTTTCCTATTTATAATCAGGTTGGCAAAGTGGTTGCTTTTACCGGGCGGATTTTGCCCGGGAGTGATACCGGCAATGTCGGGAAATACGTAAATAGCCCGGAAACGCCAATTTTTCAAAAATCAAAAATTCTTTACGGTTTTCACGAAACAAAAAATGCCATTCGGGAAACTAAGCAGGCGGTAGTAGTGGAGGGCCAGATGGATTTTTTAATGGCCTGGCAGGACGGAGTGAAAAATGCCGTGGCTAGTTCCGGCACTGCTTTAACGCCGGACCACCTTACTATTTTGCGGCGTTTGGCGGATGAATTAGTTTTAAGTTTTGACGCGGATGAGGCGGGACAGCTGGCGGCGGAGCGAAGCATTGATTTGGCCGGCCAACAGGATTTTTTGGTAAAGCTTCTTATTATAGAAGGGCCAGAGGTTAAAGACCCAGCCGATGTAGTTAGAAAGCAGCCCGGGCGAATTAAAAAGCTGGTGGAACAGTCAAAATCAGCGATGGAATATTATCTTCACCGTTATATAAAAGATTTGCCAAGCGACCAAAAATTAAAAAAACAGAATCTTCGGACTATGCTTTCTAAAATCAAGAGTTTAGCGAGTCCGATTGACCAAAATTATTGGTTGAAGGAACTTTCGGGAATGGTAAATATTGAAGAGCGGATTTTGGCGGAAGAAATGGGAATGCTTAAAGAAGCGAGCTTGGCCGCGCGGCCAGAAAGCGCCGGTTTGGAAAAACCCGTTCCCAAATTATCCCGCCGGGATCTTATTTCGGAACGTCTGCTCGGCCTTCTCTTTCACCTGAAAAACGACCTTAATGAATTAACGGAGCACTTGTCTTATCTGCCAAAGCCTTATTTCCAAGTCTATGAAACTTTTGCGAAACAGAATAATTTAGAATTGCCCGGTGATTTATCAGAGTTAATGGCTAATGTCAGCCTCCGTTTTAGTTTTGATAATCAAAATTTGAACCCAGCTGATTTAGAGAAAGAGACGAAAAACCTTCTTCGGGAATTAAAAGTTGAATATTTGAAGGAAAAGCGGCAGGAAATCAGCGATTTAATACGTAAATTGGAAAAAGCCGGGGATGAAAATAGTTTGAAAGAGGCGCTTCGGGAATTCGCTGTTATTTCAAAAGAGCTGCAAAACGTATGAAAAAAAGAAAACCTAAGAAAAAACTTAATAAGGGAAAGAATCAAAAGCCGCGAAAAAGAAAAACGCTGCCAAGCTACTCCGTGCGTCCGCACGGACGCTCTAGGAAGAAAAAAATGGCAAAGGGAACGAAAGCGAGAAAAGTCCGTAAAACTAAAGCGGAAACGAGGAAAGAAATCTACGAACAGAACCTTAATGAGCTTCTGGAACGCGGCAAGGGCCGCGGTTTTGTGACGGATACCGAGGTACTGCATTATTTTCCGAGAGTGGAAGATGACGTGTCTTTTTTGGAAGAAATTTACAGCCGGCTGGAAACCGCCAATATTAAAGTGGTGGAAACCAGCCAATTGATTCAGCTGCCGAAAGAAGAGGAAGAAAAAGAAAGTTTTAGCGGCGAAAGCAGCCTTCCGGATTCCGTTCAGACTTATTTGAAAGAAATCGGCAAAACCGACCTTTTGACCGGGGACGAGGAAAAAGAGCTGGCCAAAAGAGTGGAAAAAGGCGATAAGGAAGCGCGGCAAAAATTCGTTAAAGCTAATTTGCGACTGGTGGTTTCCATTGCCAAGCGTTATGTCAATCGCACTCCCCATTTAAGCATTCTGGATTTGGTGGAAGAAGGGAATATCGGGCTGATGCGGGCGGTGACTAAATTTGATTACCGGCGCGGTTTTAAGTTTTCCACTTACGCCACCTGGTGGATTCGGCAGGCGATTACCCGCGCTTTGGCGGACCAATCCCGCACCATCCGGATTCCGGTCCATATGGTAGAAACTATTTCCAAATATACCCAAGCGAAACGCCACTTAATCCAGGAACTTGGCCGCGATCCTTTGCCGGAAGAAATTGCGATTGAAATGGGGTTGCCGGTGGAAAAAGTCCATCACATCCAGAAAATTTCTCAGGAAGTAGTTTCTTTAGAGGCGCCGGTTGGCGAGGAGGACGAGGAATCATCACTTTCGGAATTTATTGAGGATACCTCCAGCCTGACGCCGTCGCAGATAGCGTCGCAGACTTTGCTTCGCGAAAGAATCAAGGAAATTTTAGTGGATTTAACGCCACGTGAGCAGAAAATTTTAGAAATGCGTTTTGGATTGGCGGACGGCATCACCCATACTCTTGAAGAAGTAGGCAAGGAATTCGCGGTTACCCGGGAACGGATCCGCCAAATTGAAGCGAAAGCCCTTAGCCGCATCCGCCAGCACGGGAAGTCCCATTTGATTGAAGGATACTAAAGCTGGATTTTTTGGGAGTAATATGCTATACTATAAATAAGTTAATATAAGGTCATTTTAATCGGGAAAAATATGTGAGGACCCTGTTTTAAGGGTTTTTATATTGTAACTATGCCTATTCAATTTATTCGTAAATTTGCGGCAAAAACCATGTTAGTTGGCTTGATTTTGGCATCGCCGCTTGCCCTGAGCTTGCCGAATGGGCTGGCTTTTGCCCAAGAAGCCACTAATCAGGATAACGGCGGCAGTTTGGTAAAAAAATTTGTGGCGGCAGAACTGGTAACCGCGGAAGATTTAGGGATTGAAAATCCCGGCATTTTAACCCCCAACCCTTTTTATTTTGTAAAGAATTTTCGGCGTTCCACGCTGCGAACTTTAACTTTCAACCCATTAAAGAGAGCGGATTTTGAGTTAGAGGTTTTAAATGAAAAAGCCGCGGAAATCAAATTATTGCTGGAACTTAATCCGAAAAGCGAGTCTTTGGAATTTGCCGCGGCGAATTATCAATTTACTTTAGACCGCATGAAAACTGCCTTTAGCAATTTAAAAGACTCCAGCAGCAATGCCGCCGTAAATCAGCTTTTAGATAAATTAACAAACAGAGCCCTGACTCATCTGCGGCTTTTTGATGAATTAAAAGGCAGGCTGGATTTGGCCGGAAAAGAAAAAGTAGATTCTTTGCAGTCTAAGCTGGCAGGAGTTTTAGCTGATACTTTAGAGCGATTAGACAATCGGGAAAAATTAGTTTTGCGTTTGGAAAGGGCAATTGAGGCGCAAAGCGGCGGGCTTTTCAAGGAATTGCGTTTGGCCGAAATTTTGAGCTTCGCGGAAGAGCAATCCGAGTTCGGCTTCTTATTTAAGGAAGCGGTTTTGCCATTAGAGGAAAATTTGCTTTTGACTGCCCAGTTAAAATTTACTTCAGAAAAAATTGATTCAGTTTTGCCGGCGGTTTTGGAGCTTTTGCCGGGGGACAGTTCCCGAAGGATTAAGACTCTTGACCTGGCAAGAGAATATTTCAGCGATTCAGACCTTAGAAATGACATCGGGCAAATCCGCCAGCTGCTTTTGGATTTAGCCGCCCGATCGCGCGATATCGGCAAGCCGGCAGCTGAAACAGCGGTTCGCGCCGCCGCCGAAGCAACCGGTTATTTAAAGAACGCTTTAACTGATTCCGGATTGCGTTCCAATTCCCTGAACACCTTGCTTTCCCGCGCGGAATTTAATTTAAAACAAGCGGAGGAGTCTTTGCGCGGAGGCCAGCCGGTTTCGGCTTTCGGGCAGGCGAGCATTGCTTCGGCAGCCGCCAAAAATGCCTTAAATCAGCTTAGCCAATATCAAAATGTGGAAAAAGCGATAAAAGATTTAAAAGCGGATTATGACGAGTTAATGGACTTGGCTTCCGGGAATGGATTAGATGGAGATAACGCGCCGGAATTATTTGCTTTGTTCGGGAAGCTGGAAAAATCTTTGGTGAAACTGGCAGATTTGGCGGTAAAGGATTCTAAGCCAGATCAAACCATGGCTGCTTTGCGGGAAACAAAAACAATTTTATTGGAAGCAAAATATTTGCTGGGAAATTTGCTTCAGCAACTGGAAGAAGAGGCAGTTGCCAAGCGTTCTGCCAAGCCACTCATTGAAAGGGTGCTGCAAAAATAGCCGGCAAAAAGGCGCGGCAACGCGCCTTTTTTATTTTTTGAAAATTCGTGATAAAATTTTTATATGAAATCAGAAGAGATTCGTAAAAGGTTTTTAAAATTTTTTGAAGAGCGCGGGCATACGATTGTTTCGTCTTCCTCTTTAGTTCCCGATGACCCATCGGTGCTTTTGACTACGGCCGGAATGCAGCAGTTTAAGCCGTATTATGTCGGTAAAGCCGACCCAATGAGGGATTTCGGTTCTCGGAATACGGCTTCGGCGCAAAAATGTTTCCGGACTTCGGATATTGATGAAGTCGGCGATCAAACTCACCTGACTTTTTTTGAGATGCTCGGTAATTTTTCTTTCGGCGGTTATTTTAAAAAAGAAGCAATCCGTTGGGCGTATGAATTTATAGTTAATGAATTAGGCGTGAGCCGTGACCGGCTCACGGTAACTATTTTTGCCGGTGACCCTTCGGCAGGCTCAGGGCAAGTTATTCCGGAAGATAAGGAATCGTATAGTATCTGGCATAAAGAAATCGGCTTGCCGGAATCGCGGATTAAAAAGCATGGCCGGCAGGATAATTTTTGGGGGCCGACCGGCAATGAAGGCCCTTGCGGCCCGACTACGGAAATTTACGTTGACGGCGTGGAGATTTGGAATTTAGTGTTTAATGAGTATTATTGCAAAGCTGATAAAACTTTAGAAAAATTACCTTCGCCAGGCGTAGATACTGGAATGGGATTGGAGCGTTTAGCCGTAATGCTTCAAGGCGCGGGTAATGTTTTTGAAACGGATTTATTTCACCCCCTCATTTCTAAATTAAGAGAGGTCGCTCCGAAGTTGCCGTACGAAACGCAGCCAGATCAGCCAGAGCGTATTCTTCGGATTTTGGCAGACCATCTCCGCGCTTCTATTTTTTTGATTGCTGATGGCGTACGGCCGTCCAATAAAGAAGCTGGCTATATTTTGCGGCGGCTTCTGCGGAGGATTTTGGTTTATGGCATTCAATATGATATTCACGCGGATTTATTTCCGATGGCGGTTGATTTTGTAAAATATAATTACGGCGATTGGTATCCGGAGATCAAAAATACCAAAGAAATTTTAACGGTAATGCTGGAAGAAAAAACTAAGTTTGAAAAAGCGCTGGCGCTTGGAGTGAAAGAAATTGAAAAATATGAATCAATTTCCGCCAAAGACGCCTTTTATATTTATGAAACTTTTGGCTTGCCGTGGGAACTTTTAAAAGAATTAGTGCCGGCAAAAGTGAAAAATTTGGCTAAAGAAGCTTTTGAAGAAGAATTTAAAAAGCATCAGGAAATTTCCCGCGCCGGATTGGAGAAAAAATTCGGCGGGCACGGTTTGATTTTGGACACCGGCGAACTTAAAGCTTCCACGCCGGAAGAAGTAGAAATTGTCACCCGGCTCCATACCGCCACTCATCTTTTGCAGGCGGCGCTTCGGAAAGTGCTGGGGCCGGAAGTTAAACAAATGGGTTCGGATATTACGGCCGAGCGGACACGATTTGATTTTTCTTTCAATCGTAAACTTACCGATGAAGAAATAAAAAAGGTGGAAGATTTAGTCAATGAAGCCATTCAAAAAGATTTGCCGGTGTCCTATCAGGAATTGCCGATTGCGGAAGCGAAAAAAACCAAAGCTCTGTATTTTTTTAAAGAAAAATATCCGGAACAAGTAAAAGTGTATTCCATGGGGGAATTCAGCAAAGAATTCTGCGGGGGGCCGCATGTTACTAATACTTTAAGAGTTGGAAAGTTTAAGATTGCAAAGCAGGAGGCTGTTGGTTCGGGAATCAGACGGATACGTGGGGTTGTGGAGTAGGGGCCGCCGCAGGAGCAAGCGGACGCCGGTGCCGGTAGGCAAATAAGCAAAACGCCTAGCGGCATGTTATACTTAAAAGTGTTGAGCTTCCAAAAAATAAGAGAGTTTATTATCCGTTTATTCACCAAAAGCGATTCTTATTTATTGGTTGAAATTTTGAATCATTACGTTCAAATTACCCTTTTTAGAGTTTATCCGGACGAAAAACTGATTTTCATAAAAAAATCCTGGATTAAGGAAGTGCCGGATTTTACTGCCTATAATATTCTTCAGGCGTTCAGTTTCCTTTTAAAGAAAGCCGGCAATCCGAACAAATATAAAATAATTTTAAGTTTGGATTCGTTTTTTGCCACCACTATTTATTCATCGGTGGCTTTAGTGCGCCCCCGCCCCAAGGAAATCATTGATGAGGCGGATATGGATAATTTGATTTCTCAGGCAATCTGGAGATTTTTTGACCGGCAGCGCCTGAAAGCCGCCAAAAAAATGGGTATTGATGATGTGGATGTGATTTTAAGCGATGTCCGGATCCGTGGCATTAAATTAGACGGCCACAAAATTATTAATCCCATCGGCTTTAAGGCTAAGGCGGTAGAAATATTTTTTAGCCAAACTTTTTTACCTAGGGAATTGCTGCGGGGCATCCGCGATTTTTTGCCGAAAGGAAATATCGCGCTTATCACCGAAACCGGAACCGCGATGAGCCATATCCTTTCCAAAGCTCTGGGCCAAGACCGATTTTTGGTAGCCAATCTTTTTCCGGACCAAACCGCGATTTTTTCCGCGTCCGCCGGGCGGCTCAGCCATCTGGATGATTTTGAATGGGGAGAAAAAGATTTAATTCATTTGCTCGGGCGTCATTTACAGGTTGACCCGGCCGCCGCCCGGCTTTTAGTTAAAAATTACGCCGACCGCAACGCTTCCGAAGGATTTCTCCGCCGGTTTGAAAATATTCTCTTTAAAGAATTGCAGATTTTTGCCAATGGACTGGAATCTTTAGTTCCGGAAGATAACAATCAAGTTTATCTGAATCCCTTTTTTACCCTTCCGCCGGTAGTTTTTTCGGATAGATTCCAGAACCGGCTGCAAAAAAATCTGACCTTGCTGCCGTTATCCACAAATTTAATTACCGAAAAGCTCGGTTATGAGGTACAATTTAAAAAATCAGCCTCCGTGAAAAATCTTTGGACCGTTTTAGCCGCCTTTCTGGAGATAAATTTCCTGCCGCAAAATGATAAAATGAGCCATTTGGCTAATAGAAGAGTGAGGTGGCTGGTAACTTAATTTTTTAAATGAAAAAAATTTCAGTTAACAAAAGCGATGAGATAGCGGTCATCGTGGAAAAAATCATTGAAGCTCCGGAACAGGAGATTGTTTTAGCCATTCCCAAATTTTCTCATCTCGGCGAATCGCTTAGTAATTTTAATCTCTTAAAGAGAGAGGCGGATGCTTTGGAGAAAAAAATCATTATAGAATCGGTAGATGACCATATTGTGGAACTGGCGGAAATGAGCGGCCTTACCGCTATTAATCCTTTTTTTGCCAAAAACAAGAGGCAATTTTCCGATATTTTAGGGCCAAAAACCGCGATTTCCGGAAAAAAGAAACCGGCGGTAAGCGTATTTCGGTCGGAATCAGCCGGGAAAAATTTGGAAGAAGAATTTGCTTCTTTGGAAGAAAGTCTGTACCGCGGGCCATTCGGAAGCAAGCGTTGGAAATGGAGAATTAAATTTCCCAAAATAAAATTTTCGGAGTTTTTTTTGGCCTTCGGCAGCCTGGCAATTTTAGCTATTTTAGTTTTTGCCGGCATGAAAGTTTTACCTCGGGCAAAGGTAATCATTGCCGCCCAGACCCAGGAGTGGGTTTACAATGATTCCGTGACTACCGATAAGTCCGCTTCTTTGGATATCGTAAAAATGGCCATTCCGAACCAGATTTTTTCTCAGAAAAAGAATGTCAGCCTTAGATTTCCGGCCAGCGGCAAGCGCCAGGTAGAAAAAAGAGCTTCGGGTATTGTCTCTATTTATAATAGTTATAGCTCTGACCCTCAGCCGTTGGTGGTACAGACGCGGTTCGCGACTCCAGACGGCAAGCTTTTCCGTTTGGCCAAAGGCATTACTGTTCCGGGCGCGAAAATCGTGGAAGGGAAAATTATCCCTTCCAGCATTGAGGCAGAGGTGGTGGCCGACAAGCCGGGGCCGGATTATAATATCGGTCCGGTAAAATTGCTTACCATACCGGGTTTTAAAGGCACTCCTAAATACCAGGCATTTTATGGAGAATTAACCGGCAATATGAGCGGCGGGTTTGTCGGCGAAGTGTCTTATCCAACCGAGGATGATATTAAAAAAGCCAAAGCCAGTATCCAAAATGATTTGGAATCCGGAATTCGGACCGCGCTTCTCACTCAAATTCCTAAAGAATTTAAAGTTTTAGACGGTTCTTCCAGATATAAAATTTTGGAGCAAACTATTGATTCCGAAGCGGACGCGAGCGGCTCTTTTGGAATTTTCAGCGAGTCGCAGATGACCATTATTGCTTTTAAAGAAGAAAATTTGAAAGAATTATTAGTCCGCCGGGCCAGAAAAGATAATGGCGAGGATTTTGAAATCAGAACTTCCGGTCTTGAGTATGGTTTGGCGCGGGCGGATTTTGACCGCGGCCTTCTTTCCTTCCCGGTGAATTTTAAGGCGGTACTGGCGAGGAAAATTGATGCTGAGGCCTTAAAAAAGGCCATTGCCGGAAAGTCTGAATTGGAGTTAAAAGCCGCGGTTTTCGGATTGCCGGGCCTTAAAAGCGCTACCATCTCACTTTGGCCATTTTGGGTTAAAAACGTTCCGACTAATCCGGAAAAGATAAAAATTTCAGTTGAATAAAATAGTAAAATAAGGGGATTGACTCTTAACTGCTCTT
This sequence comes from Candidatus Harrisonbacteria bacterium, assembly GCA_016192685.1. Classification (GTDB taxonomy): domain Bacteria; phylum Patescibacteriota; class Minisyncoccia; order UBA6257; family 02-FULL-45-10c; genus JACPTS01. The sequence goes on from JACPTS010000001.1 coordinate 591,244, forward strand.
TATGTTATACTCTTAATCATCTGTTGTGGTAAATAATTCACCGAAAGGAAATTTTAAAGTGGATGGAATTGTTGAAGAGGCCTTACCGGGCGCCTTTTTTCGTGTTAAGACAGCTGTGGGGGGAGAAATTCTGGCGCATCTTTCCGGTAAAATGCGGATGCATTATATTAAAATTCTTCCGGGCGATCGGGTAATCATAGAAATGACCCTATATGACGATAAGCGGGGAAGAATCGTAAGAAGGCTATAAAATATGAAAATTCGTTCATCGGTAAAAACTATTTGTAAAGATTGTAAGGTAGTTAGGAGAAGCAACCGAGTTTTTATTGTTTGTAAAATTAAGAAACATAAACAACGCCAAGGATAAACGACATCATTATGAGAATCAGCGGAATCAACATACCGGACAATAAAAGAATAGAAATATCGCTTGCTTATTTGTATGGCATCGGGCCTGCTTTGGCTAGGAAAATTTTACAAGCGACTAAAGTTGACTTGGACAAACGCGCCAAAGATTTAACGCCGGAAGAAGTAAATAAAATTAAAAATTTCATAGAAAAAAATTACAAGATTGAAGGCGAACTTCGCCAGCTGTTGAAGCAAAATATCAATCTTCTGAAAGAATTGCAGGCCTACCGCGGGATAAGGCATTTAAGGCACTTGCCGGTAAGAGGGCAGCGAACCCGCACCAATTCCCGCACGGTTCGCGGCAATGTCAGAAAGACCGCCGGCAGCGGCAAGAGGAAAACAGAATTAAAATAAGACTTATAAGTCTTATGGGTCTTATTGGACTTATATATAAAAACTATGGGCAAGAAAAAAGTAATCCAACAAACTCAAGAGGAGGCATTAAAAGAAAAAGAAGTTTTAGAGCGGAGTTTGGCAAAAACTGCCGGCAAAGCTTCTGCCAAAAAATTGGGAATGGGCAATGTTTACATCGGCGCTTCTTATAATAATACGATTGTTACGGTGACCGATGAAAAAGGCGATGTGGTTGCCTGGGCATCGGCTGGTTCGCTTGGATTTTCCGGTCCGAAAAAAGCCACGCCTTTCGCCGCTTCCAAAGTAGTTTCCGCCATTGCGGAAAAATTAAAAAAAACCGGTTTATTGAATGTAAATGTTTTTGTAAGCGGGGTGGGAAGCGGCCGGGATTCCGCCATCCGTTCTTTCGGCAATCAGGGATTTAATATATTATCAATCAAAGATATGACTCCGATCCCCCATAACGGGCCAAGGCCGAAAAAAGTTCGGAGAGTATAATAAATAGGACCTATAAGACTTATAGGTCCAATAGGACTTATGTTCAATACCAAAGAAAAAAAGGAACGGGCATTAGGGGTAAAACTTTTTTTGAAAGCGCATCGTTGTAATTCGCCAAAATGCGTAATGTTAAGGCGGCCGCACCGCCCCGGCCTTCACGGCAAAGCCAGGCATGTTTTATCGGAAGTCGGCCAACAGCTTCAGGAGAAGCAAAAAATTAAAGTAAGTTATGGTTTAAGGGAATCTCAAATGGGGAAAATTTTTCGGAAGGCAGTTAAGAATCCCGGCGTCACCGGAGAGATGATAATTCAATTGTTGGAACGCCGTTTAGATAATGCCGTATTCAGGCTTGGCCTTGCCCCTTCCCGGTCAGTAGCGCGGCAATTAGTCAGTCATGGCCATATTTTAGTGAATAGCCGAAAAGTCAGCATTCCGTCTTATTTGGTTAAAATCGGCGATCAAATCAGCGTCCGTCCCCAATCAAGAGAAAGCGGCTCTTTAAAAGGATTAAGCGAGTGGTTAAAAAATTATCAAGAGCCGGTTTGGCTGAAATTAGAAAAAGATAGCGGGGTTGGCAGGGTGGTAGCCTTGCCGAAAGATTTAGAAGTGCCATTTGATGTTAATATGGTCGTAGATTATTATTCAAAATAATTAAAATAATATAAATAATATAAAAATATGCAATTTGCTTATTTAAGTGATTCTGTCGTTATTAAAAAAGTTTCAGAAACCAATACTGATGGCGTTTTTGAGATTGAGGGGCTTTACAGCGGTTACGGTATAACTGTTGGCAATGCCCTGCGCCGAGTTTTGTTTTCTTCTTTGCCGGGCGCCGCTATTACCCAATTCAAAGCCAAAGGCGCTCAGCATCAATTTTCCGCTTTGCCAAATGTAGTGGAGGATTTGGTAGAAATAGGAATCAATTTAAAAAAAATACATTTTCGGGTCCATACCGACGAACCGCAGATTTTAACGTTGAAAGTTAGGGGAGAAAAATCAGTAACTGCTGAAGATATTGAATTAAATTCCAATGTGGAAATGATTACTCCGGAGGTTCACATCGCGACTATATCGGATAAGTCCGGCGAATTGGATTTGGAGCTTCAAGTAGAAAAAGGATTAGGGTTTTCTTCGGTGGAAGCAAGAAAATCGGAAAAATTGCCTATTGGCATGATAGCGCTGGACGCCGCTTTTTCTCCGGTTGTCAAAGCCAGTTTTTCCGTGGAAAATATGCGGGTGGGGGACCAGACTGATTATAATCGGCTGATAGTTTCTATTACCACGGATGGGAGCATTACTCCCTCCGCCGCTCTTCATAAGGCGAGTAATATTCTTAAAGACCATTTTGATAAAATTTCTAATATTGAAGTGAAAGAATTAGATGTCAGGCCGGCAGCGGAAAAGAAAGTCCTAAAGCCGGAGAAAAAAACAGCAAAAAAGAAAACGACTAAGAAAAAGAAATAACGTGCGAAAATTTCATCGTATCCGGGGCCGCAGAAAATCTTTTCTCAAGACCTTGGAGCATAATTTAATAATGAAAGAACGGGTTCAGACTACTGAAGCCAGAGCAAAAGAAATTCGGCCGTTAGTTGAACAATTGGTTACGTTAGCCAAAAAACAGCAGTTGGCCAGCCTTCGTTTATTGCTGTCCCGATTGCCGAAACCGGCCGCTTTGAAGCTGTATTATGAGATTGCCCCTAAATATCAGGGCCGTTCCGGCGGTTATTTAAGGATTTTAAAAAGCGCCGCGCGACGCAAACGAGACGCGGCCAAACAGGCGGTAATTGAATTTGTGTAAAATGGACTATACTATTGACGCTAAAAATAAAAAATTAGGACGGCTGGCTTCGGAAATAGCAATTATTTTGCAAGGGAAGAAAAGCGCCTATTATGAGCCTCGTCTTGCCGGGCAGGATCGGGTAGTGGTAGAAAATGTGAAGGAACTATCTTTTTCCGGAAATAAATTAACAAAAAAGAAATATTATCGGCATACCGGTTATATGGGCCATTTAAAATCAAAGACCTTAGAACAAGTTTTTGAAACCAATCCGGCGGGAGGTCTGCGATTAGCCGTGGAAAGAATGCTTCCTAAGAATTTTTTGCAGCCGAAAAGAATGAAAAGGCTCATTATTAAATAAATTATGGTTAAGAAATCAACCCCAAAAATTAAATTAGAAGCGGAAGTAAAGAGTAAAAAGCCGGCTAAAGAGGAGAAACCGGCCGTACCGGCGCGTTATTTTGAGTCTTTGGGCAGCCGTAAGAACGCGGTAGCCAGAGTCCGGCTTTATACCAAACAGCCGGGAGTATTGCATATTAATGATAAAGATTTTCGGGAATATTTTCGCGAATCCCGTCTTCAAAAAGAAATTTTAAAGCCGTTGGAAACAATGAATGTTATGGAAAAGCTGGGAGCATCCGTGAAAGTGCGCGGGGGAGGATTGACCGGACAAGCAGAGGCAGTGCGGCATGGTTTGGCTAGAGCATTGGTTCTTTTTAATCCGGATTTTCGGAAGAGATTGCGCCGAGCTGGCTTTTTAACCCGCGATGACCGGATGGTGGAACGGAAAAAATACGGACTGAAAAAAGCTAGACGCGCTCCTCAATGGGCGAAGCGCTAACATGGACAAAATTATCCAATCCAAAGCATTAGTTTTTGGTTTGCCGATTTTTATATTTATAGCCGATGTCGTCCTGATAGTTTTCAATCGTGAGTTGATTACGGTAACTAGTCCTTGGATGCATTTGACTGGCGGTTTTTCCATGGGCCTGATTTTTTTGTATTTCTGGGGGGAAGATTTGAGATTATCAGGTGCCGGAAAAAATTTCCTTTTTTCCGTTATTATGACCGCGGCTTTTGCTGTTTTAATAGGAGTTTTGTGGGAATTCAGCGAATTTTTCTTTAGCGTATTATTTCCGGAATTTCCAACTCAGCCAAGCGTGGCTGACACCATGGCAGATCTTTTTTTGGATTTTTTGGGGGGATTATTGCTGGCCAGCATTTACTGCAAATCAAAACTGTATAAAGAACCTTCTTTCAATAAATAAACCGAATTTTTTTCCGGCAGATACTGATATTTTTTTATTTCGGAACCGATAATTTGTAAATTAATCGGCGGCGCATCATTTCCTTCCAGTAAATATAGATCGGAAGCGTATTTAATAAATAAATAATGCGAGTTTTTATGCCAGGTTACCGCGTTCTCGTCGCTGGCGCCTATTAGAAGAGTGATGAATTTTGGCGGCTGGCCGCCGTAAATTACCAATTCTTTATATGAGGTGATAAAAGAAATTAATTTGCCGTTTGGCGAAAATTGCGGATTAGTGCCGTTGTCGGCTAAAAGCGAAACCGATTTTTGGTCTGCTAAATATAAATGGCGGTCGGCGGTTTCCGCCACAATCAATTCTTCTAAAGGCGAAGCAATAAGATTGGCTATTAAACCAATTTTTTCATTAAGAGGAATAACTTCTTGCTGTTTGGAATTTAGGTCATAAAAAACCAGTTTGCTTTTTTGGGCAAAAATAATTTGGTTAGCGCGTCCAAGAAAATCCATAATATCGCCTTTGGCAATCTGACTGCTGGTTAACGCCTCGGTATTTAAAAGGTACAGGCCTTTTTCGGTTTGAATGATAAATTGATTATTGTTTTGGGGATGGAATTGGATTTTTTTTATTTTCCCGTTACTAAAAGTTAAATTTAAATTGAGCGCGCTGGCCGGGCGGCGAAGATCGGTTAAAAAATAAGTTCCTCCGGTTCGGGTAATAATCGCTTCCTGGTCGGTTGACCAGCCGGTAATTTCCGTCCCGATAATTTTTTGGCCGTTTACTTCCAGCGTTCGGTCATTTTTTTGGATAACCAGATAATTTGGGCTAGTCCAGAAATTTTTTACTCCGGTTTTAATGGCGGCGCCTAGCTGCAGTTTCTCCGGCAATAAGACTACCGGCGGGATTTCCGTAACTAAAGATGGCGCGACCGCTATTTCTTTAATCCAGGTCTGGTAACCGGTTTTGGATATCTCCGCGGTATAGATTTTAGGAAAAAGGTCGGATATTAAGAGGCCGGACTTAAGCAATCCCGGTTCAAAATTCAATTCTTTTTTTCCCAATTTAACGGTCGCGCCGGCAGGCAAATTTTCAAAAAAAATTCCGCCGAGCCGGGTAATAGTCAGGGTGGTCGGATCAAATCTCCAGCCGTTGGAGTAAAAAATGGCGGTCGCGCCAATCAGGGGAAAAACCGCCGCCAAAGCATAAAATAAAATCCTTCTTGTTTTTAAGGTCATAGTTTATCATTATAGTATATCTTTTTATGAAATTCGTCATTAATGGCGGTAAAAAGCTGGAAGGGGAAATAGCCGTTAAGGGATTTAAAAATTCCGCCACGCCGATTATTGCCGCCACTTTGCTTACCGAGCAAACTTGCCTGCTCCATAATATCCCGAAAGTCGGCGACGTTTTAACCATGTTGGAAATTTTAAAAAGCATGGGGTCAAAACAGCGATGGGTTTCCGAAACCAGCTTGGAAATTCAGAACGGCAATTTAGAGCCGGAGAAATTAGACCAGAGTTTGGTGAATCAAATCCGTTCTTCCATTCTTTTGCTCGGACCGATGCTCGCGAGATTCCGCCGGTTTCGCTTTATTACTCCCGGCGGCTGCCGGATTGGCGCGCGGCCGATTGACACCCATCTGGAATCAATCCGGGATTTGGGGGCGAAAGTGGAATTTGACGGGCAATCCGGCATTTACGAAATCAGTTTAAGCGGTTTTAAAACCAGCGAAATATTTTTAAAAGAATTCAGCGTAACCGCGACGGAAAATTTGCTGATGCTTGGTTTTTCGCGGCCGTTAACGATTAAATTAGCCGCAGTGGAACCGCATGTTTGGGATTTAGCGAGGTTTTTGGAAAAATTGGGAGCGGAAATATCTTTTACCGGCCACGCTTTTTCCGTGAATCCCGGGAAAAATAAATCCGGGGTTATTGAGCATACGATTATCAATGATCCTATTGAGGCGGTGACTCTGGCAATTTTAGCAGCCGCCGTTAAGGGGAAAATTAATATTAACGGGATTGACGCCGGCCATTTGGAAGCGCCGCTTCAAAAATTAAAAGAATTCGGCGTGGTTTTTAAAATAAAAGAAAATGTTTTGTCCGTTGACGGCTTAAGTTCGGTTTTGCGTTCCGCTAAAGTGCAGACTTTGCCGTATCCCGGCTTGCCAACGGATTTGCAGGCGCCTTTTGGCGTATTGGCGACGCAAGCCAGCGGAGCGTCTTTGATTTTTGACACTTTATATGAAGGTAGATTAAAATATATTGATGAGCTTAAAAAAATGGGAGCGGAAGCGGTAATTCTGGATTCTCATCGGGCGTTAATTACCGGGCCGAAAGCGCTTCATGGCGCTAAAGTTGAAAGTCTGGATTTGCGGGCCGGAGCAACCCTGGTGATTGCCGCTTTGATAGCGAGAGGGGAAAGCGTACTGGGCAGTGTTGAACAGATTGACAGGGGGTATGAAAATTTAGACGGCAGATTAAGAGAATTGGGAGCAGACATCCAAAGGATTAGTTAAAAGTTCATAAAGTTTATAAAGTTCATAATGTTCACACGTAAAATAGGCATAGATTTGGGAACCGCCAACACGATTGTTTTTGTTCCCAATAAAGGATTTATAATCAATGAACCGACCATTGTGGCTTTGAGTTTGCCGGATAATGGCGTTTTGGCAGTTGGCAAGGAAGCCAAAGATATGGTTGGCCGGACTCCCGGCGACATCGCCGCTTACCGGCCGCTGAAAGACGGCGTAATTGCCGATTATTATATCACCAAGGCGATGCTTAAGTATTTTATTGCTAAAGCTGTCGGACCTTTTAATCTGATAAGGCCGGATGTGGTTATTTCCGCGCCGGCCGGCATCACGCCAACCGAGCGGCGGGCAATTATGAATGCCGCTAAAGAAGCCGGCGCCGGCGAAGCTTACATTGTAAAAGAGCCGCTGCTCGCGGCCCTCGGCGCCGGCATTCCGATTAATTCCCACTCTGGAAATATGGTTATCAATATCGGCGGCGGCACTTCCGAGGTGGCAGTGATTTCCCTTGGCGGAATTGTTTCTTGGTCCAGTTTGCGGGTGGCCGGCAATAAATTTGACCAGGCAATTATGGATTATATTAAGAAAAAATACGCTTTGCATATCGGCGAGCAGACAGCCGAGCTTATTAAAATAGAAATCGGTTCCGCTCTCCCGTCTAAGGAGAGGTTGGATATGCAGATTCGCGGCCGGGATATGGTTTCCGGGCTTCCAAAAGATATTATGATAAATTCCAATGAAATTGCCGAAGCCCTCAACCAGCATTTAACGGATATTGCCGGAGCGGTGCGGGCAGTTTTTAATGAAACTCCTCCGGAATTAGTGGCGGACGTGATGGAAAAAGGAATTATTGTTTCCGGCGGCGGCGCCCAGCTTCGTTACATTGATGAGTTCTTTAAGCAAATGACCGGAGTGGAAACTTATATTGCCGAAGAGCCGCTTTTTTGCGTTGCCAAAGGCGCCGGCATTATTTTAAGCCATTTGGATGTTTATAAGCGGACGTTATTAAATAAGCGTTAGTAATTTTTGATACCCGTTCAAAAACGCTTTGTAATTCATCGGTTTTTTGCCTTCTGGCTGAACTTTTTTAAGAATAAGTCCAATAGGACCTATAGGACTTATTGAACTTATAGGATTTAAATCCGCTTCTAACAGTTTTAATCGGAGACTGCGTCCGTTTTTTAGTTTTACCATTGTCCAGGCGCCGGGTTCGGGATTAAGCGCGCGGATTTTGAGCCAGGCTTCTTTGGCAATAGGTCCAATTGGACTTATAGGACCAATAGGACTTATTTTTATTTCCGCGTCTTCGCTAGTAAATTTTTTTGTGTAGGTCGCCGCGGACTCATTCTGAATCTGGGGAGTAATTTCGCCGCTAAGCCATTTAGGGATAGTATCTAAAATTAAATTAACGCTCAATTCCGCCAATTTTTCGGTAAGAATAGTATAGTTGTCGTCTGTAGTTATTTGTAGTTTTTTTGTCGCCAATATCGGCCCGTGGTCTACTTTTTCGTCTATTAAAAAAAGCGTTGCGCCGGTTTTGGTTTGGTCGTTTAAAATTGCGGTTTGGATAGGGGAGGGGCCCCGCAAGCTGGGCAAAAGCGACGGATGAACCCCTATGATAGGAATAGGTCCGATAGGACTTATACGACCTATACGACCTATAGGTCTTAGGTTTAGAACTTCTTTTTTTAAAATTTTCCCAAAAGACGCTACCAGAAAAAAATCTGCCTGAAGCGATTTCAAATACGGGATATCCAGCGGTTTTTTGGCATTACGGATTTCCGCGAGTGGCGGCCAGCCGGCGTTTTTTAAACCATCCAAAATAATTTGGGCAAATTTTGATTCTTGCCCCCCAAAGAAAATATATTTCATAATTGCTAGTCGCTAGTCGCTAGTCGCTTATTATATTTATGTAAATCTGCCGCTTTATCAATGAAAAGCCTGCCGTTAAGATGGTCGTATTCGTGCTGAAAAACTCTCGCTAGCATTCCCCAGGCCTTTATTTTGAGCGGCTTGCCGTTTTTATCCGATCCTTCCAAAACAATTTTTGAGGGGCGGCTGACCGTTCCGAAAACTTCCGGAACGCTTAAGCAACCCTCTTCCATTTCCGCCGATTCCTCCGAACTTTTTGCGATTTTCGGATTAAAAATGGCATAAAATTTATCTCCGACTAGCGCCACAAAAACTTTTAAATCAAGGCCGATTTGATTCGCGCTAAGGCCGACACCATCGGCTTTTTTCATTGCCGCGCGCATTTTTTTAATCAAATCAGCCGTTTCCTTTTTGGAATATTTTTTAAAATCAAAATCCGCCACTTTTTTTCTAAGCAATTTTGCCTCTTTTTTATCGCTTATTAACCAGATGCCATTTTGTGTCATGTATTATCCGCGGCGCTTGATGTCTGACGTTTTTAACATTTTCATGAAATAGGCGCCTCTATTTTCAATGTTTTTACGCTCGGCGAGGTCTTTTGCCAAACGCAGCAATTCGTTATTATCATATTTTTTTGCCAGTTTCATATATAAAGATTTATGTTTGGGGTCTTCTAAAATTTCCGCTAAGATTAGGCCGGCCATTTGGTGCGGCTGATAAACGCGTGATTTTTTAGACCGCTCTTTAAGAGTTTTAAAATATTCCGTTTTGACTTGCCTCAGATTATCCATTTTACTAATTATAAAGCAATTAGTAAAATAAAGTTATGCTATCGGTGCTTAAAACTAAATTCGGAAAAGCGGCAGTGGCAGCGGCCGCTGTTTTAATTATTGCCGGAATTACCGGCTCGGCTTTTTATTTCGGCTATCAGGTTGGAACAGGCAACCCCAAAAAAATCTTGGCGGAGGATTTAACCGGTACTAACTTCGGGATTTTTTGGGAAGCTTGGGAGCTCTTAAAAAAAGAGCATTTAAAAGGAGCGGAAGCCAAAAATCAGGATTTGGTCTATGGCGCCATCCGGGGCTTGGTAAATTCTTTAAATGACCCGCATACTGTTTTTTTTCCGCCCGACGATTCCAAAAAGTTTGAGGAAGACGTCAACGGCAGTTTTGGCGGCATTGGGGCGGAGATCGGCACCAGGAATAACCAGCTGGTTATTATCGCGCCTTTAAAAAATACTCCGGCGGAAAAAGCGGGATTGAAAGCAGGCGATAAAATTTTGGCGATAGGCGAGAAAAGCACCGAAGGCCTGGATGTTAATGAGGCAGTAAAAAAAATCCGCGGTACGGCCGGAACAGAAATAGTTTTAACCATCTTTAGAGAAAATTGGAACGCGCCGAAAGATATTAAGCTCACCAGAGCCGTCATTGAGGTGCCCACGATTGAATCTAAAATTATTGAGCCGGGCATTGCCGGAGCGGAATCCGGCCAGGACGGAATTTTGGCGGTAAAAAATAAGAAAATCGCCCATATTTCGCTTTTTGCTTTTAACCAAAACGCGCCGCTCGCTTTTTATAAGGAAGCCATCCGGGCGCTTCTGGGCGGCGCTGACGGCCTGATTCTGGATTTGCGCAACAACCCGGGCGGATTTTTAGAAGTGGCGACTAATTTAGCGGGCTGGTTTTTGGATAGGGGAGAGGTGATTGTTACGGAAAAATTCCGGAGCGGCGAAGAAATTGTTTTTCGGGCTAACGGCAATGGAGCTTTGAAAAATCTGCCGACGGTTATTTTGGTGAATAAGGGTTCGGCTTCCGCGTCGGAAATTTTAGCCGGCGCGCTCCGGGTTAAGCGGGGAATTAAAATTGTCGGCACCCAAACATTCGGAAAAGGGACAGTGCAGGAGCTTAAGAGTTTAAGCGATGGGTCCCGGATTAAATTAACGATTGCCAATTGGGTTTTGCCGGATGGGACGGTTATTGACGAAAAAGGATTAAAACCGGATTTTGAGGTAGAGATTAAAGAAGAAACGGAAAAGAAAGACGCTAAGCCGGCTGACCCGCAATTAGAAAAAGCAGTTGAGATTTTATTAGATGAATTGGTCCAATAGGACCTATAAGTCTAATAGGATTTATAAGACGTTAACGACGGTTGCGTAGCGCCTGGAGCCGTCAAAGCGGGTTTTTTTTGTAGATTTAAATTTTACCTTGCCGTTTTTCAAAGCAAGGATGGTGTCGTCGCCAGCCAATTTGACATTCAGGCCCGGCAGATATTTTGTTCCTCGCTGGCGGACAATTATCTGGCCGGGAGCCACTGTTTGGCCATCGGATTTTTTTATCCCCAGCCGTTTTGACTCGGATTCCCGGTTATTTTTTGCCGCGCCAACGGATTTAGTATGTGCCATATCCTTACGTAACTAATAACTATTAACTAATGACTAATAACAAAAATTATATTAGAATATCGTTATGTTGTCAACTTGGAAAGAAAAACTGAAGAATCGGAAAGTGGTCTTATTTTTGCTTCTATTTTTAATCAGTTCGCTTAGTTTTGGTTTAGGTTATCTTCTGGCGCAACAAAATAATCCAGCGCCAATAATAATAGAAAAGATTAATTAGAAATTATTTAAGAAGGTATCCGGCTTGTTTAAGCCATTTGATATTTTCCCATTCCCACCGAGTCAAACTCGGTTAGATTTGACGAGGTGAGCCGAGTCTGACTCGGCTACTTTTATTTTATATATCCAATTTGCTTCAGCCACCGGAGATTCTCCCATTCCCAGAGTTTTTTTGCTCCCAGGAACGCCTGAAAATCTTCTTTCCAAAAAGGAAATTCCTGCAATTCAACGATTCCTTTTAAATCCGACCACTGGTGTTCTACCGGTTGGCAAGGATTGGTTCGGCCGCGCCTGATTTTATTGCGGCCGCCTTTCGGGCGCATCGTTGCCCCGCATTTCAGGCAGGTGTGAATTTGGTCAAGGCGTAGAATCCAGCGAGTTTCCAAGCTGGGCAATTCTGACAAAAGCGCTTCCAGATAAGCGGAAGTCTGAAGATTATAATCGCGATAAATCGCCTGCGAAGTTTTAATATCCAGAACGCCGAATTTTCCGTCCACCAGAGCCAAAGTATCTATTGTCCCGGCATAGCGGTGTTCCGGATGGAAAATTCTTTTTTCCACGAATTCTTTATCTACCTGGATATTTTTGGTTTCTAAAAATTCTAAAAATGCCTGAATGGCCGGCTGGATTACCGGCGGTACTTCCGGGCTTTCTCCGACCATTATTTTTTCCGCGATTTCATGGATTAAAGTGCCTTCTTTAGCGGAATTTTCCGTAATTTCTTTGGCCGCCCTGTAACTGGCGGCCTCGCCATAGAACCAGTATAAAGCCGGCTTGGATTTGATGTCCACAATTTTGGTAACCCGGGGATACCACCTACCGTCAATCACGTAACCGCATTTTTCTTTGAAGTCTTCTATGTTTTTAAAATCAAACATAATAAAGGTAATAGTTTATAATAAATATATATTAATTATGAATAAACAGCCAGTGCTTTTGGTAATTTTAGACGGCTTTGGAATTTCTTTTGAAAGAAAAGGCAATGCCGTGGCTTTGGCGAAAAAGCCGAATCTGAAATATATCAGCGAAAATTATCCCGGCACGACTTTACGGGCTTCCGGAATGGAAGTCGGCCTTTCCTGGGGGGAAATGGGCAGTTCGGAAGTCGGGCATGCCAATATCGGCGCCGGCCTGGTGGTTTATCAGAACTTGGCAAAAATAAATTTGGCGATTAAAGACGGTTCTTTTTTGAAATTGCCGGCTTGGAGCAGGGCGGTAAGCTATGCCGATAAAAATAAATCCGCGATTCATTTGATGGGTTTAGTTTCTAATGGCGGAGTCCATTCTCATTTGGAGCATCTCTTAGCGATTTTGCTGGCAATTAAAGATTTAAATTTCAAGGGCGAGGTTTTTATCCATGCTTTTACCGATGGCCAAGACGTTGCTCCGGCTTCCGCCAAACAATTTTTAAATATTCTTGAAATAGAATTGCGAAAAATGAAAATCGGCAAAATCGCCACCCTTTCCGGCCGTTATTACGCGATGGATAAAAATGAAAATTGGGATCGCGTGGAAAAAGCTTATCGTTGTTTGACCGAAGGCATTGGCAACCGGGCAGTTTCGGCGGAAGCGGCCATTCAGGATTCCTACGATAAAGAAATTAAAGACGAATATTTGGAGCCGACGGCCATTGTTGGCGAAACCGGACAGCCCATCGGGTTGATTAAAAATAAGGATGTTTTAATATTTTTTAATTTCCGCGCTGACCGCGCTAGGCAGATAACCCAGGCTTTTATTGCCGATAAGTTTAATAAATTCCCGCGCCAGAAAATTGAAAATCTTCTGTTTATTCCGCTTACCCAATACGGCCTGGATTATCCTTTAGAGCCGGCTTTTCCGCTTCAAAATATCATTAATCCGCTTGCCAAAATTATTTCCGATGCCGGTAAAGCCCAATTTCACGTTGCCGAGCGGGAAAAATATGCCCACGTTACTTATTTTTTTAATGGAGGAGCGGAAAAAGAATTCCCCGGCGAAGAGCGGGCGATCGTGCCCTCCAAAAATGTGGCGAGTTACGATTTGGCGCCGGAAATGAGCGCTAAAGAAATTACCGCGGAATTAGAAGCGGCCATTAAGTCGCGAAAATATGATTTTTTGGCGGCGAATTTTGCCAATGGGGATTTAGTCGGGCATACCGGCAATTTACAGGCCGGCATTAAGGCGGTGGAAATTTTGGATGATTCTTTGGGAGTTTTATTGAAAGCGATTTTGGGAGTTGGCGGCACCATGGCGATTACCGCGGATCACGGCAATGTGGAAGAGATGATTAGTTTAAGCACCGGAGAAATTGACAAAGAACACTCGGTTAATCCGGTGCCTTTTTGGGTTATTAGCCCCGCTAATAAAAAATCAGATTCGCAAAAAAAGGAAAATCAGGTTGCGCCGGAAGGCATTTTGGCCGACGTGGCGCCAACTATTTTGGAATTAATGGCATTAAAAAAACCAAAAGAAATGACCGGAACCAGCCTATTAAATTTAGTTTCTAGCTGCCCGTTGCCTTTTTGAGTTTTACATTTAATGCCGGCAGGGCGTATTTTTTAACTAAAATCGTATCCGAACGGAAAGTTTCATAGCCGGCTTTAGAGCAGGTAAGATAATATTGGCCGGGCGCCAGCAGGAAATTGAAGCGGCCTTGTTCGTCCGTAACTTTAGTAGCCAGCAGCCAATTTTTGTTTTCTTCAAAAACGCGCACCACGGCCAGCGCCAGCGGCTCATTGGTCGTTTCATCAATAATTTTGCCTAAGGGTTTTATCAAATGAGCGGCAAAATAAATCTTAAGGGCATCAAATAGGATATAAAGTACCAGAGTGGCATAATTTAAGGCGTTCGGAACGACTATTGCGGAAATCGCGCTGACCAGCGTTCCAAAGACTAGCAGATACGGATTGATTAATTCCATAAAACGCTTAACGGCATTCCAAACATTGATTCTTTTAAGATATTCCACGCTCCATTGTTCTTCTACGGGAGAAAGATAAATTTCTAAAGCGAGAATCTGGTCCGGGGAGGAAATGTTGATGCCGCCGGCTTGATAAGGCTCGTATCCTTTTCTGGATACCAAAATATAATATTTTCCTGGCGTAATCAGGGAGTTAAATCTTCCTTCGGCGTCCGTAATCTGGCTATCCTTTAGTTTATTAAATTCCGCGTCATAAATTTTGACGGTCGCCGACTGAATCGGTTTGCCGCTTAACTTATCAATCACTTTGCCCCACGGCTTTTTCCGCCGGAAACGAAGCAGACCCAGTAAATAAAATCGGGAAAAACTGAGGGCCTGCAAAAACTCCGATAAATTAATCGCGATAGTGACACTGCCGGCGGAAGCGGTGACGGTAATAGCGCCGGCGCTTACGACCGTCACCGTAACCGCGGCCGGCGCGGCTACTTCTTTAACCGTCCGGGTGACTTCCGGATTAGTTTGCAATTCTTTCACGGTCTGGTTGACTTCCGTGCTGATTGTTTTAAATGATTCAGCTAAATCAACGGTTCCGGTAGTGATGCCGCGAAAAATTTCCACTGCGCCGGAACTGACAGAATTAATAATTTGGACTGCCCCGCCGCCAATGGCGACCACGCCCTCACCCACTACGCTGGTAATTGGCGCGGCCGGCGGAGAAGCGGCGGCAGGAGGAGCTTCCGGAGGCGGAGCAGGCGGAGGCGGTGTCGGTTCTGGAGCTGGTGCCGGTGCGGGTTCTGGCGCTGGCGCGGGAGCTGGAGCTGGCGCGGGTTCCGGAGCTGGCGCGGGGGCTGGCGTTGGTGCCGGTGCGGGTGCCGGAGCTGGCGCGGGGGCTGCTTCGCCTCCGCCTGCTCCTCCGCCTTCGCCCGTTGAACAACTGCCGGGAGCGCCAAAAGTAATCGTGTAAGTGATTGGACTAATATCTCCGGGCGTATTAATTGTGAGCGTTGACTTGGAAGCCGGACAAGTCTTGGTGTTGTAGGTAGCCGGAGAAACAGTGAAATTTATTCTTTCCGCGGAACTGACGCTGAAAGATTGGTTAGCGGCCATTATAACCGTGAGGTTGTCATTTTCAAAAGCAATATCATTGATTGTGGAAACTCCTTCAATATCCAGGAGGATACTGCCGACGCTTAGCTGGACCTCGCCCGGGTTTAACTGAAAATCGGCATAAGCCGTTTGAAAAAATAAAAAAGCCGATAAAATTGACAGCCCAATAAAAGATGCGTGCATTAATAAAAATTATATCATAAAAAGTCAAATCAATTTTGTGGATAACTTCTCATTTTTCTCCGCCTGTGGATAACTGGCGTATATATAATAAAGAAATTTTTATAAAATTATACTTGTGGGTAAATTGAAGCAATAATTGGACAAAAAAAGTTTCTTTTTACTCGCAATACAGAATGGACAAAAAAGGAATTAATTTTGTCCGTACTTCCTCTAAAGGAAGAGTTTTTGATTTCTCGTATCAAATACGGTTGTTTTCGTTTGCCTCGGCGGTTATTTTAGCCACTTTTTATATCGTCTATCTGGTTTCTGGCGCTAACACTACCATTGGCAACAATATTACTTCCAGCGGAACTTTGAACATAACCGGAGCCAGCAATTTAGCCGCTCTTACTTTAAGCGGAACTTTCAATGCTTCTTCTACTCTTCAAGTTACCGCCACTTCCACTTTTTATTCGGCAGTTGGAATTGGCACTACTTCTCCCGGCGCTCTTCTTGCCGTTCAAGGCAATGCGATAATTTCCGGCAATTTCAATGCCGCTAACATTACTGCCACCGGCACCTTAACTGCCACCAATGCTTCCACTACCGGAATGCTGACAGTAGGGAATGGAGCGATTATTGTCGGCTCTTCCACTGTTTCCAATTCGTTGCAAGTCGCAGGAAATATACAAGCTTCCTCTTCAGTTTCAGTTGGAGGAGTATTGGCTCTCACCGGCACAACCGGAACTTCTACCATTGCTTCTGGGCAAGGATTTACAATTGGATCAACTCAATTCGTATTACAGCAGGGGAGCGGCAATGTCGGCATCGGCACTGCTAATCCCGCTCGGCCATTAACGGTTATTGGCACGATTCGTTCTGGTGAAGGAGATGGAACAGACACTGACGGTCGTTTAACTCTGGCTTGGGACGCTTCCTTAGACCTTGGTGACATCAACGCGTATCAATCAGGCTATAAACAGCTTAATATAAATGCCTCGCCGTTAGTTTTGAATAATGATATTTCCGGTGGCGCCGGCAACGTCGGCATCGGCACTACTTCTCCAGCCCAGCGATTGGCGGTCCAGGGCAATGTCTACCTCTCCGGCAATTTGACTAATGTCGCGAATATCATCGCCACCGGCACCCTTAACGTCACCGGCGTCACCACCCTGACCAATGCTTCCACTACCGGACAATTAACCATTGGCAATGGGTTTATCAGTTCGGCTTCGTCTACCGTAGCCAGTTCTTTGCAGGTAGCTGGCGCGGTCTATGCTTCTTCCACTATTTCAGCCAGCCGCTTAGCCATCGGCACTGGCACTTCCACTTATGCCGGAAACATTGAATCAGCGGCTCTGGGAATAACCGGCACTTCCACTCTCCTTCGGGCTTTTCACCGGCAATATACAAGGACTGGGAAGATTAGATATCTCCGGCACTTCCACCTTAGCCGGACTCTCTGCCGGCTTCGGGACTTTTTCCTCCAATCTGGTTATCTCCGGCAGTTTATCAGCCACTAACCTCGCTACCTTATCCGGAGGCTATGTCTCAGTTGGTTCTTCCACAGTCACTGCCAGCTTGAATGTGAGCGGACCATTATCAGCTTCTTCCACTTTGACCGTAGCTGGCCTGGCGCACCTGGATACTGGCTTTATCA
>JACPTS010000002.1 GCA_016192685.1 Candidatus Harrisonbacteria bacterium
TAAGCCAGCCCAAAATACCGGCAATAAAAAGTAAAAGATATGCCCGGATAATGCTTTTTCGCACTAAAGTTGTTTGCTAAATTTATATCCCTGATACAAAAGAAAGGCGGCTACAGCCACGGCAATCCAGCTCGCCCACATGGGAATTTCTAATCCACCGATAACAGCGCTCCAGCCAAGTATAATTCTCGCTAGATGCAAAACCAGAATCAGAAAAAACACAACCCCGACCGTTGAATAAAATGCTTTTATACTCATGATGTTATTATAACATTTTCTAATACGGATTGCTCGGTTCGGTGCTGGGCACGGCGCAAAATGGTCCCTCGATACCTGCCTGCCGGCAGGCAGGCTCGCTGACTGGTGCTGTGTTCTCCGGTCTGAGACCAACCCTTTAGAGGGGATTTTGGGAGTTTTTGGGCTGTCTCACCAATGGGTCCCGATCGGTAGGGTTAATAGGTTTTAGATGTTCTTCTTTCCGCGCTAACAACGTAGATAACCTTTTCTGTGGGAATCAATTCGTAGAAAATTCTATATGAGCCGATTCTTCTGCGCCAGGTATGTTTTTCTCCTTTCATTTTTTGAACGTCGCCGTAAAAAGGATCATCGGACAATGATTCAATGGCAAATAAAATACTCTCGGCGTCATGTCGAGGTATTTTTTTGAAAAATTTGTATACTGCCGAATCAACTTGTAAAACCCAGTTTTTTTCTAAGCTCATTGATAGTGAGATAAACCCCATCTTTTCTATTTTTCCGCGCCCGAAAGAGCGCCCTTTTTTGGGCTACGGTTGGAATAAATTCCTTTACTTTCTTTAATTTCAAAAGCGCCTCATATTCTCTGCGGGGTAAAACGACGAGATCACCTTTCTTTGCTAAGTTTTTTGGGATAGTAACAGTATTCATTATTTTTATAATAACATATTTAAAATCGGAATTGCAAACTCTAAAAATTGATTAATTTGACAATGTTATATCTTCTTATATATAATATAAAATAGTTCATTATATATAGTGGAGGAGAATGCAAAAAGATGAGAGGGCAGTTATTTCGGCACTTAGCGGCAGTTTTTTAATAGGATTTAGCTTTATTGCGGTACTTAACTTACCAGTTTTTGGATTTATTTCATTAGTTGTTGGCGGTTTGTTGGTGTGGCGTGCGGTCTTTCTTTTGAAGAAAGATAAGGAAAGAAGTGACTTAAAACGATGGCGGGAGATGGTGGGGGAGGCAAAAGAAATTTGTAAAGATCACCCGTCACCGAAGCCCCCTATAGCTCCTAAAACCGTTGATTGTTTAAGAACTTTAGAAATTGAAGAATTTAATCAGGGCAAGAAATTATCGCCAGAACGAGTAGCCCATATACGGCAATGCCGCGGATGTCGAGCATTGCTTCCTGAAGTCTTATCTGATGAATAATAGATAAGAATTTGTTTTTACCGCCTGGTTTGCCCAGCGGTTTTTTGTTTTCTAAACTGCGAGTTTTGACATCCCGGTCAGAACTGACCCACGCACCAGAGCACCCAGAACCAATCTCTGATTTGGTTCTGGATTAAGTTCAGAACTGGCCTTTGTCCTAGTTCTAGAAAGCTCGATGCGGGGGCACAGCGCAGGGTGGTCCCCCGATACCTGCCTGCCGGCAGGCAGGCTCGCTGACTGGTGCTGCCGGGCTTGGAATCGGACCAAGATACTGAGCTTCAAAGGCTCATGTCCTACCGTTAGACGACCCGGCAATAAAATAAATCGAGCGTTAGAACGCTCGATTTATTTTATCTTATTTTCCGTTTTGCGTAAAGATTTTACGGCTGGACTGCGCTGTAAGCATTTACCAAGCCCCAGCCGTAGAGGTTATCAAATCCGGCATCGCCTAAGTCAGTGGCGCGGTCTTGCAGTTTTTGCTGAACTTCGGATGGATCCCAAAGCCCGTTGCCGTTAGCGTCATAAGTTCCAACCGGCGTATTTAGAACCAACGCGGCAGCGCCGGTTACGTGAGGCGTTGCCATTGAAGTTCCGGACATTGTGGCATATCCAGTTCCTTTATAAGTTGAAAGAACGCCGACTCCGGGAGCGGCTAAATCCACTTCCGGACCGCGGCTGGAAAACGATGCTAAAAGATTATTGGAATCAGTAGCTGAAACCGCGATTACTTCGGGATAAGCGGCAGGATAAATAACTGCTCCGCCGTTGTTTCCGGCTGCGGCTACTACCACTACGCCGGCATTATGAGCCGCGGCAACCGCGTCATGCATTGTTTGGGTGCCGGAATCAGAACCTAAACTTAAATTAATCACTTGGGCGTTGTTATTCATTGCCCATTGGATTCCTTCAATTACATCAGAGAGAAAGCCGGAGCCCTGGCGATTCAAAACTTTAACCGCGAGTAAATCTATTGCCGGACCAACGCCAACCACGCCGATTGAATTATTAAGAGCCGCTACGGTGCCGGCAACATGAGAGCCGTGGCCGTTATCATCATTCCAGCTTTTAGTCGGATTAATGGCGTTATAGCCGCCTTTGATATTTGCCGTGAGATCCGGGTGAGTAGCAGAAATGCCCGTATCAACAATCGCAACTTTTACAGGATCGGCATTATTGCCGGACGGCCACACGAGTTCCGCATCTACTCGGTCAATGCCCCACGGTAAAGTTTGAGGCGGTTGAGTAGTAGCTGACGAGGATGGTTTCCCCTGAGCTGACATTAAAATATCTTCTTCCACCCGCAAAACTCCGGTTCCGCGCCCCAGAGCTTTTTCCGAAGCTTTATTCGGCAGCCAAACTGCCGAGCCATTCACTAAAGAAAGGTTTTTTAATTTTACTCCGCCGTGCTTAGCGAGCAATTGATCTTTAGCGGCTTCATTTAAACCGGTTTGCCAGACTACGATTTTTCGGCCGCCTTCTTCGCCGATTGCTTTGTTTGTTAAAAATATTCCGCCGACCGTCACTAAAATCCCTGCCAATAATAAAATTGACAACGCCCTGTTAAAAGTAATTGTAATCATGCTAAAAATTTTAATTTAATTTTAATTTTTGCGCAAGTGTGAATGTGGATAAGTCGACTTTTTAGTATTTTTCTTATATAATAGTAGGGATGAATTTAAAGTTAGGATTGTTAGTTGCGGCGGTTGCGGCCCTGGTTTTAGGGGCGGCTGGATTTTACGTTCAAAATTCAATTTTTAATCTAAAAGAAGAATTATCAAAACCTTGGATTGAAGTGGTAGCGCCGGGAGTTTTTGAATTGGCAGAAGACCAAAAAACCGAAAAAAGAGAGCTGCAAACCGGCGATGAACTGGAAAATGGCATGACTATTGGCGTTAGAAAAGGCGCGCTTGCGAATATTTATTTTACGGATGGTTCAGTGGCGCGCTTGGATTCCGGGACTCGGCTGGTAGTGGAAGCCGGAGATTTTGAAGAAAAAACTAATAAATTAAATGTTCGGCTGAATTTGCTTTGGGGTAGAGTTTGGTCAAAAGTAATTACGGTTTTAACGCCGGAATCAGCCTGGGAAGTGAAAACTACCAATGCGGTGGCAGTGGTGCGCGGGACGGCTTTTGGCGTGGAATATGTTGAGGAGGGAAAATCTAACATAGTCGGTTATGAAAATAAAGTGGAAGTAAAATTGATTGATCCGGCAACTAATAAAGTTATGCCGGCCATCGCAATGGTAGTGGAAGCGAAAAAAGTTTTGGAAGTCAGGAAAGAGGCGATTGAAAGCACGAAAGCGCATTTCGCAACCGGCGAATTGCGCCAGGCGGCTTCGGCAATTGCCACTAAAGTCGGCCAGCCGATAATGGAAGTAAAAGCGGTTTCAGAAAAAGTTTTAAATCAAGATTGGGTGAAGCGGGGAATTGAAGCGGATGAAAAATTAAATCAAAAAATTCGGGCAAAACTGGAAAAAGCCAAAGACCGGAAAGAAGCAATTATGGAATTAAGAAAAGAGGTTAAAGAAGAATTCCGGGGAAAAATTCAGGAGCGGCAAAAAGCGTTAAAAGCGGCAGTGGAAAAAGAAAAAAATGAGCTTAAAGAAAAAAGGGATAATTTAGAAAATAAAGTTTTGGAAACCCGTCAGGAATTAAAAGAAAATTTAGAAAGGGCAACGGAAGAATTAAAAACCAGTGAAATTCAGACAGTAACCTCCGTAACTCCGATAGTAAAGAATTTATCAATAAGACCGAACCAAGACCTTAATCTTTTAGTAGAAGGCGATAGCGTGGTTTTCCGGTCTTTTGCGCAATATGCCGATGGCAGTGAAAAAGAAGTAACTTTGGAATCTAATTGGAAAGTGATGGGAGGAATCGGATTTATGAAATCGCCAGGAGTTTTTGTTGGAAAACTAAGCGATGCTGTTTCCGAATTGGGAGCGGCGCCCGGAGCAGTTATCGCTTCCTGGAAAGATTTGAAAACTGGGAATATTTTTGAAGCGGCCAGTCCGATTTTTAAAGTGGAACTGGAAATTGATTTGAATTTTGACCCGACGCGAGGCTAAAAATGTTAAAAGAAAAATTAAATTTTTTGGGGATTGCGGTTGTCATTGGATTTTTAACCGGCGTTTCATTTTATTTCGGATTTTTTTCCGGGCCGGAGAATTTTTTGGAAGACCTGCTGTTTTTTCCAAAGCCAATTCATCAGGATATTGTTATTGTTTCCATTGACAGCGATTCCATAAGTAAAATTGGGCAGTGGCCATGGCCGCGGGAAGTTTTTGGCAAGGCGCTTTTAGAACTGCAAAAAAATCCGCCGAAAGTTGTTGGGCTGGACGTGATTTTTTCCGAAGTTTCCAGATTGGAAAATAATGACGATTTGGCGTTAGCCAGTGCGCTAAATCAGGTTTCTTACCCGGTAATTTTACCGGTTGAAGCTCAGCCGCTTATTTTAGAAAAAGACAAATTGCCGGCGGCGGGCAAATTTTTAAAGCCGTTGCCAGAATTGGAATCGGCTAAAAGCGTCAGTTTGGGGCATGTCAATTTAGTTTTGGACGCGGACGGCGTTGCCAGGCGTTTTCCTTTGAAAATTGGCGATTTTAACGCCATGCCTTATGAAATTGTTAAAAAATCTGGATTAGAAATTCCAGACGAAAAAAATTTAATCAATATCAATAGAATTGTTTTTTCCAGTCCGACTGGTTCAATCCGGCGAGTGCCTTTTTGGCGGGTGCTGGAAGGTGATGTCCCTAGGTCGCAAAGCGACCGGGATCCCGGCCTAAATGGCCTAGGGACCGGCGAATTGCTGAAAGATAAAATAGTTTTAATCGGCGCCACTGCTCCGGATTTGCATGATGAAAAGCCAACGCCGTTTTCCCGCGGCACGCAAATGCCCGGAGTGGAAATTCAGGCAAACATCGTTAATATGCTGGTTTCTGGATACCGTTTAGCGCCGCTTAGATTTTGGCCAGCGGTGGTTTGGATATTTTCAGCCGCCCTGCTTTCGGAAGCGGTTTTTTTAGTTTTAAAGGGCGCGCTTTGGCCGCTTTTAGGAAATATCTTTTTAGGATTTATTTACTCGGTTGCCGCGGTTTTTCTTTTTGATAAAGGCATTGCCGTTAATTTAATTCATCTTAATTTTGCCTGGATTTTATCTGCGGCCGGGCTTTTGTCTTATCGCTATTTCGCTTCGGAAAAAGGCAGGCGGGAAATGAAAGCACTTTTTTCTAAATATGTATCAAAAGACGTATTGGAAGAAATTTTAAAAAATCCTGATAAAGTGAAACTTGGCGGCGAAACGCGAGAGGTGACGGTATTTTTTTCCGATGTAAAAGGGTTTACTACGCTTTCAGAAAAAACTTCTCCGCAAGAATTAGTCAAGGTAATGAATGAATATTTTACTTTAATGACGGAAGAAGTGCTGAAGCGCGGAGGAGTCTTGGATAAATATATTGGCGACGCGATTATGGCTTTTTGGGGAGCGCCGATTGGTGATGAACAGCAGGCTGACCACGCACTCCAGGCGGCAATCGGAATGACAGAAAAACTTAAGACTTTAAACGCGAAACTTAAAAAAAGCGGTAAGCCGGAAATCGGCACGCGTATCGGCATTTACACGGGACCGGCGCTAGCCGGCAATATCGGTTCAGAACTCCGCTTGAATTACACCGTAATGGGGGACACGGTTAATGTTGCTTCCCGACTTGAGGGAATCAATAAAGAATACGGGACCCAAATTATTATTGGCGAAAGCACTAAGAATAAACTGAAAGGAAAATATGACTTAAAAAGCCTTGGTTCAGTAGCAATAAAGGGCCGAGCAGAGCCGCTTAATATCTATACCGTTATTTTCTAAGAGAATTTTTAAGAATCCTTTTGCGGAGACGGAGGGATTGCGGAGTGACTTCCAAAAGCTCGTCATCGCCAAGATATTCTAAACATTGTTCCAAGGACATTTGGCGCGGCGGAATTAAATCATCAGTAACCGCGTCAGTTTTAGCGCGGAAATTGGTAAGCTGTTTTTGCTTGCAGACATTCAAAGTTAAGTCCTCGGCTTTGGCATTCTGGCCGACTACTTGGCCTTCATAAACTTTTACGCCCGGGCCGATAAACATTTCACCGCGTTCCTGGGACATCAGCAGGGCATAAGCAGTAGAAGCGCCGGTTTCGTGGACAATGAGAGAGCCGTGCGGATTGGCTTCAATATTTTCCCATTTTGGGAAATATCCGGCAAAAAGAGTATTGATAATTCCATTGCCTTTAGTATCAATAAGAAATTCATTTCTAAATCCGATTAAGCCGCGGGTCGGAATAAAGAAATGGAAAAAAGCAATGCCGTTTTCCACATTCATATTTTTCATTTCGCCTTTTCGACGGCTCATTTTTTCAATAACAGTTCCGGAATATTGTTCCGGCGCTTCCAGCCAGGCGTCTTCCGCCGGTTCCAAAGTTTTTCCGTTTTCTTCTTTCATGATGACTTCCGGCTTGGAAACCTGAAATTCGTATCCTTCCCGGCGCATGGTTTCAATTAAAATCGCCAAATGCAATTCGCCGCGGCCGCTGACGATAAATTCGTCCGGAGATTTTCCTTGTTCTACGCGAAGCGCTACATCATTGTCCAATTCTTTTTCCAATCTTTCTTTGAGATTGCGGGAAGTGCAGTATTCGCCTTCCAGTCCCGCGAAAGGGGAGTTATTGACGCTAAAAATCATTTTCACGGTTGGCTTTTCAATTTGGATTGGCGGAAGCGCTATCGGATTTTCCGCGTCAGCAATCGTGTCGCCGATATTGATATTTTCAATTCCGGCGATCGCGGCAATGTCTCCGGCAAACACCTCCGGAGTTTCAATTTTATTTAAGCCGTTAAAAGTTGTTAAGCTGGTTAATTTACTCTTAGTAATTTTTCCATCGCGGCTGATATGTGACACCGCGTCCCCATTTTTAATTTTTCCCTGATAAATTCTGCCGATTCCAATTCTGCCTTTGTAATTGTCATAAGAAATAGAAGTGACCATCATTTGCAGTGGCCTTTCGGCCTCGCCCTCCGAAGCTTTAGCGAAGGAGGGTTCCGGGACATATTTTAATACAGTTTCAAAAACCGGCTTCAGGTCAGTCATTTTTTCCAGTTCCGGAGTAAGTCCGGCTTTCCCGAGTTTGGAAGCGGCATAGACAATCGGGAAGTTTATTTGTTCGTCATTAGCGCCAAGCTCAATAAAAAGGTCAATCACTTTATCCAGGGCGTAATTTACCCTGGCGTTTTTCTTGTCAATTTTATTAATAACTACGATTATTTTATGTCCCATGGCCAGAGCTTTTTTAAGTACAAAACGGGTTTGCGGCATCGGGCCTTCTTGCGCGTCTACTAATAGAAGCGCGCCATCCGCCATATTTAAAACCCGTTCCACTTCGCCGCCAAAATCCGCATGGCCGGGGGTGTCTATAATATTTATTTTAGTGTCTCCATATTTTGCCGAAGCGTTTTTGGAGAAAATCGTAATCCCGCGCTCTCGTTCCAGCTCGTTAAAATCCATTATTTGCTCTTGTTCGCGCATTTTGCCCAAATCCGTATCTGATTGTTTAAGCAGGTTGTCCACAAGAGTGCTTTTGCCGTGGTCAACGTGGGCAATGATGGCTATATTTCTTATTTTTAGCATGAGTTTATATTATAGTAGTTATTTTGATTTTTAGCAAAAAAGTAAGGGGCACGCAGGAATTTTCCTTTATGCCCCTTTTGTTCGGCTTAGGCAGCCGTTGCCTCAGTTTTTTGGCTGAACAAGGAGAGGACGGTTTCCTCGATGTCCTTGTCCGAAGACCAGAGCGGAATGTACTTCTGTGGAACGCCGGGGTGTAGCTGTTCAGCTCGAAACTGACGGCTCATGGAAAAGGTAATTCCAAATGACTTAGTGACAGCTTCGCCATTGATGATTTTTTCAACAGTGAAGTCTTTTCCTTGGTGGTCGTCGGAGCTGTGAGGCTTATGTCTCTGAACCAAGGAAAGTTCTCCTCGATGGCACATTTGAATCATTATCCTTTCCGCCCTTTCCTCGAAGTTTCTTCCTTCGTGGGTAAGGTTTTTTGGCTTGTACTGCTGTTGTCCGAGACGGCAGTTGGTCTTTCGATACCAGGACTTTTTTCTTCTCCAGCCCACGTTGCGCACCCCCTTTAAAGAACAATTTCACTACCTTTAGTGATAAATATAGTATAGCATAAAAATTAAGGTGTGTCAAGTGAAAAATTTTAGTTATCCACAGCAGATATTGACAGATTGGGTTAATATGATATATTGATATTAAACACCAACATGGTTCGTATATCGCGGACCAATTGAGTGGCACAAAAAGAATCCTTTGAAAGAGGGATTCTTTTTGTTTATGATTAGATTGTGGATCCGGGCCCGTGGTGTATGAAGTAACATGTTGGTGTTGCCACTCAACGAAACGAGTGCAAATCTCGTCGGGTCCACGCTAAAAATTCCGTCGTAAGACGGAATTTTTATTTTCTTAAAAAAACAGGGCGCATCGGATTTCTCCTTTGCGCCCTTTTGGTCAGAGACCACGTTCGGATTTCTCCGAATACACTGCCTCTGCCCAGTCGTCCATGGAGATGCCGTTTTCCTGAGCCCAGAAGCCTTCGGGGATTCCTCCCTGCAAGGCTTCCCAAGTCACGAGGATGTCGTCATTGCTCATGGATGCAAGCTTTCTGCCGATGATCTCCCGCTTTGCCATTCGCATCCTCCTTTGTGCCCTTTTGTTCGATTCAGGCGAGCCTTGTTGAGGTCAGTCCTTGCAGCGATGCGCGAGCAAGGAGGGCAAGCTTCAACGCCCTGGATCCACCGTATCCCTGCCTTTTGAGCTCTTGGATGACGGTTTCGCAGTTTTTCAGGCTCTTGTCGCTGCCAGCCTCCGAGCTCATAATCTTGATGAGCTCGAATTCCTCTTCGTCAACGACGGCTTCGCTGATGTCCCACCGGACCCTAATCATGCGGTTCATTCGCGCCTCCTTCAAAGAATAAATTTCACTACCTTTAGTGATAAATATAGTATAGCATAAAAATTAAGGTGTGTCAAGATTAAAAATCCCCGTTAACGAACGGGGTTTTAGAATAGCGATTGAATATCCAGAATTTCCTGATTTGTGCCTTCAATGGCAAGAGCAAGGTAATAGTCTTCCTTTTCATGGTACTTTAAGAGAGTTATTTCGTCGTTTTTGATGGAGGTAACTTTGTATCCGTTTTGAAGCGCGGCCCGGATTTCCGTGATGGCTTTGGGGGGCGGCATGTGTTGCTGGCGCGAGACTTCCGCTTTCATTTTTCCGGTGTTGATTTTGTAAACGCGCATCCAGACAAGGCGCATTTTTATCTTTTTATCTTTTTATCAGAAAACTATTTTCAGTATAAAATTTTTAAAGATTTTCCGCAAGTTCAAGAATTGGGACGAGATTAATTATCTAATTTTGTTTTTAAGCCGTGCCTGGCGATAATATCTCTTGCGATAATGACAATCTTCGGATTTTTGGATAAAAACGGATTAAATTTTTCCCGGTCAATTTTGGCTAAAATCCTTTCGCGGTCTTCCCAAAATCCCCACAGATTACATTCGTACATTAAGCCGAAATAACTTTCCCAGGCTTTCCATTCCGTAATTTTATTTTCAGAAAGCAGTTGGTCAATTTCCTTTTCAAAATGGCGAATTAAAGACAGAGCCTTTTCCGGAGTTAAATTCTGAAATTTAGGATTAATCACTTTATATCCGTATTTCAAAATTCTATTTTAAATTTAACTTAATTGTTTCAAATTTTCAATAATCGCCACTTCCAGCGGGACAATGGCGAACGGTGAGTAGCGCATCTCGCTGTAGGCGCGGATTAGGGATTTTAACAAAGCAATGTGCTTTTCTTCTTTTAATAAGGCGGCGTGATTTTTAAGATGCTCAATTTCATCTTTAGTAAGTTCTTTTTTGTATAGTTCTTCAATTTTTGAATTCATTTTTAAAGTTAAAACCCGCCGGAGATAGTGGATTAAATCTTTTGTCAGTTGGATTAAATTGTAGCCGTCTTGGTCAATTTCATTTAAATAGCCGAGCGCTCCCTCAAGGTCATTTTTAAGTAAATGCTCGGCCAGTTTGGCGGTTTTTTTGTAGCCGATTTTTCCGGCAATCCGTTCCACGTCTTTTAATTCCACGTCCTGGTCCAGCGAAGTAATTTGGTCCAACAACGATTCTGCGTCGCGCAGGCTGCCTTCCGCGAGGGCCGCTATTAACTCTAAAGCGTCCTCGCTAACTTTTAACGATTCACTATTAACTATTAACTTTAATTTTTTTAGAATTTCCTCCAGCGATAGCTTTCTGAAATGAAATCTCTGGGTTCGGGAAGAAATCGTTGCCGGCACTTTTTCGTATTCCGTTGTCGCCAAAATAAAAATCGCGTGCGCCGGCGGTTCTTCCAAAGTTTTTAAAAGCGCGTTAAAAGCCGCTTTGGAAAGCATATGCACCTCGTCAATAATAAACACCTTATATTTAAAAGAAGTGGGGGAGAGCCGAACACCTTCCTGCAGGTCTCGGATTTCGTCTACGCCAGTATTAGTTGCCGCGTCAATTTCTATCACATCCAGCGCGTGGCTGGCATCAATTGCTTCGCAGGCCGGACATTTATTACACGGTTCTCCTGTAGTTTTAAATTGGCTGTTTTGTTGTCTTTTTGTGCAATTAATTAGCTTCGCAATCAGTCGGGCCGTAGTAGTTTTTCCGCTCCCGCGCGGCCCGAAAAAAAGATAGGCGTGGGCGAATTTATCCTGCCGCGCGGCATTGCGGAGAATTTCAACAATAGGCTCTTGTCCTAAAAGTTCGCCAAGATTTTTCGGCCGATATTTGCGATAAATTGCGAGCATGTTTATTTATTATACACCGATATTGCATTTATCAACAAAAAATTTTATATTGAAATCAGCTTATTCATAGCCTGTAATGCTAATGGACTCAAAAGAGCCGGATCATCTTTCAAAAAGCTTAGACGCCATGAAAGAAGTGGGGAGTACGCTTGATAAAATTCTTTCAGATGGCAATTCTAAAGGCAATGCGGAAAAACACCTTAAGGAACTGGAAAAACAGCGCGACAAACTTGACGAAATCAATTCCGGCTATCCGGAAACAAAAAAATTTCTGGAGTTCCGCGGCTTGACTCGCGTCAGCCAATTAGACTCGGAGGGAAAGAGAGAATTAAATGAACATCTTTTAATTGTGCTTAAAGATATTCAGAAAAAATAAAAAAATAAAGCTGCCCTAAAAAGCAGTTTTTTCTTGAAAAAGTTTTAAAATTGAAGTAAAATTTATAAATGAGGCGAGGGGCGCAATTTTTAATTTTTCTTCTGGCCGCGAGCGGGCTTTTTTTGTTTTTTAATACCAAAAATACCGTGACTCTTTCAATTTCGCAGTTAGCGCAAACAGTCGGAGGAACGGTTTTTAACAAAAATCCGAATAATGATATAGAGCCGCAGAAACCGCTTTCCAACCCGCCGGAAATCATTAAAGCGATTTACGCCACCGGCTGGTCCGCCGGCAGTGAAAAAATGCTGAATTATTTAATTAAGTTTATTAAAGATACAGAATTAAATGCGGTTGTCATTGATATTAAAGATTATTCCGGCGAATTAAGTTATTTAACGGAGATTGAAGAAGCGGAAAAATACGGAAAAGAACGGGCTCTAAAAATTCTTCGGCCGAACGCGCTCATTAAAAAACTGCACGATGAGGGGATTTATGTGATTGCCCGGCAGACGATTTTCCAGGACCCGGTGCTGGCCAAAGCCCGGCCGGATTTGGCGCTTACCAGCTCTACGACCGGCAAGCAATGGCGCGACAATAAAAAAGTAATGTGGGTTGACCCGGCTGGAAAAGAAGTTTGGGATTATAATGTTGCGATTGCCAAAGACGCGCTGGCGCGCGGCTTTGATGAAATTAATATTGATTACATCCGTTTTCCGACTGACGGCAACACCGACGATATTAAATACCCATTTTGGGATAGTAAAACTTTGAAGCGTTACGTGATTCGGGATTTTTTTAAATATTTCCGGCAATCTTTGCCGGACGCCCGGCTTTCCGCGGACTTATTCGGCTTGACTACCGTAAATTACGGCGATGTGGGCATTGGTCAGAACATTGAAGATGCTTATAATTATTTTAACGCGGTGGCGCCGATGGTTTATCCTTCTCATTACAATAAAGGTTTTAACGGCCATCAAAATCCCGCTGCCTATCCCCATGATGTTGTTTATATCTCTATTCTTGAAGCGAATAAGCGTTTAGAGCAGTATAAAATTAAAGCTGAAATTTCCACCTCCACGGAAAAATATTTAGTAAAAAATCCAGCGCTTCGGCCCTGGCTTCAGGATTTTGATTTGGGAATGGATTATGACGCGGAAAAAGTGCGGGCGCAGATTACCGCGGTTTATAATGCCGCCACCGGAACGCCAATGGGCTGGATGCTGTGGGATCCCAGCAATAACTATACAAAAACAGCGCTTTTATCTGACTAATTAAGCATATGAACTATGAAGTAAAACTGGATAAATTTTCCGGGCCATTGGAAAAACTTCTGGAACTTATTGAAGAAAAACAGCTGGATGTGACTCTGGTTAGTTTGGCGCAAGTAACCGGTGATTTTTTGGAGTATTTGAAAAACCTGGCCGACCACGAGAAACACCCAAGCGTGCTCGCGGATTTTGTAGTGGTGGCTTCCCGCTTGCTTTTAATCAAGTCTAAAGCAATTTTGCCGTCCCTAGAACTAACCGAAGAAGAGGAAACGGACATTAAAGATTTAGAGGCAAGATTAAAGATTTATAAAGAGTTTAAAGATGCCAGCCAGCTTTTAGATAAACTTTGGAACGCGCGCCGCCCGGCTTACGGCCGCGAACTTTTTACGAACTTGCCGCCGGTTTTCTATCCTTCTAAAAATTTGACCGTTAACGGATTGGAAAAGCATCTTTTAGAACTGATGCAGGAATTAAAATCCTTAGTGCCGGAAAAACAGGCAGTGAAACGGGTGGTTATTACGATTGAACAAAAAGTTAAAGAGTTATTAAGCCGCTTTCAGGAAAAAAGCGAGCAAAGCTTCCAGGAATTATCAAAAGAAAAATCCAGATTGGAGATTATTATGATTTTTCTGGCGATTCTCCATTTAATCCGGGACCGGCTGATTAAAAGCGAGCAAAACGGAAAGTTTTCGGATATAATAATTAAAAAAGAAAACAATGGATAATTTAGTTTCTAAAATAGAGGCGTTGTTATTTATTTACGGCGAACCTTTGGAGGCTGAAAAAATAGCGAAGATTTTAGGATTAAAAGAGCTGGAAATAAAGGAAGGCCTGGTTTTATTGGAAGAAGAATTAAAAAAAGAGGCGCGCGGCTTAATGCTGGTTCAGGACAAAAATAAAGTTCAGCTGGCCACCAAGCCGGAATTTTCCAAGCTTTTGGAAGACGTCACAAAACAAGAATTTACCGAGGCATTGACGCCGGCGGCCCTGGAAACCCTTTCCATCGTTGCTTATGCCGGGCCGGTTACCCGGGCGGATTTGGAATATATCCGGGGAGTGAATTCCAGTTTTACTTTGCGGGCGCTTTTAATGCGGGGACTGGTAGAAAGAGAAGCAGACCCTAAAAGGGGTAATGCTTATATTTACAGCGCCAGCTTTGACCTTTTGCGCCATCTGGGGCTTTCAAAAAATGAGGATTTGCCGGAATACCAAAAATACAAATCTTTGGTGGGGCAATTGCATCAGGAGCTTGAGAATAAAAATCAGGCGGAAGTAACTTAGCGTAGTTTTATGCAGGATGACCAAGCAAAATTTTTATTTGTGGGGGTAATGGTGGTTTTAGCTTTGATCAGCCGGGTAGACCGCGATAATTCGGTAAAAACAGCGGTGCAGGAAAATATTCGGGATACCAGCTTAACCGCGGCGGCCCTGCCTCAATTGCCATATCCAAAATCTTTAAAGCCCGCGATTGCCCAAAATTTTGAAACTTTAGTTTCGCAAACCATCCCTTTAATTCCATACAGAAAAGATTGGAATTTGCCGGAGCCGCAGCTGCCGGTAAAAGCCGCGGCGGCTAAAGATTTAGATTTGGAATCAGATTTTTACCGTTTTAATGGCGGGGTGCGCTGGCCGCTGGCTTCTTTAACTAAATTAATGACCGCGGTTATCGCTCTGGAAGAAGTGGGATTGGAAAAAGTGGCCACGGTTTCGCAATCCGCGGTGGAATCAGAGGGGCCGGCGGGTGATTTCGGGGCGGGGGAACAATACTCAATCAGCGATCTTTTAAAGGCTATGCTGGCGGTTTCCAGCAATGACGCGGCGGTTGCCATCGCGGAATTTTACGGTAAGGAAAATTTTGTCCGGCAAATGCAAGCCAAAGCCGCCGGCCTTGGAATGTCGGAAACGGTTTTTGTTGACCCCACCGGGCTTTCTTTTTTAAATCAAGGCAGCATTTCCGATTTGGAAAAATTAATCAGTTATATTTATAAAACTCGGCCGGAAATTTTGGAAATTACCCGCCAGGAAAAAGCGGTAATTAAGGAAATCAGCAAAAATTTATCCAAAGAACTGGCGAATATTAATAATTTTGCCGGCCGGCCGGAATTTCTGGGCGGTAAAACCGGTTTTACGGACCAGGCCGGAGGAAATTTGATTTCCATTTTTAATCATGGCGGGCATAAAATTTTAATTATTGTTTTAGGCACTGATGACCGTTTCGGGCAAACCGAAGTGTTGTATAATTGGATAAAACAAGCTTACCTATTTAATTAACTAGGATGGATGTATTACAGGCCGCCCGAGTGCTCGGGCTTTCAACAATTTCATTTTTAGCCGCGCTGGCCGTTACGCCTTTGGTGGATCGGCTGCTTCACCAATTTCAATTCAATAAGCAATTAAGAAGCAAAGAACAGGCGCCGGTTTTTTATGAACTTCACAAAGCGAAGGAAAATACTCCTACTATGGGAGGAGTGGTTATCTGGGTGACGGTTCTCGGCCTCGCCTTAATTTTTGCGGTAATGGGAGCGCTCTTTGACGGTTTTTGGAATTATTTGAATTTTGTGGACCGTGCCCAAACTTATCTTCCGATTGCGGCGATGCTTGCGGCGGCGCTCTTGGGACTTACGGATGACCTTTTAGGGGTATTTAGACTGGGAGTTAACGGCGGGGGATTGCGAATGGCCCAAAAACTCCTTATGTATTTTTTGCTGGCTCTGGCTGGCGGCCTTTGGTTTTATTACCGCTTGGATTGGACAACTCTTTCTGTGCCTTTTATCGGCAATGTAGAAGTTGGCTGGTGGTATGTGCCGATTTTTATGTTTATTATTATTGCCAGCGCTTTTTCCGCCAATGAAACTGACGGCTTAGACGGGTTGGCCGGAGGAGTATTGCTTTTTGCCTTTGGCGCTTTGACTGTAGTGGCTTTTACCATCGGCCGTTATCATCTGGCCGCTTTTAGCGGCATGACGGTTGGCGCTTTACTTGCTTTCTTATGGTTTAATATTTATCCGGCGCGGTTTTTTATGGGGGATACCGGTTCTATGGCGCTTGGCATTACGATGGGCGTTATAGCAATGCTTACCAACACCGCGCTTTTTCTGCCGTTTTTTGCTTCCATTTTAGTCTTTGAATCGCTATCCGTCATTGTTCAGCTTACCAGCAAAAAATTGTTTGGCAGAAAAATTTTTATTTCCACGCCGATCCACCATCATTTTGAAGCGCTGGGCTGGCCGGAGACTAAAGTCACCATGCGTTTTTGGATTATCTCGGCGGTTTTCAGCGCGCTAGGCCTGGCGCTATTCTTTATCGCGAAGTTTTTGTAATAGATAATAGTTGTCAGTAGGCGAGCTTTGTCTGTTTGTCGTGCGGCAACTACGGAGCCGCGATTTGCTCGGTTTCGCGAAGCGAAAAATCGCGGCGAGGCGTAGGAGCCGCTTGCCGCTGGAGCAAGCGGACTCCGGTGCCGGTAGACAAATAGACAAAGCGAGTGAAAAAGTTATTAACAGTTAAGCATTTGCGTCTTTTTACTAATTTGTTATATTAAAAATAAGCGCATTGGCTCTCAAGCTAATCCGCGAAAGCAGGGATAAACAAAAAATTCCCGAGCTGACGAGTCAGATCTCCGTCGTAATATTCAAAGACGATCAGATCTTTCACGAAAGACCCTTCAACCGAAGGGTCTTTTCCTTTTCTAACCAATTCTAACCAAGCCGGTCATTTTTCATAAAAATCCAAAGTCCTTTCAGCCAGATTTTAAAGGCTCTGAATGGGGGCAAAACATTAAAAAGCAAATAATACAGCTCTACTAGGCCCTTTAATACCCAGCCGGGAAATCCCCAGATTACCAGCGGGCCAAACTTTGCCACAGCGTATTTTCCGCCAACCGGAATAATATAAGGATATTTTCCCGGAACGAATTTCTTATGGCTGGCCTTTTTGCTGAATCCTTCCGCCAGTTTAATATCTTCAAAAATATTATGAGCCGCGATTTTAGCCTGCTGAATTGCCGCTTCGGCTAAAAGGGGAATGGGGCGGCCGGTTTCCGGGTCATAAAAACAAATGGCATCGCCAAGCGCGTAAATTTTCCCGTAAAGTTTTAAATCCTCGCTTTGGGGCAGACATTCCATCTCACCCGCGGTTATTACGCGGCCCTTCTGCTCTTTTTTAAGCGGCAGTGAGCCCATTAAAGAAACGGCTTTTACGCCGCCGGTCCAGATTAAAATGTCACATTCCGCTATAAGGCCGCTCTTTAAAAAAATCCGTCCCGGTTCAACTTTCTGTATAAATTCATTAAGTAAGAGCTCTACGCCGATTTTGCGAAGGCGGCGGGCAACTAATTTAATTACTCGAACATCTAATCCCGGTAAAATTGTCGGCATCCCTTCAATAATTTGGACTGAAACATTACATTTGCGTTCTGCTTCAAATTCACAGGCCCAGGATTTAATTTCTGACGCTAATTCCACTCCGGTTGCTCCTGCGCCGCCAACCGCAATTTTAATTTTCCCGGCTCCTTCTTCCACTTTATTCCAAATGGCTTCCCTGATTTTTAGAGCGTCCAAAAATGTTTTCAGGGTAAAAGAATTTTCTTTAAGTCCCGGAATATTAAAATAGTTAGTTTCCGCCCCTAGCGCCAATACTAAATAATCAAATTTTAATTTCCGGCCATCCGCCAGATGGATATCTCCTTCAATTAAATCCACGTTGGTTACCGATCCCTTGATAAGAGCGGCATCAATTTTTTTGAAAACGGTTTTTAGCGGGAAGGTGACGATATTTTTCAGGTTTAGCTGGCTGGCAGTGGTTTTGGAAGTGGTGGCAATTTCGTATAGGGTTGGCGTATAAGTATGATACTGATTGCGGTCCACCAGGATTATTTCATATTGAGCACTTAAGCCGAACCGCCGCAGTTTTTTACAAAGCTCAAAAACAGCTTTAATGCCTCCAAAGCCGGCGCCTAAAATAACGATTTTTTTTCTCATGTATTATAATGATATCAAATGATTCAATATCTAAGAAATTTGAAAAATAGTGGTTTGAGCCAAAAAGTCTGCCTTTTACGGTTGGATTTTAATACTGATGACAATTGGCGGCTCAAAGCCAGTTTGCCGACCATTAAATTTTTGTTAAAAAAATGCCGGGCAGTGGTTATTTTAAGCCACAAAGGCCGGCCTGATGGTTTTGCTCAAAAATTAAGTTTGCGGCCGGTGATTGCTGATTTGAAAAAAGAATTAAAAAAGCCAGCGGTTTTTCTGCCTCATTTTCGTTTTCAAGAAATTGCCAATTTAATTAAAAGCTCGCCTCAAGGCTCGTTATTTTTGCTGGAGAATCTTCGGTTTCTGAAAGGAGAAACAGAAAATAGCCAAGTTCTGGCGGAACATCTGGCAATGCTCGGCGATTTTTATGTTAATGACGCTTTTGCGGTTTCCCACCGCGCCAATGCTTCGGTAGTTGCGATTACAAAATTTTTACCGAGCTATGCCGGTTTGGAACTGGAAGCAGAAATTAAAAATCTTTCCCGAGTAATGAAAAATCCAAAAAAACCGCTGGTAATAATTCTGGGCGGCCTTAAAATAGAAGATAAATTAGGGGTGGTAAAAAATTTAAAAAATAAAGCGGCGGCGTTTTTGATTGGCGGCGCCTTAACTCCGGAAATTTTAAAATTAAAATTGCCAAAAGTGGTTTGGCCGGCGGATTTTAAAAAAGATAAACAGGTAATCCGGGATATTGGCCCAAAAAGCGCGGAATTATTCTGTAAAGAGATTTTAAAAGCGAAAACGATAGTTTGGAACGGGCCGCTAGGCAATATTTTAGACAAGCGTTTCCAAAATGGAACTAAAAGAATTGCTCAATGCCTATCCGACCAATCCCGGGCCTTTAAAATCATCGGCGGCGGCGAAACCGTAATGTTTTTGAAAAAAATGAAACTGGCTCAAAAAATTAATTTTATTTCCACCGGCGGCGGGGCCATGCTTGATTTTTTAGCCGGTAAAAAATTACCCGGGATTGAGGCATTAAAATAAATTTATGAAGAAAATTATAATTTTGTATCACGCTAATTGTTCTGATGGTTTTGGCGGCGCTTGGGCCGCCTGGAAAAAATTTGGCAATCAAGCCGAATATATTCCCGTCTATCATCAAGTTCCGCCCCCGGAAGGATTAAAAAATAAAAAGCTCTATCTGATTGATTTCACTTATCCGCCCAAACCACTCAAGAAAATTATTAAAAATAATAAAAGAGTTACCGCGATTGACCATCATGTAACCAGGGAAAAAGAAGTAAAACTGACTGAAAATTATTCTTACGCGGTTAAAAATTCCGGTTCGGTGCTTGCCTGGAAGTATTTTCACCCTGATAAGCCGATTCCAAAAATTTTAAAATTTGTTGAAGATATGGATCTTTGGCGGTTTAAAGTTGCGCATACCAAAGAAATTTTCGCCTACCTTAATCTTTTTGATTTTGATTTTAGGCTTTGGAATAAGCTGGCTGCCGAAATAGAAAATCCTGCCAAAAGAAAAGCGGCCATTGAAAAGGGGAAAATCGTGCTGAGATACGAAGATAAATTAGTGAATAAGCTTGTAGAAAATAACGCGGAGCTGGTGGAATTTGAGAGTTATAAGACATATGCCGTGAACGCCGCTTTTTTGGATTCACAAATTGGCAATCGGATTTCGGAAAAAATATTGCCGCCGATAGGAATTATCTGGAAGCGGACCAAGGGACAGATTTCCGTTTCTTTGCGTTCTGACGGCACGGTTGATGTTGCTAAATTAGCGGAAAAATATGGCGGTGGCGGCCATAAAGCCGCGTCTGGCTTTAAAATTCCGGCTGACCATAAATTGCCTTGGCGGTACTTAAATGAAAAATAAATATTACGCTTATTTTTTGCTTGGCGGTCAGCGCGGGATTTGCGAGGATTGGAAAGAGTGCGAGAAAAAAGTTAAAGGAGTGGCTAGCGCGCGATTTCAGAGTTTTAAAACTAGAGGAGGAGCGGAAGAATGGCTTAAATCGGGCGCCAAGTATGAAATAAGAATTAAGAAGCAGGCTGAGCCGGGCATTTATTTTGACGCGGGAACTGGCCGGGGCAGGGGAGTGGAAATTAGCGTTACGGATGAAAACGGAAAAGATTTATTGGATAAAGTTTTGCCGCATAAAAAATTGAATAAATTTCATAAGCATTTAGTAAAAGGGAAAGATATCACGAATAATTATGGTGAGCTTTTAGCTTGTAATTATGCGCTGAGATTGGCCTTAAAAAGCGGCACGAAAAAAGTTTTCGGTGACAGCAAGTTAGTAATTGATTTTTGGTCGCAAGGGATTTTGCGCCGGAAATTATTGCCAAAAAAAACAATAAAATTAGCCGAGGAAGTTTTTAAATTAAGGCGAAAATTTGAAAATAATGGGGGAGCAATAGAGCGCGTTTCCGGCGATGATAATCCGGCAGATTTGGGATTCCATTGATTTTAGGATTCTATATTAAAATTTAACCCCAGTTATACTTGCTATAGCAAGTATAACTGGGGTAGACAAGCTTAGACACAAAATGGTATAATATAAGTTGGTAACTTAGATGATTACTTTGGCGCAAGCCAGAGAGGAAAGTCCGGACACTCCTACGCTAAAGCTTCGGAGTGCAAGCACTTTTTATGTGTATGCATTTCTTTTAGCGTAGAGCAAGGTAGCGGATAACATCCGTCAGCAGTAATGCAGAGGTGCGAACAGCGACGGTCCGACCCGAAAGAGTCGGACAAGCCTAATCTCAAGCTAAACGGCTTAATCCTGCCATAGAGATAAAAAAGCAGGAGTGAAACGGCTAAATCCTTATCGGGTGCAAAGTCGTACCGAGTATATAATTTATTATGTGCTCGGGGTACTGCAAAGAATTTAATAGTAATATTAAATCAAGATAAATTATCATCCACGACAGAATCCGGCTTATTAGTTACCGCTAAAATCCGCCTTCAATGGCGGATTTTAGTTTTAAAAAAAACAGTCCCGCAAAGCGGGACGATTTAATCAATTTCAGAAATTTGGAAACTCCAGCCGCAGGATTCGCCTTGGCATTTCCAATTTTTATCATTTATATTTTCCAGTTGGAAAAGGACGGACCATTTTTCGCAGACCGGACAGCGGCTGCGGTTCCTAAATTTTTGGAAACAGTTCCGGCATTTTGGATTTTCACAGGACAGCCAATTAAGGACGGCATATTCGGCTGGCCGGGCATTAAAAGAATCGGGTATCAAAAAAAATTCAAAAACCCTCACCGGCATTTTTTCGCATTTCGGGCAGGATAACTGAAAAGGGAAGTTCATAGCCCAGCTTATTTTTTTAAATGAATCTAATTACAGCTTTACAAATTTTTATTAAAAAAACAACGGGCTACCAGTTAAGGTAGCCCTTGAGATGAAGGTACTGTCTTCGCCTCCAGTTCGGATTCTTTATTTCTTCCCAGAAGGCGGCGGCGAGAAATCCCGCGGTGATGGCGAGCGACCCTAGCCAGTGTGGCCAGGAATCGTTGTGTTCCAGACCGAGAACAAACCCGATCAGGAGCATTACCGCTGTCAGCTGAACGAATTTTTTTAGGAAGTCCATTACGCCTCCTTTTCGGTTGTGATTGGCAGTAATAGCCCCCTTTGATTGCTATTTCTCGGAGGCGAATTATAAGCACAAAATGATATGAATCTATAAATCTCTAAAATTTCTGCCTATAATTCGCCTCCGGAAAATTTATTTAAAGAACTTAATTAGTATAGCATACCTTATTAATCTTGTCAAGGGCTTAAGGGCATGCTTGAATTTTCAATGCTTTTAGCATTATAATTTATTCAGCTGTTTTAAAAAAGGAGGGGAGCAATGAAAGAAGAGGTCGTTGTGGACGATTCAGCTTTTGACGAAAAAGAGCGGCTTTGCTTGTTGAGTGTCGCGTATGTGATGGACGGCCGTCAATTATTCCAAGCCTCTTTCATTCCTTGCCATTATGGAACAGCGAAAGTGGAAATGGTTGAGAAAAATCCGCCAGTCCATATTCCCAACGATATTTTTTTGTTGATGCGCAATAAAGCGATAGAGGAATTCAAAAAAGAAGGGTTATATCTATCAAAAAATGAACAAGTTAAGCAACTAGAATTTCCCCTGGAGTAAATCCCCGATATCGGGGATTTAATTTTTTCCCGATTTTATTTTATTTAAAATCTTTTTCACTTTTTCCAGGCTGTCCCAGTTATGGATAGAAATCGGAAGGACTTTTTTATTTATTTTTTTAAGGATTGCCAGTTTCTTTTTAATTTCTTTTTCCGGCAAGAGATCGCTTTTGCTTAAAAATAGGTATTCTGGTTTTTTGGCTAAATCATTGCTGTATTTTTTTAATTCGTTTTTGATTATTTTATAGTCGCTGGCCGGATTTTCCGATTCCGCGGATATCAGATGAAAAAGTATTTTAGTCCGCTCAATATGCCGGAGAAATTTTATTCCCAGCCCCTTGCCCAAAGAAGCGCCTTCAATAAGTCCGGGAATATCCGCTAAAATCAATTCATAATAAGTTCCCAAATTCGGCTCCAGAGTGGTGAAAGGATAATTTGCCACCTTGCTTTTTGCTTTTGTAAGTTCGTTGATTAGGCTGGATTTTCCGGCGTTAGGCAGACCGATCAGCCCGATATCGGCGATTAATTTAAGTTCTAATCTGACGGTAAAGCTTTCTCCGGGCAAGCCGAACTGAAATCTTTTTGGGCTGGTATTTTTCGGTGACCGGAATTTAAAATTTCCTTTCCCGCCGTGGCCGCCTTTGGCAAGTAATATCCGCTCTCCGGTTTTGGTAATTTCAGCAATAATTTCATCTTCTGGAAAATTATGTATAACCGTGCCAATCGGAACTTTAATGATTAAATCTTGGCCTTCTTGACCATCCCGAAATTGATCCCGGCCGTCTTGGCCATTTTCCGCTTTAAATTCTTTTTTATAACGGAACTGGTTTAAAAGGCTTAAGTCTGACGCGCCTTCCGTATAGATGTTTCCGCCATCGCCGCCAGCGCCTCCCACCGGCCC
Source organism: Candidatus Harrisonbacteria bacterium (assembly GCA_016192685.1). Taxonomy (GTDB): domain Bacteria; phylum Patescibacteriota; class Minisyncoccia; order UBA6257; family 02-FULL-45-10c; genus JACPTS01. Next base: position 22,983 of record JACPTS010000002.1, read on the forward strand.
TAAACTCATAAGGTTTTTATTAAACGCCACCGCGCCGCGGCCGCCATCGCCGGCTTTTATTTTAATTGTGACGTCATCTATCAGCATAATTTGATTTATTATACTATGATTATGGAGCTGTTGACAAATTTAGATTTAGTATGATATAATATATCAGTCACAGTTAATTAGAATAGTCGACTTTTATTTTATTGTGCGTGTTATTATTAAGCTTATGTTATGGAACAAGGCAAAATTGCTCGATTAACAGATCGCGGATTCGGTTTCATTTCCCGAGAGGGAGTGGAAAAGGATCTTTTCTTTCATTCTAAAGAATTGCAAAATGTGCAGTTTGATGAGTTGAGAGAAGGCGATCAGGTACAATTTGAAGTTGCCCAGAGCCCCAAAGGCCCGAACGCAACCAAGGTATCGCGAGTGTAAACTTAAGAGAAAGCCCCCGATTGGGGGTTTTCTATTCCATTTTGTAATTATGAATCAATCTTTAAATTTTTATAATCTTGGCATTGCGCCGAATATTTTAGGGGTGCTGGATAAGCATAATTTTAAAATTCCCACTCCGATTCAGGAAAAAGCTATTCCGATTGGCCTTGAGGGCAAAGACTTAGTCGGCATTGCCCAGACCGGAACCGGTAAAACTCTGGCCTTCGGCATTCCAATGATCCAACGGGCATTGCAATCTAAAGGGATTGGCTTGGTGGTATTGCCAACCCGCGAATTAGCGCTTCAAGTCAATGAACATTTGCGGCTGATAGGCAATTCGTTTGGCGTTAAGACCGCGCTTCTTATCGGCGGCGCCTCTATGGGGCGCCAGATTGCCGAAATCCGCCGAAACCCAAATATTATTATCGGCACGCCGGGCCGGATTATTGACCATTTGAATCAGCGAATTTTATCGTTGTCCGGCGTTAAAATGCTGGTTCTTGATGAAGCGGACCGGATGCTGGACATGGGATTTGCTCCGCAATTAAAGCGGATTTTGCAGCATGTGCCGGCGGAACGGCAAACTATGTTATTTTCTGCCACTATGCCTCCGGAAATTATGAAAATCGCCCGCAATTTTATGAAATTGCCGGTACAGATTGAAATAGTTCCGCCGGGAACCGCCGCTACTAACGTCACTCACGAAGTTTTTATCGTTCCCCGCGAACAAAAAATTTCTTTGTTGCTTAAATTGCTTAATGATTACCGCGGCTCGGTTTTAGTGTTTATGCGCACCAAATTCAGCGTTAAAAAAGTTGTCCGTTATTTGCGCCATGCCCGCCATATCACCGCGGAGCTTCATTCCAATCGTTCGCCAAATCAGCGGCGGGACGCGCTGGATGGCTTTAAAAACGGCCGCTACCGGATTTTAGTCGCGACCGATATTGCCGCGCGCGGCATTGACGTTATGAATATTGAACTGGTTATTAATTATGATTTGCCGATGCAGGCGGAAGATTACGTGCATCGGATCGGCAGGACCGGGCGGGCGGGCGCGAGCGGTCATGCCATTTCATTTGCCACACCGGATCAGCGCGGCGATTTGCGGACTATTGAAAAATTATTGCGGAAAACTTTGCCATTGGCTAAATTGCCGGAATCGTTGCCGGCTCCGTCTTCACCGCCGGCCGTGCGCCAGCATCAAGGATTTGGCCGTCATTCCAGGCAAAACCGGTCTTTTTCAGAAAATCGCAGACGAAGACAATTTAATCAAGGTAGACAAGCAATGCGATAAAAACATTCGCTCATCTCTTAACTTAGAAGTTTGCAATGACATACCTCGCGATGTTGTAGCCGACAATAATCGCACCGATGAAAAATGATGTAATCCAAAATAGCTTGAACTTGAATTTATAGAGAAGATAGACAACGCCCAGCAAACTTCCTATTGCCGTGATATTGTCGGTCAGAAAAAAGTAGTTGGTAAACA
>JACPTS010000003.1 GCA_016192685.1 Candidatus Harrisonbacteria bacterium
CATTACCAGCCAGCTCACTCAAAACTATGTTACCGGCAAAGGACTGCTTATCTTCTCCACTTTGAACAGCGGACTCTTGAGTGAAGCTGCCAGATTCACTGATACTGGTTTCTTGGGAATCGGGACCACTTCTCCTGGAGCTACTTTCGCAGTTCAGGGAACAGGTTTAATAGCCGGAACAACCACGGTTCGGGCTTTAGTGGCGACTTCAAGCAGTTTGACTGTCGGCGGTTCAAACTTTGTCGTGGATGGAAGTGGTAACGTCGGCATAGGGACTGTGGCGCCGGCTACTAAGCTTGAAGTTTCTGGAACCGGCAATGTGCCTGTCCGCATCACCTCTTCAGACGGAGCGGGAGATCCCTCAATTCAATTGCGGGATAACTCTGCAACAAGGTGGGAAATAGCTAATTCCGCATCAAATGATAGATTATATTTTTATGACACCGCAGAGAGAATTTCAATTCTGCAGGGCGGCAATGTCGGGATAAGCACCACAACACCGCAGTTTCCGCTTTCAGTCCAGGCAAATAGTGGAGGCAATGCCCTAATGATTATCGGACGTGATAACGGAACGACAGATGAAGGAACTTTAACTTTCTCGGATAATGACGGAACCACTCAGGCATATTTACAGACAGCCGGAAGTAATCTTGATATTTATACCACTGCCACTAGACGATTGCGGATTCCATCCGATGGAGGCTTTATCTCCTCAGCTTCTTCCACGGTGGCTTCCAATTTGTTAGTTTCCGGAACATTAAATGCTTCTTCTTCTTTGGCTGTTACCAGTGGAGGATATTTTGGAGGGAATGTCGGTATCGGAACTACTTCTCCAGGAGCCTTATTAAGTGTTCAAGGTGGAGCTTTGATTGCCGGAACAACCACGGTTCGGGCTTTAGTGGCGACTTCTTCGTCTTTAACTGTCGGTGGTTCAAACTTTGTTGTGGATGGAAGCGGCAACGTCGGCATAGGAACTAATAATCCAGCCAGGCCGTTAACGGTTATTGGCGGGATACGTTCCGGTGAAGGAAATGGAGCAGACACTGACGGCCGTTTATCCATGGCTTGGGATTCTGGTGGCAATGTTGCGGACATTAATGCTTACCAGTCTGGATATGTGCAATTGAACCTTGATGCAAGCCCGCTGCTCATCAATGTCGGCAGTGCCGGTAGTGTCGGGATAAGCACCACTTCGGTAACCGGCAAACTTAATACGGATTCCGGCGCCACAAGTTTAATTGCCAGATTTAGCAACAGCGCTGGAAATTTGTGGTTTTATAACGATTCAGGCGGAGGAGGCTTATTCCGTTCTAACGCCGCCGGCACTGCCAGCACTTTAACCGGCTGGTATATTGAATCGGATAACGATATATCTTATTTGGTAAATGGCGGCAGTCCGGCAAATGGCCCGTTCATATTTAAATCCACCGGCTTATTTGGCGTTGCCACTGATACTCCCGGAGCTAGACTGGCAGTGCAGGGAGATGCTCTTGTTTCCGGCACGCTTTCCGCGGGAAATATTATCGCTACCGGAACAATTACTTACAGCACTTTAACGGTTACCGGCACCGGCACTTCCACTTTTGCTGGCCCGGTTGGAATTGCTTCCACCACTCCTTGGGGAACTTTGTCGGTGGAAATGGGTGTTAATAATCCTTCTTTTGTGGTTTCCAATGCTGGCAGTTCCACGCCGTCTTTTATCATCACCGGAATAAATCAGAACGGAACGGTCGGCATCGGAACTTCCAGCCCTTCTTTCCCGTTTTCCAGCACTACCACCGCGCCCAGCGCGCCTCCTTTTGGCCTGGCCATTGCCGGCCAGCTGTATGTGGCTGGCTCTACTACAGTAGAAGAGTTAACCTTAGTGAATAAAGGGGATATAGGCTCTTCCACTCCCAGAATAAATACTTTGTATAAAGAGAATATCGTAAAAGCGTGGATAAATTTTGATGGCGGTCCGGCAACGCCTAATAATGCCATTCGGGATTCTTTTAATATTTCTTCAATAACGGATAATGGAACTTGCGATTACTCTTTAAATTTTAGCAATCCATTCACGACTGAAAATTTTGCTACGCTGGTAACTGCCCAGCGCGCTGCTGATTTCCCTTTAATCGGAACGCTTTTAGGGAATGCCTCATATGACGCAATTGCAAATACCAGTAACATTGAAGTTGCTTGCTATAATTACAGCGGCAATCGGGATGTAGACGCCCAGACTATGAACGTTATAGTAATTGGAGACCAATAATATGAAAAAATTAATTACCACAATTTTATTTTTAGGAAGTTTCGGAATAGCTTTCGCCCAAGTTCCCACTCTTTCCAAAGTAAGAGTTACTTACCGCTCGGACGGCGGAGTTTCGGTCACTAGTTTTCTGTCCGATATCTGTAATTTAGGAGAAACTGAAACCGAATGTATGGATAGGGAAATGCGAAAGAATCCCGCCTTAGCTAATCTGCCGCATGATGATGTTCTGCCTTCTCAATTGCCGCAGGACAGAAAGGACAGAGATAAATGGTCTGGCAGTAAAGGACAGGGAGTTTGGGTGGATAACGCGAAAGTCACCAAGCCGGAGAAAATAAAAGAATTGCAGGATAAACTGGACCAGGAATTAGACAAGACCAGCTCCAATGCCGCGAAAATTGCCCGCATTCAGCGGAAAATTGAAAAACTCCGGGATTTTCAAACCGCTAATAATCTCATCCCGCCGGAAAAACTGGCGGATTTTGACACGGAGCAAAACCAATCTCTTCTTGCCAGCGTAGTGGAAACAGTTTCTTCCGCGGTCAGTTCCGCGTTTGACGGCCTTTTAACCTCCATTCAAAACGGCTTTCTCGCCTTAAAAGAACTGGTAACCGACACCCTCAAAGTCGGCACTCCGGAAAAACCAGCTGGCATTACTATCTATGACCAAAATACTAAACAGCCCTACTGCTTAATTGTTAAAGACGGCCAGATGCAGAACTTGCCGGGGGAATGCGGAGCTCAAAGTGAAACTCCACCTCCTTCGCCTCCAGCAGAATAGGTCTTATAAGATCTGATATGTCTTATAGGACTGATACGCCTGATAAGTCTGATAAGTCGCATAGGTCTTATAAGTCTTATTTGACTTATTAGTCCTATCAAACCTATTATTTTTTTATGTATACCGATCTAAAATCTTACCAAAATGCTGTCGTCATTCATGATTTTACCGTGGAATTTATCAAGCGTTATGTTGATGGGTCTAATAGGTTTGATATGTCGTATAAGTCCTATTCGCGAATGGCGGATCAGATGATTCAGGCGGCTCGGTCCGGAAAACAAAATATTACCGAAGCAACTTCTTCATCAAAACAAAAACCGAAAAGCGAACCGATGCTGCTCGGCGTAGCAAGCGCGTCGCTCAAGGAATTATTAGAAGATTATCAGGATTATTTGCGTCAGCGCGGACTAACGCAGTGGGGAAAGGATGATTCATGCGCCCTGCGCGTTAGGGGGTTGTATAGGTTGAATAGGTCTGATACGGCTTATAAGTCTGATAGGTCTGATAGGTCTGATGGGTCGGATAAGACTGATAGGTCTGATTAGACTTATAAGTCGTATCAGACCTATCAGTCTTATATGACCTATTTAAATTCGGCTGAAGACGCCTGCAACGCAATGATTTGTTTAATAAACCAAACGACCTATCTTCTTGATAATCAGATTCGCGCTGTTGAGCGGCAATTAAACGAAAAAGGAATTTCTTTGGAATCGCGCGAGCAGAAAGCTAAAAGGATTTTAACGCAAGAATGGCAGCGCGAGCAGGAGCTTAATGCCATGATAGCGCGAGCGAAGAAACAGGACTTATAGGTCTGATGGGGCTTATAAGTCTTATACGGCTTATAGGTCTGATACGGCTTATACGACTTATTATGTTTGTTGGACACGAATATTTAGTAAAAGATTTTAAGAATTTGGCGCGGAGCGGGCGGTTGGCGCACGGCTACATTTTTTTCGGCGAGCCGGAAACGGGGAAGTTTTATTTTGCCAGGCACTTGGCGAATTTTTTGGAGAACTTCAATAAGTCTAATACGACTAATAAGACTGATAAGTCTGATAAGTCTGATAGTTCTGATAGGTCTGATAATGAATTTAAAATCAGCAGTCGACCACTGCAAGACGCTTTGATTTTGGAAGATGCTACTGGTATAGAAGATATGCGGCAAATCAAGAATTTTTTATGGCAAAAGCCGGTTATTTCTTCCAGGCGGCTGGTTATTATTAATGACGCCCAAAATTTGACCCAGCAGGCCCAAAACGCGATTTTAAAAATCACCGAAGAGCCGCCGGACAGAGCTACTATTATATTAGTAACGAATCAGCTTGAAAATTTATTGCCCACGCTTTTATCCCGCCTGCAGAAAATTCATTTTAGCCGGCTTTCGGATAGTGAAATGGAAAAAGTGATAAGTCCTATAAGTCGTATAGGTCGTATAAGTCCTATAAGTCCTAGTGGACCTATTATCGGCGCGGCGTTGGGAAGACCGGGGAGAGCCATGCGCTTGAAAGAAAATCAATTAACAAAAGACGCAGATAATTACGCTATAAAATTTTTGGCTAGCAGCGCGTTTAACCGCTCCAAGCTTATTAAAGAATTAGTTGATTTACAACGGGATTTAACCGATAAGGAGGACAAAGAATCAATGCTGATGGATTATTTTTTTGAAAGTTTGATTTTAAAATTGCGCGAAGACCCGATTAAAAATAACAAGTTGTTAAAATCAGCGCTCCATAGATTATTTTTAATAAAGAGTTATAATGTAAATAAGCGGCTTCAATTAGAAGCGCTCAGTTAAAATGGATAAAGCTTTTTTTCTTATAATTTTAGTGATTTTCACCGGCATTTTGATTTACTTTTTGCCGCTAGTTTGCCGTCTATAAATGGAACTTAAAAATTTAGAACAAAAATTAAAATTTCTTTTAGAAAGCCTTAAAACCGAATTTCAGACCATCCGGAGCGGGCGGCCGTCGCCGCGGATGGTGGAGGACATTAAGGTTGAGGTGTATGGCCAGCTAATGCCGGTTAAAGCGCTTGGTTCTATTTCTGTTATTCCGCCAAGGGAAATCCAGATCAGCTTATGGGATAAGGAAGCGGTTAACGCGGTTGCCAAAGCCATTGAAAATTCTTCTTTAAATGTGGCGGCTAACACGGACGGGAATTTAATCCGGATTAATCTTCCTCAGCTAACTGATGAGCGGAAAAAAGAAATGGAAAAAGTAGTGAAGAAAATGGCGGAAGAAACCAGGATTAAAGTCCGGACTGCCCGCGAAGACGCCAATAAAGAAATTAAAAATTTAGAGACAGGCAAAAAATTATCCGAAGACGCGGCTTTTAAGCAAAAAGAGGCAGTGCAGAAATTAGTGGATAAAATAAACGAAGAAATTGAAAAACTTCTGGAAAATAAGCTGAAAGAAATTTTTGAATAGCTTTACTTTTTTTCTAAAAAGTATAAACTAAAGATAACCTTGAAAATTGAGTTGAGGCGGAAATGCTGTCAGTACTGGCTTTTGCGGCAGTTTTAGCGATTGTCATCGGGTTTCATGAGATGGCGCACCTGACGGTTGCAAAATTATTCGGCGTGAAAGTAATCCGTTTTTCTTTAGGGTTCGGGCCGGTCATAGTGAAGCGGAAGATAGGCGAAACAGAATATGTCGTATCGCTTTTGCCGCTTGGCGGCTATGTCCAGCCGTTAAGCAGGGATTTGCTGGAAGAGGAACAAGAGCCGGCCCATCCGGAAAAATATTTTGAATCCAAACCGGCCTGGCAGAGATTTTTAATTTTTTTAGCCGGGCCGCTCTCCAATTTACTGCTTTCCTGCCTGCTTTTAATCGGACTTTGTTATTTTGTCGGCGTGCCGGTTAAATCCAGCCGGGATGCGGTCTTGGGAGAAGTTTTTGAAGGTTCGCCGGCCGCGGAAGCGGGATTAAAACCGAAAGATAAAATTCTGGCGGTTAATGGCGAAGAAATATCCTCTTGGGACAGCTTGGTTGAGAAAATCAGGGCCGGTAAAGGCAAGGCGGTGAAATTAAAAGTGGAGCGTGCCAATGAATTTTTGGAGATTTCAGTTTTGCCAAAAGAGCAAGAAACCCCGGAGGGCAAAAAGTTTCTTGTTGGAATCGCTCCGGAATTGATTTATGAAAAACCCGGACTGGTTAAAGCTGTTAGGCTGGGGGCAATAGGCACCTGGAAATATACCATGATTTTTGCCGATTTTTTCAAGAAAGTTCTAAAATTGGAAGCCGAGCGGACCAGCGTAGGCGGAATTATAATGATTGGCCAGGCCACTCATCAAGCCGCCAGCCGGGGATTGGTTGCTTTGGCGGAGTTGCTGATTTTTTTAAGCTTGAATCTTTTTGTTTTTAATATTTTGCCGATACCGCTTCTGGACGGCGGACAGCTTTATCCGGCGCTTTTTGAAATGGCAACCGGCATCAAACCAAACAAAAAATTTTTATATGTCTGGCAATTAGCCGGCCTGGTGCTGTTGCTCGCCATTTTCCTGCTTGGTTTTTATAATGACCTGGAACGATTGACGCAAAAATAATCCCCCGCATTTGTGGGGATTTTTTATTTCCGTTATTATTTTAATATGTTTGAAATACTCTCTATTTTATTTATTGTTTTAGGTCTTTCGGTTTTGGTCATTATTCACGAAGCCGGGCATTTTTTCGCGTCCAAGTGGTTCGGGCTTTGGGTGGAAGAATTCGGTTTTGGCCTGCCGCCGCGGCTTTGGGGCAAAAAAATTGGCGAGACTTTATATAGTTTTAATTGGCTGCCGTTCGGCGGTTTTGTAAAGATTTACGGCGAAAACCGAACAGAGCAATCCGAACAGGAGCCGGCCAGGAGTTTTAATCGCCAGCCGCTTGGCAGGCGGGCCGCTGTTATCGGCGCCGGAGTGGTAATGAATTTTTTGCTGGGCTGGGTTTTGCTTTCGGCGGTTTTTATGACTGGCATTCCGCGGGCACTTTTAGTCACCGAGGTTAAGGCCGGCGGGATCGCGGATTTAGCCGGAATTAAAAAAGGCGACCAGCTCACTGATTTTAAATCCGTTTCGGAGCTGATTGAATCTATTGACGAAAATAAAGGCCAAGAAGTCAGTTTAAACGTGAAAAGGGGAAAGGAGCAAGTTATTATTATAGTTATGCCGCGCTTGGCTGTTCCGGAAGGCGAGGGCAACCTTGGAATTTATTTGACGGAATTGGGTTTGCCGCAAAGCGGAATTTTAGAAAGTTTTTGGAGGGGCTTGGTAAACGCGGCTAGCCTGACAAAGATGATTTTCTTCGGCATCGCGGATTTAATTGTCGGGGTTTTTACCGATATCAGTATTTTAGAAAGATTTATGGGGCCAGTCGGCATTATCAATGTTGCCGTTGAAACCACTAAGCTGGGAGCCGCGCATTTTCTCCAGCTGCTGGCTTTGATTTCTTTAAACCTCGCGGTATTTAATGTTTTTCCGATTCCGGCGCTGGACGGCGGACGGTTATTTTTGCTTTTGGTGGAAAAAATTAAAGGCAGTCCATTGAATCCAAAAATAGAAATGGCCGTTAACGGCCTGGGTTTCGCCTTTTTACTTTTTCTTATTCTGACGATTACCGTAAAAGACATTTTGGCGCTATTATAAATTAGGTTATTATTTCTATATTGGTTTATGAAGCAATCCGAGTTATTTTCTAAAACCACCAAAAATTTGCCGGAAGGGGAAACGGCGAAAAACGCCCAGCTCTTGATTAAGGGCGGATTTGTGAATAAATCTTCGGCTGGAGTTTATTCTTTGTTGCCGCTCGGCTTGCGGGTTTTGAATAAAATCAACGCGATTATCCGGGAAGAAATGAATGCAATCGGCGCCGAGGAACTTTTGATGCCTTCTTTAATCCAGAAAAAATATTGGGAGCAATCCGGCCGTTGGAATACTGATGTGATTTATAAGACTGGTCAGGGGTCAGATTATGGCCTTGGTTGGACTCATGAAGAAGTTATTTCCGCAATTGCGGCTCATTTTATAAATTCTTACAAGGATTTGCCCAAAGCCGTTTATCAGATTCAGACTAAATTCCGGGCGGAACCCCGCGCGCAAGCCGGGCTTTTGCGCGGCCGGGAATTTTTAATGAAGGATTTATACAGTTTTCATGCCGATGAAAAAGATTTAAACGCTTATTATCAAAAAGTCATTAAGGCGTATAAAAAGATTTTAGATCGGCTTTGCTTAAAGGCGCGTCTGACCGAAGCTGGCGGCGGCGCTTTTACCAAAGAATTTACCCATGAATTTCAGGTTTTAAATCCGGCTGGCGAGGACACGGTTTTATATTGCGACTCCTGTGATTGGGCGCAGAATAAGGAGATAAGTAAAATGGAGCATGGCAATAAGTGCCCGGATTGCAAAAAAGGCAGCGTGAAAATGGAACGGGGGATTGAAGTGGCGAATGTTTTTAAGCTTGGCACAAAATATTCCGAAGCTTTTAATCTTAATTATTTGGATAAAAACGGCAAGAAAAATTCGGTTGTAATGGGTTCTTACGGGATCGGCCCGACCCGCTTAATGGGAACGCTTGTTGAAGAATACCACGATGAAAAAGGAATTATTTGGCCTGATGCGGTGGCGCCTTATAAAGCGCATTTGGTCTTGCTTGGTGAGGATAAAAAAGTTAAAAAAGAAGCGGACGAAGTTTATAAAATTCTGGTTAGACATTTTGGCGAGTCCGAGGTATTATATGACGAACGGAAGGCATCAGCCGGAGAAAAGCTGAATGACGCGGATTTGCTTGGCATTCCCTGGCGAACCATAGTGAGCGATAAAACCGTAAAAATGAAAAAAGTAGAGCTCAAGCGCCGCTCGGAAAAAGAACCGAAATTTGTTAACGAAAAACAATATTTCAAACTCATTAATAAAAAATGAAATTTCTTGATTATTTTTCAAAAAATATCGGCGTGGATTTGGGAACGGCTAATTCTTTGGTTTATGTTGCCGGACGCGGGATAGTGATTCGTGAGCCATCGGTTGCCGCGGTGAATAACAAAACCGGGCAGGTTTTGGCAATCGGGGATGAGGCAAAAAAAATGGTTGGCCGCACACCGGCGCACATTACGGTTATCCGGCCGCTTATTAACGGCGTTATTTCTGATTTTGAAATGACCCAGGAAATGCTTAAATATTTTTTTAAAAAAATCGGCGCCGAGGGCAGAGCTTTTCATTATCATCGGGCAGTAATCGGCGCCCCAAGCAACCTTACCGAAGTAGAGCGAAAATCAGTGGAAGACGCGGTAATCGGCGCCGGCGCGACCAAGGCCTATGTTTTGGAAGAGCCGCTGGCGGCCGCGATTGGCGCCCGTTTGCCGATTAGCGAGCCGACTGCCAATGCCGTAATAGATATTGGCGGCGGCACTACCGAAATCGCGATTATTTCCATGGGCGGCATCGTAACGTCAAAAAGTTTAAAGCTGGCTGGGGACAGATTAAATGAAGATATTATCCGGTTTGTCCGGGAAGAATTTAAATTGGCGATTGGCGAGCCAACGGCGGAAGAATTAAAAATTGCGATTGGCACTGCTTTGCCAGTTCCTGAAAAGCTGGAAATGGCGATTCGCGGCCGCGATATGGCTACGGGCCTGCCTAAAGAATTGGTATTAAAAGAAACCCAGGTTCGGGCGGCTATTGCCAGGTCTTTAAAAATTATGGTGGACTCGGCGCGGGAAGTGATTGAATCTACTCCGCCGGAGCTGGTAGGCGATATTTTAAAAAATGGGATTCATCTTTGCGGCGGCGGCTCGCTTTTAAAGGGCCTGGATAAATTATTGGAAAAAGAATTATTGGTGCCGGTGGAAATTATTGATGACCCGCTTACGGCCGTAGCCCGCGGCTGCGGCATGGCCGTGGAGCAGTTTGATAAGTACTACAGCGTAGTCAACAATCCCTTGCGCCCGAGAGATATTAAAATTTAGGATGGAGCAATTTGATTTAGAGCATTCCATAGTAGAAAGCGGCATTAGGGGAGCCAACCAATTTGAAGTTTTGGAATTGCCGCTTTCCAGGCGCATTTTTACTTTGCTTTTGGCTGCCGGAGCGGTTTTTTCTTTGGCAGTTGGCGCGAGGATTTATGTTTTAGCTGTTTCTAGCGGCGATTTTTATAAAAATCGCTCGGCGATGAATGTCGCAAAACCGATTACTATCCCAGCGATTCGGGGAAAGATTTACGACCGTTTTGGCAATTCATTGGTAAAAAATGATTCTGCTTATCGCCTGGTTTTGAATCCGGGATTAGCCAAACGCCGGCAAATTGACTTAAAAGAGACGATCGCGGCCTTGAGCGAAATTTTATGGCAGGATAGCGGGGAATTGTTGTCAATTTTAGAAAAAACTGATTTGGAGAAAAGCGCTTTGGTAACTTTGGCGCATAATCTTTCGGAATGGGAAGCGGCCGCCATTCAAAAATTAAATAATCCGGCTTTAGAAATTCAGGATGATTATCGCCGCCAATATCTTCGCGGCTCGGCCTTTGCCCATGTTCTCGGATATACCGGCCTGGGCGAATACCGGGATTTAAGAGGAAAAACCGGATTAGAGGCATATTATGATAATTTACTTGGCGGCGAAGACGGTTTGCGGCTGATGTATCGCGATGCCCAAGGCAATATTTTGGAAGAGAAATTATTAGACGCGCCAAAAAATGGAGAAGATCTTTATACGACCATTGACGCGGAATTACAGGAATATTTTTATAATAGTTTAGCCGGCGCTTTGCGGAATTTAGGCAGGCAAATCGGAGTAGGGATTGCTTTAAATCCTCAAAACGGGGAATTGCTGGCTTTAGTAAATTTGCCCAGTTACAATAATAATGTTTTTACTTTGCCGGAAGAAAAAAAAGCCAGAGCGCGGCTGCTGACTTCCAGCCTGCGGCCGCTTTTTAACCGCGCGGTTTCCGGTGTTTATACTCCGGGGTCCACTGTAAAGCCTTTGGTAGCGCTCGCCGCTTTAAACGAAGGATTAATCAGTCCGGCAGACCGGGTTTATTCTTCCGGAGTTTTGGAAATTCCCAATCCTTATTTTCCGGACAAGCCGAGCCGGTTTCTGGATTGGAAAGCCCATGGCTGGGTGGATTTGCGAGCCGCGCTTGCCCGTTCCAGCAATGTTTATTTTTACGCGGTTGGCGGGGGAATCCCGGCCGATGCTGAAAATCCAAGCGATATTAAGAAAGGCCTTGGCATTGAAAAATTAAAAGAATATTGGCAGAAATTCGGTTTTGGAGAAAAAACCGGCATTGATTTAGACGCGGAAAATACCGGTTTTCTGCCGGATCCGCGGGAAAAAGAAGCGCGCGCCAAAGACATCTGGCGGCTGGGGGATACTTATAATGTAACTATCGGCCAAGGCGATCTTTTAGTGACGCCAATTCAGCTTATTACCCAAATTGCTTCTATTGCGAACGGCGGGAAATTATATCGGCCGCACTTATTTAAAAACAACAAAGAGGTTTTAAAAGATTTTTCGGATTTGGCTTCTCATATAAAAGAAGTGCAAGAAGGTATGAAAGATGCTGTTCAAAAATGGTATGGCACCGCGCATTTATTGGCGGATTTGCCGGTAAGCGTGGCTGCCAAAACCGGAAGTTCCCAGGTAGCAAATAACGCCCGCATCAATGCTTTTTTTGTCGGATATTCTCCTGTTGAAAATCCGGAAATCGCCATTTTAGTCCTTATTGAAAATGCCCGCGAAGGAAGTTTAAATGCCGTTCCGGTCGCGAAAGATGTTTTAGATTGGTATTACTGGAACCGTTTGGTAAAATAACTTTATGAACTCCGAGTTAAGGCAAGATTTAGTTTCCGGCGACTGGATTGTCATTGCGCCCGGCCGGGCAAAGCGGCCCCATGGAAAAATTAAAAAACAAGAGAAGAGGAAAGTAGCGCCCAAATCCAGTTGTCCTTTTGAAAATCCGCAGCAAAGCGGCCACGAAAAGCCGTTATTAATTTATGGAGATTTAAAGAATTGGCAGCTGCAGATTGTAGAAAATAAGTATCCGGTGCTTAAACACCGGGAAGTTTGCGCTTCAATTTTGAAAGCCGGACCTTATTCGGTTGCCGAAAACGCCGGCCACCACGATTTAATGATTACCAGAAACCATTACAAAAATTTTCCCAGACTTTCCCAAAATAATGCCCGGCAAGTTTTTGAAGCTTTTCGGGACCGCTATTTAATGCTTTTAAACGATAAATGTTTGGCTTATGTTTTGATTTTGCATAATTGGGGACCGCGGGCGGGCGCCTCCGTTTATCACCCGCATTACCAGATGATCGCGACTCCGATTGTCCCGCCGGACGTCCAGCATTCTTTAAACGGCTCTTTAAGATATTTTAAGAAAAATAAAAAATGCGTTCATTGCGTTATGATTGATTGGGAAAAGAAGCAGAAAAAAAGAATTGTTTATGAGAATGCCGGCGCCATTGCCTTCACGCCTTTTGTATCCAAAAATACGTATGAAATAAGAGTTTTTCCGAAGACCCATCTGCCATTTTTTGAAAATACATTAGATGAAGAAATTGATTATGCCGTGGATGCCCTTCAATCAGTTTTGAAAAAAGTAGAAAAGAATCTTAATGACCCGGACTATAATTTTTTTATTCATACCGCGCCAATTAAAAACAAAGAAAAATATAAGATGTATCATTGGCATATTGAAGTGGTGCCGAAATTGAGCATCAATGCAGGTTTTGAATTAGGAACCGGAATGGAAATTAATGAAGTAGACCCGGACCAAGCCGCGGCATTGTTGCGCAAATAAAATGTTTGACCTTATATCGCTCATAAAAACTGTCGGTTATCTTGGCCTTTTCGGCATTGTCTTTGCCGAGTCCGGCTTGCTGCTAGGTTTTTTCCTGCCGGGAGACAGCCTGCTTTTTACCGCCGGATTTTTGGCGTCGCAAGGATTTTTAAATATCTGGCTTTTGATGCCGCTCGTGTTTATTGCCGCGGCGCTGGGTGATAATGTCGGTTATGCCTTTGGTTATAAAGTCGGCCCGATGCTTTTTACCAAAGAAGAATCAATTTTATTCCATAAAGACCATTTGGAAAAAGCGCGGATTTTTTATGAAAAACACGGTCCGAAAACTTTGGTTTTGGCGAGATTTATGCCCGGCATCCGGACTTTTGCGCCGATTTTAGCCGGCGTCGGAAAAATGCATTACCCGACTTTTATGATTTATAATTTAGTGGGCGGAGCTTTATGGGGGCTGGGCATGCCATTGCTTGGATATTTATTAGGAAACACTGTGCCGAATATTGACCATTATTTAATTCCGATAATTCTTTTAATTATTTTTCTTTCTTTATTGCCGAGCATTATTCATATTTGGAAAAATCATGAGGAAAGAAATAGAATTTTGAATTTAATTAAAAAGAAATTGTACCGAAGTTGACACTTTTTGGTGTTTAGAGTTATACTCTTCTATAGATAATTTTACTTGAAAAGATAATATAATGGCGGTAGAAAAGGAAAGAATCTTAGCAGATTATAAAACTCTACTTACTTTAAAGAAAAGAGTACCAGTATTTAATAAGATGTTAAAAGATGCTGGAAGTTCTTTAAAACAAAAAAGGGGGCTTAATAAATTAAAAAAAGTCCTTCATTCTTGTTTTGAATTTATTGTGGATTCTAAAATTGTATTAGCTAAAGTAGAGGGGATTTATCCTTGGAGAAAAGAAGTTCTATGTTTTGAAGTTTTTTCACAAGATAGATTATTTAAAGTATCTTTAGAACATTTGAAAAATAAATATCAAAAAGCAGGATGGAAAGTGGAATTTAAGAAGTTAATAAGTGGTTGGTGGTTATGGAAAGATGAAAAGCTAATGATGTATTTAAGTTAAGAGATAACAAAGTTATCTCTTTTTGTTTTGTGGTAGAATTAAAAAATATATGTCCAAACTTTTAATTTTAAATTGGAAGATGAATCCGGCTACACTTGAAGAAGCGCTATTTTTAGCGATGGAAAGCGATTATAAGGATGTTGTGGTAGCGCCGCCGTTTCCGTTTATTGAAGAAGTCGGAAAGATATTAAAAAAAGCAGAATTAGGAGCTCAAGATTTATTTTGGGAAGATAAGGGTGCTTTTACCGGTGAAGTTTCGGCAAAAGAATTAAAAAGCATTGGCGTAAAATATGTGATTATCGGACATTCTGAACGCCGGCATAAATTGGGGGAAACAGACGAAATGATTGCTAAAAAATTAAAAGCCGCGGCGGATAATGGCTTAATTCCGGTATTATGCGTCGGTGAAACAAAAGCGGAAAAAGACGCCGTAAAGAAAGAAGCTGTGATTAAAAGGCAATTAGAAAAAGGATTGTCGTTAATTGGTCAAAAGTCAAAAGTCAAAAGTCAAATGTTGCTAATAGCATATGAGCCAGTCTGGGCTATAGGTACCGGCGATCCGGAAACTCCCGAAAGCGCGCTAAAAACAATAAACTACATTAAAAAACTACTAAAGACTACAGACAAAAGCCTACAAATCAAGGTGCTTTATGGAGGATCAGTGAACTCGCAAAATCTCGGTGATTATCTAAAATATAAAGAAGTAGAAGGCGCTTTAGTGGGCGGCGCCAGTTTAAAAAAAGAAGAAGTGCAAAAGATGGTTAAGTTAATTTGATAACAATAATGGATTTATCAACTAAAAAGGATTTAAAAATCAGCTTTTTGGTCGGAATAGTTGCCGGCGTTTTAATGTTGCCAACTTTAAGAAATTTGGGCGTGATTTTAAATTTAAAAGTGGCTCTTTTAGCGACTGGGGGACTTACAGTTTTTACGCCAGTGGGGTATTTAGTTGCCTATTGGTTAAGCAAGCGGTGGCCGGTACTGCTGCAATTCGTAAAATTTGGCATTGTCGGCGGACTTAACGCTATGATTGACCTCGGAGTTTTAAATCTCTTGATTTATTTTTCTGGCTTGGCTGCCGGTTTTTGGTATTCGGTTTTTAAATCCGTTTCTTTCATTACGGCAGTTTTCAACAGTTATTTTTGGAATAAATATTGGACTTTTAAATCAGAAAACAGGGTAGTAAAATCGGAATTTTTAAAGTTTTTTTTGGTGAATTTATTTACCTTTGCGCTTAATGTCGGGACTGCTTCGGTATTGGTAAATGTAGTTGGCAAACCGGCGGGGATTTCCGCGGAACTTTGGGCGAATGTCGGCGCAGTATCCGCGGTCTTTATTTCTTTATTTATAAATTTTCTCGGGATGAAATTTATTGTTTTTAAAAGATGAATATGTTATAAATGGTACAACCGTTTGGAAATGAAGTTATGCGACTGGAAGAAAAAATAGAGTTAGGAATGAAAATATTTGTCTGTGTTCTGATTTTGGTTCTTCTCTCCATACCGCTAATAGCCTTGCATAATCAAATAGTGGATTTTCTTGCGGATCTCACCGTAAAAATCACTAAGTATTTATTTAGTGTAAAATAAGCGCCTCGGGGCGCTTTTTATGTTAATATAAAATAGTGGATTGGATTTTAATACTTTTATTATTAGTAGTTATTGGCGGTTTTGCCGCTTTATTTTTAGTTTTAAAAAATCAAAAATCCGAACCTCAAAAAGATGATCGAGAAGCGTTTTTAATGCTTCAGGATCAAATTCATAAAATTACTCAGACTTTGGATATAAAGTTGGGAGAGAGTTCTAAAGTTACCCAGCATCAATTTAGTGAAAGCAGTCGATTAATTAAAGAAATTACACAAGAACTTACTCGGGTTAGTGAGGGTCAAAAGCAAGTTATGAGTATCACTGATCAGCTTCAAAATTTGCAGGATATTTTAAAAAATCCGAAACAGCGCGGAGTGTTAGGAGAATACTATCTTGAAACTGCGTTGAAAAATTTTCTAGGACCAGGACTTTATCAAACTCAATATCCTTTTCGTGAGGGTGTAATTGTTGACGCAGTTATTTTTTATCAAGAAAAAATAATTCCGATTGATTCTAAATTTAGTTTGGAAAATTATAATCGTATTTTAGAAGTAAAAACTCCAGTAGAAAAAGAAAAATATGAGAAGGCTTTTGTGGCGGATATTAAAAATCGTATCGATGAAACCTCAAAATATGTTAAACCAGAAGAAGATACGATGGATTTTGCTATTATGTATATTCCATCAGAAGCAATTTATTATGATTTAATGATTAATAAAGTTGGAGCAATAACCGAAGATACAAATAGTCTTTTAAATTATGCTCATAAAAAGAGGGTTATGGTTGTCGGACCTACTACTTTTGCAGCATTTCTTCAAACCCTTCTTCAGGGGCTTAAAAATCAGAAGATTTCTGAGCAAACGAGGGGAATAGTTAAACAAGTAGAAAATTTAAGTAAACATTTAATTTCTTACGATGATTTTATGCAAAGATTAGGAAAAAATTTAAATACTGCAACGGGTATGTATAGTAGTGCATATAAAGAATTTAAAAAAATAGATAAAGACGTTTTTAAAATTACCGGAAAAGAAATGGGGATAGAGCCAATGTTTTTAGAAAAGGCTGACGTTTTAGATGAAGAATAGGATTAATGGATTTATACAATCAAAAATGGCAGAAGTTTTTAGGTCGGATTTGGCCGTTTAATTTTATTCCGTTTGTAGAGCTTGTGCTGGCTGCCGGGTCGCTGGCGACCGGTAATATGAACGAAAATTCGGATTTTGATGTGATTATCGGGGTCAGGCAAGGAAGGATTTTTACGGCCAGATTTTTTTGTTGGCTGACTTTTGGAATGTTCGGTTGGCGCGCAAAACATCCAGCCTATAAGTCCAATGAGTCCTATAAGTCCTATAGAAATAAAATCTGTTTTAATCATTTCGTAACTCCAAAAGCTTACCGTTTATCGCCGCCGCATAATGAATATTGGAAAAAACTTTATGAATCTTTGATTCCAGTTTACGGCAGTCCGGAAGCGATTCAAAAATTTTTTGATGCCAATAGCGATTGGATGGGCAGTCAGCGTATTTATCAGGATAATCCACGGCATAAATATAAAAAAAGCGGTTGGATTAAGTGTTTTCGGGAATGGCTGCTTGGCGGAAGGTTCGGCGATTGGGCGGAAAGAAAGTTAAAGGCAATTCAAATAAAAAGAATAGAGCGTAATCTTAAAACTCAAATCGGCCACAAGCCAAGAATAATTTTTAATGATAATGAACTAGAGTTCCACCCCGATACTAAAAGAATTGAAAATTTTTTAAAAGAAGAATAAGATATAAATATAGAACTTTGAAATTAGGAGTTGGCTTTGACTGAATGTCCGATTTGTATCCAATATACCGACCGACCAGCTGAAATTATTGCCCATCAAGTTTTAGCTTGGATTGCGGAGAAAGAAGAATTTTGGCGGCTGGTCCATGTAACACCAAATAGCACCAGAGATACTAAAGGAAAGGATTTTTTTATTGTTCCAGAAAAGGGAAGTAGGTTTTGTCTTCCTCTCCAAATTAAATCCATCCGTATTCTGGAAAGCAAAAAATTAAAAATTAAGTTGGAACGAATGCGTAAAGAACCGGATAAAAACAAACCGCAAAGAATAAAAAGAAATTGGGAAGAAAGGTTTAAAAACCCCGCTAAATTGAAAAAATATTTACGGCAAGTTATCGCGGATTACGCCAAATTAGATTTAATTGTTAATGACCAAGAGATTAAAAAAGGTTTTGAATCAGCGACACGCCGATTGAATTTGGAACAGATTTTAAATGAAGAAGCCGGCGGTCAGGAGATTTATCAAGTGTATGGCGAAATTGAATATTTTATAGATGCCTTTGCCAAAGCTATTCGGCACGCTGAATTACACCCAAGCGTTAAGGTGCTTCTATTTGTGGATACCAGCGAAGACTCTGATTTAGAAAAACAAATCCCTGGCTTAAAAGAAATTTGGCTACCGCTAATTAAAAAGGCGGTAAATTTAGAAAAAGGTCCTAAATAGGACTTTTTTATTTTGACATTTTTTATCCCCCCGACTATATTTTTAGAAAACGCACTTTGACAGCTAAAAACGTGAAAGCAATAATTCTTGTTTTTGACCAGCCGGAAAGAAAAATAGGTTCTATGTCAGAATTTTGCTATTGCATCAAGAATAGCTCTGTTTCAAAAGCTGAAAAACTGCTTGGGTATTTAAAAGACGTCCGTTTGCTGCCGGATGATAATGTTTCTCTTTTAAAGAGCTCTTTTTTTGATAATGCCCGCCAGCTTTTACAGGAATTGCGGATGCTTGTTCAGCGGCGCAAAGATGAAGATTTGCTGTTTTATTATAATGGCCATGGCCAAAGAGGCGGCTGGAATCTCGGAGAAAATAAATTGGGCTACGGAGATAAAGTAATTCATTATTCGGAATTGGAGGATATTTTCAAGGATTTTAACGAAAAATTGATTTTTTTCAATGAATGCTGTTACGGGCTTTCTTTGAATCCATATTTGAGCAAGGCGATTTTGGGCAGGTATCTTTTGCTCAGCGGTTCAAGAAATCGCTGCGTCAGTTTTTGTAATCAAAGCATTTTAGACGTAACTCTTTCATCGTGGGAACATAGAAAGATTGCCAGGCCGAAAGTTTATTTTACAATGATTAACGATAAAAAAGATTCTTTGCTGGACAGTGTAACCCCTACCAGAAATCCTTTGGCGGAAAATGTAGTTTTGCGACCTTGCGTAGCGCGATGCGGCACGGGCTGTTTGGCGGAAGGAATAAATTGGTCGGTTCAGAAAATTTTTTCCAATCCCAGGCCGTCTTTGCGAAGAGGCAGTGATTTAGATTATCTTATGTATCCGCCAATTTAAAGCCGCAAGGCTTTTTTTGTTTGTTACCAAAATTATTGAACAGCGGTTTTAATTTATTAGATTTAGCACTCTTGACGAAAGAGTGACAAGTCGGGTAAAATAATAGTTAAATTTGTATATGAATCTTAAACCATTAAACGACCACATCTTCCTGGAACCGCTGGAGGAAGAAAAAATTACTAAATCCGGCATTGTTTTGCCGGAAACAGCGGAAAAAGAAAAGCCAATTAAAGGCCGGGTGGTCGCCGTTGGCCCCGGAAAATTGGATGAAAAAGGGAAACGGGTGCCGATGTCGGTAAAAGTCGGAGATAAGGTTTTATTTAAAAAATACGGTCCTGACGAGCTGGAAGTGGACGGCAAAAAATATTTAGTCGGGGAGGAAGGGGATATTTTGGCGATTATTAACTAATGACACATGACTGACTACAAAAAACAACAAACAACATTTTTATGGCGAAATTAATTAATTTTGACGAAAAAGCGAGGGAATCGCTTAAAAAAGGCATTGATGTTTTGGCGGCCGCGGTGCGGATGACTTTGGGTCCGCGCGGCCGGGCGGTGGTGATTGAAAGGGGTTATGGCGCGCCGCAGGTCACTTTTGACGGCGTTACCGTGGCTAAAGAAATTGAATTGGAAAATAAATTTGAAAATTTGGGCGCCGAACTTATTAAACAGGCCGCAGATAAGACTAATGACGCTGTCGGCGACGGCACGACTACCGCGGTTGTGCTGGCTCACGCGATGATTGATGAAGGCGAGAATGCCATTAAAGAAAAAGGTTTTAATGTTATTCGGCTTGCCGAAGAATTAAAAAAAGCCAGTGAGGCAGTGGTAAGAAATTTGGAAAAACAGCGCGAGCCGATTAATGATAATAAAAAAATAGAAGAAGTGGCCACTCTTTCGGCCAAGCATCCGGAAATAGGAAAATTAATCGCGGAAGTTATGGGGAAAGTCGGCAGGGACGGAGTGGTGACCATTGAGGATTCCAATACTATCGGAAATTCTCATGAATTAGTGGAAGGAATGCAATTTGATAGGGGTTATATTTCCCCGTATATGGTTACTAACAGCGAGCGGATGGAAGCAGTGCTGGAAAATCCGCAGATTTTGGTTACCGACAAGAAAATTTCTTCAATTCAGGAATTATTGCCGCTATTGGAAAAAGTGGTTCAAGGCGGGAAAAAAGAATTGGTTATTATAGCGGATGAAGTGGAAGGCGAAGCGCTTGCCACTTTGGTGGTAAATAAGCTTAGAGGAATTTTTAGCGTTTTAGCAGTTAAAGCGCCTGGATTTGGCGACAGAAAAAAAGAAATGCTTCAGGATATTTGCGCGGTAACCGGCGCTCAATTCATTTCCGAAGAAATCGGAAGGAAATTTGATTCGATAACTTTGAATGACTTAGGCCAAGCCCATCGGGTTGTTTCCAACAAAGACAATACTACGATTGTGGGCGGCAAGGGTGATAAATCGGAAATTGAAAAAAGAGTTGCCCAGCTTAAAAATCAATTAAAGAAAACCGATTCGGAATTTGATAAAGAAAAATTGCAGGAACGGCTTGGGAAACTTTCCGGCGGCGTTGCCGTGATTAAAGTTGGCGCGCCGACCGAATCCGCCCAAAAAGAATTAAAGCAAAGAGTGGAAGACGCGGTGGCTGCAACTCGCGCGGCTATGGAGGAAGGAATTGTTCCGGGCGGCGGCGTTGCGCTCTTTAATGTTCTGCAGGATTTAAAATCCGGCAAAGAAGAAAATTCTGAAGCTGGAGCGGCAATGGTTATTTTAAGGCGGGCTTTAGAAGCTCCATTAACCGCGATTGTGGAAAATAGCGGAGAAAATCCGGAAAAAGTTTTGTCGGGATTGCGAAATAAAAAGGAAGTTTGGGTCGGTTTTAACGCCCATTCCAATAAAACCGATGACCTTAAAAAAGCCGGCATTATTGACCCGCTTAAAGTTACCAAAACCGCGTTTTTGAATGCGGTTTCGGTGGCGGCAACTTATTTGACCATCGGCGCCGCGGTAACGGATAAACCGGAGCCAAAAACTCCGCCAGCCGGAATGCCGCCAGGAGGAATGGGGATGGGTGAATATTAAGAAGTTAAAAGGTTTTATAAAAAATCCGCTTTACAACAGGCGAGTTTTGTTTTAATATTAATTTAGCTCAATAATTATTGAATAGGAGATTCATAAATGGTCATTAGTTGGGAAACAGTGCATTGGGAACTATCTATTTTATTAATATATCTCTTATTCCCGATTGGTGCAGCAGGCGCAGTCTACTCCACAGAAAAATCAGCAGAAAAAAGGAAGAAGGATCTGAAGTTTTTTAAAAATATAGTAGCCTTATGTCTTGGCTTTATGCTGTTTATATTGAGCATGTTAATCTATCCCGCGATTGGCCCATGGGAAGTTAAAGATCGTGGAGTATTTGATAATGTTGAATATACGGATACAAGAGTGAAAAAAGTGCCTGTTGGTTGGCGAACACTTCATAAAACAATACTTCATTTTTCTGACGGGCGTACCGCAGTTCTTCCAGGCGAATATCCAATAGAATTTTCTAAAGGCACACCGATTAAAGTGATGACGAAAAATGATTTTTATAAAATTGTAAAAGATCAGTAATCATTTATTTTCTCCGCTTGCCAGCGGGGATTTTTTATTTTCCTTATACCCCTTATTCGTACGAATAAGGGGTATAAGGAATAACTTGTATTCTTAAATTACAAAGTTTATGCTTTAGAAAGTTCAATAAAAATTAAAAACAGGATATGCTGGAAAATCCAATTAGAAGACTTTCAAAAATTGAATGTGGCATGTTTTTGGCTTATGGCCTTGCGTGTCGAGGCACATGTCCGCGAGCCAGAGTTGGATGTCTGCTTATGGATAAGAACGGTTATCATATTGCAACTGGTTATAACGGTTCTGCTCCGGGCGCGCCGCACTGCGATGATGTGCAATGCGAGTTGAAAGATGGGCATTGTGTCCGCGTGAAAGCTCATGCGGAAAAAAATGCGCTTAAGCGGGCAAAGAAATTTGGAGCATACCGCCGGCTTAAGGATGGTTATGCGTTTACGACTATCAGGCCATGCAATAGCAGTCATTGCTTTGATGATTTAGCAATATCAGGCATCAAGAATATCATTTATTTTGAGGAATACAATGCTAATCTTGTATCCGCGCATCAAGAAAAAGTATGCCAAAAAAAAGGGATTATTTTAGAAAAATTTAATCTTGATATTGTTGAACTTATACAGAAAACGCTTGATTTTCACCAAGGTCCCGGCGGACTTTTAACTGGAAAAAATAAACTCCGCATCGTGGAAGATATTCCGGAAATGATGGACCATTAATACCCCAGTTTGACTGGGGATTTTTCTTGCCAGAATTATAAATTCCGGATAAACTGAAATTAGTAATTTAATATTTTATCATTAGCCAATGCGGCTCCTGATAGTAACGCATTTCAGCGATGAATTTTCCGAAGACACCGCGAAATTTTATGAATATTTTTTAAAAATTGTTAAGCTTCCGGAAAACCAAATTAGTTTTTACGCGCTGGAAACTTTTATTCGCGGTCAGAAGATAGAAGATGTTTTCGGGGAATTAGTGGCTAAAGATTCTCCGCTGGTTATTTATTATGGCGGACACGGCGCCCGGGACGGCTGGAAATTATCCGGAAAATATACTGCGCTTTATAAAAATATCGTGCCGGTTTTGAAAGGACAAAAAAAGCCCCTGATTTTTTTAAATGATTGCTGTTTCGGAATGGCATTGCAGGATTATTTGCCGCAATTGAATTGCCGGCATCTGCTTTTGGGACTTTGTCCGAAAACTCTGGAGGGTTACGACTCTTTGGTTCCGGCAACTCTCAAATGCTGGAAAGAATCAAAACCGGCTGACCCGAAACAATGGGTATACCGCCGGAATAAATTGACTTCCTTTGCTTTGCAAAAATGCGCCGATCGGCTTCGGCGCGGAGAAAATTTAGATTATCTGTGTTATCCAAGACAAACCCGCTAAAGGCGGGTTTTTCATTGATTTTTATTTTTAAAACGTTTATTCTATAAGCAGTTTCTTAAAAGGAGGAAAATATGGATAATGAAAAATTGCCGGAACAGATTCAAAATAAAGAAAAAAAGACGCTCCGCCCAGTAAATCCGGGAGCAGAAAAATGGCTGAATCGTCCGGTTAAGTGCTTAGATCATGGGTTTGTTTATTTAGTGGATTATTTAGGAGATGATTCGGCTATTGCTCAAGCTGCCCGGGTTTCTTACGGCCAGGGAACTAAGAAAGTTAGCGAGGACAGGGGATTAATCAGATATTTGATGAGGCATCGGCACACCACTCCTTTTGAAATGTGTGAGCTGAAATTTCACTGCAAAATGCCGATTTTTGTGGCACGGCAATGGATTCGGCACCGGACTGCCAATGTGAATGAATATTCCGGCCGCTATTCGGAAATGTCGGACGAGTTTTATCTTCCAAACTCCGCTGTATTAAGAAAGCAATCACAAGGCAATAAGCAGGGTCGGAGCGAAGAAAAATTAACTTCCGAACAGCAAGCGAAAGTGCTCCAGCTATTTAAAGAGGATTATGAGCGCCAATATAAAAATTATCAGGAGTCTCTTAATTTGGGTTTAACAAGGGAATTGGCTCGCATTGGGCTTTCAGTCGCGAATTATACCCAATGGTATTGGAAAATTGATTTACATAACCTTTTCCATTTCTTGAATCTTCGGCTGGATAACCATGCGCAGTATGAAATCCGCGTTTACGGCGAGGCAATGGCAAGGATTGTAAAAGACGCCTTCCCGCTGGCCTATGAAGCTTTTGAAGATTACCGGTTAAATGCAGGGAATTTTTCCGGTCCGGAATTAAAGCTGTTGAGATTGTTGGCTAAACGTTGGCCAATCGATAAAAGCAGCGCCAGAGAAATAGCCAGCATTAATTTTCGGAATAAAAGAGAAACCGAAGAATTCTTGAAAAAAATTGATATGCTTGGATTATTTGTTTAAGAAAAATCATACCCGCGCTTGCGCGGGATTTTTTATGGAGTATCATATAATCAGCGCTTTTAAAGAATAATTGGCAATGAAATTAAGAATTGTTGTTTTGGCGTTAAGCTTATTTGTTCCTTTATCGCATTCTTTCGCTGATGAGCCGATTTCCGTATCCAGTATCCCATTTCAATCAGTTGATTATTGGGACGGATTAAATAGCCAAGTAGTTTTTGATTCGGTAAAATTACACGAAAAATCTTGGAAGCTTGTTGTGCCGATGGATAAAGTAGAGGTAGTTTTGCTGGAAGAAAAAAATATTTATACGACGTTAAATTTAGTAAATGCAAGGGAAGATTACGGCAGTCCCGATTGGCTGAAAGCGGAAAAAGCAATTGTGGTAGTGCGCCAAAAAAGCGATTTTATTTTATGGCAAAATTTCCTGGCGAGAATTAAAAAGAGACAAGAGTTGGAAAGAAAGAAATGGCTAGAACCAATCAGGGTTTTGCCTCCAGTGTAGTCCCGCATTATTGCGGGATTTTTGTTTTTTATTATACTATACCCCTTATTCGTACGAATAAGGGGTATAAGAAGAATTACCTTTTTATTTTTTAAAAAATCTATTATAATTTAAGCAGGATATGAATCAATTTCTTTATAAAAATAAAACTTTGAATCTTTTTAAGACCTGGCTGTTATTTGCCGGATTTTTGGGATTTGTAATAGCGTTTGGTTTTGCTTTTGCCCAGATTTACCAAAATTCCTCTATTCTTTATTTTGCGGTTATTTTGAGCGTTGGAACGGCGCTTTTCAGCTACTGGTTTTCCGATAAAATGGTACTCGCCATGGTTAAAGCCAAGCCAGTTTCCAAGGATTCCGCGCCGGAACTTTATGATTTGGTTTCGGATTTGGCGAAAGAAGCGAATTTACCCTTGCCAAAAATTTATATTGTTGAGGAAAATGCTCCAAATGCTTTTGCCACCGGCCGGAATCCGAAACATGCGGTAGTGGCGGTAACCACCGGAATATTGCGGAAATTAAATAAAGATGAGCTTAGAGGGGTGCTGGCGCATGAACTTTCTCATGTTGCCAATCGCGATATGCTGGTAGGAACCGTAGCGGTGATTTTAGTCGGATTTATTTCTATTGCTTCTGATTTTTTTATGCGGTCAATGCTTTGGGGCGGAATGCGAAGAGATAGCCGAAATCAAGGAGGGACGAATATTATTTTTCTGATAATTGGAGTGATTTTGGCAATGCTGGCGCCGTTGGCGGCGACTTTAATGCGTCTGGCAATTTCCAGAAAGCGGGAACTTTTAGCGGATTCTTCCGGAGCTCTTTTGACTCGGAAACCGGAAAATCTGGCGAGCGCTTTAATAAAAATTTCTTCTGATTCAACGCCAATGCTCCGTGCCAATAATGCTAATTCCCATCTTTGGTTTGACGACCCGTTTGACAATAAGCCGCGTACTCCGTTTTTGCATAAATTATTCATGAGCCATCCGCCAACAGAGGAAAGAGTAAAGAACCTGCGCGGGTTAAAAATTTGATTGACTTTTTGAATTCACTGCATTATTCTGATGCCAGAACGTTGCAAGGAGGAAATTGTGAAACTTCACATGCTTTATTTTCGCGGATTAAGGGGAGAAACAATCAATCTTTATCTGGAAACAGAAAAGGCTATGATTCTTGGCGCAACCGCGGATATGCTCTGGGCATATCAATTCTCTTTGCTGAAAAATAAGAATTTAAGTTTATTGAAAAGATTTACAAGGCGTTACGAGTTTAAAGAAGTGCAGGATTCGGACTTAGAACAGGCGATTAACAAGTGGCTTGAAGAAAAAAGTTCTTTTCGTTCGGAAAGTTTGAAAGCAGGGATGAAAGAAAAAATAATGAACTACGCGCGAGACATCTTTTCGGATAAAAGAAGAATCCCCTTGAGATAAGGGGATTTTTATTATAGATTTATTTATAGATTATGGAGGGTTCGCATAGCGGTCTATTGCGCCTGCTTGGAGAGCAGGTTTCTCCGAAAGGGGATCGTGAGTTCAAATCTCACACCCTCCGCAGTCAACATTTTTTATCGAGAGACCTATTTATGTCTAATAAAATTGATAAAGAGAAATACTTTGCTAAATGCACTCGGTGCGGGATTGATACGGATAACCCCCGATTAATTAATCAACGTTGTCGTATGATGTATAAAAATAAAGGGCGATGTAAAGGATATTATCGCAGTAATTTATTTAAATCATGAATATAAATATTAAAAAAAATAATTGAAGAATATGATTTATCTAAAACTGATGAAGGAATCATAAAAGAGTCAGCTACTGGAAATACAGCGGGCATAAATCAATCCCGCGTTATAACAGAATTAATTCTTGGAAAAAAGATAGAGAAAGCAGCAAATAAAATAATAAAATCTAATCAATTTCATTTATGGGCAATGATTGCATTGACGGCCGGCCTCTTTTTTGTAGGTTTCGTTACAATGATAATTCAATTAATACAATCTGGGTGGAATCCTTTTAGATAAAAACATGAAAAGAGATTTTACATATTGGCTCCGTTGGCTTGTATTGCTACCCGGTACATTACTCGCAATAATATTTGCTAGTTTTCTACTTCATTGGGTGCTTTACTCTACGTTGACAGGGTTTATTGAGCCCTATCCCGAACTTCCAGAAAGGATTTTGTTACCGTTTGTAGCGGCCGTTATTTTCATTTGGGCGGGAGCCTACATTGCACCGGAACACAAATTTAAAACAGCTATTATCCTTTTCGGAATTTTGATGTTTTCGCTTGGTGGATTTGTATTTATTGTATTCACTAACTCTGATTGGGTTGGAGGTCAATTATATTTTGAGGGCGGGGGCATTGGCCCGATAATGTCTGTTCTCGGTGCAATTTTTGGATTATTCTATCCAATCTTAAGGAAAAAACGTAAGGTTGCTATTTCGCCCGCCGACCGA
Source organism: Candidatus Harrisonbacteria bacterium (assembly GCA_016192685.1). GTDB lineage: Bacteria > Patescibacteriota > Minisyncoccia > UBA6257 > 02-FULL-45-10c > JACPTS01. Next base: position 26,773 of record JACPTS010000003.1, read on the forward strand.
GATACGTTGCCGGGATAGCCCCAAAACTGCTAAAATTCTCTTTATGGGGTTGGTTCTAGATTGACTTACACCGCCTTACCGAAATATAGATGTAATAAAATTAAATCCTTATGCCTTTCAGGAATAGAAGATTTGCAAAAAAAGTAAAAGAAAAACCATGTGAGTGGTGCGGTTGGCAAGCGGCAAGTCGTCACGCTGCACACATTGTAGATGAGGTTCGAGAGGCAAAAAAATGGAATGCGATATCCTTTTGCCCCAATTGCGCTACTGTTTTTGACGACATCATAAGACCAAAACTTTATAAAGCCTTGAATGAATATGGCGCGAAAAATCTACCCACGTCTTGGAAACAATCAAATAAGTTATTTAAAAAAGTCGATTAAAAAGAAACAAATTGAGTAATTAATTATGGTATCAATAGAAAAGTATACTGAACAAGGGAAAAAAGAAATTGAAGAGAAGTACGTAAAACTAGAGAAATCTAAAGCATGGTTTGACACAAAATATATTAAAGACGAGGAACAACTAACCCAGGAACAAATTGCCTATCTTCGTAAATATTCAATAACGATCATCGGATTGTGGCCACTAAACGCTTTGGTGCGAAAACAATGGGATCTGGTTATTATTTTAGTAATTATTTACTTTCTTCTACCGGCGGGAGTAGCACTTTTGGAGATTTACTCTAGTGTTTACTTGGCTATCGCCTTAACAGTGGTTCCTAGTATATGGTGGTTATATTTTAGTCTTAAGCACGGAAGAAGGTTGGCGTGGAATCGTAATGAATGGAAGAGCTTTGAATCTTTCGAAAAATCTGAAAGGGTGTGGGCTTTATTTGCGTGGATAACAGTAGCGTTTTATGTGTTGCTGGTAGCAATCGGTTATTAAAGAGAAGGTTAACCTACGACCCCGACTCACGTGCCTCATTTTGCAAGCCGCCCCAAAACCCCGAATTTCCCTCTAAAATCTTGGCACTTAACCCACGTGTCCCGCCAGTTGTTTTGTTCATATTTTATGGGGTAATTTTGACCCTGATGATAGGTGGGACGTTAGAATCTCTTGCAAAATACTTTTGACTTGGTTATACTACTTTTAGTAGTTCAACAATAATTTGGAGGATGGAAATGGGACTTTCTACGGACCTTGCAAATGCGGCAAAGAAACTTCGTCGAAACATCGATGCCGGTGTTGAGGTAAAAAGGGCTGTTCGTGTGTTTGCGAAAGACGTGGAAAAAGCTGCCGAAACGGTGAAAAAAGCCACTCGTGCATTATTGAACGTCCTACCCCCCAGCGATGATTAATCATTTATCATCAATCAACGCGGCGAGATAACATCAAGCCGCTTTTTATTTTAAATGTTATTATTAAGATAGGGTTTAATATGATTTACGAAGCGATTAAAAATTTTCACGCCCAGTTTGATTTTAAGCCGGCAGTAGAAAACGCCGGCAAGCTTAAAAAATACGGGCAATTTATTGTTGCCGGTATGGGCGGTTCAAATTTAGCGCCGGAGCTTTTAAAAATCCGGAGGTCGGCTTTAAATATCATTTCCCATCGTAATTACGGGTTGCCGGCTTTATCGCCCAAAATTTTAAAAAATACCCTGATTATCGCCAGTTCTTATTCCGGCAATACCGAAGAGACTCTGGACGCTTTTAAAATGGCGGTAAGCAAAAATTATCCGACAGCGGCAATTACCGTTGGCGGGAAATTATTGGATTTAGCTAAAAAATTTAAAAAGCCGTTTATTCAATTGCCTGATACCGGTATCCAGCCCCGGTCAGCGCTGGGATTTTTCACTAAATCGCTTTTAAAGATAACCGGCGACCAGGAAGCATCGCGAGAAATATCCGAATTAGCTAAGGTTTTAAAACCTTACGAATTGGAGAGAGCGGGAAAAGCGCTGGCCAAAAAATTAAAGGGACATGTGCCGGTTATTTACGTCTCGGAGCGCAACCGGGCGATTGCTTACAATTGGAAGATTAAATTCAATGAGACCGGAAAAATTCCGGCTTTTATCAATGCTTTTCCGGAGCTTAACCATAATGAAATGACCGGTTTTGATGTGAAAGATTCTACTCAGAACCTTTCAAAAAATTTTTACTTCCTTTTTTTAAAAGATCCGGCGGACCATCCAAAAATTGTAAAAAGAATGAATATTACGGAACGGCTTTATCGGGAACGGCAATTGCCGGTGGAAACAATGGTTTTAAGCGGCAAAAGCGTTTTTCATAAAATTTTTTCTTCTTTAGTGCTGGCTGATTGGGCGGCTTATTATACGGCAGAAGAATATAAAGTGGAAGCAACGGAAGTGCCGATGGTTGAAGAATTTAAACGGCTAATAAAATAGAGAAAATTAATTGATTGACTTCTGATAATTTTAGACGCATTCTGTAATTAGAATCTTAAACTTGAATATATTGGGTAAAAATGTCTGAACTAGACTGGACCTCAAGAAGGCCAGATTTTTCTGATCCTGACAAATACGAAAAAGAGGGGTGGGAAAAAACTGGAAAGTATGACTTACCGCATCGTAACGGTAAATTCGTGTCCTGGGCAACTTTTGGAACCGTAGACCCGATAGATAAAATAGGAACGCTTGTTGAATATCAAAACGAATCCTTAGGCTTAAAGGCCATTACTATAGATTTTTTCAATCAAGGCATAGTCTATACCGAGTGGCTGATGATGAATAATACCGCCATCGGGGCTCCGCGAGGCTTGGCGCTTTTCATAAATAATCACTGGATTATTAAAAAATTAAATGAGGTTTTTGTTTTAGATGTTGAAATAAATTTTGCCGGCGGCCAAAAGATTGCCAATAAAGTAAGGCTCTCTTTTGTGGAAAAACAGCGCTTACCGCAACAGATAACAACCGCTTCAATATTAATAGCCAGAGAAAACTAAGTAAACTCTCCTTTGTAAACTCTCCTTTAAGGGGAGTTTTCATTTGCTGTGGTATAATTAAATTATGAACGAAAACAATAAAAGTTCTCCAAAAGACGTATTTTTGCATCTTTTGGCGATTATCGCTCTTTATATAAGCGCCGGCAGTTTAATCCGCCTTTGGTTTGATTATATTAATTTATCGTTTCCGGATATTTTGAATTATTATTCTTATTCCGCGACCGCGGGAACAATCCGTTGGGGAATGGCGGCTTTAATTATCGTTTTTCCGGTATATCTTTCGGCTTCCTGGCTTTTAAATAAAGATTATAGAAATCAGCCGGAGAAGCGGGATTTAAAAATAAGAAAATGGCTGGTGTATTTTACGCTTTTTATCGCCGCGGTAATGATTATCGGCGATCTGGTGGCGCTGGTGTATAATTTTTTGGGAGGGGATTTAACCGCCCGTTTTACTTTAAAAATAGCGGTAATTTTGACAGTGGCCGGAGCAATTTTCAGTTATTATCTTCTGGATCTTCGAAGAAAATATACTGTCGGGCAGCTTAAAATTTTAACCGTAACCGTATCAATAATAGTATTAGGAAGCATTATTACGGGATTTTTTACTGCCGGTTCTCCTTTTAAAGCCAGACTGCGGCGTTTTGATGAGCGGCGAATCAATGATTTGCAAATCTTGCAAAATGAAATTATCAATTATTGGGCCCAAAAAGATAAGTTGCCGGCAAGTCTGGATGATTTAAAAAATGACATCACCGGTTTCCGGCCGCCGGCAGACCCGGAATCTAACACCGCCTATAATTATAAAGTTTTGAAACCGCTTTCCTTTGAGCTTTGCTCCAACTTTCATTTTCCTTCGGAAGAAAATTTGAGGGTTCCCAAAGCAGTTTCTTATTACGAAGGCCCTTATCAGCAAAACTGGAATCATGATAAAGGCGAAACATGTTTTTCGCGAACTATTGACCCGGAACTTTATCGGCCGAAAGAAAAACGCTAAATCATGAATGACCTGCTGCTTTTAATTTTCCAATTCCTGGTTTTTATTTTTTCCGTGATGGTACATGAAGTTTCCCACGGTTTAATGGCCCTAAAATTAGGCGATGACACCGCTAAAGATTTGGGCCGGTTAAATTTGAATCCAGCTAAACATTTGGATTTTTTTGGCTCTTTTGTCTTGCCGTTCATTTTAGTGATTACTAACAGCCCGGTGATTTTCGGCTGGGCCAAGCCGGTGCCTTATAATCCGAATAATTTAAAAAATCCGAAAATTGGAGCGGCTTTAATCGGGGCGGCCGGACCGTTAAGTAATATTTTCATTGCGGTAATTTTTGGGATTCTATTGCGCCTTGCCGGCCCGGCTGTTGAACTGAATCCGAATCTGGCTCCGCTTATCCTGTTTTTTAATGTCATTATTTTTATTAATTTATTATTGGCGGTATTTAATTTGGTTCCGATTCCGCCGCTGGATGGCTCTAAATTGCTTTTTGCCTTACTGCCATCTCAATCTTATCGCCTCCAGCGGCTTTTGGAACAATACGGACTCGTTATTTTACTTTTATTTTTATTTATCGGTTTCGGATTGCTCATTCCGATTATTCAAGGATTGCACGCTGTTTTAGTCGGCCGCTGGTTGACGCTATAAAAGAGCTATGATTTAATTTAGGTAAATTAGGGTTCTTTGATAATTAATTTAATGAAAAAGCGCTTGCGGTGCTTATTGATATTTTGTTTGCCAATTTTTTTAATTAAGGAACCAGTTTTTGCCGCTTCTCTTTCAAATGAACTTCAAGCTCTGGAAAAAGTAACAGACGTATTATTTACGATTGAAAAATTTTTCCATAAAGAAGTTGATCTCAAAAAATGCGTGGAAGCAACTCTCCAAAGGGGAATTTCAGAATGCCTGGACCCTTTTAGCCAATATTTAACCAAAGAAGAAGCCGCCAGCCGCGAAGAAGAAATAAGCGGCCACCTCAGCGGCGGCATTGGCATAAGGTTAATGGGACGAAGAACCAAAGAACATAATGAAATTATTATTGTTGCCGTATTAAAAAACACCCCGGCCGAAAAAACCGGCCTAAAACCCGGCGATGTAATAGTCGCGATCTCTTCAACTTCTAAAAAAGAAAATCAAATTTCTGCCCACGGCTTGGCTATGAATGAGGTAGTTAAACTTATCAGAGGGGAAATTGGCACCGAGGTATTGCTGATAATCTCGCGCGAAAATGAGATTAAAGAATTTACTTTGGCGCGAGCCGATATAAAATTAGTTACAGTTGAATATAAGATGCTGGATTCTCAAGCCGGTTATCTCCAAATAATTGAATTCGGCTCGGAAACCGGAGATGATTTTCAGGCGGCCGTCAGCAGTTTATCGGCAAGCGGCATGAAAGTAATGGTTCTTGACCTTAGGAATAATCCGGGCGGCTTGCTGAGGTCGGTTCTGAATATTAATTCCTTATTCGCGAAAGATGGCGCTTCGCTTTTATATACGGCCGGTCGTAATGACCTCCCGCATCAGTATGTGCCGAACGACGATAAAATCGGCCAATATAAAAATCTGAAAGTCGTGGTTTTGATTAATGAATACAGCGCTAGCGCCGCGGAAATCATGGCTGGCTGGCTGAAAAACGATTGCGGCGCGCCGCTAATCGGTAAAAAAACTTTCGGTAAAGGATCAGTTCAAATAAACATTGAGCTGAATGACGGCTCCGTACTTCACTTGACTGTGGCTGAATACTTTGTCGGTAAAGACAGAATTAAGGTTCATGAAATCGGAATCAGCCCCACTATTGAGTTAGAAAATCCGAAATCAGTTAAATCCGAAGCGGATGATTTACAGCTAAAAAGAGCGCTGGAAGAAGCAAATAAATTGATAAGGTGATAAATGTTAAAAGACGGGAACTTGACTCCCGTCTTTTTAATTTGCTATTATATATTTTATCTATGCCAACGATAAAACAGCTTTTAAAGGGTTCAAGAAAAAGCAAGGTTTCTAAATCCAAATCTCCGGCACTGGGGCGTTATTTTAATTACATTCAAAACCGGCCGGTAAAATCCGTTTCGCCTTTTAAACGGGGCGTTTGCCTGAAAGTTTTTACCACGACGCCGAAAAAGCCGAATTCCGCGCTTCGCAAAGTTGCCAGAGTCCGCTTAACCAACGGCATGGAGGTTACCGCTTATATCGGTGGAGAGGGCCATAATTTGCAGGAACACTCGGTGGTAGTCATCCGCGGCGGCCGGGTAAAAGATTTGCCTGGAGTCCGCTATCATATTGTCCGGGGAGTTTTGGATACCAGCGGAGTAAGCGCCAGAAAACAGCAAAGGTCTAAGTATGGAGCCAAACGCCCAAAGTAAAACTATATGAGAAAAAAGCGCAATTATAAACGAGAGCGCCAGCCGGATTTAAATTATGGCAGCGTGACCGTCGGCCGGTTCATTAATTATTTAATGGAAGACGGTAAAAAACGGGCGGCGGAAAAAATAATGTATGGAGCTTTGGAGAAAATAAAAAAAGATACCGGCCAAGAACCGCTGCCAATTTTTGAAAAAGCGATTGAAAATGTTTCTCCGATGGTTGAAGTAAAAACCCGAAGGGTCGGCGGAGCGAATTACCAGGTGCCGATAGAAGTAAGGCAGGAACGAAAATTTATGCTTACTGCGCGCTGGCTGATTGATGCCGCCAAGAAAAAAACCGGCAAACCAATGGCTCAAAAACTGGCGGAAGAATTACTGCTGGCCTCTAAAAATGAAGGCGCCGCCATTAAAAAGAAACAGGATACCCACCGGATGGCAGAGGCTAATAGGGCATTCGCGCATTTTGCGCGATAACTAAAAAGCAATGAAAGAATCTATGTTATCACCGGAAGAAAAAAGACCCCCAACCGTTAAAGAATCAATTCTTAAATCTTTTCAACGCTTTAGAAATCGTCCGGATAAACCAAAATATACTTATGAAGAACAGTTGGAATTAGGAGAACGAAGTAAGGAAGTATATAAAAAATTTTTAAAAGAAAAAACTCCTGAAACGGAAAAAGCTCATCAGGAATTAAGCGCGAAATTTCTGGAAAGTAAGGCGGATAAAAAACATATTTCCGCGATACAAGCGCCTCTTTCCGCGATAGAATTATTTTTAGAATCTAAAAATTCTGAATATATTCCGGAAACTAAACGTGGAAAATTATTTGATAAAGTTAACGATTTATTTAAAAAATTGGAAACAGCCCGCCAGCAAGAAAATATATCCGATGAATTAGTGGCTGAAGTATTAAATTTTTTGGATGAAATGGAAATTTATTTGAAATAAATTTTATTATGGCCAGACAATATCCCCTGGAAAAAACACGCGATATTGGAATTATCGCGCATATAGACGCCGGTAAAACCACCGTTTCCGAACGGATTCTTTTTTATACGGGAGTTTCGCATAAAATCGGCGAGGTGCATGAAGGGGACACGGTGATGGACTGGATGGAACAGGAACGGGAGCGGGGCATTACCATTACTTCCGCCGCTACTACCTGTTTTTGGGTTCCTACCTATCAGCATGGTGATAAAAAATTTGAACACCGGATTAATTTAATTGATACTCCCGGGCATATTGATTTCACGGTTGAAGTAAAACGGTCTTTGCGCGTTCTGGACGGCGCCGTGGTGGTGTTTGACGGAGTGAGCGGAGTAGAGCCGCAGTCAGAAACCAACTGGCGTTACGCGGATGAATATAAAGTGCCGCGGCTTTGTTTTATCAACAAATTGGACCGCACCGGCGCCAGCTTTGAAGGCAGTTACCAATCTATTTTGGAGCGATTAACGCCCAATGCGGTGCCGATTCAAATTCCTATCGGTTTGGAAAATAATTTTGAAGGAGTGGTGGATCTTTTAAAAATGAAAGCTTATCAATTTGAGGGAGAAAAAGGGGAAAAAATCAAAGAAATAGAAATTCCAGCCAATCTTTTGGAAGAAGCCAAAAAGCACCGCCACGCCTTAATTGAAAAAGTAGTTGAGCAGGATGATGATTTAATGTCCCATTATCTTGAGGGCAGGGAGCCGGACTTGAATTCTTTAAAAAGAGTGCTTAGAAAAGCAACAATTGCCAATACTCTGGTGCCGGTTGTTTGCGGTTCTGCCCTTAAGAATAAAGGCATACAGCTGGTTTTAGACGCGGTCATAGATTATTTGCCTTCGCCGCTTGATTTGCCGCCGGTAAAAGGGCTGGATTTAAAATCCGGCGCGGAAATTACCAGGGAAGCCAGCGATGAGGCGCCGCTGGCCGCGCTCGCTTTTAAAATTGCCGCTGACCCGTTTGTCGGCAGTTTAACTTATTTCCGGGTTTATTCCGGAGTAATGAAGCGAAGCACTTATGTTTTAAATTCCACGAAAAATATCAAAGAGCGGATTGGCCGGATGGTGCGGATGCATGCCAATCAGCGGGAAGAAGTGGAAGAAATCCATGCCGGAGATTTAGGCGCCATTGTGGGATTAAAAGATACCACTACCGGAGACACGCTTTGCGATGAAAATAACCCGATTATTCTGGAAAAAATTATTTTTCCCGAGCCGGTTATTTCTTTGCGCATTGAGCCGAAAACCAAGGCCGACCAGGAAAAAATGGGCATGGCTTTACGGCGTCTTAGTGAAGAAGACCCGACCTTCCGGGTGACCGGCGATATTGAAACCGGTGAAACGATTATCTGGGGAATGGGCGAATTGCATTTGGAAATTATTGTTGACCGGATGAAGCGTGAATTTACCGTGCTTGCCAATGTGGGCCGTCCGCAGGTTGCTTACCGCGAAACTATTAAAATGGAAGCGGAAGCGGAAGGGAAATACATCAAGCAATCCGGCGGCCGCGGCCAATATGGACACGTGGAATTAAAAGTTGAACCGATGGAACGCGGCAAAGGATTTGAATTTGTGGATGATATCAAAGGAGGAGTGATTCCAAAAGAATTTATCAAACCGGTTGAAAAAGGGGTTATTGAAGCTATGCAAAAAGGCGTGGTTGCCGGCTATCCGTTAAATGATATGAAAGTTACTTTATATGACGGTTCCTACCATGAAGTTGATTCGTCTGAAGCAGCTTTTAAAATTGCCGGTTCCATTGCTTTGCAGGAAGCGGCTAAACGGGCTAAACCGGTTTTGCTTGAGCCGATTATGAAAGTCCAAACTTTAGTGCCTTCAGAATTTATGGGTGACATTACCGGTGATTTAAGCTCTAAACGGGGGAAAATTGAGGCCATGACCGACCGCGCCAACATTAAAGTCATTGACGCGAAAGTCCCGCTTTCGGAAATGTTCGGTTACGCGACTAAGCTCCGTTCCATGTCGCAAGGCCGCGGCAATTTTAATATGGAATTTTCCCACTATGAAGAAGTGCCGAATAATATTGCCGAATTGATTAAGGAAGGGAAAAAATAAAGTCTCGCTGAAAAGCGAGACTTTTTATTTTTAAGGATGCCAAGTGTAAAATCCGGGACCGATTCTAAGATGATGATGCCAGGCTTCCGGCAAGCAATACATTGTTGATACGGCAAGAATCGCGTGAAAAACCGCCAGTAAATAAATATTTCTGGCGCGCTGGAAAAAATAGGCGCTTAGCCATCCGCCAATCAGCGTAACTGCTAAAAGCACCGGGTTAGGAATATGCACAAGCGAAAATAAAATTCCGGAAATTAAAACAGCGTTTTTTTGTGAAATTCCATTGATGCAAACAGCGGCTGCATCTTCAGCGGCGGCCGCATCTTCTAAACCGCAAAGCCGATTATAAAAATAGCCATTTAACAATAATTGCTGGAAAAAAGCCCAAGGCAAGTAGAGTAAAAAAAATTTCAGCATTTTAAGCGGAAGATAGGGAATAACGAAGAAAGACGGATTCCAAAATTCGCCGATTAATCCGATAGCGCGTTCAAAAAAAACAAAAGTGAAAATCATCAGCAGATATTGAAGTTCGTTTCCCGCGGGTTTAAAAAGCAATTTAAAAACTTTTGGATTTCGCCGCCAATATCTTAAAGCAAAAGCTAATGGCGCCAAGCCGATAAGCCAAGGCAACGCTTTTGAAATTTCGCCAGACCAGATGGCCAGCTGAATCAAAAGAAAAACCAGCCCGACTTCGCTGAGCAGTCCCATATTTTTTAATTTTTCAATATTACTGATTTCAGATTAACAGTCGGCGTATTTTATTGCAATGCGAGAATTATTTTTATTAACATTTCAGAGGTATTGACACTTTTAACTGTTTTCATATATACTATTTTGTATTGTGCGTCGAGTGTAATTAATAATTAAAAATAAAATTTTATAGACAGCGGCATGGCTTAAAAGCCGCTGGAAATTAAGGTTATGGCAGAAAAAGCCAAATTTGAACGGAAAAAGCCGCACGTAAACGTCGGCACCATCGGACACGTTGACCACGGCAAAACTACTTTGACCGCGGCTTTAACGCACGTCCTTTTTTTAAAAGGTTTCGCTTCCAAAGAAGAAAAAGTAGATGACATTGACAATGCTCCGGAAGAAAAAGCCCGCGGCATTACTATTGCTCTTCATCATTCGGAATATGAATCCGAAAAGCGCCATTACGCGCACGTAGACGCTCCGGGCCACGCTGATTACATTAAAAATATGATTACCGGCGCCGCCCAGATGGATGGCGCAATTATTGTGGTTTCCGCCGCGGATGGCCCAATGCCTCAAACCAGAGAACATATTTTACTTGCCCGCCAAGTCGGCGTGCCGGCACTAGTTGTTTTCTTAAATAAAGTGGATATGGTGGATGATAAAGAACTTATAGATTTAGTGGAATCAGAAGTCCGGGAGCTCTTGAAAAAATATGATTTTCCGGGCGATACCACTCCGGTTATCCGCGGTTCGGCGCTGAAAGCTTTAAATGTTAAATCTGCTGATGACGCTGACGCTAAACCGATTTTAGACTTAGTGAAAGCTCTAGACGAATTTATTCCCGAACCGGTTAGGGATATCAGCAAACCGTTTTTGATGCCGATTGAAGACATATTTTCTATTGAAGGCCGCGGCACTGTGGTTACCGGCCGTGTTGAAAGAGGGGTAGCCAAACTTAACGAAGAATTAGAGATAATCGGTCTTAAGCCAACCGCTAAAACTGTTGTTACCGGCATTGAAATGTTTAATAAGCTTTTAGACGAAGGCCGAGCTGGCGATAATGTCGGCGTACTTCTGAGGGGCCTTAAAAAAGAAGATGTGGAACGCGGACAAGTGCTGGCCAAGCCCGGATCAGTCACTCCGCACACCGAATTTGAAACTGAAGTATATGTTTTAAGCAAAGAAGAAGGCGGCCGGCATACTCCTTTCTTTAAGGGATATAAGCCGCAATTCTATATCAGAACTACCGACGTCACCGGCGAAGTAATCTTGCCGGAAGGAATGGAAATGGTGATGCCGGGAGATACGGTAAAACTTTCGGTGAAACTCATTGCTCCAGTGGCCCTGGAAGAAAAACAGCGCTTTGCCATCCGTGAAGGAGGCAAAACAGTTGGAGCAGGAGTAGTTATTAAAATCCTGAAATAGGATTTTGATATAAGCCCTATTGGCCCAATTAGTCCTCTAGGTCCTATATCTTATGGCAATGGTAAAAAAAGACATTGAAAAAGAAAAATTAAGGTTAAGGATCAAGGCTTATGACCATAAGCTGATTGACAATTCTTGCCGCCAAATTATTGATACGGCAAAACGTCAAGACGCGGAAGTAATCGGCCCAACTCCTTTGCCAACCGAAATTCGAAAATACACGGTGAATCGCTCTACGTTTGTCCATAAAGATTCCCGCGAACAATTTGAGCTTCGGGTGCATAAAAGATTAATTGATATTTTGAATCCGAATCAAAAAATCATTGAATCGCTTTCTGCCCTTAATTTACCTGCAGGTGTTGATATTGAAATTAAAATGGTGTAGAATCAATCAACATCATAAGGAATTAGCCAAAATAAGATGATAAAAAATCACAGGCTAAGCCTGTGATTTTTTATAAACAATATGGAAAAGGTTTTAGCAACAAAATTAAAAATGACTCAAATTTGGAAAGGCGATGCCGTTGCGTCAGTCTCACCATTGAAATTGGCTGAAAGCGCCAAAATAGAAGAATTTAAAGAAGGGGACTTAGTGAAGGTGAGCGGCGTAACCAAAGGCCATGGTTTTCAGGGCGTTGTAAAAAGATATAGTTTTGCCGGCGGACCAAAAACTCACGGCCAGAAAAATCGCTACCGGGCTCCGGGTTCTATCGGCAATACTTCTCCGCAAAGAGTTGTTCCCGGCCGAAAAATGGCCGGCCGGATGGGAGGAAAGAAAAAAACCATTCGGAATTTAACAGTCATAGCGATTAATAAGGATCAAGGAACAATTTTAGTTAAAGGATCAGTTCCGGGAAATGCCGGCGGGAAATTAACTATTATTAAATAGGTCCTATAAGACTTATAAAATTTATGGAAAATATTAAAGTTTACAATCAGGATGGCAATGTAACCGGCGAAATGGAAGCGCCGCGATTTTTATCTTCCAAATGGAATGGCGCCTTAATCCATCAGGTATTTAAAGCAATCGTCGCGAATAAACGGCATCCGATTGCCCATACTAAGGATCGCAGCGAAGTCAGCGGCGGCGGCATTAAGCCGTGGCGCCAAAAAGGGACTGGCCGGGCAAGGCAGGGTTCTATCCGTTCGCCGCTTTGGCGGCACGGAGGAATAACTTTTGGCCCGCGGAATACCACGGATTTTTCTCAAAAAATCAACCGGAAGATGCTGAAAAAGGCGCTTTGGGAAGTTTTAGCTAAAAAATATTCTTTAAATCAGCTGAAAGTAATTAAAGATTTAGAAGTTAATCCAAAAACTAAAGAATTAAACCGGATAATAACTAATTTAGTCGGCCAAAAAACTGCCTTATTGGCCGTAAGCAGCGCCAATAAAAATGTTTTCCGGGCGGCTGGCAACCTTGCCAAAATCAAAGCTCTGCCGATCAAAAATCTAAGCGTTTACGATGTTTTAAATTACCAATATGTTTTGCTGGATCAGGCGGCGCTTACGGAATTAACAAATAATTATGCCTCTAAATAAATTTGCCGTTAAAAATCCAATCGTAACGGAAAAATCCACCGAATTAGGCAAAAACGGAAAGTATGTTTTTTTGATTGACAAAAATACTACCGCTTCCGAAGCAAAAAAAATAGTAGAGAATATTTATCAAGTAAAAGTTATCGGCACTAACGTTATTAATATTAAGAGCAAGAAACGCCGGCTGGGAAATTCAGTCGGCATTAAACCCGGTTATAAAAAGGTTATTATGACTTTCCAAAAGGGGCAAAAATTAGATATACTATCGCAGTAATAAAATAAATATGAAGACTTATAAACCCACAACTCCATCGCGAAGACAATTGACTACCGTTGATTACGGTGTTTTAACCGCGGTAAAACCGATGAAAGCGCTGACGGCTAAATTAGCTTCGCGGGCCGGAAGAAATAATCAAGGCAGAATTACTATGAGGCATCAGGGAAGCGGCAATAAAAAAACTTACCGATTAGTTGATTTTAAGCAGGATAAAATCGGCATTCCCGGCAGAGTAAAAACAATTGAATATGACCCTTATCGGACTGCTTTTATCGCTCTGATAGTTTATAAAGACGGGGAATGGCGGTATATTTTAGCTCCAAAAGATTTAACAATAGGCGCGGAAATTTTAACCGCCCAGCAGGCGCCGCTGGCTGTCGGCAATCGTTTGATTTTAAAGAATATTCCTATCGGTTATTTAGTTTATAATGTGGAATCTCATCCGAATAAAGGAGGCCAGCTGGCCCGTTCCGCCGGAGCTTATGCCGAAGTATTGGGCCAGGAAGGAAATTATTCAATTTTAAAGCTTTCTTCCGGAGAAGTTCGCAAGGTTTTGTCCGACAGCTTTGCTTCTATCGGCCAAGTTTCTAATCCGGACTGGAATTTAGTGAATATCGGGAAAGCCGGGCGCTCCCGCTGGCTCGGCATTCGGCCAACAGTTCGCGGTAATGCCATGAATCCAGTGGATCATCCTCACGGCGGCGGAGAAGGCCGGCAGCCAAGAGGAACCAAGCGCCCTAAAGATATCTGGGGTAATATAACCGGAGGCCGCAAAACCAGAAATAAAAATAAATGGTCAAATAAATTAATTATGCAGAGACGGCCAAAATAATATGTCACGTTCAAGTAAAAAGGGTCCTTATGTTGACCCCAAATTATTGAAGAAAATTACTAAGGTGAAGCCGGACGGAAAAACGGTTATTAAAACCTGGTCCCGGGATTCCGAAATCGCGCCGGAAATGGTCGGCTATACTTTTGGCGTCCATAACGGGAAAAACTTTATAGAAGTATTAATCAAAGAAGAAATGGTCGGGCATCGCCTTGGAGAATTTTCTTTGACTAGAAAATTCCTTCGGCATGGCGGAAAAATGCAGAGAGAGCTGGAAACTACTGCCCAAACCAAAGCGGCTCCGCCCGGCGGAACAGCCACGCCACCCAAAAAATAAGTCCAACTAGTAAAATTTATGACAAAAGTAACCGCAAAATTAAATTATTTGCACATAGCGCCGAGAAAAGTCCGGCTTATTGCCAATGCCCTGAAAGGACTATCCGTTAATGAGGCGGAGGCTCAGCTTTTATTCCGGCCGCAGCGTCCGGCAAAACCGCTTCTTGACCTTTTGCGTTCTGCCGCCGCCAGCGCTAAATATAACCATAAATTAAACCCGGATAAATTAATAATTAGCAGCATTAAAGTAGATCAGGGGCCGATGATAAAAAGATCTCTGCCGCGGGCAATGGGCAGAGCAACGCCGCTCCAGAAAAAAATGAGCCATATTTCCCTGATTTTAGAAGAAAAATCTCTGGTTAAATCGCCGCGTTTCAATATTGTAATTACAAAAAAAGAAAAAACGCCCAAAAAAGAAAGTAAAGCTGTTAAACCAAAAATAGGAGTGGCAAAGGTGGCGAAACCAAAAGAACAAGTTGGGTTTTTTAGAAAAATGTTTAACAGAAAAAGCGTATAATTTATGGGTCATAAAATTCATCCAAATTCATACAGGACAGGCGTAACCAAAGATTGGAGCGCCCGGTGGTTCGCTAAGGATAATTTTGAAAACTTTTTAAAGGCAGATTTGGCAATCCGCAAAGTGATAAAAGAAAAAATCGGCGATGCCGGCATTGATAAAATAGATATTGAAAGAAGCGGGTCTCGTTGCCGTATTTCAATTAAGGCCGCTAAACCGGGTTTAATTATCGGCCGCGGCGGCAAGGGAATTGAAGAACTGACTAAAGCCATTGAAACTGCTCTTAAAAAATTATTCTCTAAAAGCAAAGTTTCTCTGCCGGGTATCAGTTTAAATGTGGAGGAATTAAAACGTTCTGATGTTTCCGCTTCGGTTACTGCCCAGCAACTTGCCTGGAATCTGGAAAAAAGGATGCCTTTCCGTAGAACGATGAAAAAACAATTGGATTCCATAATGCAAAATAGAGGAGTGCAGGGGGCAAAGATTAAATTATCCGGCCGGCTGGACGGCAATGAAATCGCAAGAAAAGAATGGCTGGCTAAAGGCCGGCTTCCGCTTACCACCCTGCGCGCCAACATTGATTATGGAGAGGCAACCGCTTTTAATAGTTATGGAACCGTCGGAATAAAAGTGTGGATTTATAAAGGTGAGATTTAATAAGCCTTTATTAAAATTATGTTAACTCCTAAAAAAATAAAACATCGCAAGTGGACAAAAACTCTCGGAAACCCTCGGTTTTCCGACGTCGCTTCGCTCCTGCCTTCCGATACGGGAAAACCTACGTTTTCCCGCCCCCTTTCCTCCTTTTGCCATTTTCAAGGTAAAACACTATAATAAATCACTATGCTTACCCCAAAAAAGATAAAACATAGAAAATGGCAAAAGGGCCGTTCAATAAACCGGAAAATTGAAACGCGCGGCGCCACTCTTTCTTACGGCAGTTTTGGATTAAAAGCCCAATCCGGCGCCTGGATTAACAGCCGGCAGATTGAGGCTGCCCGCCGAGCCATCAGTAATTTTGTTAAAAGAGAAGGAAAGGTGTGGATCCGAATTTTCCCGGATAAGCCGATTACCCAAAAACCGCCGGAGGTTACTATGGGCGGCGGCAAGGGAGATGTTAAAGAATTTGTTTTTCCGGTCCGGCCGGGGAGGATTCTTTTTGAAATGGACGGCGTTGCTCCGGAGATTGCCAAAGAGGCTCTCCGTTTAGCGGGATTTAAACTGCCGATTAAAACCAAAATTATCATTAAAGAATAAAGCGATGTCTAAACTAATATTATCACTAATTAACAAGAGCTATTTTATTTTAAATCCAAGGCGCGACAACGAGCTTGTGGTTTTACCACAGCGAGGAGGAGCAACGAAGGAGTTAAATAAAATAGCCTTGCCCTTCGGGAGAATTGATTTTGACCAATTTCTGCGTTATTTCTCCTCGCAGTATGTTCATACAGCTTCGTCGAAAAGCCTTGAAATTGATACAAAATCAATTCTTTAATTTAGTAAGAATATTAGTTTAGACATCGCATATGAAGAAAGATCTATTACAAAATTTGCGAGAGAAAAATAAAGATGAACTCTTGAAAGAGCTGCAGTCTTCAAAGGATAATTTGTGGCAATTACAGAGAGATTTAAAAAGAGGCAAGGTTAAAAATATCAAAGAAGCACGTAATCTGAAAAAGACCATCGCGGTCATTAATACTTTATTAAGTAATGTCTAAACTAATATAATATGAGTATTTTAAATATCTTTACCAAAATATCTCCGGAGGAAAATTCCCAATCCCGAAATCAAAAAATATCCTCGCAGAACCGCAAGTTAAAAGGCGTGGTAGTTTCTAATAAAATGAAGAAGACCGTAGTGGTGGCAATTACCCGCTCAAAAAAACATTCCAAATATCAAAAATACTTCACGGTTACTAAAAGATTTAAGGCTCATGACGAAAAAAATGAATATCAAGTCGGGGATAAAGTAATCATTCAGGAAACCAGGCCAATAAGCAAGGAAAAGCGATGGATAGTAATAAGTAAAATCTAAATTTGCATGATTCAAGAACGTTCCATATTAAAAGTAGCTGATAATAGCGGCGCGAAAATCGTCCGATGTTTTAGAGTTTTGGGCGGAAGCCGGAAAAGATATGCCGAAATCGGCGACATTATTATCGCCTCTGTTCAAACAGCGGAACCAAGAAAGGCGGTAAAGAAAAAAGACGTTGTTAAGGCTTTAATAGTCAGGCAAAGAAAGGCTTTGCGCAGAAAAGACGGCTCCTATCTGCGTTTTGACGACAATGCCGTAGTTTTAATAGACGAAAAAGGAGAACCGAAAGCGACTAGAATTTTCGGGCCGCTGCCCCGGGAAATTAAAGACAAAAAATTTGAAACTATTTTCGGCATGGCCGAGGAAGTAGTATAAATATGAAAATTCATAAAAACGACAATGTTCAAATAATGGCTGGTAAAGATAAGGGAAAACAGGGCAAAATTCTAAAAGTGGATATAAAATCCGGCAAAGTTCTGGTTCAGGGTTTAAATTTATATAAAAAACACCAGCGGCCGAAAAAACAGGGGGAAAAAGGCGAGATAATCTCCGTTGCCCGTCCGCTCAACTTTTCCAATGTAATGCTTGTTTGTAATTCCTGCGCTAAACCGGTCAGAATCGGCTTTAAAATTGAAGGCGAAGATAAAATCCGCTATTGTAAAAAATGCAAATCCAATCTATGACAAAAGATATGACAAAAGAAAAATACAAAAATTTAGAAAAAATAGTGGTAAATACCGGAGTTGGCCGGCTTTCCAGCCAGCCAAATTTTGAAGAGAAAATTCTTCCGGAAGTGATAAAAGAAATGAGTTTTCTTACTGGCCAAAAACCGGCCGTACGCCCGGCGAAAATTTCAATCGCGGGATTTAAACTAAGAAGCGGGACCGCTGTTGGATTAAAAACCACCTTGCGAAAACAAAGAATGGAGGAGTTTTTAAAAAAAGTTATCCGCGTAGTTTTGCCGCGGGTCAGAGATTTCCGCGGCTTAAAAAAAGAATCCGTGGATAAAAGCGGTAATTTGACTATTGGTTTAAAAGAATACTTGGTTTTCCCGGAAATAAATTCGGAGGTTGCTAAAACAAACTTCGGCCTGGAGATAACTATAGTGCCGAAATTAAAGAAAAAAGAAAAGGCGATGGAATTATATAAAGAATTAGGAATACCATTTAAAAAATAAAAACTTAAGCGTATGGCTAAAACATCCGTAGTGGCGCGAGCCCAAAAAAAACCAAAATTTTCTACCCGCATTGTCCGGCGCTGTTTTCGCTGCGGAAGAAAACGCGGCTACCTTAGGGATTTCGGCCTTTGCAGAATTTGTTTTCGGGAATTAGCTACTCACGGTGAAATTCCTGGGGTAAAAAAATCCAGTTGGTAACTTTTAAATAAGTCCTGTAAGACCTATAGGACTAATAAGACTTATGTATTACGATCTATTAACCAAAATTAAAAACGCTCAAGCAGTTAAAAAAGAAAGTATTAAAATTCCTTATACTAATATGGATTTTGCTATTGCCGAAATTCTTGCTAAACATAAATTCGTGGAAGAAGTTTTCAAAAAGGGGAGAATGCCCAAAAGAGTTTTGGATATAAAACTCAAATATCAAAACGGCCAAGGAAAAATCCTGGGAATTAAATTGCTTAGCAAACCGTCCAGAAAATTATTTGCCGGCTATAAAGATATTAAACCGGTTCGGCAGGGGTATGGCTTGCTGGTTCTGTCTACTCCTAAAGGAATTATGGATGGCAAAAACGCCAAAAAAGAAAAAGTCGGCGGGCAATTACTATTTGAAATCTGGTAACATGTCTAAAATAGGGAAAAAACCAATAGAAATCCCGGCAGGGGTAAATATAGAAATTAAAGATTCCCGCCTGGAAATTAAGGGCAAGGAAGGAGCCTTATCTTTGTCAGTTTTACCATATACCAAAGTTGAATTAAAAAACAATCAAGTTTTGGTAATGGCGGAAGCTGACGAAAAACAAGCCCGTTCTAATTGGGGAACAATGCGGGCGCTGGCCCAAAATGCCGTTCTCGGAGTCAGCGGCGGTTTTACTAAAGAATTAGAGATTCAAGGCATTGGCTATCGGGCGGCCGCCGAAGGCGCTAATTTAGTTTTGAATATCGGCTTTTCTCATCCGGTGAAATTTACGCCGCCAGCAGGAATAAAAATCAGCGTGGAAAAAAATCTTATTAAAGTTTCCGGGGTGGATAAAAATTTAGTCGGCGAAGTGGCGGCTAAAATCAGAGCTTTAAAAAAACCAGAGCCTTATAAAGGAAAGGGTATCAGGTATAAAGGCGAAGTAGTCAAAATTAAAGCCGGCAAAAAAGCAGTGAGCACAGCCGGCGCCGGAGCAGCGGCTTAAAATTAAACTTGTAGGACTTAAGACTTATGAAAAATATTAAATTAAAAAATCTACAAAAAAAGCGGAGGAAGAGCCGCAATCGGGCAAAAATTTTTGGGACGCCGGAGAAGCCCCGCCTTTCGGTTTTTAGAAGTAATCGCTATACCAGCATCCAATTAATTGATGATACAACCGGCAGAACTTTATTGGCGCTTTCCACTAAAAATCTGAAAAAACAAGGAAAAAATAAATCAGAGCAGGCCAACCTTTTAGGGAAAGAGCTGGCGGAAAAATCCCTCCAACTCGGACTTAAAAAAGCAGTATTCAATAAAGGTCAATATAAATATCTTGGTCGGATTAAAGCGATTGCCGAAGGGGCGCGCTCTAAAGGATTAATTTTATGAACGAAAACAAACCATTTCAAACAAGAAATAGAAACCCGCGTTCCAATCGGCCGAGAAGACAAGATTCGGAATTCCGAAAAGATCCCTACAAAGATAAAGTACTGGACTTGCGTAGAGTTACCCGGGTAGTTGCCGGAGGCAAAAGATTCCGTTTTCGGGTAACCGTGGTTATTGGCGATGAAAATGGCACGGTAGGCGTGGGAGTTGCCAAAGGACTGGATGTCCAAACATCGGTGGAAAAGGCCAAAAGAGCGGCTAAAAGCAATATTCTAAAAATTCCGCTGAAGGGCAGGACTATTCCCCATGAAGTAATGGCTAAATTCAGCGCTGCTAAAGTAATTATCCGCCCGGCAGTTCCGGGCCATGGATTAAAAGCCGGCGGCGCGGTGCGGATAGTTTTATCGCTGGCCGGAGTTAAAGATGCGACAGCAAAATGCCTCGGCCGGACGCCGAATAAATTAACTAATGCCCTGGCAACAATGAAAGCTTTGGCTCAGTTAAAAGCTAAAAATTAAAAGTTTTATGGAATTATTTCACGGCTTAAAAAATAAAAAAGCTAAAAGGATTGCCCGCGGAGGCAAAAGAGGAACTACTGCCGGAAGAGGCACTAAAGGACAGAAATCCCGAGCCGGACACCGGATTCGCCCGGCGGAACGGGATCTTTTAATCCGCCTCCCGAAACTTCGCGGCTATAAAAATAAACCTATTTCAAAAAAAATGAGGGCTGTTAATATAGGCGATTTAGAAAAAATGGCGGAAAAAGAATTCAGTAAAAATAATTTAGGGCTGGTAAAAATCCTCGGGAAAGGAAAGTTAGCCAAAGCGGTTACCATACAAGGATTGCCGGTTTCAAAAAACGCCAAACTAAAAATTGAGAAAGCCGGCGGCCAAGTAAATAATAAAAAATAAATTAATGGATAAATTCCTGCAATTATTTCAAATTCCCGATTTAAAGAAAAAACTGCTGGTTATTCTGGGCTTATTGCTGGTTTTCCGGTTATTTTCCGCTATCCCCATACCAAGCGTGGATACGGAAAGGCTGGCGGCCTTTTTAAGCCAGAATCAATTGCTGGGATTTTTTAACATTTTTTCCGGCGGGGCTTTATCCAATCTTTCCATAGTAATGCTGGGAGTCGGGCCTTACATCACGGCTACCATTATTCTCCAGCTTTTAACCATGATTTTCCCGCAGCTGAAAGAAATTTATTACGAACAGGGAGAAATCGGCCGGGCAAAATTTAACCGCCTGTCTCATTATTTAACCGTTCCGCTGGCGGCTTTGCAATCATACGGATTTTTAAACCTGTTAGTCGCCCAGCAAGTTTTGGTGAATTTATCCTTTTTTGATATTTTAAGGAATATCACCTTAGTTACCGCCGGCTCCTTATTTTTAGTCTGGTTAGCTGACTTAATTTCGGAACAAAAGCTGGGTAATGGCGTATCGCTTTTAATTTTTGCCGGTATTGTCAGCGGATTGCCGCAAACTATCCAAGGCGTAATCGTAACTTATGAGCCAAGTTTGCTTCCAACTTACGCCGCTTTCTTAATTTTGGCCATGATTGTGATTGCCGGAGTAGTATTCATTAACGAGGGCGAGAGAAAAATTCCGGTTTCTTACGCAAAACGAGTCCGCGGCAACCGAGTTTACGGAGGCGCTTCCAGTTATCTGCCGCTGAAAGTCAATCAAGCCGGAGTAATTCCGATTATTTTTGCCATCTCTCTTCTGCTTTTTCCGCAATTTTTAGCCCAAATTTCCGGATTTATCTCCGTAGATTTATCCATCCGTTTAACTGAATTAGTCAACAAACTTTTAAATAATCAGCTGATTTACAGCGCCTTTTATTTCTTTTTAGTAGTTTTATTCACTTATTTTTATACCGCTGTTACTTTTGACCCGCAGGAAATTTCTAAAAATTTGCAGCGGAGCGGCGCTTTTGTTCCGGGCATTCGGCCCGGCCAGCCGACCGGCGAATTTTTAAACAAAATTATAAATAGAACTACGATTTGGGGAGCTTTATTTTTGGGGACAATCGCGGTTCTGCCCAATCTTACCCAGATTTTAACCGGTATCCAGCTTTTAAGCCTTGGCGGCACCGCGCTTTTAATCGTGGTTTCCGTGGCAATAGAAATCATGCGGCATATTGAATCGCAGTTGGTGCTTCGCGAATACGAGTAGCCGCTCAACTATTTTTCCAAAACGGTTCGGTATACTTCTATGAGAACCGCGGTTCTCGCGCTCCAGCGGCGCGAGCCCGCTACGCCTCGCCGCGATTTTTGTTTTGCTTCGCCAAGTCTGACTTGGCTTCGCAAAACAAACCAAGCAAATCGCGGCTCCGTAGTTTCTCTACGAAGCATACCGAACCATTTTGTTTTGATAAAAATAGCTTCGCTTGGTTGGGAGAATATTTTAAAATTTGTAGTTACCGCACGACAAATAGGCATAGCTCACTTCACTGGATTTTTAAAATAGATATAGCTCGCTTTTGTTGTGATATAATTCTTTCTATATGAGAAAGGTAATAATAATCTACGGGCCGCCGGGAGCCGGCAAGGGGACGCAAGCGAATTTGTTGGCTGGCAAGCTGGGGTTAATCCATTTTGACACCGGAAAATACCTGGAACAGCTGCTGCACGATTCCGAACTTCAAAAAAACCCGGAGATTAAAAAAGCAAGAAAAATTTTTGATTCCGGCGCTTTGGTAACGCCAAGTTTTGTTTTAAAAGTTACTTCTAAAAAAACCAGAGAAATTGCCAAAGCCGGCTGGGGCATAGTTTTTAGCGGTTCGCCTCGGACCCTTTTTGAAGCTTTCGGCGATTCAAAAAATGAGGGTTTAATTCCAGCTTTTGAAAAATTGTACGGCAAAAAAAATATAGTGCCGATTTTGCTGAAAATAGACCCTAAAATTTCAATTTTGCGGAACGCTCACCGCCTGGTTTGCTCAGTTTGCGGAACAGCCATTTTATACAGCGATACGGAACATCAGCATAAAACCTGCCCTCTTTGCGGCGGAAAATTATACAAGCGAGTGGTAGATAATCCTAAGGTTTTTGGAACAAGAATTAAGGAATATCAGGAACGGACCGCGCCGATTTTAGCCGGACTTAAAAAACGCGGCTATAAAATTACGGAAGTAGACGGCCGGCCGCTTCCCTACAAAGTTTTTGACTCAATTCTGAAGAAATTAAAATAATACGAATTTACAAATTTATGCGAATGCTGCGAAAAATACGAATTCGTTGTATTTGTAGATTAGCATTTATTCGTAGATTTGTATTATATTAGCGTAAGCGCATGATAAAGACCGAAGACCAAATCAAAATGATTCGGATTGCCGGCAAAATCCTGGCCAATGTGGCAATCAAAATCAAAGAAGCGGCCAAGGAGGGCGTTTCCTTAAAAGCATTAGACCAGCTGGCTAAACGATTAATTGAAGAAGCCGGCGCCGAGCCGGCCTTTTTGGGTTATCAGCCGTATGGCGCGGAAAAGCCGTTTCCCGCCTCTATTTGCGCTTCTTTAAATGAAGTGGTGGTGCATGGCGTTCCGACTGATTATAAGCTCAAATCCGGCGATTTATTAAAGCTGGATTTTGGAGTCGCTTATCAGGGCTTTATTGCTGACGGCGCTTTCACGGCAGGCGTTGGTAAAATATCAGAAACCGCTAGCCGGTTAATTGGAGTTACTAAGCATGCCCTTCAAATAGGAATAAAAGAATGCAAACCAAATAAAACTTTAGGCGATATCGGCTGGGCAATTAATAATTATGTTACTAAACACAGCTTTAAAGTAGTTAAGGGACTTTCCGGCCATGGCGTTGGCCTGGAACTCCACGAAGACCCGCCGGTTTTTAATGAAGGGCAAAAAAATACCGGATTAAAATTAAAGCCGGGAATGGTGCTTGCATTGGAACCGATGGTCAGCGCCGGCGACCCGTATCTTTTACAGTTGCCAGACGACAGCTACGCCACCCGCGATAAAAGCTTAACTGCCCATTTTGAGCATACAGTGTTGATTACGAAAGGGGAGCCGGAAATATTGACTCGGTAGCTCACTATGCTTATTTGTCTACCGGCACCGGCGTTCGCCGACTCCTGCGGTCGGCGCCGCCTACGCCTCGCCGCGATTTTTCGCTTCGCAAAACCAAGCAAATCGCGGCTCCGTAGTTGCCGTACGACAAACAAGTATAGTTCGCTTATTTTTGGAATTGATTAGTTTTTGTTTTATTGCTATACTAATATCAGTACAAAAATACTCGGGGATAAAAATGACAGCCTGGCTTGCCTGGAAAGGAATATTGGCAATATTCGCATTTGTAAATTTTTATTTTGCCTATAAATTTAATGATAGTTGGAGAGTATTTCATATTGGTTCCGGACTATTGTGTGTCTATATTTTATTCTCTTGGTGAGACGCTAATTAGCGTCTTTTTTGTTATACTAAATAAGTAATATCATGGCCAGACCATTTCTATCAGTAATTATTCCAGCCTATAACGAATCTAAGCGGTTGCCGCTGACGCTTATTGATATTGACAAGCATTTGGAACAGCAGGAATATTCTTACGAAATTTTAGTTGTGAATGACGGCTCTGCAGACCAAACGGCAGAAATTGTAAATCGTTTTATGCCGCTGATTGAAAATCTAAAAATTATTGATAATAAAGAAAATAAAGGCAAAGGCGCGGCGGTTCGGCAGGGAATGCTCCTTGCCAAAGGCACTTGGCGGCTTTTTATGGACGCGGATAATTCCACTTCCATCGTAGAATTTAATAAAATGATTCCTTATTTTAAAGAAGGGTATGAAGTAGTAATCGGCTCTCGTGATGTAAGGGGCGCCCGGATGCTTCCGCCGCAGGCGTTTTATAAACGCTGGCTGGGTGATATTGGCAATTTATTCATTCAAGCCCTGTTATTGCCCGGAATCTGGGATACCCAGTGTGGCTTTAAATGTTTTTCCGATGAGGCGGCGGAACGGATATTTCATCTGACAAAAATTGACCGCTGGGGCTTTGACGCCGAAGCATTGGCATTAGCTAAAGCATTAAACTATCAAATAAAAGAAATGCCGGTATTTTGGGTAAACGATCCCAGAACTCATGTATCCTGGAAAACTTATTTGCAAGTTCTCTGGGAAACTGTTAAAGTGCGATGGTGGCTTTGGCAAAATGCCTACGGTATTAAATAATACGAATCTACAAATTTATGCGAATGCTACGGAAAATACGAATTCGTTGTATTTGTAGATTAGCATTTATTCGTTGATTAGTATTACACCGAGCGTAAGCGTATGGACAAACAATATCTCACTAAAGAACGTTTAGAAGAATTAAAAACAGAACTCGCGGATTTAAAAGTCCGGCGGCGAATTGAAGTTGGAGAAAGGTTAAAAAAAGCCAAAGAACTCGGCGACCTTTCGGAAAATTCCGAATATTTTGAGGCCAGGGAAGAACAGGCGCAGGTGGAAACCCGGATTGGCGAATTGGAAGATATGATTAAAAATTCGGAAATTATTGAAAAAACTCGGGCCGGAGCGACAGTCTCCATCGGCGCCACTATTCAAGCGGAAAAAGACGGCCAACGGAGAAAATTTACGATTGTCGGCTCTAATGAGGCTAAACCGGAAGAGGGCCTGATTTCCAATGAATCGCCGTTAGGAAGAGCTTTTTTGGGTAAAAAAGCCGGCGATAAAGTGCAGGTCAAAACTCCCGGCGGAATAGCGGAATATCTGGTGATTTCAATCGAATAATCAAATGCTTGAGGACATCATTCAAGAACGTAAAAAAAAGAAAGAAAATCTGATTAGGGCGGGATATAATGTTTATCCAAGCAGAGTAGAAAAGGATTATCAAATCAGTGACGTTCTTCGTCGCTTTTTCTTTTTATCTTTATTGAAAAGAAAAGTTTCTTTGGCCGGAAGAATCATCGGGATGCGAATTCAGGGCGGAGTAATCTTTTTAGACTTAAAAGATGCCGGCGGTAAAATTCAGGCGATTTTAAATAAAAAACAAGTAAAGGATTTTGAATTATTAAAAGAGAATCTGGATTTAGGAGATTTTGTTTCCGTTATCGGAACCCTTTTTAAAACTAAAAAAGGGGAGCGGAGCGTCCGGGTAAAAAATTTAACGCTGGCCGCGAAAAGCCTCCGGCCGATTCCGTCAGAATGGTATGGCTTAAAAGACATTGAAGAGCGCTACCGGAAAAGATACCTGGATTTAATCTTAAATCAAGAAGTAAAAGAAAAATTAGTTTCCCGTTCCAAAATTGTCCGAACTTTAAGAAATATCCTGGAAAAAGACGGATTTTTAGAGGTAGAAACCCCGATGCTTCAGCCGCTAGCCGGCGGCGCTACTGCCCGTCCTTTTAAAACGCATCACAATGCCTTGGATACTGATTTCTATCTTAGAATCGCGCCGGAGCTTTATTTAAAACGCCTTTTAGTCGGCGGTTTTGAAAAGATATTTGAAATCGGCCGGAATTTCCGCAATGAAGGAATGGACCGCGACCATAATCCGGAATTTACCATGCTGGAGCTTTATTGGGCTTATCAGAATTATCAAGGCCTGATGCGCGAACTTCAAAAATGGCTTACTTTGCTGATTAAAGAACTTAAAACCGAAACGATTAGCCATAACGGAGAAAAAATTTCTTTGCTGGCAAAATGGCAGACCATTACTTATGAAGAGGCGATTAAAAAATACAGCGGGAAAAATTGGAAGGATTTAAATGCGGAAGAAATAGATGAAGTTTTTAAAAAAACCGTCCGCCCGAATTTAATCCAGCCGACTTTTGTCATTCGTTATCCAAAAGCCATTTCACCGCTCGCTAAATCCTGCCCGGATAATCCGGAACTAACCGAGCGATTCCAATTAATAGTCGCCGGCACGGAATTAGTTAATGGCTTTTCGGAATTAAACGACCCGGAAGATCAGCGCCAACGAATGGAAGAGCAGGAGAAAATGCATCGCGCCGGCAATGAAGAAGCTTCGCGCTTAGACGAAGATTTTTTGGAAGCCCTAGAATACGGCATGCCTCCAGCCGCCGGTTTAGGAATCGGCATTGACCGCTTAGCCGCGCTTTTAACCGATACTCAATCGGTAAAAGACATCATTATTTTTCCGACCTTGCGCCCAAAGCATTAATTTGGTATAATAAATTTAGTCCAGAAAAAATTTTAAGCTGGAAAAATGGGAAAGGAAGGGAAGCCTTCGGAAAGGAATCTCCGCCTCAAAATGCTATTAGAGATTAAAAGAGACGTAACGCTTTTAATCTTCACTGCCAATTATAACGATGACCCGACAAAGATTAAGCTGAAAAAAGGCACGAAAGTAACTCTTTTAGACGATAATCCGTCAATTTGCGCCACTACCGAACGGCTGGCAACCGGTCCCAGCGTTAAAATTGAAGAAACAAAAGGCGTTGAAGTAGAAGAAAGATTTATCGGAAAAGAAGTTACGGTTCCCGCTCAATGCCTAAGAATTCACCCCCAAGAATTATAGGAGCGCGGAATACGAACAGAATCAATTTAGCGGAGCTAATTTGAGCCAGATTCAAGGCGCGAGGAGGAAATCGTAGCTTAAGCTACCTTTCCGACGAGCAACGCAGAATATGGACAAAATCGCTCCGCCCTTCGGGAAGCTCAAAAATGGCTGATTTCTTTGTTGCTCCTCCTCAAGGTATCTAAAGATACACTTTCGTCGTCGCGCCTAGAAATCATCTCATTTTTGAGCTTCTAAATTCTGATTCATGTTCGTATCCCGCGCTCCTAACTCCGGCATTGCCGGAGTTTTTCTATTGAGCTAATTAAGGTATAATCCTAATGGTATATACTCTTACTATGCTGGATGTTAACTTAATCCGTAAAAATCCAAACGAAGTCAGAACGGGCTTAAAAGCAAAAAACGCCGACCCGGAATTAGTGGACAAATTTTTAGAGCTGGATGAAAAGTGGCGGAATTTGAATAAAAAATTTGACGATTTACGGACAGAACAAAAAAAGCTGGGCAAAGAATCAAGAGAGAAAGCCGGGGAGATTAAAGCCGAATTAAAAAAGATAGAAGCGGATTTAAACGATTTAGACAAAATGCGGCAGGAAATTTTACATCAAATGCCCAACCTACCCCTGCCTTCAGTGCCGCTCGGCAAAGACGAAACTGAAAATAAAGTATTAAGGGAAGCCGGCGAAAAGCCAAAATTAAAAAAATTTAAAGATTATTTGACGCTAGCCGCGGAATTGGATTTAATAGACGTGGAACGGGCCAGCAAAATTTCCGGCAGCCGGTTTGGCTATCTTAAAGGCCCGGCAGCGCTTTTAGAATTCGCTTTAGTGCGGTTAGCTATGGATACGGCAATGAAAAATGGCTTTATTCCGGTTGTCCCGCCAGTTTTAATAAACGAAAAAGCAATGTGGGGCATGGGTTATCTGGAGCGCGGCCGCGATGAAATTTATTATCTGCCGGCAGATAACCTTTATTTAGCCGGAACTTCAGAACAAGCGATCGGACCGATGCATATGGATGAAGTTTTTCAACCGGCGGAATTACCCAAACGCTACGTTGCCTTTTCCAGTTGTTTTCGCCGGGAAGCCGGTTCTTACGGAAAAGACACCAAAGGCATCTTGCGGGTGCATCAATTTGATAAAGTGGAAATGTTCAGTTTTACCAAGCCGGAAAATTCAGGGCAAGAACATGAATTACTGCTTTCCATAGAAGAAGAATTAATGCAAAAGCTGGAATTGCCCTATCGGGTGGTCAATATTTGTTCCGGGGATTTAGGCGATCCGGCAGCGGCTAAATATGATATTGAAGTCTGGCTTCCCGGCCAAAATAACGGAAAAGGCGAATATCGGGAAACCCATTCTACGTCCAACACTACTGATTTTCAATCCCGCCGCTTGAACATTAAATACAAAAATTCCGATGGAAAATTAGAGTTCGTTCACATGCTCAATGGCACGGCTTTTGCCATCGGCCGGATGATTATCGCGATTTTAGAAAATTATCAAACTGAAGAAGGAACAATTAAAATCCCAAAGGCGCTTCAAGAATACTTAAATTGCAAAGAAATTAAAATGCCCTAAATACTAGGGCGTTTTATTTAATTAAAGTATTAATAACGAATCCGATAAAAACTGAAAAGTTTATAATCACATGAACCAAAAGCGCTGACAGCCAACCGCGAATTCCGCCAACTCTAAAAACCAATAATCCAAGAAAAACGCTGTCCACTAAAGCCGCATAAGGGACTACGTGGAATTCCGACCACATTAATCCCGGAAGAATAATAGAAAAATAAATTACCGGATTTTCCAAAACAATCAAAAATCTTAAAAATTCAAAATTACGCAATAAAGTCAGGACCGCAATCGGGCCGCGGAACTTTAACTCCTCTTTCAATGGAGTTTTAATAACCCAATCGCATCCAACCCACTTTAAATTTTTATCTCTGGCTTCATCTTCTATATCTTGTTTAATTTCCCGATTGACGCCCTTATTAC
Source organism: Candidatus Harrisonbacteria bacterium (assembly GCA_016192685.1). Taxonomy (GTDB): domain Bacteria; phylum Patescibacteriota; class Minisyncoccia; order UBA6257; family 02-FULL-45-10c; genus JACPTS01. Next base: position 55,976 of record JACPTS010000003.1, read on the forward strand.
GCATAGTCGCAACCAAAGTGATTGGAACGCTAATTACCAACATTAAAATTAAGGTGGTAACAACGGGGTTTAATTTTTCAAAGAAATTTTTAGCGGCGTGAGAGTGGTTAATAAAAGCTGCTAGCCGGTCCTTAAGCATCACCAAGATTCATTGTCAAAGTACTTAAAACTATATTAAATTAAAGATAAGGCTATGTCAAAATTAAAAACCTGGGTAGAAATCAATAGAAAGGCGGCAGAGCATAACGCGGATACAATAAAATCTTTGCTGGAGCCGAAAACCAAACTTTGGGCTGTGGTTAAGTCAAATGCCTATGGCCATGGCCTAAAAACTTTTTCCGAAATAATCAATTCCAAAGTTGATGGTTTTTGCGTAGATAGCGTCACGGAAGGAAGCAAACTTAGAAAAAATAAGATAAAAAAACCAATTTTAGTGCTGGGCCCTACTTTTGCTTCGTCTTTAAAATTGGCGGCAGAGGATAATCTGATAATTACTATTTCTAACTGGGACATTTTAAAAGCGCTGGCAAAAAACAAACATCAGCCGGCTATCCATTTAAAAATTGACAGCGGCATGCATAGGCAGGGATTTTATAATAGCGAACTGGCGGCAGTATCCCGATTCATTAAGTCAAAAAAGTTGGATTTACAAGGCGCCTATACCCATTTTGCCTCAGCCAAGGATTTGAATTATCCGACTTATACCGAAAATCAGTTTGCCGCTTTTCAAAAAGGATTGGAAATTTTAAAAAGGTCTGGTTTTAAAAATTTAAAGCGGCACGCCTCCGCAACCGGCGCCACTTTAATTAATCCTAAATATCATTTGGATTTTGTAAGAGTGGGAATCGGTTTATACGGCCTCTGGCCATCCAAGGAGCTGACGATTCAACGTCCGGACATAAAACTCAAGCCGGTTCTTTCTTGGCATACTATTGTCAGTGAAGTAAAGAACCTTAAATCCGGGGATTTTGTTGGTTACGATTTGGCGGAAAGAGTCCGTAAGCCGACCAAAATGGCTATTTTGCCGATCGGCTACTGGCATGGATTTCCCCGGACGCTTTCTGGAATCGGTGAAGTGCTGATAAACGGTAAAATGGCGAAGGTAATCGGCCGCGTGTCTATGGATCTAATAGCGATAAATGCGGATAACATTCGTTGTAAAGCGGGGGATAGGGCTACTTTGATTGGCAAGCAAAAAAAAGAGCAGCTTTTTGCCTTTGATGTCGCCCAAAAAATTGGCACAATCCATTACGAATTACTAACCCGGATTAATCCTTTAATTGAACGGGTGGCAATTTAAATATGCAAGCCTATCTTGACCAAAACCAAACAATGAAACAGCGCCGGAATTTTCGGATAAAGCTTTATTTTAGTATTTTTTTTATACTTTTACTTTTAATTGCCTTGCTTTATATATTAAGATATTCTCCGGTTTTTCAGGCGCGTGATTTTCATATTTTGGGCAGCCAACAGCTTTCTCAAGAAGTTATTTTAGCTACCTTAAAGCCATTAGTATTAAATAATCGCTGGGAAGAATTTTTAGGTTGGCAAAATCTCATTGTTTGGAATCAAAACCGCCTTGATTTGGGCGGGACAGCGCTGCTAGAGGCCAAAATTGACCGCGATTGGCTTCGCCAATCAGTTAATATCTCAATCAAAGAACGGGAGCGTTTGGCGATTTGGTGCGGCATTAACAACTATTGTTATTGGATTGACCAATCCGGAATTGCTTTTGAAGAAGCGCCGTTGACCGAAGGCTCATTAATTTTAACTATCCATAATAATTCGGAATCCGCGGTTTTAGGCGCTAAAATAGCGGAAGATCGGTTTATAAAAAATCTAATTTCGGTTTTAGAGGGTATTTCAGAGCTTCGCTTACCGGTAAAAAAAATCGTTTTTGATAAACGGCTTCAAGAAATACAAGTTGCTGTTTATTCCGGACCTGATTTATTTTTTAGCATCCGTTTTGATCCAAGCCTGAATTTATCATCCCTGCGTTCTCTGCGAGAAAAAGGCGAACTGCAAAAAGCAAAATATATTGACTTAAGGGTTGAAAACCGGATTTATTACAAAAACCTATAATTTGTAGATAAAAATGGAGGTTCCGGCGCGGTCAACGAAACCGTAAGGATTTTCCAGCCAGCGATATTCGTCCGTTGGATTTCTGTAAAAATCAGCGGCTGGTTTTGCCAATGCCCCTTGCAAAGTATTCACTGAAATTGCCAGCCACCCGATTCCTTCATCTTTCGGACTGCCTTTCGCAGACCACCAGGGAACAAATTGCTCGCCCAGGTAATAATTCGGGTCGCCGCCGCCAAAGTAGTCAACTGCTAATTTTTCCTCGCGAGGAAGATTTTCTTCCGCCCACTTTTTTAATCTTTTTAAATCTTGCCCCCAATCAAAGTTGGAATCAGTGGCATAGTAAAACCCGTCAGTCCGCCAGCCAAAAAATTGATTATAATAAGACAAAAAATGGGGCGCCGCCAGCATTGTTTCTAAAACCAGCCAAATAATCGCCGCGCTGATAACCAGGGTTTTAAGCCAAAAACTAAAAATAGCGTGCATAAAATTATCAACGCCATCCAAAAAAGTAATGGGGGTATCGGCTGGCTTTGCTGAAAACCATTTTTTTATCGCGCCCGCAACCAAAATATAAATAAACGGCACTGTCGGGAGAATATGCCGCACTCCGATATTCAGCGGACTGGTAATGCTGGAAATCCAATAAAGGATAATAAAAACCAGCGAACTGAATTCCCAGAAATGAAGCGTTAAATATTCCTTAAATTTGCCGCCAATTTCTTTCCCGTGCCGCAGAGCGCGAATCATCCTTAAAATTCCAAGAACCGAACCTAGAAAAATTAAAAGCAAGATTGGCAGCGGTTCTTTCATCAAATAAATCAGCGGAAAATAATACCGCCAGCCATGAGAGGAAAGTTCGCCAAGAAAATAGGCATTGTTGCCGCCGGCTGACCGTTGAAACACCATTAAAACACCCAGCAAATATTGCGCCAGCGGGCGCCAGGCCGGAATTTTAGCCATTTGAATATCCAGAAAGGCCAGCGGCGGAAAACCAAAATTTTGTAAAATAGTTTCCGTATCCACAACCTGTTTTTCCAAGGGATAATTCCAGGTAGTTAATAAATACAGCGGATAAACAATAAAAAGATAACCAATGGCAATGACTGATAACCAAGATTTTAAATTTCTGTAAGAATACCGCCAAAAATTCTCAAAATTAGCAATGGCGTAAAAAATACTTATTAAAAAGAGGGCGGGAATTAAAAGCACGGAAGAAAATTTGACTGCCTGAGCAAAACCAAAAGCCAATCCAGCCAGCCAAAGATTTTTATTACCGGGCTGTTCTAAAAGTTTTAAAAATGAGTAAAGCGTCAGCAAAGCACCAAGAGTCGCCGCTACATCAGTAGTAACATAATGGCCGTGGGCTAAAACAATCGGCGAAAATCCAAATAAAAAAGCCGGCAGCAGCGCCCACCAGCGGCCGAGCAGTTCTTTCGCGAAAATATAAATAAAAATTATAGTAAGAAGAGCCAATAATATCGGCCCGGTTCGCGCCCAAAAAATTATTTTATCGGCGTCATTGCCGGATTTATATAAAAATTCATTACCTGCCCACCATTGCTCATTTGAGCCGTTCCAATATCCTTTGGAAGTGTCAAAATTAATATTTTGGAAAAGAAGCGGCAAACCAGCCAGCATTTTGACGAGCGGCGGATGTTCCGGATTAAAGCGGTAATCTAAATGTCTTACATAAGTATAGCCGGCGACAATATGGGCAGTTTCGTCAAAAATCGCCGAATCCCCGGCAGCGGCGTTAAATAAAAAAAGCGCCGCCGCGATAATTAATAAAAATAAGATAAAATTAGGCAAGGCGAGTAATTTTCGCATATAATTTAATTATATAACATTTATGCTTTTTAAATTTCCCAAAGATGATAAAAATTTCTCCTGGACCCAGCATGTTAAAAATAAAATGCTGTATTATCGTCTTTCCGAACAAAAAATTAAGACGGTTTTAAAAAATCCGGCGCGCAAAGAAGAGGGGATTGCGCCAAAAACTACGGCGGTTATGAAAAGAAATGATACACCAAAAAGAAAAGAAGAGTTGTGGGTGATGTACCAAAAATTAACAAAGAACGACAAACAACCGACAACCAACAACAAAATTAGGGTAATTTCCGCCTGGCGGTATCCGGGAGTAAGCCCGAAAGGCAAACAAATTCCGATTCCGGAAGATATTTTAAATGAATTAGAAGACGTGATTAATGAATAGAGTTTTGCCGAAGAAATTCTTCCATAACAAAAATACGACCTTAATTGCGAAAAATCTATTGGGGAAATTTTTAGTCCGGCGTTATCGCAAGAAAATCAAAGCTTACCTAATCACTGAAATAGAAGCGTATGATGGCCCCAAAGATAAAGCTTCCCATGCTCATCGCGGCAAAACTGAAAGAAATAAAATTATGTTCGGCCCGGCAGGTTGTTGGTACGTCTATTTCACTTACGGAATGCATTGGATGCTGAATATCGTAACCGGACCCAAAAATTATCCGGCAGCAGTTTTAATTCGTTCAGTAATTCCATCGGTAACGCCAATGGTAACGCCAAAGCAGTTTATCCAGTTATCAAGCTCGAGCTTGATAACTGGATATAATGGTCCGGGAAGATTAACTAAAGCTTTAAATATTGATAAAAAAATGAATGGAAAAATAGCTGATAAAAAAAGCGGTTTATGGATAGAAGATATGGGAGTAAAAATTAGGCCGTCACAAATAAAAAAAGGACTGCGTATCGGAGTAGCTTATGCCGGCCCGACTTGGAGCAAGAAAAAATGGCGTTTTTATATATAAAATTTTAGTTGACTGCCAATTGATTTTATAGTATTTTATTAGTAGTAAATTTTACAACTAAAAGGAGGAAAAATGGATTTCCGTTTCACTGAAATAGAAGAAGAAATTCGCAAATTGGCGGCGGAGGTATCCCAAAAATATCTTTTGAAAATCAGGGGAAAATTAGACGAAGCTGAAGAATATCCGGAAGAGTTTATCCGAGAAACAGGCCGAACAGGATTATTGTCGGTTTATCTGCCGGAAGAATACGAAGGAATGGGATTGGGCGTCACCGCGCTTTGCATAGTCATGGAAGAAATTTCCAAAGTCTGCACCGGCGCATCAACGGTTTACGGCGCAAATGCTTTAGGCGCAATGCCAATAATGTTGTCCGGAACCGATGAACAAAAAAAGAAATATCTCCCAAAAATCGCCCGCGGCGAATGCTTGGTAGCTTTCGGATTCACTGAAGCGAACGCCGGTTCTGACGCTTTAGCAATGCAGATGAAAGCGGTTAAAGATGGCGATGCCTATGTTTTTAACGGCAGCAAGGTGTTTATTACTAATGCCGGACACGCCAATCTTTACACGGTTTTTGCCGTAACCAATCCAAATAGAGGCGCGCGCGGCATATCCGCTTTTCTGATAGAAAAAGGAACGCCGGGATTTGATTTCGGAAAAAAAGAAGATAAACTTGGAATTCGTTGTTCGGAAACGCGCAGTTTGGAATTCAACAATTGCCGTATTCCTGCGGAAAATCTTCTTGGCGGCAAAGAAGGACTGGGAGCGATTACCGCGCTTAATACTTTGCATCGCGCCAGAATGGGAGTCGGAGCGCAAGGCGTTGGTTTAGCCCAAGGAGCATTTAATGAAGCGTTGAAATACGCCAAACAGAGAAAACAATTCGGGCAAAGCATTGTTGCTTTCCAGGTTATTCAGCATAAATTTGCTGATATGGCTATGAAAATAGAAACTGCCCGCTTGCTAGTTTATCGGGCTGCTTGGGAAGCAGACCAGAATCCGAAAGGCGCGGTTGCCAAGCTCGGTTCCATGGCAAAATGTTACGGTTCCGATATAGCGATAGAAGTCGCGATTGAAGCGATTCAAATTTGCGGCGGAATCGGGTATATGCGCGATTTTCCGGTGGAAAAATACATGCGTGACGCCAAAATCCTCCAAATTTACGAAGGCACGAATGAAATGCAGAGAAACGAAATAGCCAGCGTTCTTTTAAAAGAAAGCAATAAATAAAAAATACTCCGGCAAAACCGGGGTATTTTTCTTGAATTTACAAGCTAAAAGCTATAAGATAGAAACTAACTTTATGAAGTTATCTATCGGCATCGTAGGCCTCCCAAACGTAGGAAAATCCACGCTTTTTAAAGCCTTGACTAAAAACGATATTCTTATCGCAAATTATCCGTTTGCGACGATTGACCCGAATATCGGGATAGTTCCGGTTCCGGATGAGCGGCTGGATAAATTGGCGGAAATGTCCAAATCTAAAAAGAAAATTCCCGCGATTGTGGAATTTTATGATATTGCCGGCTTGGTTAGAGGCGCGAGTATTGGGGAGGGGTTAGGCAATCAATTTTTAAATCATATTAAAGAAACTCAAGCTATTGTTGAAGTTTTGCGCTGTTTTCCTTCCAGTGAAATTATCCATGTGGAAAATTCCGTGGATCCGCTTCGCGATTTAGAAATTATCAACACAGAACTCGCATTGAAAGATTTAGAAATACTGGAAAAAAATTTTAAAAAAATAGAAGGCGAAGCGCGGACTGGGAATAAGGAAGCGCAAAAAGATTTGGAAGCGTTTCAGGCGGCAAAATCAACGCTGGAAAAAGGCGAACTTTTAACTAATCCACAACACCCTTACATACTTGAGAATGTAAGGATGAAAGAATTAAATTTATTGACGGCCAAGCCGCAGATTTATTTGTTAAATGGAAAGCCGGAAGATGTGCCGCAACAACTAATTGATAAAATAAAATCGCTTGGCGCGGATTACATCATCGCAGACATCGCGGAAGAAAACTCAGACTTAAGCGGACTAATTAAAAAATCTTACCAAATTTTGAATTTAATCAGTTTTTTTACTACTGGTGAAGACGAAACTAGGGCTTGGACAATTCGACAGGGCGCTAAAGCTCCGGAAGCCGCCGGAGTAATCCATACTGATTTTGAAAAAAAATTCATCCGCGCGGAAGTAATCAATTGGCAAAAACTTTTGGAAGCGGGGAGTTGGTCTAAAGCCAAGCAAAAAGGTGCAATGCGTTTAGAAGGGAAAGATTACGTGGTCAATGATGGTGACGTTATCGAGGTACGGCATGGTTAATTAATTTGACAAAATCATAATCTTCTGATATTATTTAATTAGTAGAAAAATCGTAAATATAGTATGTAAGGAGGAATGATTATGCTTGGCTTTGCAAAGCTAATCAAAGAGGTGCTATGGCGTACGTTGATGTTCGGTGGATTCACCCTTCTGATACTGCTGACAATCAGTCTTTTCCTTTATTGGCTGATAGGGGAGATCTTTAAGAAAATCTTCCCCCTTCCAGTGGAAGATTAGCGGTTCATAAAAAGCGGTCCGTTTTAATGAACCGCTTTTTGTTATAAATAAATTATTTTAGCGCCCCCAGGAACTTCCTCAAGTTTCTCAGAAGAAATATAATAGATATTTTTTTCCTTTCGTTTTTTATCGGTAAAAGTATCGGTGAGAAAAAGGATTGTTTGGAGCGAAATCGGATTGTCGCGTTCAATTTTATCTTTTACATCGCTAACCACTATATATTTCGGCGTTTCTTTCGGCAAAGAATTTAAATATTGGGCAATTATTGAATCATTATAGGCAAAGGCGGGTTTTACATTAGAATTCTGGCCCCAAGTGATGAAATAAGTTACGTAAGATTCAAACAGCAACAAACTACAAAATACATAGACAACAACTGACAACAAGCAACTACTTAATTTTGGTTTTAGAAATTCGTAAATTTTTAGACCTCCAATTGCGGCTAAAATAAAAACTGGCGGCACCGCAAGCAGAGAACGAAGCGCATGCGGCAGGCCTTCGTTAGAAACTACCACCGGAATTAAAGCGATGAAAAGCCAGATGAATAAAATTACAAATGGTAATTTTGGGAAGTCCGACCTCCTAGAATTATTATTTTCAATATTTGGGAGGTCAGACTTCCTTAATATTGATTTAGCGCCTGAAATAATTCCGACTAAAAAGAAAATTCCGACCGGCCAGAAAAGCAGGGGGCGGCCGGCAACATTATGACGCCAGTTAAAATCGCCGAATACATTGAACATCCCTGTGGTTTTTAAAATATTAAGACCAAGATCACGAACCGGAGTTTCGGAATTAAAAATAGAAATGCTGGAAGTACGTCCAAGAAAATCTTGAGGGTGGTTATAAAAATAAATTCCAAACGGCGCAATAGTAACAATAGCAGCAATCGCAAAAAACAAAAAAACTATTCTAATATTCTTAAGAACATTAGAATAGTTTTTAAAATAGAAATAAACAATAAAAATTATAAGCAGGGGGGTGACGCGATAGGCGATATAAGAATGAAATCCGAGACCATAGGTTAATCCTGCCAGAATTGACAAAAAATAAGACCAATAGGACTTATAAGATTTATATGAGAGTAATAGAAAATATAACGCCCAAATCAGGAAAAACGGCGCCATGATGGCCCGAAAACCGATGCGGGAAAAATTAATGTGCCAAAAACTCGTAGCAAGCAAAAATGACGCTAAAAGCGCCATTTTTTTATCCGCAAAGAGTTCTTTAGTAAAAAGATATAACCCCCAAACCGTTAAAATGCCGAAAATGGCGCTCGGGAGCCTTAAAACCCAAGGTTCGTTGCCAAAAGCCGCTATAAACAAACTTTGAATATTGATAAATAAGCCTTCCCTACCATGGTTTTCCGGATAAAAAACTTTCCAATCCCGATTTTCCCATGCCTCAACCGCGTTATTGCCGTTCATCGCTTCATCCGGATAAAGCCCCGGCGGTAATTCAGTGAAATTGTGAAGCCGCAGAAAGGAAGCTATAATTAGGATAATAACTAATAACCAAAGTTTTTTAAACATTTACTTAAATAATAACATTTCTATGGAACCAAATATGAATCCAAAATTTGAGCACTCTGCTCTGGAAAAGGATATCCAAAGACTCACGATAGAAATCCGGGAGCATAAAGAAAAATCCGGACAGCCGAAAATAGCAGATAAAGAAATAGTACGGTCAGTAATCGGCGCCCAAATCCAAGCCCAACCGGCTTCTCCGCCGCCTGCCCAACCTTCACTGATTTTACCGGCCTATCTCCAAAAAGAATCGCCGGAAATTCAATTAAAGGTGGAAGAATTAGTAGACCTGGCTTTTCATAAGGGCATTGCCGCTTCCGTTGCCGAGGCTAAAAAATACGGCCCTTTTATTTTAGATGCCCTGCATGATTCTTTAACCGCCAAAGTTTATGAGGAATTAAAAGCTAGAAAACTCTTTTAATAAAATGAAATGAATATTTTATTACTAAGCTATATTGTAATCGGAATCGCTTTAGCCGGCACGGCGTTTTTTTGGGTCATTAAAATAATCCAAAGGAAATATTTTTTGGAAACTTTAAAACTGCGGGTGCTTTTAGTAAAATTGCCGCAAAAACTAGAAAAAGAGACTAAAGAAAACGAACCGCTGAAAGAAATCAATCTGACTGGCCAGCTATTAAACGAGCTCAGCAATTTAAAAATTCCTTTTGCTTTGGAAGCGGCGGTCCACAATATCGGGGAAGAAATTCATTTTTATCTTTCCGTTCCGAAAGATTCCATCCAATTCGCCATGCGGCAAATTCAGGGGCTTTGGAATGATGCCAGTGTCCAAGAAGTAGAGGACTATAATATTTTCAACCACCAAGGCGTCAGCCAAGGAGTATATCTAAAACAAAAAGAAACTTATGTCCTGCCAATTCGTACCTATGAAGAAGCGAACCTTGATACTTTTCTGCCGATTTTAAGCACCCTGTCTAAAATTCAAGAGATCGGCGAGGGTGTCTCTATTCAGGTTTTAGTAAAGCCGGCGCCGCAATCTTTTAAAAAAGCCGCTGTCAATTTTGTCTATCAGCTCAAAAAAGGAGCCAAGCTTGAAGAAGTATTGCGGGCCAGTAAAATGATTACTTTAAAAGATATTCAAAAGGCCCTAAAAGGTAAAAAACCGGAAGAAGAAACTGCCGCTAAACCAATTTTAGATGAAGAAACTATTAAAGCCATAGAAAAGAAATTGGCCAAACAAATTTTTTCGGTTAATGTCCGGCTGGTTGTTTCCGCTCCCAGCCAACCAAAAGCCGATGAATTACTCAATGCCCTGGCTGGTTCCTTTGAACAATTTGAAGCGCCGCTTAGAAACGGCATCCGGATTATTAAACCAAAAAACCAAAAAGAATTTTTGGCGAAATATATTTTCAGAAAATTTGACGATAAAGAAAGAGTGGTGCTCGGAACCGACGAATTAGCAAGCTTAATTCATCTGCCGACTTCCGCTACCGAAACTCCAAAAATTAAATGGCTCAAAGCGCGCGAAGCCGCTCCGCCGACCATTCTTCCGAAAGAAGGCACATTAATAGGGGAAAGCGCTTTTCGCGGAGAGCGGAGGCCGGTTTTCATTACCGATGAAGACCGGCGCCGGCATATTTATCTTGTTGGCCAGACCGGAACCGGAAAATCCAATTTAATGATTAATATGGCGCTTAATGATATCCAGCAAGGAAAGGGCGTTACCGTCATTGACCCGCATGGCGATTTGATTGAAGCTATTTTAGGTCTGATTCCGGAAAATCGCGCGGAAGATGTCATTGTTTTTGACCCTGGAGATTTAGTCCGGCCGTTAGGATTGAATATGCTGGAGTATGATTTTTCCAGGCCGGAAGAAAAAACTTTTATCGTCAACGAAATGCAGGGCATTTTTAATAAACTTTTCGCCCAAGAAACCATGGGCCCGATATTTGAGCAATATATGCGGAATGCCCTGCTGCTTTTAATGGAAGATGCCCCCAATGAACCGGCGACCTTAATGGATGTGCCGAGGATTTTCACTGATGCGGAATATCGGGAGAAAAAATTGGCTCGCTGCCAAAATCCGGTAATCAAAAATTTTTGGGAAAAAGAAGCGATGCTGGTTGGCGGGGAAGCTTCGCTTCAAAATATGACCCCCTATATCACTTCCAAATTCAATAATTTTATTGCCAATGATTATCTGCGGCCAATCATCGGCCAGCCAAAATCCGCTTTTCGTTTCCGGGAGGTGATGGATAACGGAAAAATCTTATTAGTGAATTTATCCAAGGGGCGGATAGGGGATATTAATGCCGGACTTTTAGGAATGATTATTGTCGGAAAACTTTTAATGGCGGCGCTTTCCCGGGTAGATCTGCCGCAAGAGGAACGCCGGGATTTTAATCTTTACATTGATGAATTTCAAAACTTTACCACGGATTCCATTTCCATTATTTTATCGGAGGCAAGAAAATACCGCCTAAATCTGGTAATGGCCCACCAATTTATCGCCCAGCTTCAGGACAAAACCCGGGATGCGGTTTTTGGCAATGTCGGCTCACTGATAGTTTTTCGGGTTGGCGCCAAAGACGCGGAAGAATTAATAAAACAATTTGAGCCGATATTTACAAAAAATGATTTGATTAATATTGATAACTTCAATGCTTATGTAAAACTGCTGATTAATGGCGAAACTGCCAAACCGTTTAATATCCAGACCCTGCCATCGCCAAGAGGAGACACTAATTTAAAAAATGAAATTAAAGAGTTGTCTCGCAATACTTATGGAATGCAAAGAGGTTAATATTAATTCATGATTCTCATTAAAAACGCCCAAATTATTGACGGTACCGGCAAACCGCCTTTTAAAGGCGATATTTTAATAAAAGACGACAAAATTTCCGCGATCGGAACTTTTCCGAACCAGCGGGCGGAAACAGTAATTGACGGCTTGGGATTGACAGCAACGCCGGGCTTTATAGACCCTTATGCCACCTCTGACCATTATTTAACGCTTTTTACCAACCCCTTACAGCCGGATTTCCTGCTACAGGGGGTAACCACGATTATCGGCGGCCACTGCGGTTCTTCGCTGGCGCCGCTCTTATACGGCTCTTTAAAATCCATCCGCAAATGGGGAAATCCTAATCAAATCAACATTGATTGGCTGTCTCTGAAAGAACTGAAAAATACCTTACGGCGCCTGAAAATCGGCGTTAATTTCGGAACCTTAGCGGGGCATTCCACCATTCGCCGAGATTTAATCGGTGAAGAAATCCGGGATCTGACCCAATCGGAATTGGAATTGTTCCAAGCCGCTCTTAAACAGGCGCTTCAAGAAGGGGCGCTTGGCTTTTCCACCGGGTTAAGTTATTCCCATTCGCGCCATGTTTCTTATTCAGAAATCAAAAATTTACTCGCCGCCATAAACGGAAAGGGAATTTACGGCACGCACCTTAGAAATGAAAAAGAGGATTTAATTGAATCAGTTCAAGAAACAATTAAAATTGCCGCCGAAACCGGCACAACAACGATTATCAGCCATTTCCGGCCGATTATTGGTTTTGAAAATCAATTTCAGGAGGCGCTTCAGCTGATTCAAAAAAATTTAGGGGCCAGTAATATTTATTTTCAGGTTAATCCATTTGCCGCCAGTATTCTTCCGATTTATACGCTTTTGCCGGGCTGGGCCCAAAATGGCAATCTGGAACTGATGCTGGAAAATATTTCCGAGCCAAACCAGCGCCGCCAAATTATTCAGGACTTAAACCAAGCCAATATTAATTTTGAAAGCATGGTTATCGGCGAAGCCCAAGATAATAATTACCTTATCGGTAAAACCCTGAAAGAATTTTCCGAAACCAGGGAATTAAGCCCTGCCGATGGCCTTTTAGTATTGATGGAAATTACGCGGATGAAGGCCTTGATTTTCTATCCCAACATCAATTCGGCAATGGCAACCGAGGCAGTTTTAAACCCCAGGTCGTTAATCGGGTCCAACAGCGCCAGTTTGCCGGCCGCCGGTTTTGCCTTAAAACCGGAAAAATCCACTCAAACCTTCCCGAAATTTTTGGAAATCGCCGCTTCTAAAAATGTGCCGCTGGAAGAAGCGATTAAAAAAATTACTCTGGTACCGGCAAAAATTTTTGGCCTGCAAAAAAGAGGCGCTTTGGCAGAAGGCTGGTTTGCTGATTTAGTCATGCTGAAAGAAAATCAGATTGTTAATGTAATAGTCAATGGCCGGTTGACAATTCAAGACGGCAAACTGACCGGAGAATCGGCTGGAGTGCCTATTTAAATATTTCCATGCGACTTTTTTCTCATAGGATAAACGGCCATGCCCCTGACTATCTGATTGTTTTTGGAACTTTTTTTTTGGTCATTTTCGGGCTCATCATGCTGACCAGCGCTTCTTCAGATTTAGGCCAGCTTAAATTCAACGACAGTTATTTTTATCTTAAACACCAGCTCCTTTACGGTTTTCTGGTCGGCCTGATTGGGTTTTGGCTTACATCTAAATTTTATTATCGCCATTATCAAAATCTTGCCATTCTTCTCTTAATGGCCGCTTTGGTAATGCTGATTCTGGTTTTTACTCCTATGGGGGTAACTTCCGGCAATGCCAGCCGTTGGATTAAAATCGGGCCAATAACCTTTCAGCCTTCTGAGGCGCTGAAAATACCTTTTATTATCTATTTAGCTTCTTGGCTCGGAAATAAATCTTACCGGCAGAAAAATTTTTTTAGCGGCTTTGTGCCATTTCTAATCATTACCGGCTTTATCGGCTTCTTATTAATCTTACAGCCATCCACCAGCACGACAGCAATTTTATCAGCTACCGCTTTAATTATTTATTTTAAAAGCGGGGCAAAGATATCCTATATAATTTATGCCATTTTATTGGGGCTGGCGCTTTTCTTACTCATATCTTATTTAACGCCTTACCGCTGGACTAGAATTAAAACCTTCTTTAATCCAACCGAAAACTTGAGAACAACATCTTATCAGCTGAATCAGGCTTTAATCGCCATTGGTTCCGGCGGGCTTACCGGCGTTGGCTATGGGAAATCAACAACCAAAATCCATTATTTGCCCCAGCCGATAGATGATTCTATTTTTGCCGTCATTGCCGAAGAGCTGGGATTTATCGGCTCGGTAATTTTAATTCTGGTTTTGGCAACGGTAGTCATCAGAAGCTTTCTGCTTTCCAGAAAAATCTCAGATGAATTCGGCCAATTGTTGCTGATTGGGTTCGGTTCTTTAATCGCCATCCAGGCTTTTATGCATATTGGCGCCATTTCCGGCCTGATTCCCTTAACCGGCGTACCTTTGCCGTTTATCAGTTACGGCGGCACAGCCTTGGCAATTTTTATGACTATTTCGGGTATAATGGTAAATATCTCCAAATATACTTAAAAAATTATGAAAAAATTGCGAATCTTACTAACTGGCGGGGGGACGGGGGGTCATATTTTCCCCCTGATTGCCGTTGCCAATGAGCTGCGGAAGCAAGCTGACAATTTCGAGGTTTCTCCAGACCTCCGTTATTTTGGCTCGGCGAGAAAATATGCCCGGGAAATCGTGGAAAATGACATAGAATTTGTGCCGATTCTAAGCGGAAAATGGCGCCGTTACTGGTCTTTGCTGAATTTGTTGGATATGGTTAAATTTCTTTTAAGCTTTCCGCGATTGCTTTGGAAAATCTTTTGGTTTATGCCGGAAGTAACTTTTTCCAAGGGAGGGCCGGGAGCATTGGCCGCAATTTTAGTCAGCCGGTTTTACCGCATTCCGGTGATTATCCACGAATCAGACAGCTTGCCGGGCCTTACCAATAAAATCTCGGCCAGCTTTTCAAAAAAAATATTCGTTGCTTTTGCTTCCGCCATTCCTTATTTCAAAAATAAAAATATTGAAGTGGTCGGCAATCCGGTGCGAGAATCGCTTTTCGCTAATTTAGCTTCTTTAAAGCTAGACGGAGAGAATGAACAAGCGCAGGCCCGCAAAGGATTCGGATTAAATCCCAATGAGCCGGTAATTTTAGTTTTGGGCGGTTCGCAAGGCGCGGAAAAACTAAATAATTTTATTTTAGAAAATTTAGAAATACTAACCCAGAATTTTCAGATATTGCACCAGGCGGGAGAAGGGAATTATGACAGCTATAAAAAAGAATTTGAATTTACAACTAAAGATTGGAGTGAAGTAGAAAAAAATCGCTATATTTTCCGCCCATTTTTTGATAAAGATCTCGGCGATGCGCTAATTTCGGCAGATCTAGTTGTTTCTCGGGCAGGCGCTGGTTCTATTTTTGAATTAGCCGCTTTTGGCCGGCCGGCAATGCTGGTGCCTCTTCCGGAATCCGCCAACGGCCACCAAAAAGAAAATGCCCGGCTATACGCGGAAACTGGAGCAGCCATTGTCATTCAAGAAGAAAACTTGTTAGGTAATTTAGTGGCGGAAGAATTGCAAAAGCTGATTGCCAACCCGGAATTGCTTAAAAAAATGAGTGACGCGGCAAAAAGTTTTTATCGTCCTGATGCCGCCTCTGTTATAGCAAAATATCTCCTTACTTATGTTTAGTAAATTAATCAAATTAATAAGTCCTATAAGTCCTATAGGACCTATTCGGGTCAGAATCGCGCCATCGCCGACCGGCTATTTGCATATTGGGACGGCCCGAACCGCTCTTTTTAACTGGCTTTTTGCCAAAAAACACGGCGGCAAATTTATTTTAAGAATAGAAGACACTGACCTGGAAAGATCCGATAAAAAATACGAAAAAGACATTATAGATGGCTTGAGGTGGCTGGGATTGGATTGGGATGAAGGACCCCATCGGCAATCGGAACGATTAGCCATTTATGAAAAATATCTTCAAAACCTCCTAAGCGAAAACCAGGCTTACTATTGCGCCTGCACCAAGGAAACTTTGGAAAAAGAGCGGCAGCTTCAAATAAAGAAAGGGGAGGCGCCAAAATACAGCGGCAGATGCCGAAATTTTAAAATTGCTCCGGAACAGGGAGAAATTATCCGTTTTAAAATTCCGCCGGCGGAGAAAATCCAATTTCTGGATTTGATTCGCGGCCCGATTATTTTTGACAGCAGCTTAATCGGGGATTTGGCTATCGCCAAAAACTTACAAACCCCTCTTTATAACTTCGCGGTTGTTATTGACGATTACGAAATGAAAATCAGCCACGTAATCCGCGGCGAAGACCACATTGCCAATACGCCCAAACAGATTTTGCTCCAGCGAGCCCTAAACTTTCCGGAGCCAAAATACGCCCATCTGCCGCTGATTTTAGACCCGGACCGGAGCAAAATGTCCAAACGCTATTCGGCTACTTCCATCCAAGAATATAAAGAGCGAGGTTATTTGCCGGAAACTTTAGTAAATTTTATTGCTTTGCTTGGCTGGCATCCGGCCGATGACCAGGAAAAAATGGCGGCGTCGGAAATTATCCGAAAATTCAGCCTGGAAAGAATCCAAAAGGCCGGGGCGGTTTTTGACATCCAAAAACTCAACTGGCTGAACAGCCAATATTTAAAGGAAAAATCCGAATCCGAACTGTGGCAAAAAATAAAAGAGCTTTACGATAAAAAAATCAGTATTCAAAACGAGGCGGCTCTAAAATTATTAAAAATAGGAAAATTGAGAATGTCAAAACTGGAAGATTTTCTTTCTTTGCAGGAATCTTTAACCTTACCGGATTATGACAGCAATTTATTATCTTGGAAAAATACTCATAAAGAAACAACTAAAGAAGCCTTGCGGCTGGCGCAAGAAGTAACCAGAACCATTCTCGTCCACGAATTTAATCAAAAAAATCTGGAAAACCAACTTATGCCCCTAGCGGACAACCAAGGAAGGGGAGAGTTCCTGTGGCCTCTGCGAGTAGCCTTATCCGGAAAAGATAAATCACCCGGGCCATTTGAGCTGATGGAAGTATTGGGAAAAGAAGAATCGTTAAGAAGAATAAATATTGCTATTGAAAAATTATAAACTAAATTATGAATAATAAGTCCTATAGGACCTATAGAGCTTATAAGTCTTATGGGGCCTATCTAATAGCGTTTTTTCTTCTTCCGCTTTTTTCACTGGCGGCGGAAATTCCTCAAAATCTTAAAAACACTATTCAAGAAAAAACCCAGGCCCTGCAGGAAATAAACCAAAAAATCCTTCAAACCGAAAAAGAGCTGGAAGAAACCGAAGGCAAAAGCCTGACTTTGCAAAAAGAAATTAAGCAAAAAGAGCGGCAGCTAAGCCAATTAAACCTCAACATCAAAGCCGGTGAAATTACTATTGAGAGATTAAACCTGGAAATTGAATCTCTAAAATACGATGTTACGGAAACCCGAACTAAAATCAGCGCCCAAAAAAACGGCATTGCTCAAATTTTAAAATCCATCCAACGGAGAGACAGCGAAAATACTCTGACGGTTTTACTTAAAAATAGCAGTCTGGCGGAAAGCCTGGCCGAATTAGAAAATCTTTTAAATTTAAATGTCGGCCTTAGTGCCGGCGTCAATAAACTTAGTTTTCTTGATAAAAATTTATCCGACCAGCTTGGTTTAACTGCCAAAAAACAAACTGGGGTTATTTCAGAAAATAAAAATTTAAAAAACCGGCAATTAATCGCCGGTTCGGAAAAAAATGAACGCCAAAATCTGCTTACTCGGACTAAAAACCAAGAAAAATTGTATGCCGACCAACTAAAAGAGCTGAAAAAACTTCAGGCGGAAGTATCGGCGGAAGTGGAAAAAATAGAAGCCGAGCTGCGTTTAAAAATAGACCCGGCTCTTTTGCCAATTCCAAGGCCCGGCGTGCTTTCTTGGCCGATAACTATGAAAAATCAGGGCGGAACCGGCCGTTTAACCCAAAAATGGGGAATTCCTTCGCCGCTTTATGGAGGAAGAGCGCACAATGGCATAGACATCGGAGCTCCCATTGGAACGCCAATTTTTGCCGCGGGAAAAGGCAGGGTGGCGGAAGTCTGGAATCAAGACCGGTATTGCTATAAAGGCGCTTACGGCAAATTTATCATTATTGAACATGAAAATAATCTCACTACTTTATATGCCCATTTATCTCTTCAGTCGGTAAAAAAAGGCGATTATGTGAACCAAGGAGACTTAATCGGCTATGTCGGCCAAACCGGCTATGCTACCGGCCCGCATCTCCATTTCACCGTCTACGCAAGCCAAACTTTTATTCTCAAATCCAGCAAAGTCAATTGCGGCCCGATTATGCCATTTGGCGGCGATTTAGATCCGCTCCAGTACTTATAGTATAATTAGTATAATAAAATTATGCTGGACCTTATTTTAAAGCTATTTGACCTATTTAACGAAACAGCCTCAAAAATGGCTGCTTATTTGCCGCAATCCGGCGCCGATGTAATCCGGATGTTTCAATCGCTTACTTTAATAGCTAATAACCTTAATATCTGGATAAGCAATAATATCGGGGCTAATTTACAAACGGCCTTAGCCCCTTTGGGCCGTTTGCTTATTTTGTGGCTTAATTTTCTTTTAGAAGCGGTGAAGATTATTGTCGGGAAGCTTTAAGAAAGTGTCGCAAAAGAATGATTGTGCGACATATAGTTAATGCTAAAAAAGCGGGCTTTTGCCCGCTTCCCTGCTAAAGTCATGTTAAAGTCATTTTGGCTGGTTAGGCCCCATCAGTTGTTTAATAAGCTGTGTTACCGAAGAATCATCTCTCATATTCTCCCAGAAATTAATCTGGCTTTTAGGAATATACATCGTATCCTCCGGGCCATGAATTTCATTTCCCAACTTAACCAGATTAATCTGCTGTTGCTGCTGTTGAGAAGGCTGAAGCTGCTGGTTAACTCTCAGGTAATAGGTATCCTTAAGTAAAACATATTCGCGATTTACTTCTCTAAGGCGGCCGAAATAAACTTGGCCGTTGGCCAAAAACACCGCTTGCCATTTATTTCTATCAACAGCCGGAAAAGTAAGCGACGGAAGCCATCCCAAAGAAATGGCCAATTTCCAAGCTAAGAATAAAATTGCCAGCAAAACCAGCCACCCTTTCCAGCCACTCGGAAAGCGTTCCAATAAAAAATTTTTCAGTTGGATAAAAATAGATTCTTTTTTGGGCATTGGTGGCTGGGATTCCCGCCATCCGCCGGAATTACTGATATCCGCTAATCTTCTTGGAAGCATAAATTAATTATAGCAAAATTACGCGGCTAAGAATATCACTTCTGGGGATAAATCCGAAATGCCGGCTATCAGCGCTGTAAGCCTTATTATCTCCCTCTACAAAATAATTATCCCCTATTTTGGCGGTAATCCTCTTTACAATTTTCTTACCGCCGGCTAATTTAATAATCGCCACATCTCCGATCCGAAAATTGAAAAATAATTGGCTGAATTTCTCGGCAATAACATATTGG
This sequence comes from Candidatus Harrisonbacteria bacterium, assembly GCA_016192685.1. GTDB lineage: Bacteria > Patescibacteriota > Minisyncoccia > UBA6257 > 02-FULL-45-10c > JACPTS01. The sequence continues at coordinate 75,303 of JACPTS010000003.1, forward strand.
CTGTCTTTTAAAGCCGGTAGCATACTATCTCCTGCTATCTTAAATCGCCTGATCATTACTTTTTAGTGGCTTTAAATATCCGGTCAATCTCTTGAGTTGCCGCTTTTAATTCTCCCACTGCCGTCATATCAATATTTTGCTTATTTTTGGATACTAATTTTGCCGCTTTCCAGAAAATTTCATGGAGATTCGGGAAAATTTCCAAATGCTCCGGCTTGAAATAATCTGTCCAAAGAATTAATAATTCTTTTTTACAGATTTCCCCCTGCTCTTCTTTTTCTATAATCATTCTCGTAAGTGAATTCTTATAAGCCAACCACTCCCCTTTTGGGACGCTAGCAGCTGGTTTTTCCAACACTTCTAATTTCTGAACCATTTTTTCAATCGTGGCGACTGCAGTCAGCATCGTATCAGTTTCATAAATCCCGCACGGCACATCGCAATGGGCGTAAACAATCTCCGCCGGCCAAATTTTATCTAAAAGTTTTAATAATTTTTGTAACATGTTTAGATTGAATTATACCATAATTTAAGCTAAAATATATAATATTGCCGGGTCATCTAATGGTAGGATACATGACTCTGAATCATGTCATTTTGGTTCGAATCCAAACCCGGCAGCCACTAGCTCTAGTTCGAGAGACTCCGACGGGTCGGTTCTAGATCGGGATATTTTATAGAAAAACAAAACGGGGGCTGCATGAGCTAACCCCCGTTACTTATTTTTGTGTTCAGGATGACCATATTTTTTCATGCGTTCAAGACCAAGAATTCTTATACCCCAGTAGCAAACGAGGTTTAAGATCTTGTGTATGAATTGATTTCGCATGAATCTGTATGGGATATCCCTTTCAAATCCGCCAACAATTTTCTCCACCAGAATTACTGCCTCTGGAAACAACTTAGAGAAAATATACTGCGCCCTTGTCACGCAATCTTCTTGCGCTATAAGAATAATGATGCCAGCAGTTAATTTGGCAACAATGACCACGTCCCTAATCGCCTCTCCCTCGGTGATTACGTTTTTCAAAGGAATAGACGAAATGAGAATGTGTTCTCTTTGTACGCCTAGCCTCAGAAGATATCCAATCTTCTTGGGCATTTCTTTTGGACATCCTACCGTGTAGCTCATCACAATCCTCCGCTCTCTAGATGAATATTCCAAGTAATGCCTTGCTGCTGATTCAAGCGTTCTTTCTTCCACTACTGGAAGAGCGTCACGGGAATGGATATACCCGTAACTGAGCGGTATGATCAACAAGGTCTTTTCCATGACACCCTCCTTGTTTAGATTTTCAAGTTACCTTATTAAGCTTTTCAGCTTAAAATTAATATATCATATTCCTAATGCTCTGTCAAGCATTTTAGGTACACTACATTTATCTTATTTTGATTTCAAAATAGCCCCGACCGAGACCCGTCGTGAGACAGCCACTAAAGACGCCAAAATTCCCTCTAAAACCCCGGGTTCAGACCGGAGAACACAGCACCAGTCAGCGAGTATCGAAGGACCACCTTGCGTCAGTTCTATTTCGTGGATTTTATTTCCAGATGTTTAATAATTTTCTAAGGTACTCAACAATAACATCGTTATCCAAAAGTAAAAGTGAATATCCTAAAGCCGGGATGCGGAATGCGGATTTCAAGCGTATGCCAATTAGCGTCTCCGACTGTGTCTATAAGATTATAAAGCCGCGGAGAAGAGACAAGCACTGTCTCTGGAATCAGTTTTCCATCGAGAAAAATTTTAATGGGTATTTCTGAATTTTCTCTTGCCTCGGCAACAATATTTACTTTATTGGCTTTATACCGCAATATGATTTTCCCGTTCTCCCCTGTTAATTCTGATGACTCCGGACCAATAGTCCAGCTGCCTATGAAATAGAAACGATTTTGTTCAATCTCCGCAGGTTCGGTAAATATATGAGGCTCACCAGGGCGCACATTCGCATCTTTGTTCCCAATATTATTAATCCGTAAATATCCTAAATAAATTTCCGGCGTCCCGATGCTACGAAAATCAGTATCAGGCGGCGGTTCTTTTATTTCCGTTATCTTATCAAGCGTCAAAAGCCTTGCTTCGCGCAAAAGATTCTGGATTGCCGCCTCAGTTTCAGCATAATGTCCCTCGCCAAAGTTCCGATAGCGAATATTGCCATTAACATCAATCAGATAATGCGCCGGCCAATACTGATTTCCAAAAGCATTCCAAGTTTCATGTTCGCTGTCCAGCGCGACTGGATAAACAATGCTGTATTTTTTTATCGCCGCCTCCACATTTTCTATCTTTTTCTCAAAATCAAATTCCGGCGAATGTACCCCAAGAAGAATAAAACCGTTATCTTTGTACTTTTTATACCAGCTCTGAAGATGCGGAATAGTGCGGATGCAATTTATGCAGCTATACGTCCAAAAATCAACAAGCACTACTTTCCCGCGCAAATCAACATCACTTAATGGACCCGAATTAATCCAGCTGGAAATGCCGCGCAATGAAGGCGCCCGCTCTTCAATAGGCAGCTTAACAGTTTGAATCAATAGGTTTTGTGGTTTGGGCGATGAAGTTTCTTTTGTCACTAAAATTCCTTTTTTATTAAGAGTTGCAAACACGCCCACGACAAACGCTATGATAAAAAAGAGTGCGGCAAATTTCATATGATTTCAATTTTAATTTATAAATAATCCAACAGCTTATCATAATTGATAAAATTGAAAATGCGATATAAGTAAGCAATCCAGATCCCGAGTTTATTAGTAAGAAGCAGAACACCAAGGAAGATTAGGAATAGGCCACCAATGATTGAGATGATATTAAGATACTTGGAAATATTTTTAATATAACGGGAAGCAGATCCAATTCCAACGGCAATCAACAAAAAAGGCACTGCCAGTCCCGCGGAAAAAATTGTAAGCAATAAAGCTCCTTGCAACGCCGAGGAAGCAGTGGACGCTAAAAGCAGAATTGAACCAAGGATCGGCCCGACGCAGGGCGTCCATCCAAACGCAAAAGCAGAGCCAAGGATGAAAGAATTTATAGGCTTTCCTTGTTTAAAGAGTCCTACCGCTTTAAATTGCTTTTCGCCCATAAGAAACGGGATTTTTACTATATTCAGCATAAAAAACCCGAAGATAATCACAAAAATTCCCCCGATTCTTACGAGCCATAATCTATATGGAGCGAGAAAAGTCGCGCCAATAAATCCTACCAGTGTTCCCAGAATAATAAAAACCGCGCTAAAGCCAGCCATAAAGAAAAATCCATTTAGGAAAATTTTCCAGCGAGCCCTCTTTGCTTTCTCCGGGTTCTTAAGATCTTCCAAAGATGCTCCGCTGATAAATCCTAAATATCCAGGCACTAAAGGAAGTGTGCAGGGCGCGAGAAAAGTGAGGACGCCGGCGATAAAGGCAGGAATGATAAGTGAAATATCCATAGTTATGAATGATTACGATTAAAATCACGCAGGGCAGCGAGTTGCACATCTTGAAGATGTATTGAGAGGCGTTTGGATTTTATAAATGCCTCGGCTTCTTCGGGGCTTTTCCCCTTGCGGATGAGATACGCCGCAACCAGCGTGGGAGCCCGACCATGGCCATTTTTGCAATGTACATATATCTTTTTTTTCATTGCCACCAACTTTTCAAGAGCTGACACGCCAAACTCTAACTGATCGGGGGTGGGCGAAGTCTGATCTTTTACCGGCAGCCACAAATAAAATTTAACTCCAAAAGGAGCGTCAACCCTTTCTTCTTCCAAAGAAATATCCGCGGTGATTCCTTCTTTAACGAGCTTTTCTTCAAAATGAGTTTGGCAACACTGATTAGTGCCGATATAAATTCCGTCAGTAATGTAGTTAAAATCAATTTCTTTAATTTTTGAGTGGTCAGTATTCATATGTTGTGTCCGCCAAATTGGTTTCTAAGCGCGGTTAAAATTTTGCCGGTATAAGCGGGATTCTTTTCCGATGCAATTCTGAATTTGAGAGCCTCCTCAATTACTTTTACTTTTATCTTCATTTCCTTAGCCGTTGTAACAGTCCACGCTCCTTCGCCAGTTCGACCGACGGCACCCGACATCTTTTTCAAATCGTTGCCATAAAGATCAAAGGCATTTTTAAGCCAGCCGATTAATCTTGATTCAATAACACTGCCGTGATTATACACATCGGCAACCCGGTTAAGATTTAATTTATATTTTGCTTTCTTTAAGATAGCAAAACCTTCCGCAATTGCCTGCATCATGCCGTATTCAATCCCATTATGCACCATTTTAACAAAGTGCCCAACGCCCGCACCTTCAAAAAATTGATAGCTTTGATTTTTAGCTATGTCATAAAAAAGCGGCTCTAGTTTTTGAAATAGCTCTTTTTTACCGCCAATCATAAGCGAAGCTCCGTGACGCGCCCCTTCGGGTCCGCCAGAAACGCCGACATCAATAAAATGAATCCCCTTCCTTTTTAATTTTTTGAACCTCACAATTGAATCTTTGTAAAAAGAATTCCCGCCGTCAATAATCACATCATCTTTTTCTAACCAATTCATCAAGCCGTCTTTACCGAAGAGAACTTCGTCAACCGGTTTTCCCGCCGGCACCATGAGCCATAAAAGACGGGGCCGCGAAAGCTGTTTCACCAAATCTCTTAAAGAATAAGTTCCCCGGAGGCCATCAGACGCCAGGTTTTTAGTTGCTTCGGAAGTTTGGTTGTAGCCGTATGCCTGCCATCCTTTTTCCATTAGCCGGCGCGCTATATTGCCGCCCATTTTTCCTAATCCAATAATTCCAATTTCTTTTTTAAATTTGCCGATAGCAGGAAGGGATTCATCAATAAAACGAGATTCCTGAATTGGCTGGTCAGTATCCGGAGAATAGAAACGAAGCGGAACAAGGCTTTTTTGCCAACCAATTAAAATAGGATTGATATATTGCCACATGGCCTTCACCTCTTCGGTTGTTACGAAAAGAGTTTGATCGCCGGCAATCGCATCAAGCAAGAGTTTTTCATATTCTTCAACATACTGCGTTTTTTTCTCTTGGCCGCGTAAAGAAAACTCTAAAATTCGCGGTTCAATAGCGAATTCCAAGCCGGGTTTTTTAGACCAAAATTGGATATCAATTTTTTCTCGAGGTTCTATGCCAATCGTAATTTTATTCGTGTAATGTTTTTGAATTCCCGGCGGACAAAGGCAAGGCAAAGGATGTTTGAAAGTAATAATGACTTCCTTTTTTATCTCATTAAGCCTTTTACCGCTTTCCAGAATAAACGGCACTCCTTGCCAGCGCGGCGAAGATAAAAATGTTTTGACTTTAAAATAAGTTTCGGTGTTAGAACTCGGGTCAACGCCAACAATTTTCTTATAATCTTCGTACTGGGCCCGGAAAGTGATTTTTTTTATTTCTTCTAACGATGGGTTTATAAGCGTATTCAAAATTTGCGCGCGGTTATTTCTCACGGCTTCAGGTTCAAAATTGGCCGGCTGTTCCATGGCAATTAAGGCTAAAATTTGCAAAAGATGGTTTTGGCCGACATCCCGTAGGGCGCCAAGGCCGTCATAAAAGCTTCCTCGATTTTCTACTCCCAATTTTTCCCAAAGCCGTATTTCCACCTTTTCCACGGTTTCCCTATTCCAGTTTTTTTCAAAAAGATTATTAGAAAACCGAAAGGCTAAAATATTTTGGACCATTTCTTTAGCCAAATAATGGTCAATACGATAAATCTGGATTTCTTTAAACCACTTTCCCAAAAGCCCATCTAATTTTTCCGCGGTTTTTAAATCTTTACCAAAAGGTTTTTCTACCAGCACTCGGGTCCACCCCTCTTCTTGGTTGCAGGGCCGGGTAAGGCCGGAAACAGCCAAATTTTTAAAAATAGTTTCATAAAATTTCGGTGGAACCGCTAAATAAAAAAGTTTGTTAGTACAAACGCCCCATTTTTTATCAAGAGCGGCCAAAAAGGTATTTAACTTTTGATAATCTCCTTTGTTATCAAAATTACCATTTTGATAAAGAAAGAGATTACAAAAATCTGTGCAGGTCTTCACGCTAATATCTTTATGCTGGGTCAGATTTTTAAAAATAAAATTTTGGAATTCTTTATGGGAATGCGAACTGCGCGAAAAACCAACCACTTTAAAAAGTTTTGGCAGTTTCCCTTTTTGAAATAAATGGAAAAGGGCCGGCGCGATCTTTTTTTGAATAAGGTCGCCAGTGGCGCCAAAAACAACAAAAACCGTGGGAATATTTTTAGTTTGGGGTGTTTGTGGGTTCATAGTTTTATAGGTATTTGTAAAATATATCCGATAACAATTAAAATAATTCCGATAATGCCGATGGCTTGTTCATTTTTCATAACCGCAAAAACCGCTTTATCTATTTTATGTTCTTTCCAAACGCGGCGATGCACGGCAATCGCAGTGTAAGCAACCATAATTTTTCCAATAACATCTAAAGTAAAACCTAAAAATTCTAAAGTCATATTAGCACTTGCAAAATTTAAGAACCTTTAAAAGATCATCAATCTCAATTGTGGCCACGCCGATTACGGTATCGCCGCCTCCATAATATACAAAAATGGTTTTCCCCAAAAGCATTGCGCCGCCGGGAAAAACAACATTGGAAATCTGTCCATTTTTTTCGTAAGGGGCCTCTGGTTCAAAAATGGGATTATCAGTGCGCCCAATAATTTTAGCTGGGTTTTTGAGGTCCAAAAGCACTGCTCCTACTCGATAAACACCGTCGTCCGAAATCCCATGATACAGCATAACCCAGCCATCTTTGGTTTTTATGGCTGGCGCGGCAGTTCCTACTTTTTTGCTATCCCACCAGCCCTTTCTGGGAGTAATCCAACGATATTCTTCAATCCAACTATCACCTTTAAAATCCAAGGTTGGGGAAAAAGAAAAATCAATGCTATCGCCGATGCGATGGATAATCATATATTTCCCGCCAACTTTTTCTGGAAAAACAAACGCGTCTTTATCGCTGATATCCGGCGGAGAAATAAGCACGGGCTTTGCCCAGTTCCATTGCTTTTTCAAAAAATCTTTTACTCGAATCCAAGTTAAAGCTACGCGCGGAGGATTTTTCCCGTCAAAAGCGGCGTAGCAAACATAAATCTTATTGCCTATTTGAGTAAGCCGCGGATCCTCGCATCCTGAATTTCCTCCGGCTACCAGTTTTTGTTCAAAAGATTCCCGAGGAACATATATCGGCTGCGGCAAGCGTTCATCAATATGAATTCCGTCTTGACTTGAAGCATAGCCAAAAACCGAGGTGTTATCTTCTGACATCGCCCGATACACTAAATGAACTTTACCGCCAAGATATATTGCTCCGGGATTAAAAGTGGCTTTGCTTTCCCAAGAATGGGTTTTTTCTGGAATAATAATTGGATTTTCTTTGGCTCGCCGGAGCTTCACTATTCTTTTATCTTTGTCCAACATCTCACTTAATAAGGAATCTAATTCAATAAAAGCAAGGCAACAAGTCGTATCTGCCGCGCCATAATAAAGGTTAATCCAGCCATTTTTAATGATTGCGCCTGACGGAAAAACAATATTTGGCACCAGACCGATTCTTTCGTAATATTCTTCGGGAACTAAAATTGGGACGTCGGTTCTGGCAATCACTTTGAGGGGATTTTTTAGGTCAAGCAGAACTGCCTCTACGCCAAATTGCTTTTGAGGAGAATAATAATTGCGAATATAAGAATACAATAAAAGCCAACCGTGTTTTGTCTTAATAGGCGGTGCACCAACCTCAACATGGTCTTCCGGCCGGCGTTGTAGAGGAAGAGAATATTTCTCAAAATTTTTATACCACTTTTGCCAATAACTTTCCGACCACAAATCACTTTCTTTTTCAAACGATGCCAGACAAATTTTTGCCGGCGGTTTATCCGTATGAAGAGTTAATACTACCCACATTTTTCCTCCTATTTTCTCCGGGAAAAGCGCCATGCCCTTGGCATTGAATAGGGTAACTAGGTGCTTCTCTTGAACAGTTTTTAAATCTTTGCTGATAGCTAAACCAACTTTAATGCCCTCGGCTCTAAAAGGATATTCGGAAAGCGCGGTGTAAAAAATGTAATATTTATTACCGAGTTTTGTAACCCGCGGGTCTTCACAACCAAATTTTTCCCATGGATATTCCGGAACAATAAAGCGCCGCCGGTTTTCAAAACGCACCCCATCACGGCTCTCGGCAATGCCAATATCAGAAATCATCATCGTGGTGCGAGCGGAAGTATGGTAATGAGGCAAAGAAAGGGCGCGATATAAAAGATAAATCTCTTTTTCTTTTTGGACCGGACAACCATTAAAAACCGCCTCTGCTTCCCAAGAATGCTCATTAGTGGGCTTTAAGATTGGATTTTCGCTGGAACGTTTAATGATCATATATTTTTCTGCAATAATCCTTGTTTTAATTTTGGCCTGGCGTCTTTTCTAAGTGCCTCCAAAAATTCTTCAAAATCAGCGTAAGCAACAGAAATATAGCTGTCGGCCGCCCCATAATAAATTAGAAGTTTTCCATCTTTGACAACCGCTCCTGAAGCATAAACAACGCCTGCCTTAAACCCATTATTTTCATAAACTTCGGTAGGTTCCAAAATTGGCTGCTGGAAACGGTGCAATATTTTGGTTGGATCATTAAGATCCAAGAGCATCGCCCCAACTTTATATTTACTCCAATCGTCATTCATAGCGTGATAAAATACTAACCAGCCATATTTGGTTTTGATTGGAACCGAACCCACGCCCCGCATCCATTTGTCCCAACAATTTTTCCTGGGCTCGCCGCCATGAAAACTTTTAATATTGGAACCATTTTCAAAATTTAAATCGTCAAAATAATCTATTAAAATTTCCGGATTAACACTATGAAGAATAGCGTATTGGCCGTTTATCTTTTCCGGGAAAATTACCCAGTTTTTATGGACTTCGCCGGGCGGAGAAATAAAAACCGACGGCTTCCAATACCATTTTTTATTTAAAAAATCATTGATTTTTATTGAAGTTAAACCGACTCGGAGGCCGTTATCGCAGGCGGTATAAGTCATATATAAAGTATCTTCTTCGTTAATCCGAACTGGGCGTGGATCTTCCGCGCCGCCCCAACTGCCGCCAGAAAAATAAGAATAAATATTAAAGGAACGCTTTTTAATTTTATGTTCAAACACCGGATAAGAAAGACGCTCATCAATAGTAAAGCCATCACCAGACATCGCATATCCTAAACGAGATAGGCCATCTTCTCCGATAGCGCGATACAAAAAGTAAACTTTTCCATTCAACAAAATAACGCCTGGATTAAAAGTCTGCCAAGCTTCCCATTTATTTTCAGTTTTCGGCGCAATGATTGGATTTTCTGCCGATTTAACTAAAATTATAGGGCTAATCTTTTTATTACTTTTCTTTACTCTTTTAGATAAGGCTCTTTTAATTATTTTTGCTTTTTTAACGGGATTATTTTTTCTCATTGGTTTTTTCCGCATACTTAATAATTTCTAAATTACAGCTTTTATGTTTTTTGCACCAAACTTGGCACCTTTCAGCAATTTCTTTTTCCGCGTATTTAAAACCACATTCCCCGCATTGATATAATTTCTTGTTTTGATTTTTTATAATCTTGACCATTATTTTATTGAAAGATTAGTTGCTGGATTTTTTCTCTTATCTCTTGGACTTCCATTGGCCCTCTTTTGTGAATTACAATGTTTCCATTTTTATCAACAAAAATGGTTTCGGGCATTGAGAACCCGCCGATGGATTGATAAAACGAATCGCCTGGATCGAGGAGAAATACCATATCATTCGTTACTCCAAGCTCATCGGAGTATTTTTGGGCAACCGCCAGCGATTCCGCCCGGTCAATGGCAATAATCACCACCCGATCTTTAAATTCTTTTTGCGCCGTTGCAAAATCAACCAATTCTTTTTTACAAAACGGACACCACGCCGCCCAAGAATTTATTACTAATGGCTTCCCCCGAAAGTCGGCGAGAGAAATAATATTTCCATTGTAATCATGCAATTGAAGATCAAAAAAATTATTAGCGCTTGATGTTGGCTCTGATACATCCTTTTGTTTCAATAATAAAAATCCTCCTATGATTAGGATAAAAACAGTGATGGAAATAACTATTTTTGTGTTCATATTTTTATCTTATGTGTTGCGGTAAATTTACTTTTTCCGGGCCGCTGTTCTGATAACGTAAGACAAAGTCTCGGATACGTTGTTTATCAGCGACATTACCAACTAAATTAAATTTATCTAATCGCCCCCAGGCCGCGAGCGCTATGTCAAAATCATTTGCCGACCTGGGGGTAACAATAGTATTTCTACCGGCAAAGCCCCTTAAAACTTTAATTATTTCTGACGCGAGGTCTGGCTTATAAGATACCCAAATATGACCATGCTCTAAATTGTGAACTAATTGTTCATCCGATAATTCTTGACTGTAAAACCTTACAGTGGCGGGGGTCGCGTAATGCGGACCAGATGTAGGCGGATTTGAATTATAGTCAGGACGGGCAGAGCCATCATAAATATGATCTCTACCTAACACGGGAAAAGTAACGCTATAATCCTGGCCTTTCGGAAATTGATTGGTAATCCACCGCACAATCCCAAAAACTACAAGAATCGCTACTAATATATAGACCGTTTTTTTAACCAACTTCTTCAAGCGTAATCTCTGATCCTCCGCCTCGCGAAGTTTTCTTTTCTGTTCTCTTCTCTCTTCTTTTGTTAAATCAACTGATAATTCCCCCATAATTTTATTAACTAATATTCAAAACATATCCCAGCCTCAAATCTTATCCGTATGACCGGATAAGATTTAAGATAAGGAAATGGCTAGCAAGTTGCGCACGTCTTTTTGTCATCATGCTTATTACCGCAATGCTCGCACTTGTTATTTTCAACTGGATGATTGTGCTCTTTGTGCGCCTCACATGGGCATGAGCAGGCCGTACAAGTTGCTTTGTTATTTTTTTGGTCCATATTTTTAAATTGATTGATTTATTTTACTAATTTTCGACCTTTCTTATTTATTTTCTTTCATCAATTTTGCCAAACGAATCGGCATCATGAATAAAAGAAAGACAATTGCCAGCAGTGAAAGAAAAATTCCAGTAAGAATTTTCCCGACGCCCACCAATTTCAATCGCAGAAGCTCGGATGGATAATTTTGGATTTGAACAAGCCGCTGATTAAGTTCTGATCCAGTAGGCGCGGCTTCACGTTCCACTTTTGCAAGAGTGAAATAAGAACTTTGAAGCGCGTGGAATTTTGCTTCTTCTACTGATACCCGATTGTGCATATTGATTCCTTGTAACGCAAACCAAATTGAAGAGACAACGAGAACAAGAAGAATCAGCATCGGCACCATCATTGATTTCATATTTTGCATATTATTTTGCTAAGTAATTAATTATAGTAAACACGACCTTTATTCTTTATCCAGTGGCGATGGTTGCATATGAATAGAACATAATTCTCCGTGAACTTTATGGTCGTTATACGCCGAAGTGGCAGCGACCGCGCCCATGGCAGCGGCTGTAATATCTTGTTTGAATAATCCGAAATGATTTACGGCATCACCGGCGGCAAATACGCCGTCAACATTGGTTTGCATCATATTGTCAGTTTTAATGTAACCGCGTTCATCAAGCTCCACGCCAAGAGATTTGGCAAGTTCAACATTGGGTATTGCGCCGATTTCCACAAAAAGACCGTCAACTATTAGCTCTGCCGATCCTTTATAAGGCCGCGAGAGAATAAGTTTCTCCAGTTTATTCTTGCCAATAAGCTCTTTTACTTCTGTTTCCAAAATAATTTCCACTTTATCCCCTAATTTTTTTAGGTGTTCCAGATTAATCGGCTCGGCAGTAACTTCTTTTCCGCGCACAATAAGAAATAACTTTTTTACATACTCCGCGGCAAGATTTACTCCTTTGACTGAGGCATCACCGCCGCCGACCATGGCGATGGTTTTGCCGGTGTAGACCGGCCCATCGCAGGTCACGCAATAATGAACGCCCCGGCCAGTAAGTTCTTTTTCATTTGGCAAACCTAAACGTCGCCTTTCAGCGCCAACGGCAAAAATAATGGCGTTTGCCTCATAAGTTTTCTTATCGGCAATAACGGAAAAGCAGTGTCCTTGCCGCGTAACACTCGTAACTTCCGCATCCAGCATCTCAACATTTAATTTGGCTGCCTGCTGTTTCATTAAATCCATCAGTTCATAGCCATCAACTGATTGAAATCCCGGATAGTTCTCAATGGCGCCGGCTTTCGCGGTTTCCCCGCCAAATTCTTTTCCGATCACAAGAGCGCGCGTGCGATATCGCCCCGCGTAAATGCCGGCGGAAAGCCCGGCCGCGCCAGAACCTATAATTATAAGATCATAAATCATAGCTTGTTTTTCCTTAAAATTGCTTCTTCCAGCATTTCCCTCGGAGGACCTTCGTTCAACTTGTCTTTCCATATATAGAATCTGCAGCCCGACTCATGGTAGTTAGTAACTTTTTGAGCCATGGGGTCAATATCCTGCCCGTCCACAAAAACTTGGGGAGAGCCGGCAAAATGGTACTCCTTTGCCTCTGCGTCATTAGCCACTACAACTTCCTTAATATCTGCCGAAAGATTATTTTCTTTCAGAATAGTTTCAGTGACCCCTTTAGTGGTTCGCCAAATATTGCATGTCTTGTTATGAAGTATGGTAATTTTCATATTTTTATTGTTTTCTGGCTGATTTCAATGCGCGCGCCCACCACAAAAGCTGATTCAACATTCCTTCAACACTTTTTTGATACGGGTCGAACGCTCCGCTTTTCAATTTTCCGTTTTCCTCAAGCAAATTCCACGGTCCGCCCATAATATGCACCGCATTTCTGACAGGCGCCATTTGAAGCTCTATTGTGACAAGACGCAATTGTTCAACCGAACGGGCGCCGCCTACGCTGCCGTAAGAGACAAAGCAAACGGGTTTGTTATTCCACTCGGCATAAACAGAATCGAGCGCATTTTTCAAAACTCCAGATATGCCATGGTTATATTCCGGCGTTACAATAATAAACGCATCGGCGTCTTTTATTTTCACCGCCCATTTTTTTACAACTTCGTTTGAATATGCGCCGTCTTTTATCATGGCAGGAGATACGGAGTCGTCGTAAAACGGCATTGGATAATCGCGCAAATCAAGCAGTTCTGCGCTGACTTCTTCTTTTTTGCTTGCTTCCGCAAGTATCCACGCTCCCGGTTTATCGCTGAAACGGCTTTGCCTGGTACTGCCTAGAATAATTTTAATTTTTAGATTGTCCATAATTCTATTGAATTCCTATTGTTCCGCCGCCGCCAAGTAAAATAGCGATATTGGCAGCAAGCAGAATCAAATCAAATTCCCAGCCAGTTTTATCCATTGCCGCGAACGGAACGCCCCACTTCATAGTTTTCATTCCAATTGCTCCTACCATTACAATTGCTAAAAGAAAAGCAGCCAGTTGGGTATAAAACCCGAAAATCAACCCAAGCGAAGCGATAAACTCAACCGATCCCAACATGAGAATCATTCCTGCTGGCATTCCCACCATCTGCGCCATACCTTTAGCGTTTTTCAGCTTTGGCAAAGCGTGATAGATAAAAATTACTGCCACCGCCAGCCGCAAAACTAGAAGCCCGATGTTGTTGTATTGTATTAATTGTTCAAACATAATTTGTTAATTATTTTTTTATTTTTCGACCCTTTTATAATTATAAATTATTTTAATAATTCAGTATCCGGATGCGCTGTTGCCCAGCTGAACCAAAAACCGGAAATTGGATTAATTCGTTCTTCAGTGCCATCAGGCAATTTCTTAAACATCCGAACAACCTCTAAATCTTTCTCGTATCGCAAAATAATTTTATTATTTTCAAAAATATCTTCTATAACCCCTTTTTCTTTTACTGAATTCACGTTATAGGCCTTGGCTTTATCATTAATTACAATCCCAAAAACAAAAGCGTCATTCGGCAACCGAGTATCAGTTGGTTTTGCAAGAGAAAGCGCGATATTAGTTACCGAAAAATAATCACCGTAAGGGCTAAATCCATAAACTCGGGTGGCGCCAGTATCACGAGAAAGCACTTGGCCAGCTGAAAATTCTTTTTTCCAGTTCCCATAAAGCATTTGGTCTGCCGGTAATACTTTTAATTTTGCGCCGGTCATTTCTCCTACAATCGCTTCACCCAAAACCTGGGACCATAAACTTTCAGTTTTACGGTCATACATTACTAAATTGGATTTCCAGAGTTTCCCCGAAGTTCCAAACTCCACTCTTTCGCCTTTTACCAGAGGATCTAATACATAACCAGTAAGGCAAAGCGGGCAATAAGAGATTAAAATTCGCTGTCCTTCAACCGTATCATTAACAATTTCATGCCAGACTAGAATTTGATATGGATAAAAGCGATGGACGCCATTCCGAGAAAAAGCTAATCCAGGCTCATCCTCTTTGAGCCAATCATTTGCTTCGTTAATGGAAATAAATTTCGGATTATCAATTGGAGGGATGCCATCTTTCGGCGGACCTCCGCTTAAAATTTCTTCCAGTGGCACACTATGTTTTACGCCATCAGTAATCATAATTTCTTTTTTAATCTCCTGATTTTCTTCTGAAATCAGAATAATTTCTTTTTTAGTTTCTCCGCCGTAAGGCAAATTAAATTCATTACGAAAATATAACTGCCAAATTAATAGTCCCAAAGCAACAATTATCAGCACTCCTAATATAATAGTAATAAACTTGAGACTATTCATAATATTTATTGAATAAGCGATAAAATATCAGATTCTCGGATGTCTCCAGGAATAGTACGGACAAGAGTGCCGTTTATATCTATCAGAAAATGAGTATTGGTGTATTGAATGCCGAATGCTCGTGATGCCTGACCGCTGAAGTCAAGTGCGACGGGAAAACTGATACCCCGTGAGGCAATAAAATCTCGCACAGTTGATTCTGATTCTTGAAGGTTAACACCGATCACCTCTATCTTATCTTTATATTTCTCATAGAAACGATTAAGGTTTGGCATATCGCGGCGGCAATTCGGGCACCAAGACGCCCAAAAATCTACCACTACTGGTTTTTTGCCCCTGAATTCGGAAAGGGTTATGGTGCCGCCGCCTAATTTTGAAAGTGAAAAATCCGGGGCATTATTATTTTGAAGAACAGCGCCAACTGACGCGCTATTTTGAGCAGCAGTGCCGCTAGATTGAATATTATTGCTGGAAAATCTCCCCAATATTAATAAGCCGGCAACAAGGAGAAGCGCTCCCCCAACTAAAGTTTTATTGCTCATATTTTTATAATTATTTTAGATGCAGTAATTTCGAAAGCCTTTCTTTATCAAAGCCAACCGTAAGTTGGCCATCAATATCAGTAACTGGCACGCCCATTTGATTGGATTTCGCGATCATTTCATCACGAGCCGCTGCGTCAATTGAAACATTCTTTTCTTCATAAGCAACATTGTGTTCTTTGAAAAAAGCTTTGGTCATTTTACAATAAACGCAGGTAGGAGTGGTATAAATAGTAACTTTGGACATAATATTTTATAAGAATTTTTATTAATTCGACCTTAAAAATTGTATTAATTTTTTAACAACAGAATTTTCTTTATTGAGTTCATAGCAAACCATTTGCCCCATTCGCACTTTAAGCACAAGACTAAGACGTTCCAGGATGCGCAGCTGTTGAGATGCGGCTGAAACCGTAATGCCAAAAACATTGGCAACATCAGTCACGCAGACATCGTGTTTATCTATCAGCATTCTGAAAATATTGAACCGTCCTGGATCCCCAAGCGCTTGAAAGACAAGTGGCAGTCCCGTGCTATCAATATCTAAACTGGTTTTAATATTAGTTATTTGTTTTTTATTCAGCATAGATTTAATATACCATAAGTTTAAATAATTAAGCAATTACTTCAATAATAAGCTGTGGATAACTTTAATGTTATAATAACATCATGAGCATAAAAGCATTTTATTCAACGGTTGGGGCTGTGTTTTTTCTAATCCTGGTTTTACATCTGGCGAGAATTATATTTGGCTGGAATGCCGTTATAGGCGGAGTGTCAATTCCAATGTGGGCGAGCTGGATTGCCGTGGCTGTAGCCGCCTTTCTTTTGTATCAGGGATATAAATTTAGCAAACAACTTTAGTGCGAAAAAGCATTATCCGGGCATATCTTTTACTTTTTATTGCCGGTATTTTGGGCTGGCTTA